>JAISKD010000003.1 GCA_031261065.1 Mycoplasmataceae bacterium
TATTTATTTAAATAATATTTGTATATGATTAGAATAGTTTGATGCCAAATTATTAGATGTGAAGAAAGACCGGAATTAAACGGTCTTATAATAAATGTGATGAAAATTAATTCCGTAAACATGAAAGATAAAGGAACTGGTGTAAAAGTTAAACAACCATCTCTTAGAGAACTGATTTTAGGCGTTGAGGAAAGATTAGGCAAAAGAATTGATGATGTTGAGACTAGATTAAGCAAAAGAATGGACGGAATTGATGCTAGACTTGATAGAATTGTTAAATTAAATAATCTAAAAGACTAACTAGTTTCGTTGCAGCAAAAGTAAGTATTTTGAAGTCTCCTTATATAATGAATATGGGGATGCCACGGATTCGACATGATCTATGGACTCTCAAATGCAGTAGGGAAAGCCCTTTATAGCTCTAGGTTAACTACACGCTAACACAAACAAACCCGCTAACGCTAACATGGAAGAAGCTTTCCTTGTTAACCAACTAGCTGCACAAGCTCGTCTTTTCGCTTAAGTAGCCACTAGGCACTCGTGCTCAATGTATTAATAATTTCCAGATTATACTAATACGCAATTAAATCTGGTATATCATTGGATGCTAATAATAATGATGAATTCCATTAGCTTAGTTGATTGCAGGTTGTTCTTACACCATAACGCGCAATCGACGAATCGCTCAAGTAAGAACTAAACTGTAGACTTTGTTAGAAAGTAAATTGTGGAAATGGGTTCAATTCCCATCATCTCCACCAAATGTTTGTTTTTAGGCAATGCTAGAAATATTCAATAACAAATACTTAAAAACCACCAACTCTTATTGGGATTGGTGGTTTTTATTTATGGATTCTAATTGCTTTCTGGTGTAGGAGGTATAGGTGGTAATTGAATTAATGGGATATCATCTACAACCAATGTAGCACCTGATGTTGGATCAACTCAACGCTGGTATGGGTCACCATGTATGGTAAAAGTTAATTTAACGTAGTCTCCTGATAGAGATGCTGCTGACGCAACAACGCTATCACAAACGGAATCAAGTGTAACACCATTTTCTTGTATATATTCCTCATCATTATAGTTTATATAACTTGTTGCGGTTTTTATATCTTCATGAGATATATCATTGAATTTAGTAATAAATGAATTAACGGTGTCAGCTCGAAATGTATTAACAATGCCAGTTACAACGGGGTTCGTATATTCTAGAGGCACAGTTACATTTGGTTTATAACTATCGTTGTCTAGATATTCAGTTCAGAAGTCGAATTTTTCGCTATCTAATAAAACGCTTTCACGCCCTCATGTTTTTCGATCTACACCTCTAAGTTGACTTGTATAATTGTGATTATGGTCAATAGAATTAAAACATAAATCTATCATTCAATCTGTACCATCAACATCAGTGGGTATTCCACCAGTGAACTTAACATTTTTTATTATGTATTCAATTCCAGAACACTCCTGCGGCTTACCATCACTATCAGGTCATCATTCAAAGAAAGGGTCGTCAATATTATCACCTCAAGTTCATCGTAGTGATGCACTAATTAAAATATTTGTTGAAAAATCATATTTTATTACTGAACTTATATGATATCCACCATCCTCATTGAAAAGGGCTACATTTCAACCATATTCTAACATAGCCAACAATATAACAAATGGTATTACAGTGTTACATAGGTCTCATGAAAGATATTGGATGGCCGTACTGTTTGGAACATCCAAATATATATCCCTTATATCTGTTGGGCTATAAGCGTGTTCGCCTTCACAAATTTTTGGTTCATATGGGCAATCACTTAATCCTGCATCATATCCGTATTTTCCTGAGTATGTAAGTACATCATCTGTTTTGCAGCTTGAAAGCAGGGTTGAAGAAACTCCTGCTATTCCGATAGCTACCAATCCAACCAATCCTAATTTTATTTTTTTGTTCATATATAAATATTTTATATATAAATTTAAAAATGTGGCAAAAACTCCATAAAATTATTTCTGTTTATCTGTTAACCATAAATTTAGAAATTCAGAATGCAGCTTAATTAAGGATATATTTTAAAGTTTAACCATTATAAATATAAGTAATATATTGATTGTGTGCTATTTTCGTAAATATTTATATATAATAGACTTATGTTTGCTATTGTCCTATAGCTGCAACCGATCTGAATTGGTTTCAAACTTCTTTTTTAAAAAGAATACCAACAAGGCGAGTCTAAGAAGGAAAAAAAGGAGAAAAGAAAATGTTTGCAATATTTACAACAGGAAGTAAGCAGTATAAAGTATCACAAAATGATGTTATTTATACTGAAAAATTAGAAGGCAGTGTCGGAGACACTGTAGAATTTAAAGATGTTTTAGCAATTGGTGCTAAATATGGAAAACCATATCTTAAAGGAGCTAAAGTTATTTGTGAAATACAAAAACAAGATAGAGCACCTAAGATCATCATTATTAAACACAGACCTCAAAAACACCACACAAAAACACAAGGTCACAGACAACCATATACTAAATTAATAGTTAAGGAGGTAATTCATGGCTAGTAAAAAAGGAGTTGGTTCTACAAAGAACGGACGTGATTCTAATCCAAAAAATAGAGGAGCTAAATTAGGAGACGGTCAATCTGCTAAAGCAGGAATGATTATCTATAGACAAAAAGGTAATAAGATTTGACCAGGTGATAATGTTGGTCAAGGGAATGATTTTACATTGTTTGCTACTAAAGATGGAATTGTTAAATATACACAATTCGGTTCGGGTAAAACAAAAGCATCAATAATTCCAAGCACAACAGTAATTAAGAAATAGGAGAAAATATGTCAAACACAAATTTATTAACAAAAGAAGGAAAAGAAAAACTAGAGAAAGAATTATTTCATCTAGTTAATGAAACTCGTGCAAAAGTAATTGCCGACCTTCAATCAGCTCGTTTACAAGGTGACTTATCAGAAAATGCCGATTATTCAGCTGCAAAAGACTGACAAGGAAAGATTGAATCAAGAATTAGCGAGATTAATAGCATTCTTGCTGATTGTGAAATTATCGATGATAATGCAAAACCAACACATGGTCCAGTTGTTAAAATTGGTTCTAAAGTTAAATTATCTTCTTCTCAATCAAGAATTGATGGTAAAGTATTTTCTATCGTTGGTACACTTGAATCTGACACTAAAGAAAACAAAATCTCTAACGTTTCTCCTGTAGGTAAAGCAATTCTTGGTAAAGCAGCTGGTGAAACTGTAGAAATACACGGAATCGAAAGACCATATAAAATAAAAATAGTAAGTATTCAATAAACTACGTGGGTATTCTGCCCACGACCCGATGGACGATTAGCGAAGCGGCCAAACGCAACTGACTGTAAATCAGTCTCCTATGGATTCGGTGGTTCAAATCCACCATCGTCCACCATTAATTGGGGTGTCGCCAAGCGGTAAGGCACAAGATTTTGATTCTTGCACGCGGTAGTTCGAATCTACCCTCCCCAGCCAATACGTCCCGCTAGCTCAGTGGTAGAGCATTTCACTTTTAATGAAGGGGTCCCGAGTTCGAGTCTCGGGCGGGGCACCATGTTGCTGAAGTGGCGGAAAGGTAGACGCACAGGATTTAAAATCCTGTGGTAGCAATGCCGTGCGGGTTCAAGTCCCGCTTTCAGCACCATAATATTGCGGATGTAGTTCAATGGTAGAACTTTAGCCTTCCAAGCTAACTACGTCGGTCCGATTCCGATCATCCGCTCCAATTGGAAAAGAAAACTTGTATTAAAATATGTAGACAGAGAATGTCTACATATTTTTTTAGTTTAATGATTAGTTAGCAATTCTATAAAAGGTTGATATTATTCTTTTTAGAATCTGCAACTGTTTTCTTAGGTCATAAAGAAGCTTGAACCTCTCCAATATGAGCTTTGTTAAGTAAAACTAAACAAACTCTTGATTGTCCGATTCCTCCACCGATTGTGAAAGGCAATGTTTCTTTTGATAATTGTTTGTGGAAATCATATTTAAGTCTGTCTTCTGCATTTCTTTCTTTTAATTGTGAATGAAGGGCTTTAGAATCAACTCTTATTCCCATAGATGATAGTTCAAGTGAACTATCAAATGGTGGATAGTAAATAACAATATCTCCATTTAAAGATCAGTCATCATAATCTGGACTTCTTCCATCATGGATCTTTCCAGATTTTAATTTACCACCTATTTGAGAAATAAAAAGTGTTCCTTTATATTCTTTTGCAATAGCATGTTCTCTTTCCTTAGGAGATAACTTTGGTCATTTATCTTCTAATTCTTGAGTTGTAACAAACTTAACAGGTTTGTCGACAATAACTCTAGTTAATTCTGGATATTTCTTTAAAAGTTTTTCTTGTGTAGTTAAAAGAGCTTTAACAATTTTATTAACATAAGCCTTTAATGTTTCGAATGTACGGTGATTCTTTTCGATATGTGCTTCTCAATCTCATTGGTCTACATAAAAAGAATGGATAGGATCAATGTCTTCAGTTGTTCTTACAGCCATCATGTCTGTATAGATTCCACTTCCAAATGGAACATCATATTTTCCAATTGCCATTCTTTTTCACTTCGCTAATGAATGCACGATTTGACAATCATGTCCAGATGCAGTCTTAAAAGAAACGGCAGGTTCTACTCCATTTAGATTGTCTTGTAGTCCTGAATCAACAGATAAGAATAAAGGAGCTGAAACTTTAGTTAATGATAAACCTTTAGCTAAAAGAGATGAAAAAGTTGTTTTGATATAGTCAGATGCAGCTTGAGTTTCTAATATTGTTAGTTTTGATTGATACTTTTTCATTATTTAATTTAGATATTATATATAAAAAGATGTTATGAATAATATAGAAAGGAAAAATGGAATAATGAGATACCTAATTTTTGATTGTGAGTGTCTAGGAGCCTGCGACTTTAATGGAAATATAAAGATACTTAAAGATTATTTATATAAAGGCGAAAACAATCGTCAGTACATTTGACAATTTGGTTATATTCTTTTTGATGATACTTTTAATATTGTCAAAAAGGACATCCTGACAATTAACCCAACCATAGACCTTACTAAGGACTACCCCCTTCCTAGTTTCACTAGTCCAGGACTATGAACGGATGAAAAAAAGAATGAAGTGTTCAATCTTAAAACCGATTTTACAACCATCCATTCCTTATTGGAACAATTAATTAATGATAACACTATTGTAATAAATCAAGGACTCATATCCGATTTAATATACATTAAATCTGATTGTGAGAGATTTGGCTTGCCTTACAAAGAAATAATTGGCTGCCGCCTAGAAGATCTGACAAGTTTCTATATTGAACAAACAGGCTTGAAAATACCTAAAAAAGAACGTGTAACGCACAGGACCCTATTGCTTGAAGGTGTAGTTAAAGAAGAATCTGGGCTCGAGCATCTAGCAAGATTCTTGGGAATAGAAGTAAAAGATGCTCATCAAGCCTTAGGTGACTGTATGATGGTTTATGGTATTCTTTCTAAATACTGCAAAGATTTAAACTTCTCTAATCCATTAGAACTTATTACGGAATCTAAAGTGCTCATCACTAAAGAAGCTGGAAAGAAATAGCTATACACCTTAAGTTATTAAAAATCAGCTTAGTTTTTGTTAAGGTCACATTATAATAATGTGTATGGGAAACATAGATTGAAAACAAAAATTAGGAAATAAGTTTGATTCGTCAAAACTTGATGACAATAACAATTATAATTGTACTGGTTGTAAAGGCTGTACAGACTGCAAAGATTGTACTGATTGTACCGACTGCGAAGCTTGTTATGAATGTAACAAATGTAGTAAATGTAATAAAAGTGAGATTTGTACTTCTTGTCTTCAATGCAGCGACTGTGTAAGATGCGACCATTGCAGCCAATGTCATGATAGCTGGCTTTGTGAAGGTTGTGTTGTATGTACAACATGTGTATATTGCAAGTATTGTGCTACATGTGAGTTTTGTGGTGAATGTAACAAATGCGATCATTGCAAAAAATGCCATGAATGTGAAGGTTGTGCAAGTTGTGAATATTGCAAGAAAAGCAACACAATAAAAGAGCAAAACCAATTATAGTGTAATCACAATCCGAAAATCAATATATAATATAAGTAATTATGGCAGTTAAACACAACGCAAGATTAGAATGTACAGTATGTCACAATATTAATTACTTGACATTTAGAAACGCTAAAACAGTTCCTACAAAGTTAGAATTAAATAAATATTGTAAACATTGTCAAAAAGCTACACCTCACAAAGAAACAAAAGCTAAATAGTTGTTTGCAATTTAGTTTTATATTGGTTACGATAATAATTTCTGTTGTTATACAACGGAGATGTTTTATTAAACTATAATAATAGTAATTAATCATAAATCTGGGGACGTACTCAAGTGGTTAAGAGGACACCCTGCTAAGGTGTTAGAGGACTCTGTCCTGCGTGCGTTCGACTCGCATCGTCTCCGCCATCAGTTTGTTAGAACATGATATCTAGTGCAATTCTAGATAAACTGCTACTTAATTAATTAATATTATGAGGCTGCATATAGCCACATAACACCATACATAACACATCTATATATATAACATATATATGGGTATTTTCAAAAGAAATAAAGCAGATGCTAAGGATAAAGATCTTGATAAACTTCCAATGCCAGCAGTTGCTGCCACTAGTTTAATAATTTTAGGCTTAATTCTTTTTGTTATCTCTTTTACAGTCGGAAAAGGGAATGGCCAAATAGGAATGTATATAGCTGCAGGACTTTTAATAGTACTAGGTATTGTAGGTATGATTCTTTTCCTTAAATTTGGTGCTAAAGAATTTAAGGAAAGTATAAGAGCTGAATCTAATTATCGTAATTTACTTATGCAACAAGCATATGAAGAGACGCTACGTAGACAAAATGAAATCGCTGAATATGAATATGAAAAAAGAAAAGCAGCCGCTGAAGCTCAAGGTGCAAATGATAATGAAGTAAAACAATTTGTCCATGGTGAACCACAAAAGATAAAAGTAACAAAAACAACTAAGAAAGGTAAAAAATAATGCGTTTGTTAGGACTAGACCTTGGTACTAAAACAATGGGTATTGCTGTTACAGATTCTTCTAAAATTGTAGTTAACGGTCTTGAGAATTTTGAATACGGAAACAATAACCTTAATATATGTGTCGATAAAGTTAAAGCACTTATCGAAAGATATCATGGAGATTTAGAATCTATCGTTTTAGGATATCCTACTCATATTAATGGCTCACGATCACCAAGGACAGACCTGATAGAAAAATTTGCTGAAATGCTTAAACCATATCTTCCTTCTGGAGTTCGTCTTATTCTACATGATGAAAGATATTCAACAATGAGAGCAACTGGTATGATGAAATTTGATGTAGGTTTAAAAGCTAGTCAGATAAGAAAAATAAAAGATAAGATGTCTGCTGTAATTATATTACAAGATTATTTAGAGTGTCATCAAGATGTCTGCTGCTAATAATTTACTAGAGGAAATAAAAAATAAATCTATTGCTGATAGCATCCCTCTTTTGAGAGACAAAACTTTAGGACTCTTTACAAAAGAAATTGTAAAGTGTGGATACACTTCTGTATTAGAAATTGGAACAGCATACGGTTATAGTGCATTAGCTTTTTCTTTAATTGATTGTGTAAATGAAGTTGTTTCAATTGAAAGGGATGAAATAAGATATGGTATTGCAAAACAAAATCTCAAAGATATTAAAAATATAAATTTAGTTTTATGCGATGCATTCAACTATGTTCCTAATAAAAAATACGATGTAATATTAGTTGATGGTCCAAAATCGAAACAAGATATATTGGTTACGAAGTATCTACAATATTTAAATGTGAATGGTACAATGTTTATTGATAACATTTTCTTAAAGAAATTCGATGATCTTAAAACTCTAACAAAAAATCAAGCATCTCTTAAAAGAAAAGTTGATGAATTTAAAAACTGGCTTATTGAAAATAAAGATTTTCATGCAGATATAATAGACATAGACGACGGTGTCGCAATAATTAAAAAATAATGGCAAAAGAAAATAAGAAGAAATGAAGAGATGAAGTTACCGCGAAAGTTAATCCGCTTGTTTTCATCTCTATATTATTAGGAATAATAGGATGTGTTGGCATCTTAACAGGAGCTTTATTACACAAAGGAACGGCTGTGTGAGTGGGTGGAATAGTTTGCATAGTATTATCTATTCTAATGTATTTAGTTTACATGAGTGGTATTCTTAGTAATGTAAGAAATAATATTGAAATATTAGATGAACAATTGAGTCTAAAGAAAGCTAGACAAGATGTAGAAAAAGCAGCCGCTAAAAAAGGTGTTGATGAATATGCAACTGATGATCCAATAGACGTTGAGGTTGTTGATTCTAAAAAAGACACCAAAACAAAGAAACCTAAAGTTAAAAGATCTAAAAAGAATAGTAAAAAAGACTAGTTATTATTTATAATAAATAAGTGAAATTATTAGTTAACCCTACAAGTTACGCTAATGCTATAGATTTAATTGCTAGTGGTGTCCACCAAATAAGTGTCGGAACCCACGAAACATCTGTCCGTAACTCGTGTAATTTATCTTTAAAAGAGATACAAAAATTAGTTGAAAATAAAAAAAATACTGAAGTATTAATTTTAGTAAACAAATTATTTTTTGAACCAGAAATTGCCAACCTTGAAAAGTTTATTATTAATGTTTCAAAATTAAAGATTGATGGTTTAATATTTGCTGATTATGCGATACCTCAGATTGTTGATGAACAGAATATTAAAAATATTAAACTTATATACAACCCTGAAACACTTGTAACAAGCCATGGTCAGTTTGATTTTTATTTAGAAAATAATATAACAGAAGTTTCTTTAGCTAGAGAAATAATCGGTAGAGAAGTAGACGAAATAATTAAAAATAAAGGTCAAATGAAAATACAACTTCCAGTTGCAGGATACTCATATATGATGTTATCTCGTTGAGATTTATTAACTAACTTCAAGGCTTCTCATAAAATAAATGATGAACTTACGAATAAGAAACTTTATTTGAAAGAGAAAAGCAGAAAACATGAATTCATAGTATATGAGGATCACAATGGTACACATATGTTTACTGGTTATTCTTTGAACCTATTAGATAAACTTCAAGGTTTATATGATAATGGACTTGATGTAATTAGAATTGATACATTTCTCCATGATGATAAATGAACTTCTTTACAAGCGCGTATATATATGGAAGCTATATCTAAATTAGAGAATAAGACTTATACTAATGAATTTATTACTAACTCTAATCAGGCATTACGCGATCTACTTGATGAATATCAGTCGCATGGGTTTTATACAGCTCTAAAAGAAGACTTAATATATTTAGATAATTACACAAGCGAGGCAAACAATGACTAAACGTGTAGAACTACTTGCTCCAGCAGGAGATTTAAATAGAGGAATCATCGCCTTGGACTTCGGTGCAGATGCTATATATTTTGGTGCACAGCAATATTCATTGCGAGCACGTGCAAGTAATTTTACACCTGATAATATTCGCGAAATATCTGAATACGCTCACAGTAAAAATAAACACATATATCTTGTTGCTAACATTTTATGTCACGAACCAATGCTTCCAGGGTTTAAACCATTTTTGGACAATGTTATGAAATATAAACCTGATGCTTTTATTTCATCTGATCCTTTTATTATTAGTTCAATTCATAAGAATTATCCTGAAGCTCAAATACATGTATCTACTCAACAATCAATAACTAATTCAAAAGGAGCATTATTTTTCAAGAAGAATGGAGCAACACGTGTTATATTATCACGTGAGGTATCATATGATGAGCTTAAGCAAATGACGAAAGCTCTAAACGGAGCAATTGAAGTTGAAACTTTTGTGCATGGTGCTGTATGTATCGCATACTCAGGTCGTTGTATGTTGTCTAATAACTTTTGTTTTAGAGATGCTAATATAGGAGGGTGTGCACAATCTTGTAGATGACAAATGTCACTTTTTGATGGCGACAAAGAAATTAGTGAATACTTCACTATGTCAGCAAAAGATATGTGTCAACTACAGAACACTAAAAAATTAATTAAAGCTAATGTTGCATCATTTAAAATAGAGGGAAGAATGAAATCAGAACACTATATTGCAACTGTAGTTAATGATTATCGTAAGACTATTGATGCATATTATGATGGCGTAAACCCAGGCAAGCAATACATCAACGATGTTGCAGCTGCCGCTAATCGTGAAACATCGATTGCATGGTTTGATGGTAAACCAGGAATTCAACAAATGTTGTATCACGAGGAAGCAAAGAAAGTTACACAGAACTTTGTCTTTTCTATTACGAGCAAAGTGAATGCAAACACATACGTAATACTTTCACGTAACAATTTTAAACTAACCGATAAATTTGAAATTCTAAGTCAGAAACAAAAAGATATTGTTAATATCGGTGTAAGTAAAATTGTTGATAAAGATGGAAATGAAATCGAGGTTGCTAAGACTCCGATGTCTGTTTTAACTGTTACATTTGAAAAAGATATTGATTTATTACCAAATGATATAGTTCGTATAAAAGCTAAGTAATTTTTTATAGATAACTCAACGAAATAACATCTGAAATTCAAACATTGATTTTAAAGGCAAACCATCCAATATTATTTAATATTAAGAACAAATATATAATGAATCTGCATATTTTCTCTATAATTACAAATATATGAGCAAGAACCTCTTAATCATTGAATCTCCAAACAAAATACAAACAATTTCAAAATTCTTAGGTAGTGATTATAAAATCATAGCCACTGTAGGTCATATCAGAGACCTTTCAGTTAGAAATGGCTATGATCCAAAAACGTTAGAACCTAATTGGACAATTCCAGGATTAAAGAAAAAACACGGACCTTTAGAAAGAGCTAAGAAAGAAATCATTGCTGAAATAAAAGCGGAAGCTAGCAAAGCTGATAATGTATATATAGCTACCGACCCAGATAGAGAGGGAGAAGCAATAGCGTGGCACGTTTTTGAAGTACTTGATAAGAAAGACCAAGAAAAAGTTAAACGTATTACATTTAATGAAATTACAAAACCAGCTATTGTTCAAGCTTTAGAAAACCCAAGAGACATTGATATCAAATGAGTTCATTCGCAATTCGCAAGAAGAATAATTGATAGAATGGTAGGTTTCGGATTATCTAAACTGCTTAGAACTAAATTACATGCTAAGTCAGCGGGAAGAGTTCAAACAATTGCACTTAAATTTATTTATGATCGTGAACAACTAATTAAAAAGTTTAAAGAAACAAAAACTTGAACTCTTGACATTACACTTAAAGATGGAGCAGATATCTCTTTACGTCAAATTAATCCAAAACTAACTGGTATAAAGAGTAATATTACAACTGACGAAGATAAAACAACAACAGGAGTTGTAATCTTTAATGAATTAGCGTCAGCAAACAAAGTTAAAGATGACTTAGGTAAAGATTTTACTATTTATCAAATTGACCCTCCACAATTAGTAGTAAGAAATCCAAAGGAACCATTTAAAACATCAACATTACAACAAGCTGGTATTGGACAACTTGGTTGAAATGTTGGTAAAGTTACATCTGTTGCTCAACACTTATATGAAGGTATTAACATTAAAGGAGAACACACAGCATTGATATCTTATCCTAGAACCGATTCTATTCGTATCGCTGAGACATTTGTTGCTAAACTTAAAGAGTTTATTAGCCAAGAATATTCTTCTAAAGATTTTAGATACAAAGAATATGTAGCAACTAAAAAAGGAAAAGCGCCAGCAGAAGAGAATGTTCAAGATGCCCACGAAGGTATAAGAGTTATCGATCCATTCTTAACTCCTGAAAAGCTAGGTGAACTATTAGGACATAATAGTGATGAATATAAACTATATAAATTAATTTGAGTAAGAACTGTCGCCGCATTTATGCAACCTGCTAAGTATGAACGAGTTATTGTGCGTTTAGAAAACAACAATAATAAATTCTTTGCTCACAACACTAAAATCACATACAAAGGTTGGATGGAAGTTGATAAGTGAACGAAGAGTGAGAACGAAGTTGATATTAAACTTCACACACTTAAAAATGGTTTGAAATTTGCAGCAAAAACTGTAGAAGTAACTGAACATATTTCTGCTCCACCACCTAGATTTAACCAAGCTACTTTAATTAAAGAACTTGATGAATCAGGAGTAGGAAGACCTTCAACTTATAAAACAATGGTTGATAAATCTCTTGAAAGAGGATATACAAGAACCGAAGGTAGAGCATTCGTTATGCAACCACTTGGTAATGAAGTTATTGAAGAACTATCAAAATATTTCCCATTTGTTGTCGATGTTGATTTTACAAGTGAAATGGAAGATCACTTAGACAGAATTGCACATAAGAGTGAAAACTGAAAGAAATGAATATTAGAAGATATTTCTCCGCAACTTAATAAAGAACTTAAAAAAGCGGATAAAGAAATGGAAGTTGTTCAACCTAGACAAGTTGGTAGAAACTGTCCTGAATGTGGAGAACCTCTTATCTATCGTATTTCAAAGAAAACTGGAAAAGAATTTATCGGCTGTAGTGCATTCCCCAAGTGTCATTACGCTGAATTCCCAGGATATGTTCCACCCAAGGAACTTGTTGAAAAATGTCCTATTTGTGGAGCTCATTTAGTTGAAAGACAAAATAAGCGAGGACAAATATTTATTGGCTGTAGCGCATATCCTAAATGTCATTACATGAGAAATGCTAATCAAACAGCTGAAGAAGCAGAGGCAGCAGCTAAACTTAAAGCTGAAAAAATAGCACGTGGAGAACTTTCTCCAAACGGAAGACCGATTAAAAAAACCAAAAAAGGTACATAATAGAAGTATGTCATTATTCACTATAAAGAAAAAACCACAACCTACAGAACCAACTCAACCAGTTGCACAACCCGTTCAGCCTATTACTCAGCCTGTAACGCAAAACTCATGATTTAAAACCGGAGCTACAAGAGCAGTTAATTTACAAGAAGTTAATGCAGCTCCTGTAGCAAGCCCAGTTGTTAGACCTGTAGTTGCACAACAACCAGCAGCAAACCCTTATGCCGCTCAACAACCAGCACAACCCGCATATGCTCAACAACCAGCAGCAAACCCTTATGCCGCTCAACAACCTGCTGCTCCAATTAACGACACATCAACACAAATTGGAGAACTTAGTAGTTACGTTAAAAGTCTTTATGACTTTCTCTCAACAGAAATTATTCCGAGAATTGAAAATTTAGAAGGTAAAAAACTAGCTAAGAAATCTTCTTCTAAGAAAGCTCATTCCGCAAAGAAAGCTTCTCCCGCCAAGAAATCATCTCCAGCTAAGAAATCTCCCACAGCTAAAAAAGCTTCTTCTGCTAAGAAACCAGTTCACTCTAAGAAAAGTAAATAATCTGCTATAAATATGAGCGTTAAAGAAATCAATACAGTTAGTGAATTTCAAAAAAGCATTGACGAAGGTGTGTCATTAGTAGATTTTTATGCTGTTTGATGCGGACCTTGTAAAATGCTTTCACCAATAATAGAATCTTTAAGCGGTACTATCAAAGATGTAAAATTTCTTAAAGTGGATGTCGATAAGAACGAAGAACTTATTTATCAGTATCAAATTCAAGCCATGCCAACAATTTGTATTTTCAAAGATGGAAAGCTTGTTGATAAGAATGTAGGCTTCTTACCAGAAGTAGCACTTAAGAAATTTATTGAAAAGAATAAGAATTAGTTCTTTACTTTTTCAGTGGTTTTAAAATCAATTTTTACAAACTTATTAAGAAGTTCAATACCACCCTTATCATAGATAGCTTTTGCTTCAGATACAATGTTTTTATCACTTGAACCTAAATGGAAATTTATTTTAGATGTTCTACGTAATTGATTTATTTGTTGTAAAAATGCTACTCTCGCTATGATTGAAGCACAAGCAACTGCAAGAAATTTATTTTCAGCTTTAGTCAAAAAAAGTTTTATTGGATATGGTTCACAACCGATTATTTTAAAATAACCATAATAGTTTTTCTCATCTACATATTGGTCCATAACAACATCAATTACCCCAATATTTAATTTATTTGATAATTTCTTTATAGCTAGATCATGCATGTAAGTCTTTACAATGTGTGTATTTTTGAATTTCTTCACTAAACTGTTATATTGTTCAGGCGATTGAACATTTACTTCAAAATCAACAAGTTTTACAACATCACTATACATTTCGTTCATTTGCTCGTCAGTCAAATCCTTTGAATCTCTAACACCTAGTTCCTTTAATTTAGCTTCATTTTCGTGTTTTACATAACAAGCACATGTTACTAGACCACCGAAATAATCACCAACTCCTACTTCGTCTGCACCAATATAATCACTAGACACTTTTGTATTTTTAGTTACAGGCGCCTTTGTTACTACTTTTGCTATTTCTTTTTTATTTACTAATTCTTCACCTATGACATCAGCATCTTTACCTTGGATAAACATCTTCTTAGTTTTGAATATAGAAATAGTTGTACCCTTATATTTAAAGAAATAGTAAATATTAGGATTATCAGGTTTTGTTAATTGATATTTATGTAAAAAACTAAGAATTTTCTTAATCTGATCATTGTTTAATACTATTGAGAAAGTATTCATATAAATATTATAGTTTTGCATTAAAGCTAAAAAATGGATTATCTTTCCAAGACCGTTTTGTTTATATTAGAAATTTTAATATAATTAAATTATGATTTCATTTGACGAAGCAAAGGATAAAATCTTAAACAAAAAGTTTAATAAAAAAATACATTCTGGCTACGACCCAGAAGATGTTGATGAGTTTTTTGACGATGTTATAAAATACATTAATTCTGTAGCTGAATTTTATAACACACACTTGATTAAAGAGAAGGACTCTGTAGAAAAAAATGCAAACATCAAAACCTTACTTGATATAAAAGACGAGAAGATTAGGGAATTACAAGCTGAACTTGCTGACCTTAGAAAAGAAGGCTTCCATTATCAAGCACTAAACGATAAATTGAAAGATTTAGAGAAAAAAATGGCACAAAAAAAGTAATTTTTGTAGACAAATAGGGAACAAATCTGGGAACTATTTTTTCCATCTTTATTGATAATTATTTTGAGGAGGAAATAATATGAATTTTTTAGCAATAATTGGAATAGCTGATGAACAAAGCAAATTACAAGATAAAACGATAATTTCAGTTAAGGTAGAAAAGCCTTTCGTGGAAAATAGTGATGAAGATTGGTACGATCTAATAGAAGTTGAAGCTGAGAATGACCTTTTCAAGGATGAATTAAACAAACTTGAAAAAGGTTCAATCATCGGAATCAAAGGTAGAATTAAAAAGATCGGGGAAAAACTATCTTGCGTTTGTGAACGAATGCAAATATTTTAGAACATAAGTCTTAACAATATTTAATATTTATAATATTAATATGATTAAGTTTTTAAAAACAGCGTGATGAGTGGTGGCATTCCCATTTGTTGCGCTGTTATTCGTTTGGTCCATGAGAAGGGCAAAAAAGAAAGCTAAAATGTATAGGAAGATGCCTACATTTATGACGGCAGAAGACCGTTATCATTATGTTTATAAAATAGCGAAAAGAGCTTTATTTTTACTTAGAGTTAGCGTTAAGAAAGATGATAATTTTTCAAAAATATCACAAAAGCCAACGCTTATGATTTTAAATCATAAGTCGAATGTTGACCCCATTGTCTTATTAAAAATTCTTCATGAGTTAAATATGGCACGAGAAAACAAAATTTTCTATGCATTTTTATCTAAAATAGAAACTCACAAAAACCCTAAAAAATTTGTCGCTTCAACACTGGACTTAATTGATACAATTTATATCGATAGACAAAATCCTAGAGCAGCATATGCGGCTTTTTCTGAGCAAGATAAGGCAGTTAAAGATGGAAAATCTGTAATCATTTTCATTGAAGGGACAAGACATTTTGGAGATGAATTTGGTGAATTTAAATCAGCCGCTCTTAAAGTTGCGTTTAAAAATCTAATTCCTATTCAGCCTATAGTTATTGCCGGTTCAAGTGGTTTGATGGATAGTAATAAAACGAATAAGAGAAATAAAAGAACGGTTTATATTGAAACATTACCGGCAGTTAAACCATCAGAATTCATGAATACGAGTGAGGATTTCGTTTGTAATAAGATTAAAAAAGAAATGCAAAAAACTTACGACAATCTTATCAAAAAGAACTTCAAAAAGTAATAGTAAATTATTTATTGAAAACTACTTAAAAATACCTTGAATTGTTAATTTATAGTAATATATAATAATACTATGGCTAAGATACGAACGCATAAAGCTATTGTGACTGACGAAAAAACAAAACCAGTAGATGCAGGAAGTTTTACTAATCGTCCAGTTAAAGAACGTAAATTTAATTCCGGTTTAATTAAGTTCGCTAAACTTTACGATATCTATGGTTATAAAAAATATTTTTTTGCTGCAATAGTTGGTCTTGTTATGTCTTTCGTTACCGCTCTATTAGTTGAGCAAACAGGACTTTATGTTGGAGGAACATCAGCGTTCTGCCAAGGTATAGCACGTTTTGTTTTAGTAGTTATTGTTAAGCATGAACATCCTAACATTGATGGCGAAGTTACTATTTCAACCAATGCTCATATGGTTTATTTAGTGCTGTTCTGAGGACTTTATTTGGCATTCAACGTGCCAATGACTATTTTTGCTTACAAAAAAATATCTAAGAAATTTGCACTCCTTTCATTAACATACATAGTTTCATGTCAAGTTTGCGGATTTTGCTGATCATCAATTTTTGAAGCTGCAGGTTTTACTCCAACATTTCTTGGTAATACCGCAACGGTTGACTCAATTTTAAATTCATACGGAGTTAAAGATGTGTTATTTTCACCAAAATTATTTCCGCAGTATCTAGCCGAATCTGGTGATGGACGTCTTGATTGAACCATAATACAAACAGCAGGTAACCTTGATCCTAATCAAAAAGATTTCGTTATATCAACTGTAACAAATGCCAATGAAACAAGATCACTATTATTGTTTTTATATGCCGGTGTCTATGCATTCTTTAGTTCAGTTTTTTATGCATTGATGTATATAATTGGAGGTTCTACCGCAGGAAGTGATTATGTTACTGTATATTTCTCTCAAGAGAAAAACAAAAACCTTGGTGGAATGTTCATTATCATTAACGGAACATTCATGTTAGCCGGAATTTTAATTGGTTCGTTTGGAGCGGCTTGTTATGTAAGACCAGAATATGCCTCTCTTTCAACATTTATTTCAGGAAACTTATTATCTTCATTATTATGAGTTATCCTTCATGGATTGTTATTGAATAAGCTATTCCCTTGATCTAAGATTTGTCGAATTCATATTTATTCAAATAAGAGTGATGAAATTGCGAAGTATCTACGTTCAATAAACTTTACACAACACACATTTATTTCTGATGCTAAACGTTCTAGCGGTGAAACACAAAAGTTTTTACAAACTACATGTCAATGTATTGAAGTTCCAAAATTAATTTCAGTTGTTAGAAAATTCGATAAAGACTGTATCTTCACATCTCAAATCATTAATGATATTGATGGAAAAATTAATTTTCAAGAGCACGCTAAATAATGACTGAAAATACAACATTACTAGAAAAAAGAAGAAATCTAATAAATGTAAATAAAAAAACCAAGGAAGTTTTTCTCAACAAAGATTTCACTGATTTATCACTTTTTTTCACTAATGAGGAATTATTTAATTTTTTTAGCAAAACAGAGAATGATACATTAGTTTTCAATAGAATTGATTATGCTAATAAAGTCACAAATTTAATTAAAAATGCTTCAACAATTGACGATATAAATACTGCATTTTCAACACTTGGTTTAAAAGCCTTTAATACTGTATTTCCCACAAGAGAATGAAATAACTCTTTTATACAAAAAGAACAAATAATTGAATTACTTGTTAAAAGAAAGAAAGATGATTTTAAGAAACTATTCCAAGAGCTTTCTGAAGTTAAAATTGAATACTATGATTCTTCAATTTGAAAGTTCTATGCTTCTTTTGGAATGTTACAAGGAAAATTTCATTTTCCTAATACAGAAGATTCAATTGTTTCTGCTCCTTTGATTAATATTCAAATTGAGATTGTTCAATCTAATAATGACATTATTTTTAGAAAGCTTAGTGAAGAAGTGAATGCTAATGAAATTTTGGAAATGATCATTGACGACCAATTTTCTAAACATTCAAAACTTACTGAGGAGATAGAAAAAGATGATTTTGAACCCAACAAATATTTAAACTATGTTGCGAGTTTATTTGAAAGCGCTACAGTTGATGATAAATATTCAACATTTGAAAAATTTAATAAAGAAGATTTTATTTCATCTAATAGTGAAAAAATAACAATAAAAAAATGTTTTATTATTTCTTATATTAATCCAGTCGGTGGAAAAATGCTACAAGACTATGATGATGTATTATCACAAAATTACGAGTTTCCAGTATGCGCTACAATGTTTCATGAAAATGTTAATGATGTTGTCTATAATCGTGATGAAATATATCAACTTAATCACCCAAGTAATTTAATTGCAAAGTTAGCTGTTGCTAATTCATATGACAAAAACGTTTTAGTTTATGGTCCTCCAGGTACTGGAAAATCTGATGCCGTTGGAAACATCATTTGTAATTGTATTACTAAGAATAAATCTGTTATTGCCATAAGTGAAAAGAAAGCAGCTCTAGATGTTATCGATGGACGTATCGGTGCTTTGAGTTCGCTTTCTATGTCTGCTTATGATGATAAGAATACCGATGTTTTTTATCAAAAAATATTAACTATGAATGAACTTATATTAAAAAGCGAACATTCTGAAATTTCACCAATCCTTAATGAATACCTTGAATTAATTCAATATCAAACAAAACTTAATGAATTGATAAACTATAAAACAATTTCAGGAAGAAATATTTTCAAACATATGATAGGTTCTAAAAATATTGATATTTCTTTTTATAGACATAATGAAAAAATATTTGAATTCATTTATAATCACATTGCTCAAAGTAATGAGACTTTATCGCAATTTATAACGAAAATTAAAACACTTGGTAATGTTAGGGAACTATATTTATCAAATTTCAATAAGTCTGATATTAAAAATTCAGCATATAATTGGTCAGACGTTTCCGAATTTTTAGAAGTATTTAAAGATATTAGTGATATTGATGACCAAAAGTTTGCAATTAAAAAGTTTATAGTTGAAAAAGTAATTGTCAAGAAAAAAGGTTTGTTTAAACACTTGCAAAAAAGTGAAGCAGATATCGATGTATATAAATATGAGCAAACTTTTAAAGATATTGTTAATCAAAAAATAACTTATATTCTTAATAGTGAGGAAATATATGATATGATCAAGGAAGGTATCGATATTGAGTTATATGTAACATATTTTGATTGAAATATTAACTCTAATTTACCAAACTATATAAAAACACTTGATGAAATAGGAAATTGTCAACAGTTAATCTCTAAATATTGAAATAGACAAACACAAGCTACAAAGAATAGCGACATTGACATCAGAAACTATTTTCTCTCTCAACTCCACAATAAGATAGAAAAAGACCACAGTATAGAAATTAAATGAATAGAACTAGTAAGAAAAGCAAACTTACCTAAGCGTCCAAATGTCAATAAAATTATTAAGACATACTATGATTTATTAAAACAAATATTTCCAGTTTGGGTATTAGCACCAGATGCCGTTGCCTCGATTTTACCGCTTAACCCTGGTGAATTTGATGTCGGAATATTTGACGAAGCATCACAAATGAGACTTGAACGATCTATTCCTCTTATATACAGGTGTAAAACATCTGTTATCTCTGGTGATGATAAACAACTAAAACCAAGTTCGTTTTTTTCTAAGACTGTAGAAATCGAAAGTGAAGATGATAATTTAGATAATGTAGATTCATTATTAGATAAAGCTAAAACTTCTAATTGAATGAGCTTTACATTATCAAATCACTATCGTTCATTGAATGAGCAACTTATCCATTTTTCAGATCATTTTTTCTATGATGATAAATTGTTGTGTATTACTAAGAACGGAAATTTCCAAAGAGCCATTGAGTGTTATGATCTTAATGCAATATATGATAGAGAAAATAACATCAATCAACCAGAAGCAGAAAAAGCTATTGAATGTACAATTGAAGCATTCAGTAAATACAAGAGTGTAATTATAATTACATTCAACCAGAAACAAGCTGATTATGTTCAAAACTTAGCACTAGGAAATTCCTTATTAAATGCTAAACTTGAGAACCTTTTACTTAAAGTTCGTTCCTTAGAAAATGTTCAAGGTGATGAATCTGAAGTTGTCATTATAACTACTACTTTTGGAAAAGATTCTGAGGGTAAATTCATTCAAAATTTTGGACCAGTAAATCAAGATGGAGGAAAGAACAGAATTAATGTTATGGCTTCAAGGGCAAAATGTAAAATGATTATCATTAAATCTATATCTTCTGAATGAATAACAAATGTACACAATGAGAACACTTTAATTTTTAAAAACTTCATAGCATATGCTGAAGAAGTGGCTAAGAATGGTGATGTAGGAGCATCTAATAAAGAAATAAGCCAAACCAAACTAATTTCTCTTGAAACAGATGATATTTACGATGAAATCAAAAAACACCTTAGTGATATTCCGAACATCATTATTGAGAAAAACAAAAAAATCGGAACACACATTATTAATATTTCAATTTCTAAACAAAATAGTGAAAAGATCTCATTATTCATCTTAATTGATGGTGAATATGAACTTCAAAAATATGCAGCCGATATTCATAAATGAATAATATCTGTTGATAAACAAAAGTATTTCACTGACCGAGGTTACCCAACATATAGAATAAATTATCTTGAGTGATTATTTAAAAAAGATACTATCATTTCTCATATCAAATCGTCAATAGAATAATAACGTCACTAACTTTTATATATTTATAATAAAACCACATGACACAAAAAAAGAAAATAATCAGTTTGTCAATCGTAGTACTTCTAATTATTGCATGTTTTTCGGCATATTGGATAGTTAAACCAAAACCAAACAATGCTTCATATGATCCGGTTGCAAATAGTTGGTTTTCTTCCAATAATTCTAGTGATAAAATAGATAGTTATAAATATAAGGATGGTGCAAATAACTTGGTTTTTCACGTTGACCCAGCTGTCAAATCTGTTAAGAGTATATCATGTTCAACAAATGACATCCAGCCAGGTTCACAACTATCATCATACGTTTCAAATGTTAATCCTGAATATAATTCAACGGCACATACAATTACGATTACAATTACACAGAATTACAGCAATACATTAGAAGGCGGTAATCAATACTTCTCTCTCTATATAAATGCATTAGTTGATAATAAGAATTACAACCCACTTGGACTCATTTATATAGTTAATAGAGAAGATGATGATTGATTAACAACACCGGAGGTGTATTCATATATTTATGAAAGGACTTTCTCTATTGCCGCTATTACTGCACAAAGCTGAATAAGAGGGACTGGATGATTACTAAATCATACGCCCACTGATATTAATAGTCCTGCCACTAAATACGAATATTGAATGGCTACAAATATGCATGTAACCGAAGGTTTTAAAAGTGAGTGAAACAAAGAACCAAGCACGCTAAACCAAATTAGCTATGCTTCACTACCTGATCCTGAATCAGATGATGTAATTGAAAATCATAATTCATATACATTATTTAGTGCATCAACCATCCAAACGTATGAGTGGTATAATCCGTCTGCAAAATATACAATAGATATGGCAATAATAAAAGTTAATTTTGGTACCGTTACGCCAGGATCAGAACTCGAAGCGCAACTTGATACAATCAATTCAAAATATGAGCAAAATAATCATGTAATTAATACTTTTACTCATATACCAGCAGGTACTTTGAGTTCTGGTGATTCCAAGTTTATTTCAGGTTACCCAGCAAGAGAAGGGGAAAAAACCGTTTGTGCAAAAGAACAAGTGGTGTATAGCAAAACATATGGTGGTGATACATCAACTGGACATTCAATTGGCAATGCTACCGATATTTCACCAGGTTTAAAATTCTTTAAGAACTCTGCAAAAACAACAGGCTGAAAATATACAACCGCCGAAGAATGAAAAGAATTTTCATTAAGTGGTGGAGCATCTGGGTCAATGGCTGTTATACGTGATCCTGATTCTATATATGGAGTATCTATTTGTGGCATATATTGAGGCGGATGGAAAAATACAGGTAACAAAATCTTTTATCCTGATATATCATGTTTCAATGCACCAGGTAAAGAATTATTCACAAGTTATACTTCAAGCAATTAGCACAAGTTATACCTGAGTGCTAATTCTTTATATAATAAGTATATGGCTAATAATAAAAGAGACTATTATGAAGTATTAGGTATTTCTAAGTCAGCATCACCCGATGATATTAAGAAAGCATTTAGAAAACTTGCTATGCAATATCACCCAGATAAAAATAAAGAAGCTGGTGCTGAAGCTAAGTTTAAAGAGATTAATGAAGCATATGAAGTGTTGTCTGACGAACACAAGAAACAGATGTATGACCAATATGGACATGCAGGTGTAAATGAAGGTGCACAAGGATTTGGTGGCCAAGGTGGCGGGTTCGAAGACATATTCAGTCAAATGTTCGGTGGAGGCGGATCTGGCGGCGGCGGGTTCGAAGACATATTTAGTCAAATGTTCGGTGGTGGACAAAGACGAACACAAAAGCCTAAAGACAGCAAGTCGTTTTCAGGAGACATCAATGCAAGAATCAATATTAGTTTTATAGAATCTGTTATTGGTGTAACAAAAACAATTAAATATAAAATTAAGAAAACTTGTGATGTTTGCGGTGGAACTGGAGCTAGCAAAGAACCCGGTTCTATAAAAACATGTCCGTATTGTAATGGAAAAGGTTATGTTGTTACACAACAACGTACAATGATGGGAATAATGCAATCCGAACAAGTTTGTAGTCATTGTCACGGTACTGGAAAAATTATAACTAAACCATGTCCTAAATGTGGAGGTCACGGTTTCCTTGAAGCAGAAGAAACACTTAGTATAGTTATCGAACCAGGAATAAGACATGGCGAAACTATAAAATATTCTGGAAAAGGTAATGTTACTAAAAATGGTGCTGGATCATTATTCATTCAAATTTCTGTTCAACAATCACCAATATTTCAAAGAAATGGGAATGAGATACATGCAAAAGCATTAGTTGATCCACTAACAGCAATAGCTGGAGGAAAAATTAAAATCCCAACACCATATGGTGTCAAAGAAGTTGATTTAAAACCAAACACAGCGAACAATGAAAAAGTAACAATTCCCGGTTTTGGAATTAAAAACCTATCAAAACGAGTACTCGGGAAAGCAAATGGTGATTTAATTCTTACAGTTGTGTATGCAGCACCAAAGAAATACAGTAAAGAAGAAATCGAAAAAATCAAAGAATTAAATCAACAACCAAACAAAGACGTAGAAAATTACATTAAACTAATTGAAAAGGAACTAAAATAATATGACTAACAAAAAACAAACTAGCAAAAAAACAACAAAAAAATCACCAGCTAAAAAGAAAACTAACGCTAAAAAAGTAGAATCTTTGGCCGCTGAAAAAGTAATAAAAGCAGAAGCTGCAATTAAAGAACAAATAAATAAAGATAAAATACAAATTGAGAAGCTTCTTGCTCAAGTTAAATTATTAGAATCTGATATTATATCTAAAGATAAAATAATTGAAAGACATGAAATTAATCTTGCTGAGATTAATAGAGATTATGTTAAAAAGATTCAAGAAAAAGCAGAACAAGCTCAACAATTAATTAAACAAAATCACTCTGAACTTGCTGCAAAATTTAATAACGAACTTAAAGAATCAAAAAAGTATGCTATTGAAAAAGCTGCATCTCAACTTTTAGATATTATTGCTAAATTTGATATGGCTCTTTCATATTCACCTTCAGATGAAAAAATTAAGAACTATCAAAACGGTTTTAAAATGTTCTTATCAATGTTCAAAGAACTTTTAGTCGATCTTGAAATTAAGGAAATTCCTATTAGTATAAATGATGAGTTCGATTCTGTTACAATGGAAGCAGTAGACCATGTAGCCGCAGAAAACGTTCAACAAAACCATGTAGCTATCATTGTTGAAAAAGGTTATAAGTTATATGATAGAGTCATTAAAGTTGCTTTAGTGAAACTAGCTGAATAAACTAATCTCCATCCAATTCGTTATTTTCAAATCTTGGGAATATAGAAGAAGTTCTTGCACTTAATTTATGGTTCTCTAATAAATCACTCTTCTTAATATTTGCATATTTTAATTGTTCGTCACTAAAATTCATATGTTCTTTGATCTTTTCAGTTGATTTAACTAAAATTGGTGCTAATAATATTGTGAAAACTCTAATACTATCTGCAAGATTGAACAAGAAAGATTTAATTTCTTCTTCTTTTCCTTCTTTTATTAAAACTCAAGGTTTTGTTTCTTCAACATATTTATTAGCAGCCTTCCCTAATTCAAGAACCTTATATATTAGTTCATTAACTTTGTAAGAATTAATAAGTTCTTCGGTGCCATCTATCACATTGTTTTTAACAATGTTTAATTCATTTGTAAAATTGCTATCTTTTGAGCTTCCTTTTGAAATTACACCATTTGCATATTTATTAACCAATCCATTGAAACGAGAGATAAGGTTACCATATATGTTTGCTAAGTCATTATTATAAGTATTGATAAATAATTCTCTGCTAAATACCATATCAGATTCAAAACTTGATTCTTTAGCAAAGTAATATCTTACTGCATCACTTCCAAATTCATCAATTAAGTCAAGAGGGTTAATAACATTACCAAATGATTTAGACATTTTACCCTTAGGTGTTACAATTCAACCATGCGAAATAATTTTGTTTGGTAAACGACATCCTATGTTGTTGAGGAATATTGGTCAATATATGCAATGGAATCTTGTAATTTCTTTAGACATGAAATGCACAATTTCGGTTTCAGGGTCCTGTCAAACTTCTTTAAATTTGCTATCATCATCGCTCATGAAACCTAATGCTGTTACATAATTAAACAAAGCATCTAATCAAACATAAACTGTATGTTGTGGATTTTCTAAAATTGGAATTCCTCAAGGAACACTAGTTCTTGAGATTGAAAGGTCTTCTACACCTTGATTAATAAAAGAACTAAACATTTCATTAGCTCTAGCTTCAGGATAAATGAAATCTTTGTGTGCTTTAAGGTATTCATCGATTCATCCGTTAAATTGACTCATCTTAAAGAAATAACTTGGTTCAGACTTAGTTATAAGCTTATGACCAACTCTACAGTATAATTCACCATCTTCGTGTTTAATTGCTTCAGAATCTGTATATGGTTCCTCACAACCAACACAATACAAAGATTTTCACTCGCCTAAATATGAAAGACCCTTTTCCAAATAATATGAGAAAATCTTTTGAACCGCTTTAACGTGTTGAACATCGGTTGTTCTAATAAAGATATTATTACCAATATCTAATTTCTTTCATAAGTCTAAAAACTTACCCGCTATATAATCACACCATTCTTGTGGTTGCATAGAGTTTTCTTCGGCTTTCTCTTGAATTTTTTGCCCATGTTCATCTAAACCAGTTAAAAAATAAACATCATAACCAATCAAAGATTTATAACGTCCGAAAACGTCAACAGTAAGTGTAGTGAAAGCATGTCCAATGTGTGGAGCACCAGATGAGTAATATATTGGAGTTGTTATATAAAGTTTCTTATTTGCCATATTTTTATTAGTAATATTATAATGTGTCTTGTTTCATATACATAAAAAAAGAAGAGCCGACCAAAACTCTTCTTTTTAGATATAGATGTATATATGTATTTTTATGTGTATGTGTATCCTTTCATAATTTTCCTTTCTGTTTATAGTTTTATTGAGATTTAATATTAGAATTAAATGTATTTGTATGTATTGTTATATATGTATGTTATGTGTATGTGTATGTTTTCATAGTGTTTTGTCTTTTGTTTATAGGCTTTATAGTTTTATAGAAATTTAATATTTGAGCATATTAAATGTATTTGTATGCATTGTTATGTGTATGTATATGTTTTCATTGTCTTTTATTTATGGTTTGACCGAATCTTTAATATTTGAACTTATTTAGGCTCGCTATATTAAATCCGATTCAATCTATTTTATAAATGACGACGTAATACCACGAGCTGAAACTTTTATAACTGAAAAAAGTCTAAAGCAATTTAGAGACAGAGAATTATTAATATTACTAATCAAAATGTTTTTCATAATTTAATTTACCATTCTTTTATACATATCAAATCAAATAATTCAAATATTTTTTTGATATACGAAGTATATATTTTTACAAACTTTGTAGTGCAGTGATATAAGATAAACCAATTACGTCTTCTAAAGTAGCGCCTCTTGATAAATCATTTACTGGTTTAGCCATACCAATAGCAAAAGGACCATAAGCAGCAAAGTTTGACATACGTTGAACTATTTTATAAGCAATATTACCCGCATCAAGGTTAGGGAATATATACGCATTGGCGGGTCCATCTCAATTTAAGGAAGGAGCTTTTTTTGTTCTAACTTTTTCATCGAATGCAGCATCAAATTGAATATCACCATAAATATTGATATTCTTTAAATCATTATCTTGTTTAACAAGTTCAAAAGCTTGTTTGACTTTGTCAACAGACTCACCCTTACCGCTACCATTTGTTGAATAAGATAACATTGCAACCTTTAAATTAGGGACTTTAAGTTTATCTTTGCAAAATAAAGATATTGCTTTTGTAATATTAAATAATTCTTCAGCATTGGGGTTAAGGTTTAAGGATACATCTCCAAAAACATATGATTCATTACCTTTTTCAAGAAGGATTGCAGAACTTGCAATTTTAACTCCAGGTGCTGTTTTAATTGTTTGCAATGCAGGTCTGTATGTATCAGCAGTAGGACATTCAATTCCACATATTTCACCATCAGCTTCTCCAATCTTTACTAATAAAGACGATAAATAGTTTGGTTGTACAACAAATTTCTTTGCATCTTCTTCTGTCATTCCTTTTTCTTTACGAAGTTGAAATAGCAAATCAGAATATTTGCTAAGGTCTGTTGATTCAATAACTATATATTTTGATTTTATGTCTTTAGGAACCTCTGTTTCTTTATGAAAAACTAGAAGTGGAGTGATTAAGTCCTCATTTAAAAGGGCTTTAGAAGCTTCATAAATTGTTTTATTTCATCCTTCAGCAAAAACAATTACTGGTTTTTTACCACTATGTACTAAAGTATCCTTTATTTGTTGAATAAAACCCATGCTATTATTATAATAGCAACTATGTGACTTGCTAAATGCACCCTTTGTCTAAATACAAATAATTGATATAGTATAAAGGAGGTTACAAGAAGATATGGCGAATAATGTATTCAATTCATTAAAAGAAGTTTATGATGATATTGCTGATGGATATGATCATATTGAATTTAACTATAAAAATGTATGGATTCGCTGTGGATTTGAAGCATATGGTGACGATTATGTTGAGTACTACAAGAAATATTTCCCAGCTATTACTAAAGAATATAAGTATGCGGCATACTTTGTCACTGATGAAAACTATAAAAAAAATGATTATTCTTTTGCTGAATGTGAAGAGAATTGAGTCTGATTTAAATCGTGAGAAGATATGTTTAACAACTTTAAATTTGATAATAAATCATTAGGAGAATTGATTGTTGACGAGGATTCCCATGATTTTTCACAAGATTAATTATGAAACAACTCCCCCTAATTAATTTTAATTGTTTTAACAGTTATCTCTTTAGTTCCAGAAGTTAAAATTGTTGGAACGTTTTTGTTGTTAATAGTACCATCGCCCATAACACTTGCATAGTTGTTGATAGCTTTTGAAAGTGTTTCAGCAGCTGATTCTTCAGCAGATGCTAAATCATCTACAAGGTATGTTTTTACACCATATAAAGCACCATACTTTGTGTATGCTTTTTCATCATCGGTTACAACGATAATTGCAGCTGCGGGTCTAATTGTTGATAATGCCTTAATAAGGATGTCTTCATTTGTAAATACAGATATGAATTCATATGGGTATGCAGCAACTCCTTTTTTAACACTAGGAACACATTTCTTTGCAATTTCTATTACTGCTTTTCCGTATGCGTTACCAGCTAATTTTACGTTTTTCTTGAATAATTCGATTGCACCTTCGTAATCAAAAGTTTGTTCAGATTCAACGTTAATTTTGTTCATTGTTTGAATTGAATTAACAGGGAATAATCCGGCAGCTGTTTCACCAGAAGTCATAGAAGAGTCAGCTCCAATGTTAACTGAATAGAAAACGTCAGTAACTTCTGCTCTTGTAGGTAATAAGTTTCTTTCCATTGAATCTAACATTTGTGTAGCAACGATTACTAGTTTACCAGCTTTACGACATTCGTCAACCATATATTTCTCTCAATATGGTACAGTTTCAAATGGAATTTCAATTCCTAAATCTCCACGAGCAACCATGATTCCATCAGAAACTTGGATAATAGCATCTAAATTTTCAATTCCTTCTGTTGATTCAATTTTAGAAATAAGTTGAACATCAGCACCACCATTGTCTTTTAAGATCTTACGTATTTCATTAACGTTGCTTGCATTATTTACGAAAGAAGCAGCAACATAAGCAAATCCATACTTAGCAGCAAGAATAATATCTTTTTTATCTTTTTCAGAAACGAAGTCCATTGAATAAGAAGCTCCTGGTAAATTAATACGTTTGTTGGTTTTAACTAAGTGAGAGTTTAATGCAACAGCTGAAATAATTCCTTTTTTAACATCAACAGCTGTTACTTCTAAAAATAACTTACCATCATCAACTAAGATTTTTGATTTAACCTTAACGTCATTAGCCATGTTATATGTTCCAGTTGAATCTGTAACACTGAAACTATTAGAAGTTCCTGTTTTATTTTCTAAAGCACTAATTGTAACATTAGTTCCCTTTTCAATTGTTTGTCCTTCTTTACCCATGTCGGCAATTCTGATTTCTGGACCTTTTGTGTCAAGAAGTAATGATATAGGAATTCCTAATTTCTTTGAAGCAGTTCTAACCATTTCAATTCTAACTTCTTGTTCTTCCATAGAACCGTGAGAAAAGTTAAATCTTACAACTGTTGTTCCAGCTTTGAATATTCCTTCTAATCTGTCATAAGCGTCTTTAACGTTTTGAGCGTTGTCTGAACTCTTAAGTAAATCGAAAGTTCATATTTTTCCTGTTGTAGCTGGACCTAGCGTTGATGTAATTTTTGTTTTTCTAAATTGTTGTGACATATGTGCCTTTTTATTATATAAACATTTTTTAATTTAGAAATTATTATTAAAAACAAATATTAGAATATTCATTACTTTTTACATAATAAATATAGGTATGTCTGATAAAAAAATAAATATATTTAAGGCATTTTGAATTGAATTAAAAGATAGATGTTTTTCATCAAAGATGAGAATCATTAAAACAATAGGTACCATATTCGTACCATTTATATATGCCTTTATATGTATAGCTGCATTCTGAAACCCATTTGATAAAATAGGTACTTTACCAATCGCTATAGTTAATCAAGACAAACAGGCTTTAATATTAGAGTCACATAGTGACATCACAAAATCATATGCCCCAGTTGGTGTTTCACTAGACCCTTCTATTACAAGCATTGACGATCCAGGTTTATTTGCGATTTCTGATGATGTTGTGAACCAAAACACATGAGAACAATTTTGCGATTCAGTGCCAGATAGCAGCAATTGCTATTTATATGTTCTTGATTCTTCTGGACAAAATTTAGTTAAAACTGACACAACACAACACCTTCCAGATTATGATTTCCAAATTCGAACGTCTGTTGTTGATGAGTTTTTAACTTACTGGCATGATCCTTCACAAGAACACCCCGATTTATGATATAACGCTGCTAAAGGAGCATATTGCGCTAAGATAAATGAAAAAAATACCTTAACTAATATCACTTATTATTCTAATACAGCATCTTCTGATATTAGTAGTGGAAACCCCGATAATTATGCTACATATAATGAAAGCACTAAAGAATGAAGTATTAAAAAATCAAAATACTATTCAGAAATAGGTTTTCCACCTTCATTATCATTTTTAGTGGGCGCAGCAATAACAGATCCACTTAATACTTCATTCTATTTAAACCAACTATCTGGTCAATTAGAATATTTTGCCACTTACCAAAATAATTTCTTTGCCGGTGAAATTATGGATTCTATTTCTCCTTTTATATTAAGCCAATTATTCACTAATATATTACCTAGTCCAATAACATATAACATTGATGCCTTTATTAATAAAGATATTCAAGGAGAAAACTTCGGTATATATGGTATTGGAATTGGCCAACTCTTCGTATGTGTCGGCCTATGAGTTGGTTGTTTCTCAATGACAATTACATTAGACCGTAAGAAGAGAGTTAAAAATATTACTGCTAAAAAATGGTACATTACCAAAGGTATGGTGATGGCGAGTATAAATGTATTTCAATCTGTTTTCCTAATGCTAGCTATTGGAGTTATAGGCTGATTTGCATTAGGCAGTGCTTTCTTCTTTGAAATACTATTTATTATGTTTTGCGCCTTGATCTTCATTATTATCATTCAAGCAATATGGTTTAGCTTTAGAGACAAAGCTTTTGCTTCGATAATAATTGTCATATTCTTAATATTGAATTTAGCAGCTGGTGGTGGTACCTTCCCTGCAATTTTACAAAATGATTTCTTCCATGCGATATCCTATATCTTACCATTCACATATGTAATACATGGACAAAGTGCAATAATTTATGGTATTGGTACAGGAACCAATGCTATAGAAAATTGTCTATACGTACTTAAAATGTGTGGAGTGATGTTGATATTTGCAGCAGTTTTCTTAACTCTTGGCTTATGTACTTGTGGATATCGATTAAAAGAAATAAACTATGGTACTGCTAACAAATATAAATTAGCTAAAGTATTAATGTCTCTTAATAATAAGAAATATAACGAATTTATTGAAACAAATAGACGTGGTAAAAAGTATGCTAATTTTAAAAAGTTACCTAATGAGCAAAATAAAGAGATTTATGAGAAAACAATGGAACTATATCCACTTGAGGTTAAATTTAAACGTTTCCGTAAAGATGATTTTGTGGAAATGGACAGTGCAATATTAGAATAATTGATATATGCATACACCAGAAAAAACACTTAACTATTTAAAAGAACATCATTTAGATGATAGACTTGAAGAGTCTGACGTATCTTTTCACCATGTAGAAGATGCGTACAAATTTAATTTAAAATCTGATCAAGTTGCTAAGTCATTGCTTTTTTATGATAATTCTAAAGCTAATGGCGAACTTGCAGCTGTCATGGTCGTGATGAGCGGAGACTCTAAAATATCCACAGGTGAATTCAAAAGAAGGTTTGGATACAAAACTTCAATGTGTTCATATGATGACGTTGTATCATTAACGGGTTACAAACCAGGAGGGGTGTGTCCGTTTGGAATAGATAACCCTAATGTTAAGATATTCTTAGATATTTCCCTAAAGAAATGAGATATTGTTTGTCCTGCCTGCGGTTCTGAATTTTCAAGAATTAGACTCTCTCCCCAAGAATTAGAAAATTCATTACCAGGCACGGAATGAGTAGATATTACCAAGAAAGAACAATAAGCACTTTATAACACTAATTTGCAGCGTTTTATATAATAAAAGTATGAATAAAATCAGCAAATATATCATCGCTTTCGCCTCAGTAGTAATACCATCCGTTGCCGTTGGTGTTACTGTTAATGTTTGTACTAATAATAATTTACATAATAAACAAAATGTAAGTCGATTTTCCTTAAGTCAAGCATATGATCTTGCAAAACCAGGAGATTTAATTTATGAAGGCCAAGGCGGATTTGCTACTTTTGTTGGTCATATTGTAACCGTTACAGGAACAGAAATAATAGATGGCGTTAAAAATATTGATATTATTGAAGCTACGCACATAGATGTACATTATTCAACATTGACTGAATCTGATTTTTGTAACAAACATTCTTATTTATTACAAACAGATTTAACTGATCAACAAAGAGATGACGTTGTTTATTTTAATGAACAACAATTAGGTAAGCCATATTCTTATGATTATTTAAAATATAGTACAGATATTTCAACTAAATCATGGTATTGTTCTGAATTGGGTTGAGCTAGTTACTTTTATGCTGGTCTAAATTTATGAAATGGTGATGATTTATTAGTTAATAAAGGCGTTACTAACTATTCTTTAACTGAACTTGAATCGCTTATTGCTCCTGCTCCTAGTGCAATTGTTAATTCATCAAATCTTAATATAGTTTATTCATATAATAATCTATCATTATAAGAACATTAAATATTAAAAAACGCTCTCTTAATCAAATGTTCTATTTTTTTAAAAAAAATAAGTGCATATTGTAATATTTATATATAATACAAATGACGATGGCGAAAACAGATAAAACAATAAAATTCAATCCTGACGAAGAGACAAAAAGCAATAGTTCTAATATTAAAGTTCCTGTAACTTCTTCTGTTGATTTATCTCAAATTAACCTAAACGATGATAATGAAGACTACGAATCATTATCTGTTAATGAACTTCAATATAAGTTAAAATTTGAAGACTTATCTGAAAGCCAAATAAAAGCGATTAAAAAAATACTACAAGAAAAGAAATAAGATAAGAAAGGGTGATGGTGTTATATGTTTGCTAACTTAAACACTCATTCTTACTTTTCTTTTCTGAATTCAACACTTTCATTAGAAGATATAGTTTTATTTGCGAAAAAGAATAATAGTCCAGCTTGTTTAATAGATTTTTCAACAATGCACGGAGCAATTGAGTTTTATAAAATATGTGAAAAAGAAAATGTTAAGCCTGTTATAGGGTTGCAAATAAAGTACCAAGATAACAATATATTTTTAATTGCTCAGAACTTTGTTGGTTATAAGAACTTACTAAAAGTATCTTCATGTATAAACACAAACGAAGATTACGATATAACTAAATATTTAGAAGGCTTAATAGTTATTGCTGATTCTAATATATCCTGAACTGAAAAATTTTATCTTTCATCAGACGTTGCTATTCAGGAAGCATTCTATTTAAATGAAGAAGATGCCGGATTATTAAAAATAATCCGTTCAATTAACTCGGGTAGTTCTCTTGAAGAAACACCAACTCCAGAAGCTGGAAAATATTTATTAGATGAAAGCGAAGCTAAAAAAATATTTTCTTCTAAACAACTGGCTACGCTTGAGGAAATTATTAATTCTGTAGATTTGAAGATAGTAACAGAAAATGCCTTTAATTTTCCTAGGTATGATGCCGCTAAGGATTCATCAGTAGTTTTACAAGAACTGTGTATGAATGGTTTAAGTAAAAGATTAAACACATCAGCTATTCCCACTTCATATAATGAACGTCTTAAATATGAACTTAGCATCATTAATGCAATGAAGTATAATGATTACTTTCTAGTTGTGCAAGACTATGTTAACTGAGCTAAATCACAAAACATTTTAGTTGGTCCAGGACGTGGTTCAGCTGCTGGTTCACTAATTTCATATGTTTTAGGAATTACTGATATTGATCCACTAAAATATAATCTTATCTTTGAAAGGTTCCTAAATATAGATAGAAAAGATAAACCAGATATTGATATCGATTTCCCTGATACAGATAGACAAAAAGTTCTTGAGTATCTATATAATAGATATTCTAAAAACAATGTTGCTCATGTTTCAACGTTTCAAACGATGAAAGCAAAGTCGGCAATCAGAGACATAGGTAAATCACTAGGCATTGACCCTAGCATCATAAACCTTATTACTAAAGAGTTTAATAGTGACAATGAAGATGATGTTAAAAAAGCGATTGAAAGCAGTTCGGCTATCAAGTCGTATTCCGAAAAATATCCCGAACTTTTTAAACACACACTTAGAATTATTGGTTTTCCACGTCAAATAGGAACACATGCTTCAGCGGTTGTTATTAGTTTAACACCACTTAATGATGTTGTTCCATTAATGACAAATTCACAAGATAGCATCTTATCTACGCAATACGCTGCAGATTACTTAGAAAAATTAGGACTAGTTAAAGTCGACCTTTTATCTCTATCAAATCTTACGACAATCCAAAATATAATTAGTCTTGTTAAAACTACACGTGGAGAATCTGTTGATATATTCACCATTCCATTAGACGATAAAAAGGTATTTTCGACGCTTTCAGCTGGAGAGACTTCAGGAATTTTTCAACTATCCAGTCCTGGAATAACAAGTCTAACTAAAAGAATTAAACCGACTAGTATTCAAGATATTTCAACAATCTCAGCGCTATTTAGACCTGGTGCAAATACTCTAATGAATGAATATATTGCCAATAGGCAAGATCCATCTAAAATTAAATACTTAAATGATAATTTTAAATCCATTCTTTTACCTACATATGGTGTCATTATTTACCAAGAACAATTAATGGAAATAGTTAAAGTTTCAGCCAATTACACAATGTCACAAGCCGACGCTTTCAGAAAGATAATTTCTAAGAAGAATAAAGTTGAACTTCTTAAACTAGAAGATGATTTTAAAAAAGCAACTATAGCAAATGGATATTCCGCCGAACAATCTATAGAAATATTCAAATACATCGAAAGATTTGCATCATATGGATTTAATATGTCTCACTCCATTTCATATTCATATGTATCGTATTGATTAGCATATTTAAAATGTCACTACCCACAAGAGTTTTTTGCAATATTCTTAAGCTCTACTAGTGAAATAGGAAAATATCTAAACATCATCAAAACATATGGTATATCTATTTTTCAACCATCAATAAATACATCACAGTATGGATTTACTTTAAACAAACAAGGAATCGTTATGGGCTTTAATTGTATTAAAGGAATTGGAAATGAAATAATTAAATCAATATTAAATTTACGTGATTCTCGTCCTGACAAAAAGTTTTCAACATATATCGAAGCGATTGGTATGCTAGCCAATAATTCTGTTGGTGAAAAAACAATTGAATCCCTAATACTTTCTGGTGCCTTCGATGAGTTACTTCAAAATAAAACTAGAACATTCTTAATAAAAAATATTCACCAAATAGTTCTTAGTTCAAAAACTATGCTTAAAACAGGAGAGATGTTAATCAAACCTGTCTTACAAGAAGTAGAAGAAAGCACACAGGACTTAGAAGATTTGTCTGCAAAGCAATTCGCTTTGATAGGTGTTAGCTTTAATGAACATCCAACACAAAAGTTTAAGAAATCATACAATGCGACATCGGATCTTAAAACAATTTCAGAAATGATAAATAAAAAAGGAAAGTATACTGCTTTAGTTCTTCTAAAAAGTTTTAGAAGCATAACCACAAAAACTGGGTTACCAATGGCTATGGGAACAATAGAAGATGAAACAGGATCTTCGGGCATCGCTTTATTTCCTGCTGTTTATTCTAAATTCTCCAATATCCTTAAAAATGGTGAACATTATATTATGGCCATTGATAGTACTGATCGAGGAATGCAGGCCTTAAAAATTGAATTAATTGTATAATTTATAAATGGATAACATTAGTGAACTTATTAAAAATAAATATAAAGAATACGAAAGTAAAGCAATAGAAATCAGAAGACATCTACACCAATATCCTGAAGCTAGTGCTAAAGAATTTAACACACAAAAGTTTATTATAGATACTCTTAATGAACACAATATTAAGTGTACTAAAATTGCAGACACAGGATTATGGGCTGTTATTGCTGGAGAAAAAGAATCAAGCAATAAGAAAACTATCCTTATTAGAGCCGATATAGATGCTCTACAAATTCAAGAAGAAACAGGACTTGATTTTTCTTCTAAAAATCCTGGGCTAATGCATGCTTGTGGACATGATGGACATATAACAAACCTTATAATTTCTTCTTTTATTCTTTATGATCTACGTAAAGAATTTTCAGGAAATGCTAAAATAGTATTTCAGCCATCTGAGGAAGTTGGTGGAGGAGCTGAACGTATGATTAATCAAGGCGTGCTTGAGAATCCTAAAGTTGATGCTGCTATTGGATTACACATAAGTGCCACAGACGATGCAAACAATCTTTACACTAAATATGATGGTTTCTGAGCTGCACCAGATATTTTCAAAATTGCAATTATCGGATTTGGCGGTCATGGAGCAATCCCACATAAAACTATTGACCCAATTAATATTGCAGCGCAATTTATTAGTTCTGCTCAAAACATTATTACAAGAAGAATTGACCCAGCCGATCCTGTAGTTATTTCCTTCTGTAAGTTTAATTCTGGTGAAGTTTTTAATGCTATACCAACAACAGCATTGATAGAAGGAACATTTAGAACTGTTAAAAATGAAACAAGACAATTTGTTAAAGAAAAATTAGAACAAGTTCTAAAATCTATTTGCGAAGCAAATGATGCTAAATACACATATGAGTATATTCCTTATTACCCACCAGTTATTAATAATAATCAAATGGTTGACTCTTTAATTGAATCAGCTAGTAAACAAATTGATAAGAAAGACATTCATCTATTAAACTCACCGCTAATGGTTGGAGATGATTTCGCTTATTTTGGACAACATGTTCCAGCGGTTTATTTTATGATTGGATGTTATGATGGCACGAGTGAAAAATACGGACTTCACAATTCTAAATTCTATTTTAAAGAAGAGAACTTTTTCCCATCAGCTATAACAATCACTGTACAATCTGCAATAGATTTTTTAAATAAGAATTAATCGCTTATTTTCTTTTTCATTCTAGCTATTTCGTTTTGCACTTGTTTTTTAGCGGGACCACCAATTACATCTCGAGCATCTATTAATGTTTGTAATGAAATAACATTGAAGATATCATCATTAAATAAAGGACTAAATTTTCTATAATCTTCTATAGTCATTGTAGCAAATGTCTTTTTATTTTCTTCACAATATAAAACAATTTGTCCAACTAACTGGTAAGCATCTCTGAAAGGAACATTCTTTTTAGCTAAATAGTCAGCAACGTCTGTTGCAGCCATGTGACCTTTATTAGCTTTTTCTAATAGAATTTGCTTATTAAATTTCATTGATGGTAAGAACTTATTAATTAAGTCTAAACAAACATTAATTGTATCTTGACTATCAAAGATAGTCTCTTTATCCTCTTGCATGTCTTTGTTGTAAGCTAATGGCTGTGCTTTCATTACAGTCATTAGAGCAAATAAATTTCCATATGCTCTTCCTGTTTTTCCTCTAATTAGTTCATTTATGTCAGGATTCTTTTTTTGTGGCATAATTGAACTACCTGTAGAAAATTCATCTGACAATACGGCATATTGATAATCATTTGAAACAAACAAAATAATTTCTTCGTTTAATCTTGATAAGTGCATCATTGTTGTGCTTATGTCGAATAAATATTCTAAAACATAATCACGATCACTTACTGCATCTAAACTGTTTGGAGTTATGTCTTTAAATCCTAATAGTTCAGCAGTATATTTTCTATCAATGTTGTAAGTTGTTCCACATAATGCACCAGCACCTAATGGACAATAATCAGTTCTTTTTAATGAACTTTTAAATCTTTGCAGATCACGATAAAACATTTCGTTATATGCCATTAGTCAATGAGCTAAAGTTGTTGGCTGTGCCTTTTGCAGGTGAGTAAATGCCGGCATAATAACATCTAAATTAGCTTCAGCTAAAGCATTTATAGTTTTAATAAGGGCAATAAGTTTGTTAATGATTTCTTGCTCTGATTTTTTAATAAACAATCTTGTATCTACAGCAACTTGGTCATTTCTACTTCTACCTGTATGTAATTTCTTACCTACATCACCAATCCTTTTAGTAAGAACTGTCTCAACATACATGTGTATATCTTCAGCATCACTAATTTCAAGGACGCCAGAAGCAATATCAGATTTAATTTTCTTTAATTCAGATATTATTTTGTTAGCATCTTTAGATGGAATTATTTTTTGCTTAGAAAGCATTGAACAGTGAGCGATGCTGCCATCTATATCCTCAACATACATTTTCTTATCGAATCTTAAAGAACTATTGAAATCGTCTGCTTGTGGGTTAAGATTAGCAACAAATCTACCTTTTCATAATTTTGTACCCATAATTCTTTATATCCTTAGAACTCTAGGATAGATTTGATTTGTTCTGCAATATCTTCTTTGCTTGGGAATGAAATATTATTGTAACTATATTGTCCTTTTTCCTTAACAAGTTTTCCTGTAGTGTTATCAACACCAATGTTTGTTAATGTTTCAGTTGTATATTTATATATGATGTACAGTATTGTTAATCCGTCGTTAATAGCTAAAGTTGTTTCTGGTTTGAAAGTGAAATAAGAATTGCAAATTTCTTTAAAGAACTTCTGAACTTTTTTATCACCTTGTAGGTTATCAATTTCACTCTTTTGTAAAACTAATAATTCAGTAGCATCTTGTGTTACTATAGTAGGAGTGCAATTATCTAAAACTGTTTTTAGAGCACGAACGTCTGCGTGGAAATTTGATGCAGACTTTGCAGGGTTTCCACCAACAATTACAACTTCATCTATATGTTTTCATAATTTAGCACCAGCATAGTAAATAAGATTTGCTAAATTTGTACAAGGACCAGTTACAACATATGTAACTTTTTCGTGATCTTTAATTTTCTTTCAAAGTTTCTTGTAAATGTTTTTTGCTTTTGTATCAGCTGATTTGTGTTTTTCAAGTTGAGCTAAACACTTATTATCTTCTCCATAGAAAAGATTAATAGCTGGAGTCTTCCCATCTAAAGATGCTCCTGCACCAATATACAATTTTGTATCAGTCTTTGTTGCTGAAATGTATTCAGCATTGTTGTTTGTGTTGATTTCTATTGTATTGCTTCCGTAAGAAGAAACAACGGCAATAAGATTTATTTTTGAAGAGTTTGAAGCGAGTGCAAATGCTATTGCATCATCACTGCTACCATCGTTATCTAGGATTATATTAATTTTTTTATTTGACATACTTATATATTTTAATGGTTATTTCTTTTTATCCTTTAAATTAATTCTTTCTCTGAAATCTTTTGCAGAGTTACCACTTTTCTTTTTACCTGCAACAGCTGACGAAGCAAGAGAAATTGTTTCGCTTGAAATAGTTTTTGCAGATTTCAATGAAGCCGATACAAACAAAGAAATAATTTGTAATAAAGCCGCTAGTATACCCGTTCCCATAAGGATTCAAGCATTAATATGGTTTGGATTTGCTAATGATAAAACCCCCATAAAAGATTTTCAATTAGTACCAGGAGCTGTTGTACCAAATGTTACTGACACTGAAACTATAGCAAACAATATAAAGAAAAGCGTAATTATTGTGTTAAATAAAATTAACCCTTTTTTGGCAGCAGATCCTTTAAATAATTTTTTTGTTCTGATTTGTCTTTCTTTTTCACTTATAAATGGCATGTAAATATTATATCATCATTTAGTAACATTAAATATTGTTGAATTAATCACATACTTACCTTCTCAAATAATTAATATGCAATAACATCCTTATTATTTTTTTACTACGCATTAAGAAATTTATACCTTAACTATGTTAATAAAAAAATCCAGACTCATCTATAAAATTTTTCTTATAATAAAATAAATAACATGAAGAAAAAACTAAAAACGATACTATCAATTTCCATAATCGCTGCAATAGCAACAGCAGCACTTGCCATTACATTACCTTTAACTCAATGTAATCATAAGCCAAAGAATCCTCATTCAAATTCAAACTTGTCTTATGAAAAAGATAGTTATCGTCTAACAAAAGATCTTGAAATTGCAGAAGAAATTATTCCATTGTTTTATGATGAAAATGATGAAGCTGTAACTTCTGCAACTTATTATATAGATCACGGTAGTCTACCTGCTGGTGTAGAAATTGATCATGAAACAGGTAAAATATCTGGAACTCCTACAACAGAATGTAGTAATGTACTTGTTTCAATTGGTGCAAAAGGAACTGGTGAATATGAAAAAGTACAATCAAATTTATTCGATATACATATAACTGTAGGTAATAAAATAATAGATCAGAATTCCCTAAAAATTATAAATAATATCCTTGTTGGATTTGAACAACCATATTCTACTGATTTAGGAACGGAACTTGTTATCCCAGAGGGAGTAACTACAATTTCCAATACTTTCAACCCCGCTATTGAAACTCGTGGAATAACATCAGTTTACATTCCTTCTACGTTAGAAACCATTGAGAGGGACGCATTTCTCGGCGACCCAATAGAAAGTTTTGACGTTTCTGAAGAAAATTCTTTATTTGAAAGGAAACAAATTGGTGAAAATGGCTGGGCACTTGGTACAAAAAATAATTGGGATGGTTACCCTGTAGGAAAGATAGCATATGGTGACCTTTATTGTGGAGTGAGATATGATAATCCAACGCCTTTTACCGAAATTAAACAAAACCAATATGAAGGGTGTGCAGGGTTAACCAAAATAACGTTGAGTTCTACTATAAATAAAATAAATTCCCATACATTTGGCGGCTGTACACAAGCGTCAGAAATGATATTTGAAGATGGATTTAATCCCGACACCGGTGGATGATGGTACGAGGATTGGCTATCTGGCCTAAACAATGAAGATGAACATAGCCCTGCTCTTGTAATTGACAGTTTAACAATACCCAATTCCTTAACATATAACATAACAGAAGGATATTTTAAAGATTGTATTATACATTCTGTAACCATTGATGCTAATAACCCAAATTGCGAATTCCTATCTAATGATTTGGATGGAAAAATATTAGTTCCCAAAACTACAACATGAGATACATTTACCAAACCAGCATGAGGAATAGCATTTGGCGATATTGAAATTCCAGACACACCAAACCATATAGTTGACTACAATTTTTCAAATTGCCTTGGAATTACATCGCTTGTTTTTTCTGAAGGAATAGAAGAAATTTCAGGTAATTTTTCTTGACTTTATTCTTTAAAAAGTATTTCACTTCCGTCTTCTTTAAATGAAATAAATGCCGAAACTGACTTTTTAAATAATTGCCTCGAAGAAATTAATTTTGATGGGTCTGATGCATATTCACTAGTTCCGATAAGTGATAACGGCAAGGCGGTGATTCCAGGAACAAATAAAGTAAAATGAGATAATGACTCGGTTGCCGTTGCTTCTCTTGCATATGGCAATATTGAATTTGATGATGATATCATACAAATTAATGAGCGTGGTTTTATGGGGTGCGGAGGTATTATAAATGCTAAGTTAGGAAATAATGTGTTGTCAATTGATGCGTTGGCATTTGCATATTGTAGGAATTTAGAAAAAGTTATTTTTAATGGTAGTTTAAATGAAATAAAATGAGCATGCTTTACACATTGTAAAAAACTTGCCTATATCAATCTTCCGACAAGTGTTGGTAGTATTGGCTTGGACGCTTTTTTTAAAACGGGTATCACCTCGATCATTATTCCAAAAAATGTTAGTATTATCAAAATGCGAGCCTTCTGAATGAGCAATATTTCACATATTGTTTTTTTAAATGAAAATTGCGAATTTGAAGATTATGCATTTGCATATTGCACAAAATTGGCGAATATCGATTTATCCGGTACCGATGTAGAAGAATTGAACGACGCAATCTTCATCGCATGTACACAATTAAAACAAGTTAGCTTAAACGATTCTGTAAACGTTCTTAAAGGCTCATGTTTTGAAGGTTGTATTTCGCTTGAACATGTAAATGGAATTGAAAATTTAGAATTAATTGGTAAGAAAACATTCGAGATGTGTTACTCTTTGACTGAATTCTCGCTAAATTCTAACGATTGCTTTATTGACGCAAATGCATTTAATGACTGTATTTCATTAAATGAAATAGATTTAACAGGACTTTCAAGAATTGGCAAAGAAGTGTTTGAAGGTGCAGATTCATTAGATACGCTTAATGTTCCGGAGAGTTTGGTAACAATTGAAGACGATTTTTTAAACAATTCAAGCATTTCTCATTTAATTTTAAATATACCTGAAAATTTCGATTTTAGTAATTGAAACTCTGATGCTTTTAAAAATGATGAAGTTCCTGTAGGAACCATAACAAATAATGGTTCTTATGATGCTGAATCACTTTTAGCTAAATTAACGAGTGATTACCAATTACCTGGTGGCTGAACATATTTATAAAATAAAGTTCTTAAGTATCAATATAATTTAAGATTTTTACGAAAATTAATGAATTTTATAAGTAATTCACACATTTTCGTGATATTATAGATTGAGCACACAATATGAAGTTTAAATATATAAGACCATTTTTCTTGACCTTGGTAGCATTTGTTTCACCATTTATTTTTACTTCATGTAATAATGGTTCGCAAAGTCTAAAAATAACAATGATTGATGTAGGCCAGGGTTCAAGTACATTTATAACATTCCCCGATAAAACAACAATGCTTATTGACTCTGGTCTAGATGCAAATAAATTCAAAACATGATTGAGTTGTCAATATGAAAACAAAAATAAAGTTATTGATTATTTTCTAACAACTCATCCTGATGATGATCATATTCATAATTCAGAGTGAGTTTATGACAACTGACAAGTTAATAATTCATTATTACCATTTGTACTTTGTGAAGATGAATCTGCACCTTATTCTTGTGGTGCAAATCAACCAGTGCCTACTAATTATAAGAAGATGCAAACATGACAAAAGGTAAGAACAAAAGCTAAAAATGAACCAAATTCAAATTATATGTTCTTTGAATCATCAGAATATAAATTTGGCGAATGTTCATTTAAAATATTTGAACCACCATTTGACTGGTACCCAAATTCTAATTGAAATGAGTATTCACCAATCATGTTTATAACCTTTAATAATACAACCATCTGTATGACGGGTGATGCAGAATTAGAAAAAGAAACATGAGCATCACAACAAGATATTCCACAAGCGGACATTTACTTTATGGGACATCATGGTTCTAAAACTTCATCTAATGATTGTTTTATAGATAAGATTAAACCAAGTGTTTCATTATATTCATCTTATGATCCTGATGGTACTAAATATGGTTTTCCTTCTATTTACTCACTTAATAGAATTAAAAACTACTCCCATCATGATATATATGGTAGCGAATATAATGGTAACATTAATATAGAGGTTAATAAGAATGGTTATATTATGAAAGATGATAATAACAGAAATCTTATCAAAACCACATCTGGTTGAGACAACAAAGGTGGTAAAAGAATAGGAATAGATTTTAATTAAAAGAAATATTATTTAACTATGTTACCATAAAAAATAGAGTGTTTTCTCAATAATTTTAACACATAAAAAAATAATTAGTGCAAAATAACACTTTTATTAAAAAAACATATATAATATATTCAGTTAGGTCGTTTTAGTTGCTTAATTATTATTCAGTTTATTGTCTGGCCTAACTGAAAGTTCTTTGAAAACTAAATAGAAACCGTCAATTTTTGAGAGTTTGATCCTGGCTCAGGATTAACGCTAGCGGTATGCCTAATACATGCAAGTCGAGCGGGCAGCAATGTCAGCGGCAAACGGGTGAGTAATACATACCTAATATGCCCCTTAGAGAAGAACAACTGATCGAAAGATTAGCTAATACTTCATAGGCAATCTCCTCATATGAGAGTGATTGTTAAAGATGCGTTTGCATCGCTTTGGGATTAGGGTGTGGTTTATCAGATAGTTGGTGAGGTAATGGCCCACCAAGTCTATGACGAATAGCTATGCTGAGAGGTAGAATAGCCACAATGGGACTGAGACACGGCCCATACTCCTACGGGAGGCAGCAGTAGGGAATTTTTCACAATGGGCGAAAGCCTGATGGAGCAATACCGCGT
>JAISKD010000004.1 GCA_031261065.1 Mycoplasmataceae bacterium
GCAAAGTCATCTACTAATGTTAGTCAAGTGTATATGACTATGACAAAACTTGCTCGTGAGCGTAATTAAGACGTTCACTTATCAACAATCAACAGAACAATAACAATTGTAAGCGTTACTGTAATTATTCCAATAACAAGTCAGATTCACCATAACTGCTCAAATAAACCTTGCTTATCTTTTTCTTTTTGAACATTAAATAAAACCTTTGTTTGAAATACTCTCATACTCTTAGGTTTTAAAAGCTTTTCATTAAAGCTTGCACTTGGGTCAGATCTATATTTGTCTAAGTCTGAAATGATTTCTTCAATGGTATTGTATCTAAAGTGTTTATCTTCTTTTTTAGAAGCCATACACCTGAAAATAATATTTTCTATTCCATTAGGGATATTTGGGTCAAGATCATTTAAACACAACATATCATAAGTTAATGGTAATTTTATTACTTTAACATCATCGTAATTATCGGAGTAGAAAGGTTTTTCTCCAATTAACATCTCATAGAAGATAACTCCTAGTGAGAAAAAGTCAAATTGTTCAGTAATAATTTTAATTTTGTCATCTTCCGTTACTGCATCCTTCATTAATAGAATATCTGGAGATATATAAGGATATGTACCATATATTTGATCTTCATCACCAACAATCTTTTTTGTATATCCTCGTGTCTTTGAATAAAAGGTTGTTGATATACCATAATCAATAACCTTTATGTATGTTAAATCTTTAGATAAAAGGAAATTTTCTGGTTTTAGATCACGGTGAATTGTTTTGTCTTTAGAACGGTGTAATTCTCTAACAGCCATCAACATATGTCTAAAGAAGAAAACAGCTTCATTTAAATTTAAGTATCCTTCTCTTTCGATTAATTTACGTAGTGAAGGACCATTTATATATTCCATAACGTAAATGATCGTTTGGTCATCGTCTTCTATACCCGAAGCTATAAATCTAGCAATATTTTTTACGTTTAAATCATTTAAGAATTTTTTATCAGAAATTCGAGCAGCTGTTTCTATCTCTTCATGGAATTTTTTTCAATCAGATTCGTTTACAGTTTCATTTTTTGCAATAATTTTTACTGCTACATTTTTATTTTCAAGAGCAAAATAATCGTCACTTTTAACTCTTGTGTCTTCGGCAAGATATATGATTGAATTCATTCCACCACGCGCAATTTCTTTAATAATTTTGTATTGTCCCAATACAACGTCTCCGGGCGACAGTTTTCTATTGATATAAGTGGTTGCTACTTTTTCTGCCATATTTACTCCGCTAAAACAACGATAGCTGTTGAGTTATCATCTGAGCCATTTTTAATTGCAAGTTCTGTTAATGATTTTGAGACACCGTCAAATTTTTTGCTTTTTGAAACAAGGGAATTAATATCTTCTCTTTCAGTCCAGTGATAACATCCATCAGATGCTAAAAAAAGTATGTCGCCTTTATGTATTTGATACACAAAGTGATCGAAATCTTTATGAATTACAGAGATATCATCAATACAATGTGTTATTGCATGTAACGAATCGTGAAATTTAGTTTTTTGGTTTTTAAACCAGGCATTAACAAATTCTGTATCTTCCTTAATATTTTCAGATTCTTTTTTAATTTTAGAAAGTTTCTTCGCGTACTCTGTTTCAATTAAATTCTCAACTGTTTGGTCAACTGTTAATTTATCCCATTTCTTCTTACTTTTAATAAACTGATAAGCTCTTGAATCTCCTAAGTTGAAAACATCTAATGTTTCTCCTGTAACAAGACACATAACAATTGTAGAACCAAATTTTTTAGTTTTTCCATCATGTTCAGAAGCAAGCTTATTTATTTCTTTTCAAATTATTTCATTAGTACTAGAAAAAAACTCAGTTGGATCGCTAATAGACATATATTTTTGAAATTGTTTCTCGTAATTTTGCACAACTGATTTTGATACAATTTCAGAATTTTCTAGTGAGCCAATTCCATCAGCAATAATAGCTAATAATTGGCCAGCTTGGTTAACACCACAGTAAAAGTTATCTTCATTTTTTGGTCTTATACCTTTTTCACTATCGCCACTTATTTTAAATACTAAATTACTTGTTTTTTTCATGATTAGCTCTCAGCTGTCCACACGCAGCTGATATTCGTGAACCTCTTTCGAGCCTAGTTGTTACCTTGACGCCATTGTGGATTAGCGTTTCAGCAAAACTTTTTGAATTAGCACTCCTCTTAAAAGAATGCTCATCAACACTATTATATATTATAAGATTAACATAGCATTCGAATTCTTTAACAAGTTTTGACAATTCAACTGCATTCTGCACAGAGTCATTTACTCCACCTAATAATAGGTATTCAAAAGTTATTTTTCTATTTACAGTCGATGAATATTTTCTAAGTGCATTAAATAATACTTGAAGTGGGTATGCTTTATTTACCGGCATTATTTTATCACGAATTTCATTATTTGGAGCGTGTAATGAAATAGCTAAATTTATCTGGTTAAAATCATTACCAAATTCTATGATCTTTGGTGCTACTCCACATGTGGAAACAGTAATGTGTCTACTGCCTATTCCGATTGCATGATTCTCTTTAATAATTTTGAGTGCATTAGAAAGGTTCTCATAATTATCGAATGGTTCGCCAATACCCATCACTACTACATTTGATACTTTTGCTCCGCTATTCCGTTGTAAGTATTCATTAACACCAAGAATTTGTAAAACCATTTCATCAGTTGAAAGATTTCTAATCTTTTTTAGCAATCCTGATGCACAAAATTTGCAACCCATATTACATCCAACTTGTGTTGAAATACACACGGAATAACCATAGTCAAATTTCATTACTACTGTTTCAACGTGTTGTCCATCGCCCAATTTAAAAAGGAATTTTATTGTGCCATCATTCTCGTCAATTCATTTGTTTTCTATTTGAAGTTTATTAATTTCGAAATTATTTTCTAAAATGGCAAGTGATGTTTTTGCAATGTTTGACATATTTAAAAAACTCTGACAGTTTTTCTGATAGATCCACTGAAATATTTGAAGCGCATTGTATTTTTTCAATCCTAAAGATACAATTTTTTCTTCTAAAGCCTGTAAAGTAAATGAGTATATCGATTGTTTATTATTCATATTTTGTAGTCTCTTTTTCCACAATGTCGTGCAGTTTACTATATGCAGACTCTGTATTGTCTATAACTATTTTGTAATTATAATTAGAAGAAGCTTTTATTTCGTCATTAGCACGTTTAAGACGATTTTCAATGTCTGCAGTTGTATTTGTTTGACGATTCACTAAACGTGATTTTAAAGTTTCAAGAGAAGGTGGTAAAAAGAAAATAGTAACTATTTTAAACTCTTTACTATATTTACTTAAAATTTGTGACATTCCCTTGGTCTCTATTTCTAAAACAACACTTTTACCATTGTTTATCAATGTTCGAACATCCGCTTCAGAAGTTCCATAATAATTGTTTGAATATTCTGTTCATTCTAGAAATAAATTATTTCTAATTTTATGTAAGAAATCTTCTTTGCTTACGAAAATATAATGAATCCCATCAATTTCATTATCTCTTGGTTTTCTCGTTGTAATAGAAGTATTGAAACAAATATTAAATGATGGATCTTCAAGTAATTTAGCTAGAACTGTTCCTTTTCCCACGCCGCTTGGACCGCTTATTATAAAAATCAATCCTTTTTTACTCATGGGAACCTATAAAATAATTATCTTATTTCTTCGAGTAATTTCTTAACTACTTGATAAACTCTTCCTGTTTCAGGAATGCTCAACTTTTCATTATATGTGTGGGCACCAAACATATCTGGTCCTACAGAAATTGCAACAAGATCTGGAATTGATTTTGAAATATATGCAACTTCTAATCCAGCTGGCACCACATATAATGCGGCTTTCTTTTCGCTGTTCTTATTAAAGATATCCAAATAAAGATTTGCGAGTGAATTTGTTTTAGATGGTGTTCATGGCATCATTTTGTCTCTGTACACAATATCTGCAGAAGCAAGTTTGTATGTTTTGCTCATCAAACTGTACAATTTGTCCATTTCATTAGATTCAAGACTACGTACCATATGAGTCATAGTTATATCGTTTTCGTTTGTTCGTATTATTCCTAAATTACAAGAAGTATTTGGAATGTTAAATTCTTTATTGTTTGTGTAAACACCATTAAATATATCACAAAGTGCAGCAATAGCTATTGATGAGTCTTTCTTGCTTAAAGAATATGAATCATTTTCAACTTCATGAATGCTTAGAGATATATTTATTTCATCAGGATATGAAGATTTAATTTTAGCAAACTTTTTAGAAGCACATGCAACAATTTCTTCAAGTTCATCTTTTTCACATTGGATAACTGTAGTACAAGAATGTGGAATAGCATTAGGGAATTTTCCTCCATTAATTTTAACAATAGAAAATTCGAAAGTTTTTTCAAGTTCATTTAATAATTCAGCAGATGCTTTTACAGCATTGATTATTTTTTTGTGTATTTCTATGCCTGAGTGACCACCTAAACCGTTTTTGATTTCGATGCAATAACTCTTATTGGTTTTTTTACTTTTTATTTTCTTTGTTTTAATTACACCATCGAAAATAATACAACCTGCACATCCAACAGTAACCAAATCAGAACTTTCAGAATCGATATTTAACATGTATTTAGATTTTATTAAGGAAGTGTCGAACGCTGATATTCCCATAGGAGAAACTTCTTCATTGGCAGAAAAAATAACTTCAAGTGGTCCATGTTTAAATTCACTATCATTTAGCAAAGCTAAAATCATTGCAAGTGCTACACCATCATCAGCACCAAGTGTTGTTCCTTTAGCTTTAACGAAATCTCCGTCAACATATATATCTAATGGATCAGTGTCAAAATCATGAGTGCTACTTTCCTCTTTGTCTGCAACCATATCTGAATGTCCTTGTAATAAAACAGATGGTTGATTTTCATTCCCTGGAGTTGCAGGCACTTGAAAATAAATGTTTCCGTTTGAATCGACATTTGGAGTAAGATTAAGTTTTGTTATTTGGCTAGATAAATATTCTGAAATGGCTTCAGTTTGATAGCTAGGCCTTGGTATTTCAGATATTTGTTTGAAATATTTTCAAAATAATCTTGGTTCCAAAGAGTCAATATTTTTACTAGCCATAAATTAACCTTCGTATTTCTCAGGGTGCTCCTTGTGCATCTTAGCTAAGAATTCTTCTTTAGGAAGTTTTCCGTATTCTTTCATTAGTTCAACACATTCCTCGTATTCTTTAATTGCTCATTCACAATCTTTAAAGTCTTTAGTACTTACTTTTTTCTTTTGTAAGTTTTTGTAAGTTTCGAAGAATTCTTTAATTTCAGCAAGTTCATGTTGACTTAAATCTTTTAGGTCTTCGATTCCTTTTCATCTAGGATCACAATCAATAACTGCGATTAACTTAGTATCTGTCTCTCCACCATCAACCATTTCTAATGCTCCAATTATTCTTGAAGGAACGATTATTCCAGGTTGGAATGATTGGTCAGCAAAGACAAGAACGTCTAATTCGTCTCCGTCTCAGTCTAGTGCTTCTGGAAGAAAGCCGTAATTTTGTGGGTAATAGTTTGGACCATAAAGTATTCTATCAACCTTGATTGCTCTTGTTGCTCTGTCAAATTCATATTTAACGTTTGATCCTTTCGGAATTTCAATTGTAACATCTAATGTTTTACTCATATTTTAATATTATATAAATTTGTGTATAATTGTGTATAATAGAAGTATAAAAAAATAAAATTATGGTAAAAAACAATCCAACAAAAACATCATATGGTGTAAAAACTGCAGAAAACAAACACTTAGTAAAAACTAAGAACGTTCAACATCTTAATTCTCTATCAACTGAATCTCACAAATTGATTGATGCTTTATTAAAGAATGAAGAGAAAATTGAAGAACTAAAGGCTAAACACCCTAAGCTTACTGAAAAGCACGAACAAACTATTCTTAAGAATGTTTACAAAACAAAAACTCACTTATTAGACGAACTTCAAGAAATCTTTAAAGAAGGAACTAAGAAAAGTTGGTTTAAGAAATAATAACTTTTACTTCATTAGTTATTAATCACAGTTAAAATATCAATAATCCCAGGAAAGGTTATTGGTATTTTTTTATTCTCTGAAGAAATTTTCTCGTATTTAATTGTGCGAGTCTTTTGATTTTGTATGGTTTTGTGAATCCATTCTATGTCTAGCAAATAAAACTCTTCTTGTTGACTAAAGTACACTAAAACATAACCATCTATCTTAAACTTCTTAAGTGATAATAGATAATTGTACTGGTGTTCTTGAAGCATGTCGATGCTCCAATTGTTATTCTTTGTTTGTTTTACTTCGATTTCAAAGCGCCTGCCATCAACAGAACCAACATAATCTACGGTTGATTTTTTTAAAAGCTTACCAATAATCATAGAATCATTAAGATTCTTTGTAATCTTTATGGGTATTTCTCTTTTTTCTATCAATGCAATTCCACGATCTTTATAAAAATCACAAGTTCTGTTCATTAATGCTTCAGCATACATTCCCAGATTGGATTTGTTATTTGTTACAGCGGCATGAATCATGATGTTCTCCCCGCAATTGGTGAAATCCTTAATGTTCCCATTCCAGATCCACTCATATAGCTGCCGCTTGTTTTTGTTGTTGTTTCTGAACTTCCAGAACTTGATGCTACGCATTTAGCAATAACACCGCCTATAACATCTGTTAACATAGTTATACCTAATATTGCCATTCACACTCCGGAAAAACCTCCTGAATAACTATTTTTTTCTTCTATACTCATTAATTTCATATTTACCTCCTCAATCTATAATAGTGTTTCAAATATGCGTTTTACTTATAAAAGTTACATTTTTATTAAAAAAGTTGCTTTTATAGGAATAAGAACAAAAAACAATGACTTTCGCCATTGTTTTGTGTTTCCTTGATTTCAGCAGAATCTAATTAAATTAGAGTAAGTCTAAATCGTGTAGGATTCTGTCACCAACCTGTGCTTTAACACAATCTCATGTTACACTAACACCGATTTGAATTACTGAAAGAATAATTCCTGCTAATGATGATGATCTAGCAAGTTCATCAACTCTTGCAGCTTCTGTTATTTCTCTAGAAAGTCGTTCGACATTATTTTCAGCATCAGTTACAATTTGAGCTGTGAATTGTGTAGTTTGATTTGTATAACTTGTTATTACACTTGATCAGTTTTTCATGTCAGAAGAAATGGGAAGAGCATCAATCATTTTTTGTGCTTTTTTAAGATTATCAGAAAATGAGTTTGCATATGTTTTCAACATTTGACTTGCAGGTTCGAAAGCTTCAACTAGTTCTCTTAGTATTGAAGCACTAGCGAAAACAACTAAAGCACCATTAATGATTGAAAGAGATGAAACAACATAGACAACTGCGGTACTAGCATCTGTTCAACCATCAATTGGAGTAAGGTCTACTGAGTCCTTAGTGAAGCCCGCTTCTTTAGCTAAATCAAATAAAACATCTTGAATTATTGTTGAATAGTTTATTTCATAATCTTGACATGTATCAATTATGCTATTTGCACTTTGTACAAATCCAGCGAATGATGTAGGTGCATTGAATTGGTCAATATAATTTTGTAAGTTTGCTAATACTGTTAATAAGTCTGTAGTTTTAGCAACATCAGCTAATTTACTAATTGCAGTTGTGTCGGCTGTACTAATGTCAGCTTCTTTTGATGCGTGTGCTGCAGTTAAACCACAGACAACACTGTTTGCTAAATCTCCAGCTGCTAATGCAGTGAATAAGATTCCACCTGGAATATCTAATGCGGCATAGTTAGCTGCAGCAATATACATTTCAGTAGCTGAAACTGTTGCGAAGGCAGTAGTTAAAAGACCTTCTGCTACAGCATAATCTCCTAATCAAGTTGAATATGTGTTTATATCATCTATTGCTTTTGTGTTAGATACAGCATTAATAGAATCAATAGCATCTTCTACAGTTGCGTTGCTAGCAATTACATTAGCTCTGCTTAGAGTTGCTAATGAATCAGCATCTCAATATAAGCTAAATCGTCCGTGATCACATGTTTCATCTTGGAAAGCATAGATTTTTGGGTCTTGGTCACACCTTATGTAATGTTCTGTACCAAAGCTATCAATGTAATATAAACCACAGTCAACATATGGATTATCAATAGAAACATTAATGCCTTCAACTTTTGCAACAATCTTACCAGCTGGCATATCATATTTAGATGCTCATGTTGCAGCTTCTTCATCTATAGTATTGTAAGTCATTTCATCTTGATTAATTCCCATGAATGTTTTGTTTGGAATGTTGTAGATTTTATTAGTTAAATCAGAAGGTAGATAGTCACCAACATTGTAACCGAAGTTAGCGGCATCTCCGTTAGTAGCATATCATGTATCTGTTTGTGATAATGCATTACCATCAAATGGCATATATGCATCAGTAGATGCATCGTACATATTGTTGTTGTATGTTGTTGAAACTAATTCTTGGTTAATTAAATCTCTTTTAATAAAAGAATCAACAATATAGTCACATTCAGACTGTGTATATTTGAAATTGAAATCAATAGGGTCAGTTGTTACTGAATTTCCATGTGAATCTTCTAATGTGAAAACTAATTTTATATCGTTAGTACAAGTAGAACCATCAGCAATAATAGTCTTATAGTTTAAGAAGCCTTTCTTTTGGTTAACTGTTTTAACATCAGTAATAGAAATTCCAGCATCATTTAAGAATGGGATGTTATAAACACTTCCAATATAGTCAAATCCTGAACCTTGGCTAGTATATGTTAATATTTTTTCCAATATGTCTTGACTAATTGGTTCTTTTCCTGGAGTTAATTGGTTTATTGATCATGCACTGTTTATTCAAGCAGATACATCATCTGAATTCATATTTTCTGCATTTCCTTCAGAAAATACACCAGTTTCAAATTTATTAACCAATATATCTAAATAAGCTTTTTGAACTTTTTTATCTGTGCTATTTGCAATAACGTTATTAATAACGTTATCATAGAAATACTGAGCGTTTTGTTTCTTAGCAACTCCTTCGCTTATCACACCTTCTAAAGTACTTGTTACAGTATCTTTATCAGCAGTAGTCTCTTCTGAAAGAATTTGATCAACTAATAAGTCTTCATTTGCTTTAATGAAATCTCATGAGATAATAGAAAAACCATTATCACTAGAGAATTTCATTAAATAGTTAAAACAAAGATCTTTATCAGCATCTGAAGTAGAATCTGGTTTGTAAAATGTATTATAGAAGTCAACATTATCAGAAGCTACTTGAGCAGCTATTTGTTCTGGTGTTCAGTCAGGATAGTTAGCTGTATATCTTTGAGTTTGAAGGTTTTCTAATTGTTGTTCAAGAGATAATAATGAATCTCAAGACTCGGCAGATGAAGATTTAAGTCTATTAATTATCTTTTCTTGTGATAAAGATTTTAATCCTGTTGTATGGCTATGAGCATAGCAAATCGGAAGTGATACTAAAGATAGTAATATCACTGGTGAAATTCTACATAAAAATTTTTTAAATAACTTATTTAACATATACATAAATATTATGCCAAACACCTATATAGAAGTGGGGTTTTCTGCTCAAAGAAAAACAGCTTTAATTAGACACAAAATAAAGGTCTAATTTTATAGCAAAATATCCTTAATATACCTATCCTTAATATAGCGTTCAGATGTTCAATAACCTTAATAACCTTATATAACATATAAAATGATATACATAAAATCTGAACGTGATATTTTACTAATTCGTCAAGCTGTTTCTATATGAAAAGAAGTTAAGATTGAATTAACAAAAGCATGTAAACCAGGAGTATCCTTATTAGCTCTTGATAAAATAGCTGCAGAGATAATAGAGAAGAATGATGCAACCTGTAGTTTTTATCAATATGAAGGTTTCCCTGGACATATATGTATCTCAGTAAATGCTGAATTAATTCATGGAATCCCAAGCAACTATATCCTTAAGAAAGAAGATATGGTTACTTTCGATGTTGGAGTTACATATAAGAACCATGTGTGTGATTCAGCATTTACCATTATAATGGATGAAGACAATGTGGAAGCAAAGAAAATATCAGAGGTAACTTATGATTCATTAATAAAATCAATTTCTGTTATTAAACCGGGTGCCACAACCGGGGATATAGGTTATGAAATTGAAAAGATAGCAAATGAAGGTGGTTATGAAGTAATTAAAGATTTTGGTGGACATGGTTGTGGTAATAAAGTCCATGAAGATCCTATGATTTTATGTTATGGTTCAAAAGGAAAAGGAACCAAATTAGAAAAGAATATGGTTATATGTATTGAACCCATGTTAATGACAGATAGTGATGAATACATCATCGATAAGAAAAACAAGTGAACAGTTATAAGTAAAAATAAGAAGCTTACTTGTCACTGAGAACATATGGTTTTAGTTACTGAAAATGGTTATGAAATATTAACTCAAGATAATTGTGATAAAATATAGATATATTTAACGGAGGTAATAAGTAATGAAGAAATTATTATTGGGCATTTTAACTCAAATATGTGTTTTAGGGGCTTTGCCATTAGCCGCAATTCAACTAACAAGTTGTGATAATAGTGATGAAATAACTTTTTCTTATTCAAATACAGATGGTACTAAATCAACAACAATTGAATATGGTTATAAACTTTACATTGAAGCTTCTAGTTCTTATTCCGGTGCTTATACATGAACTACACCAAGTAGCGAAGATGGAATTTCTTTTAATGTTAGTGGACAAAATAATAAACAATTAGAAATTGTTAATGAATCTACCTTGTCAAATTCACAATTTTTTTCCAATATTTCAGTTAGCATTGATAATAATGATAAAAAATGTTCAGCAATTACATGTAAGAATAACCAAGAACCAGTTCCAACAAATGAATGTACAGTAACAACTACTACAGGCGCTAAATTTGTGAGTATAGAAGATGATGGCGAGTTTGCAAAGTCATTAAGTGATGCTGATACTGCTGATATCATAATTAAAACAGAAAATGGCGAACATTCAATATCTAGAAATGGGATTGCCGGCATTACTTTTGAGAATGATGGCACATTAACACAAATGCCTGATTATTTTTTGTGTAATTTTGCATCTTTTAATAAAGCATTAACGTTGCCTTCTTTATTAGTCTCAACCGGAGATCATTTCATGAACGGGTGCACAAGCTTTGATTCTAAATTAACTATTAGCAATACTACCTCAATTGGAGATTATTTCATGACTAGTTGTTCCTCATTTAATAAACCACTAACATTGCCTTCTTCAGTTACCTCAATTGGAAATTATTTTATGAGTGGATGTACAGCTTTTTATCAGTCACTAACATTGCCCAACTCCATTATCAGCATCGGCACTCATTTTATGTTTGAATGCACTTCAATGTATAACTGAAGCAACATGATAGGGATTAATATCGGGACAATTCCAGCAACAGCATTTGCTACGGGTGGTGTATATGATAAATTTACATTATCGACTACAACAGACATAAGCGGTGTTGGATATATATCAATTTTTGGAATGTATTCATACGATTTCTATGAAAGATTTCCAGAAAGGGACTCATCTCCATATAGAAGGTTTGGGCAATTCTAGCCAAAGGACTCTTCACTTTATTTGCGTTTCTGAAACCTTACACAAACAGCCCATTTTTATACACCAAATCAAAATTTGTTATTTTTTTAAAGATTTATATATAATATATCAATAAGAATTTATTAATGGCACAAGACACTATCAAAATGAGCGGTAAAGTTATTGATGTAATCAATGCTTCAACATTCAAGGTAGCACTAGAAAATGGTATTACTATTGATGGCATTCTTGGTGGAAAGATGAAACTGCATCATGTCGGTATCCTTAAAGGCGACATGGTACAAGTTGAATTAAGTCCATACGATTTAACAAAAGGTAGAATAATATATAGAGAGAAATAATATGAAAGTAAGATCGTCAGTTAAACCAATTTGCAAAGATTGTAAAATAATTAAAAGAAATGGAGTTGTAATGGTTATTTGCAAAAATCCAAAGCACAAACAAAGACAAGGATAAGTAAGTATGGCACGTTTAATAGGTATAGATATTCCCAATAATAAGCAAATCGCTTTCTCGTTAAGATACATATATGGTATCGGTATGACAAGAGCATATGAGATTTGTGCTAAAGCTCAGGTTGAACCAACTAAGAGAACAGCTAAGTTGGATGAAAAAGAACTTGCTGCACTTCGTGAAGTAATCATGAAAGAAGGATATGTTCTTGAAGGAGACTTACGAAGAGAGAACTCAATGAACATTAAGAGATTGATGGAAATCAACTCTTATAGAGGAATCAGACACAGACGTGGACTTCCAACAAGAGGACAAAGAACAAAAACAAATGCTCGAACTCGAAAAGGACCACGTAAGACAGTTGCAAACAAGAAAGTTGAGACTAAATAGTAAGGAGAAAATATGGCAAGCGAAAAACTACAAAATAAAGCTGGAAAAGCAGCAACAAAGAAAAAGAAGAAACTTACAAGTCCAAACGCAGTTGTACACATTCATTCATCAATTAATAATACGATCGTGACATTTGCAACTGAATCTGGAAATGTAATAACATGAGCAAGCTCAGGCTCAATTGGTTATAAAGGATCAAAGAAGTCAACTCCATACTCAGCAGGAATTGCAGCAACAACAGCTGGAAAGAATGCTATGGCACAAGGAATAACAAGCGTTAAAATCTACGTGAATGGAACAGGACAAGGAAAAGACACAGCAATTCGTTCAATTCAAGCCTTAGGACTTCAAATAACAGAATTAGCGGACGTAACTCCAATTCCACACAATGGATGTAAACCTCCAAAAAAACCTAGATAAAAACAAAACACACTAAACAAAACATAACATTATGCAAAAATTCTTAAAATACTCAATTAAACCAACAATCGATGAAAAAAACCAATATGACGCAAAGTTCACTTTCACTTCTCTAGAGAAAGGGTTCGGTGTAACATTAGGTAACATGTTAAGAAGAACTATGTTAGCTAATGTTCCTGGTGCTAGCATGTTTGCTATAAAGATCCCTGGGGTAACTCATGAATTCCAAGCTATGGATGGAATTAAAGAAGATTTAACTCACGTCATCCTTAACTTAAAGGGATTGATTGTTTCAATCGACGAAGCAACTTATTCTGATGAACAATTAGAATCAATTAAAATTGAAGCATGACCTACATTAAAGATCTCTGAAAAGGGAGCAAAAGTTGTTCATGCAAGTGATATTCAAGTTCCTGCTGGATTTAAAATCGTTAATCCTGATTTATATATTTGCACAATGGAAAATGATGCTGCTAAATTAAACGTTGAAATATATGTAACAAGAGGCCGTGGATTTAAATCATTCTCAGCAAACAGAGAAATCGTTAATGCTTTATCAATTATTGCAACTGACTCTAATTTTTCACCAATCGTTCGTGTTGCTTATTCAGTAGATGAAGAAAAAATATCACGTAGTGTTACTACTGATACTCTAGCTATTGAAGTTACTACTAACGGCGCTATCACTCCAAGTGAAGCAATTACTTATACTGCAAAACTTTTAACTGAATACTTAAAACCATTAACAGAAATTTCTGAAAATGTTGGTGAAATTCAAGTTGCTGGTTCACAAGCTGTTGAACAAGCTCCAAAATCATTATCTACTTCAATTGAAGATTTAAATCTTACTATCAGACCTTACAACTGTTTAAAGAGATTGGGAATTCAAAGTATTCAACAATTAACTGAAATGTCTAAATCAGAAGTTGAAAAAATTAAAAACTTAGGTAAAAAATCAGTTCGTGAAATAACTAACCGTTTAAAAGATTTAGGTTTAAGCTTAAAGGCATCTAAGTCAGGATTTTAAGGAGGAGAAACATGTCATACGTTAACAAAGAGGGAAAAACTTCGGAATGAAGAAATATGGTAATACGTCAACAAGCAAGTGACGTTATTGCTTATGGACGCATAACTACTACAATTACAAAAGCTAAGGAGACACAAAGACATGTTGACCGCATTATTACTTTGGCCAAGGAAAACACATTGGCTTCTAAGAGAAAAATATTGTCTAAGCTTTTAGATACTACAACTAGCACTAAAGAAGAATTGCTTACTAAATTAGCAGATATTGCTAAGAAGAACGAAACACGTAATGGTGGTTACACTCGTGTATTAAAATTAGGCAAACGTCGTGGTGATAATACAGAAGAAGCTATTCTTGAATTAGTTTAATATCTACTTTAATAAGTTTCAATATTCTAAAGGTTGCTTTATAATACAATTATGAATAAAGCTAAAATTTTCTTCTGTTTTGTTGCGGTTTTGTTTTTCTTAGTATTATTAAGCATAGCGATTATCGTCTTAATTTATGAACATACAATAATCACATTTGGAATAGCAGTTTCTGTACTCTATGTTATTAATGCTTGTTTTGGTTTTTATATCCTTAATTCGAAGTATAGACAAGATAGCACAAAATTATGTTGACTATTTATTTTCATTTTGATTCCGTTTATTGGTGTGTTGATCTTTTTAATATTCGGAAGTAATTATATTAATATTAAGGAGCATAGGGCAGACTTTGAAAAGTCAAAAGCTAAATTTAGTAATTTTGAGAATCTTGATTTTAGTAATCAATTAATCTCTAAAGATACAGCCGCTACTAATATTTTTAAATATTCATTTGTCTCTCAGAAAGCTGCAATTACAAATCGTAACTCTACTGAGATTATTGAAGAAAATCAGGACTTATATAGCACATATATGGACGCAATTAGACAAGCTAAGCATTTCATCCACTTTAGGACATACATTATTCGTGATGGTATGTTCTTATTTAGTCTAGCTAGTGAGTTAATTAAGAAAGCTAAAGAAGGTGTTAAAGTAAGATTTATGTATGACTGAGTTGGTTCATATCACAACTTTTCTAAAAAGGTGTTAAGCGAAATGAAAGCTGCTGGAGTAGAAATTGGTATATTCAATCCTAAGGGTATAAACATGTTTAAGGGTTCAACCAATTTCCGTTCACATGAGAAATGTTTGATAATCGATAATGTATTAGCTGTATATGGTAGTAGTAATATAGGAGATGAATATTTGGGAATATCACCAGATAGGAATGCATGAAAGGATTTAAATTATATATTAAAAGGAGAAATCGTAAATTCTCTTAATATTACATTCTGTATTGGCTGAATGGAATTAACTGATTACTCTGTGCCTAAACAGGCGAAAACTGAACTTGAAGACTATGCACTTGTTTCATTTAAACCACACGCTGCTGATGGTAATGAAATTATGCAATTAACAACTTCATCACCAAACTATAGTGACCAAGATATTACCAGAACGTTAGTTTCATTAATAACATATGCAACTAAGTCTATAAAAATAGTTACTCCTTATCTATTCTTAACTCCGGAGTTACATAACGCACTAAAGATCGCTATATATAGGAGGATTGATATTAAGATTATTGTTCCGGGTAAAAACGACAGTAAAGACTTTATATTAGCCTTGAATAAAAACAATTATTATCAGTTGCAAAAAGAGCAATGTAAGGTTTATACATATAATGGTTTTATCCACTCTAAGTACGTTATAGTTGACGATAAATTTGTGTATACCGGTACAAACAATCTTGACTTCCGTTCATTATGAATCAACTTTGAAAGCTGTCTATTAATAGAGAATGAGCATGTAATTAACTCTATGAATAAGGTATTTGAGAATGACCTACAAAATTCAACATTAGTAACCCAGGAGAGCTTAAACGAAGTTAAAAAACTTAAATTCCGAATCTCTATGTGAATTCTTAATGTTTACAAACCATTGTTATAAAGCTATGTAATAAACATATATGGCAACAGTGCCATATGCAATTTGTTTTGTAACTAGAGTTGTCCTAAGCATTCGTTGTGTATGTCTTGTAATATACAACGCGTTTGTTGAGATGAACTTGGCAAAACAAAAGCCGCCTTGTTGCAATACAAGAACGGCAATATGTTTTTAAAATTTAATTAACGAGAATTATTTAAGAATTTCAGTTACCGAACCAGCACCAACTGTTCTTCCACCTTCACGAACTGAGAATTTAGAACCAACTTCAACGGCGATTGGAGCGATCAATTCAACAGTTAATTCTGCGTTGTCTCCAGGCATTACCATTTCAACTCCAGCTTTAAGCTCGATTGAACCAGTTACATCTGTAGTTCTGAAATAGAATTGAGGTCTGTATCCATTAAAGAATGGAGTGTGACGTCCGCCTTCTTCTTTCTTAAGGGCATAGATTTGGGCTTTGAATTTTTTGTATGGTTTAATTGAACCTGGCTTAGCAAGAACTTGTCCTCTTTGAACGTCGTCTTTTTCAACTCCTCTTAATAAGATACCAGCGTTATCTCCAGCGATTGCTTCGTCTAATTGTTTCTTAAACATTTCAATTCCAGTAACAACTGATTTCTTAGTAGGAGTTAAACCAACGATTTCAACTTCTTCGTTCATCTTAACTTGTCCACGTTCTACACGACCAGTAACAACTGTTCCACGGCCAGTAATAGTGAATATTTCCTCGATTGGTAATAAGAATGGCTTATCAGTTTCACGCTCAGGAGTAGGTATGTATGAATCAACAGCGTCCATTAATTCTTGTAATTTAGCTTCTCATTGAGGTTCACCTTTTAAACCGCCTAGAGCTGATCCTTTAATTACAGGAGCGTTGTCTCCATCGAAACCATATGAAGATAATAAATCTCTAATTTCCATTTCAACTAATTCTTGAATTTCAGCATCAGTAACAACATCACACTTGTTGATGAAAACAACTATACGAGGAACTCCAACTTGTCTAGCAAGCAAAATGTGTTCACGAGTTTGTGGCATGGCACCATCAGAAGCAGCAACAACTAGGATTGCTCCGTCCATTTGTGCAGCACCAGTAATCATGTTCTTAACGTAATCGGCGTGTCCTGGACAGTCAACGTGAGCATAGTGTCTAGCTTTTGTTTCATACTCAGCGTGAGCTGTGTTGATTGTAATTCCTCTTGCTCTTTCTTCTGGAGCTGAGTCAATTGACGCATAGTCTCTTGCTTGTGCTAAACCTTGCTTTGCTAGGTAAGTACAAAGAGCTGCTGTTAATGTTGTTTTACCGTGGTCAATATGTCCTATTGTTCCTACGTTAACGTGTGGTTTACTTCTGTCGAATTTTGCTTTTGCCATAATTTTTTGTTGTTTGTTTTTTTGTTTATAACTTTATTATATAAAATATTTGAAACTTTTTGTTATTTTTGCACAAAAAAGTGATATAGTTAATTTAGCACTTAATTTCCCTGTAATATAAACAATTTAAAACGTACTATATTGACCACTTAAAATAAGCTTAAATAATAAATTTAAGAAGGGTATCCTATAAACTGATATGGTTCTTCACATATATTGTATGAGAATGCTTCTACAAAGTCTAATTTAAAATCATCATCTTTTATTTCGATACCTGTAATATCAAAATATACAGAAATCAAGTAGTAAGTTCCATTTGCTATTGGCATAAAAGCAGATGCGAGTTCATCATAGTGTAACGGAGTTCCATATTTATATGGTTTGGGGTTGAACTCTTCATCGGTATCGAATTTATAATCTAAAAGTTCACCAACTTCATTAGTGGGATAAAATATTGGCATATCCTGAGTCATCGGATAAATATAAGCAACTTGTTCAGCTAATGAACCGTTAGCGGCATCTATTAAATCCAAAAAATGATTTTTTTGCTCTAATGTATATAAGATATGTTGTGTCGCTTTCATCCTAGTTTTATAAACTTCTTTACCACCAACATCTTTTTTCTCTTCAAGAATACCAAATCTATAGGTATGTCCTAGGTTGACATTAAAAAATAAACCATTGTCATTATAGTTAAATGTATTTGAACTATAGCTGATGCTTGGATCTTTCTTAATGAAAGTGCTATCATCGCCATAGTCCACTAAAGAACCATTATAACTAATGTTTGGAAGTGTTGAAACATCGAATTTATTGCCGCAACCGCTAAGCGAAAAAATAGAAGCTAGCACTACCGATAATGTTGTAAGTGGCAGAGTTAATTTTTTAAACATATTTGAAAACATTAATGGAAATTATGATGGATCAGCCTGATGTTGAAAAGTGTACACAGTTTCTGTATCATAGTTAATTGAAACATCTTTTGGCTCAATACTATAAAATGGTTCATTGTGAAAAATTACAAGCGAATACGCAACATCAAGATAAATCGCAACAAGAGTGTGCGTGCCACCACCAACTTGTGACGCTGATAAACCGCTACAAATGGTTGCGTAGTTATAGTTAACGTCATAATTGCCTGTTTCATCATCCGGAATCACTATCTGTGATCCTTCTGAATCTGTAGGAATAAACTGCCCAATATTAGGGTTCCCTTCATCGATAAAATTCGTTATTATGTAGTCACAAAGAATTTCGAGACTCACTTCATGTTGTGCTTCTTTAAGATTAAGCACATCCGCTTCAGTAAGTACATAAAGAAATGTTCCTTTGATGCCGTATGTATAGGTTGTGATATCATCTTCTTCAATAACACTTGATTTACCAGAAACATTATAAGTGTGAGACAATTTGACATTAAAAAGTTTTTGTGTGTGGTTATAATCGAAATTACATTGACTAGGATCTTCAGAATTTACAATATATTGTATTTCTGTGTCATCTTCGTGAAAATCAGTTCCAGTAATATCCAACACCGAACCATTATAGCTCAATGTAGGAATGGTAGTGTCTTTAGTGGCAGCACCACAAGATGCAAGAGAGAATATAGTTGCTGCAAAAACGGAAGCAGTGGCAATTGGTAGAATTATTGAAAATTTATTTATACGCATACTTTGATTATATTTATTTATTGCACAATCATAAGTAAGATTAAATTTACATAGTAATGTATTAATTATTTCGCTTATTTGTATGGGCTTTAGCTCTGTTTTTAACTATTTAACGTCGCTTATTAGGTAAGGTTTAGACTATATTAAGTTGCTATAAAAACAAAGCAACATTGACAAATAGCCTTATAACTTATAACAATAATATATGAATAAAACTAATCCTAAAGAGTTTAATTTAAATAAAGATAGAACTGGTTCTTTTGTTAAAGTATCAAGTACAAAAATAAGTTCAAAAAGAAAAAGTCCTAATACCATTGCTCACATGAAAGATCTTGATGCTTTAGAGGGCAGAATAAATAACAAACTTGTTGATTTAGAAGAAAGAGTGAACACTAAGTTTGTGGACTTAGAAAATAGAATGGATAACAAATTCGCAGATTTTGAAGAAAGAATCAATACTAGAATGGATAACGGATTTGATGAACTTAAACAATTAATACTTAGTAAGAAATAATATTATTTCTCAACAGTTTAAGGATTAAATGAAATCCTACTTAGTAGCAGGGGCTTTAGCTCTGTTTTTAACGATTTCGTCAACAACAAATCTTGGCGCTTGTGTGTAGTGAGAGAATTGCATTACGTAATTTCCTCTTCCTTGTGTAAATGATCTTAAATCTGTAGCGTAACCAAACATGTTAGCTAAAGGAATTTTACATTTAATAACTTGAGCATTTCCTCTTTGTTCTGTTCCTTCGATATTCCCTCTACGTGAAGAAGCATCTCCCATAGCATCTCCGAAGTATTGTTCTGGAACTGTAATATCAACATTCATGATTGGTTCTAAAAGAACTAATCCACATTTCTTAGCTCCTTCTTTAAGAGCAAGAGATGCTGCTATTTTATAAGCCATTTCTGATGAGTCGACATCGTGGTATGAACCATCGTAAACAGAGGCTTTAATGTCAATCATTGGGTAACCAGCAAGAGGTCCTGATTTCATAGCTTCTTGTAATCCTTGGTCGATTGGTTTAATATATTCACGAGGAATTTTACCTCCAACAATAGCATTAACGAATTCATATCCTTTATCAGGGTTTGGTTCAAAAGTTATGCAACAGTGTCCGTATTGACCACGTCCACCTGATTGTTTAATATATTTTCCTTCACAGTCAGCTTTTTGTGTAAATGTTTCACGGTAAGAAACTTGAGGAGCTCCTACGTTAACTTGTACGTTGAATTCTCTTTTCATACGGTCAACGATAATATCTAAGTGTAATTCACCCATACCAGAAATAATTGTTTGACCAGTTTCTTCATCGGTGTGACATTTAAATGTTGGATCTTCTTCAGCTAGTTTTCCTAAAGCAACTCCCATCTTTTCTTGGTCAGCTTTTGTTTTTGGTTCAACAGCTAAAGAAATAACTGGTTCAGCGAATTTCATTTCTTCTAATTTAATGTCATAACCTTCAGCAGCTAATGTATCGCCAGTTACAGTTGATTTTAATCCGATAACTGCACAAATATCTCCTGCTCCAATTTCATTAATTTCATCTCTTTCATTAGAGTGCATCTTAACTAAACGAGAAATTCTTTCTTTTTCTCCACGTGAAGTGTTGTAAATGTAACTTCCAGATTTAAGTGTTCCAGAATAAATACGAACGAATGTTAAACGTCCAACGAATGGGTCTGTAGCAACTTTAAATGCTAAAGCACAGAACTTTTCATTGTCATCTGGTTTAACTGCGATTTCAGTTCCATTAGATGTAAATCCTTTAGCTCCAGGTACATCAAGAGGAGATGGTAAGTATTCAACAACACAGTCAAGCATTCCCTTAACACCTTTGTTTTTGAATGATGATCCACATATTACTGGGTAGAATTTGCCAGTAAGAACACCTTTTCTGATACAGTTTTTAATTTCAGGAATAGTTAATTCTTCTCCACCTAATAATTTTTCCATAGCACCATCGTCATAGTTAACTACTTCTTCAAGCATTATTTGTCTGTATTCTTTTGCTTTTTCTAATAAATTAGCTGGAATTTCTGCGATTGTATAATCTTCTTCTTTTCCACCATCATATATTCTAGCTTTCATTGTAACTAAATCAATAGTTCCATTGAAATCATTTTCAGCACCGATTGGATATTGAATAGCAACACCATTAGCTCCTAATCTTTCTTTTAAAGATCTAACAGACATTTCGAAATCTGCTCCAATTTTATCCATCTTGTTACAGTAAACTATACGTGGAACATTATAGTTATCAGCTAAACGTCAGTTAGTTTCTGTTTGTGGTTCAACACCGTTTTGTGAGTCTAATACAACAACAGCTCCATCTAATACACGAAGTGAACGGTTAACTTCAACAGTAAAGTCAACGTGTCCTGGTGTGTCAATTAAGTTAAGTTCATATTTTTGACCATCAACTTCTCAGTTAGCATAAGTTGCAGCGGCAGTAATTGTAATACCACGTTCTTTTTCTTGAGCCATTCAGTCCATAGTAGCTCCACCATCATGAACTTCACCAATTTTGTGAGTCTTACCTGTGTGGTATAAAACACGTTCTGAAGTAGTTGTTTTACCAGCGTCTATGTGAGCGATGATTCCGAAATTACGGTATTTTTCCATTGGATATATTCTTGCCATAACTTTTCCCTATTAAAATCTCAAGTGAGCAAATGCTTTGTTTGCTTCAGCCATTTTATGTGTATCTTCTTTCTTCTTAACTGAAGCTCCAATTCCATTGTAAGCATCGATAATTTCGTTAGTTAATCTTTCACGCATAGTTTTTTCGTTTCTGTTTCTAGCATAAAGAACTAATCATCTTAAACATAGAGTGTTCTTTCTTTCTGGCGAAACTTCTGTTGGAACTTGGAAGTTACTTCCAGCTACACGTTTAACTTTAAGTTCAAGGTCTGGTTGAATATTTGCTAAGGCTTTGTTAAAAACTTCAATTGCTTCAAGGTTTGTTTTTTTAGCGATGTCATCAAAAGCACCATAAATAAGGCTTTGTGCTAAACCACGTTTTCCATCATACATAACCATATTAATGGCTTTCGTTACTAATTTAGATCCATATACTGGGTCTGGTAATACATCTCTTTTAACTGCTTGATTCTTTCTCATATTCTTTTCCTTTCTCTATTATTGTGCTGCTGGTTTATCTTTTTTAGCTCCGTATGCTGATCTTTGTTGTTTTCTCTTTGCTACACCTTGTGTATCTAACACACCACGAACAATATGGTAACGAACTCCGGGTAAGTCCTTTACACGACCTCCACGAATTAAAACGATACTGTGTTCTTGTAAGTTATGTCCTTCACCAGGAATATAAGCTAGAACTTCTTGCTTGTTAGTTAATTTAACCTTAGCGTATTTTCTTAAGGCCGAGTTTGGTTTCTTTGGTGTCATAGTTCCAACACGGGTACAAACACCTCTTTTAAAAGGGTTAGCTGCGTCATTACCTTTATTTTTAAGAGAATTAAAATTAGTTAAAAGCGCTGGAGACTTTGTCTTTTTAGTTTTTGATTTTCTACCTTGTTTAACTAATTGTGATATTGTAGGCATTTTATGTTTTTATTAATTTATTTTTTATGACAACCGGTTTGTATATATCGGGTGTTAATATAATTATACATAAATAATTAATCATATGTTAAAAAAAGTTATAACAGACTAACTACGTTGGTCTTACTCCACCAACAACATATCCTTAAATGGTTTCTATTAAACATGTATCTTTCTATATGGAGTGTCTGTTCGGGTTGGGAATCTTAATACGAAATCAGCATTATGCGCCCCAACAATAGTTATACCAAGTGTAGTAGTAATATTTGTTGTGGTTGCTAATGTATATATATTGTTTGGGTTTATACTAAACGCTGTTTCTGGAATCGTTCCAATATTAATTACTCTTGATACTCCTGCAGTATACATTGCGGTGCAACCATACATAAAATAAGTACCAACACTGTTAATGGAGTTGGGCAGAGTTAGATCTTGGCTAAATGATGAGCAGTTAAAAAGGAATTCACTTCCGATTGAGGTGCAATTACCAATAGTTAGTGGCAAATTAAAACTTGTACATCCTTGCATGAAACCCATTCCGATTGAGCCAGTTAAGGAAGACAATGCTAATGCTTGATTAAATGAAGTACAGCTAGAAAGAAAATAATCTCCAATCGAGGTAACTGAAGAAGGTAATGTTAATGTTGTATTAAAACCCGCGCATCCATCCATGAAGTAATTTCCAATTGAAATAATTGAAGAAGGTAATGTTAATGTTGAATTAAAACTCATACATCCTTGCATGAAGTAATTTCCGGTTGAACTCAAAGAAGGCAATGTAAGTGACTTATTAAATGAGGAACATCCTTCTAAGAAGTAATTTCCAATCGAGGTGCAATCACTAATAGTTAGTGTTGAATTAAAGCCTGTACATCCATCCATGAAGTAATTTCCAATTGTGCCTGATAAGGAAGGTAATGTTAGTGACTGGTTAAATGACGTACAGTTATAAAGAAAATAATTTCCAATTGAATCACAATTACTAATGGTTAATGCAGAATTGAAACTCGTGCATCCTTGCATAAAATAATTTCCAGTTGTATCCAAAGAAGAAGGCAATGTAAGTGGCTTATTAAATGAGGAACAACTAGTCATGAAATAATCCCCGATTGAGGTGCTATCGCCAATAGTTAATGTTGAATTAAAACTCGTACACCCATTCATGAAGTTACTTCCAATTGAGTCGCAATCACTAATAGTTAATGCTGAATTGAAACTCGTGCATCCATTCATGAAATAATTTCCAGTTGAAACTAATAAAGAAGGTAATGTTAGAGCTTTATTAAAAGATGCAAAATTACACAAAAAGTAATCGGGCAATTGTGTTAATGTTCCATCATCCTCAAAAGTAATACCGGCAATTCCATTTCTAGATATTGAGTGTTCGCCATTTTCTGTTTTAATTGTGATATCGCCGGTATTATTACCACTTAACGACTTTGCGAAGTCATTATCGTCGTCTGTACTCACAAATTTAACACCAGTAGCAGTTGTTATTGAACATCCATTTGCAGGAATTGGTGAAACTGGATTTTTATTACAACTTGTTAGTTCAATTGTAGCTAATGGCAAAACTCCTAAAACACATATTGGAGCACAAATACTTAAAAATAATTTCTTCATATATTTATATTCTATTATAAATAGAATTTATAATACTATTTTTGCTCTTTATATTTCACTCCTGCGTTGACAATATTCATATCCGCCAACTCTTTAACCAAATATAATTAGCATAATATTTATATGTCTAAGTTGCTTATTGGTTCTCACCTTCCCATGTCAGCACCAGAATATTTAACTAAAACAGTTGACCTTTGTTTAAAGAATAAAGAAAATTGTTTTATGTTTTATTTAGGAGCACCTCAGAATACTCATAGAGTTGCTACTAAATATCTAAACATTGAGCAATGTAAAAAGGAATTAATAAACAATGATATCGATATAAATAATGTTGTTATTCATTTAGCTTACATTATTAATGCTGCAAGTGGAGATAAGGTCAAAAGAGATTTTGCACGTGACTTCATTAAAAAAGAAATAGCTGGTGCATATGAATGCGGTATAACAAAGGTTGTTCTGCACCCAGGTAATGCTGTAGGTATTAGTAAGGAAGAAGCAATAGCGAATTGCATCGACACAATAAACAAAGTTAATGAATTTAATAAAGGAGTTACAATTTGTATTGAAACAATGAGCGGAAAGGGCACAGAAATTTGTGCTAATTTCAAAGAAATAAAACAAGTAATCGATGGAGTTAAAAACAAAAAACTAATTGGTGTATGTTTTGATACTTGCCATGTTTGAGATTCTGGATATGATCTATCAGATGTAGATCAGGTTTTTAATGAATTTGATAAAGAAGTGGGGCTAGAATGAATTAAAATAATCCATTTAAATGATAGTGAGAATATTAAAGGAAGTAAGAAAGATAGACACGCAAATATTGGGTATGGAAAGATTGGATTCGACAACCTTATTAATGTAGCGTACTACAAACCTCTTGAAAATGTTCCTAAAATTTTAGAAACTCCAATGGCAGATAACTGAGCGTCATATGGAAAAGAAATTGAGTGTATCAAAAATAAGAAGTTTGTTGATTGAATTAAATAATCTTACTCTTAGAATATTTACCTTCGTCATTTACTCTAATTTTTCTTCATTTTCTTTGTTTGATTTTAAATGTTATAGACAATGGTCCGAACATTCCATATCCGATAACTGTAAATCATGAGTATCAATAAGATCATGAGAAAGAAAAACTCTCACCAACTTTAGCACTTCTCATAGAGAATGTTGTACCAATGGCTAGAAACATCAAACCAAAAATGATACTTCACCAAAAAAGAACGTGGTATATATTTTCTTTAAGATACCAATTTGAGTGTCATATAAATTTAATGTCACGATATGATTTGTTTGTATTATTAGATATTGATTTCATATTAACGCGGTGTAGTGTACTCGTCTAACTTGTGAGTCTTAATTACATTACCAATAAATTTAGAACCATATTTAGAAAGGACTTTGTTAGCATCACGAGTTACAAATGGTTGACTATAAAGAATATCAGCAGTTGCTTTAATACGAGCGCCATCACTTGAATAAACAGTATGTGTTGTTCGGTATATAACTTCTCCAACGGCTAATGTGTTGGCACGATTAATAATTGTTTTCTTTAGTTCATCTTGTTTCAATGAAATATTTGCAGCATTGGTAATGTTTCGGTACTTCGAAGCGACATCCTTATATTGGAAACCGAAATCAACAACGTGTGTTGTTTTAAGAATGTCACTTAATAACATTTGTAACAATGCATCGTTATTTTTATGTATTAGGAAAGTATCACATTGTGAAAAGACTGCTTTACTACTTCCTTTATCACGAGATTCAAATTGGTCAACGCTTATAACATCAAGACCTATAGAATACATACCATTATTTAGATCCATAATTAAACTTGATATTGTCAAGGTTTCAGGAACACTATTAAATAGGTCTCGGAAAATAACAAGTGTTGTTCCATCAGCCGTCATTCTTTGTCTTGAATTATATTCAGAGTTAACAAGTAAGTCCGAATAAATTAAACGTTTAATCATGTTTGGGTTTTGTCATTCTTTTAATGCAGCTGTTCTAAATAAAAGAATAGTATTTGATTGTCTTTCTTTCAAAACGTCTTCCATTGAAAAACCTCCAAGGCTTGTCAAAGCATCTTCAGAATCAAATGCTGCAACACTAAAAATATTAGCTAATTTCTTTAATACGGCTGTATCTATATCATCAACTAAATTAAGTCAGAATTTCATCTTATCGCGGTGTAAAGTATTTTTGCAATCTTTAAATGCATTTTTAATGGTTGTGATATTAGTAAATTCAGAAAGTGTTTGGAAACTTACATGATTGTCACTAGCAAGAATTGCATTTACAATTGTATTTAAAGCGTTGAATAGATATTCATTTTTTTCAATGCCTAATCTTTTTTCAACAACAGTATTCACTAACATTGAAACAATTCTTGTTGGTGATTTGTTAATGAAAGGATTGTATTGAAAACCATAATGTGCTCCTGGTTCGAAAACCACTAATGGTCTATTAAGTTTCATTGACATTTCTGATAACATGTCAAGCAATCATTGGTTATTTTTTGGGTCGTCAATAATAACTGGATCATTATTATATAGAGCTGATAAAATTCAGTTTAATTCGCTATTAGTTTTTCCTGAACCTTCTGCTCCAAAAAAGATAATGTTATTTTTTCAGTTATCTTTTTCAAAAGTAACATAATTTATTTTAGAAAAAATTGCTCCTTTAGAAAGTTGTGGAAAGTATCTTTCCTTTGCAGCAATAACTTTCTTCATACGTAGTACTCGGTGTGTTGAGTCATATGAAGTAATCTTCATGCAGGCAACGATAAGTGGTCTACGTGGAGCAACATATACAGTGCCAGCTGCTTTTGCTTCTACTTCTAAACGTCTATCTTTTTTAAGTGCACTTGTAATGTATGAATCAGATAAGATTTTAATAAGGTAGAAGCATACAGCAAATATACTTCAGAAGCAAACAATAAAAACAGCAAGCATAGTGAATACCCTAACTAAAATTCCACCAGCAGTAATTGTATGAATTGGTGTAGATATATCATTTGGGTAGCAATAAGCTTTTAAGTCTTTTATACAATCGAAAAGATCTAATTTAGTTCAAGGATTATTGGGGTCTGTTGGGCTAAGGTATTTAACTTCAAAATGTAAGTGCTGTGTCGATAAACCGAAAGATATAAAAAGAAAGAGCAAAGCACATACAGTAACAACGAATAGTAAGGCTTCTGTAAAATACTTAAATGCCCTACGCATTGGAGTTATGTATACGGTTGCTAGAACTCAGCCATACAATTTTATGTTTAGTTTAGCGAGTAAAAAACCAAGTGTAATTGGGAAAAAAACTACAGCAAGTACTCTGGCCAGATATTTTATTTCACTAGTTGCTGGAGCTGCCATAATTAATTTTTATTGAATCCAATCCACTGACCAGCACGTGCTTTCACTGGAGCTGCAGTAGGCTGTTGAGGTTGTTGTGGCTGTTGTGGTTGGTATTGTTGGAACGCTTGTTCTGGTTGAGCGGGTTGTTCTTGTATTTGTCCTAATGCGGCAACATCTCTGTTGTATGCGACGTCACGTTGTATATCAGCCATGCTCTTCTCTCATAATGATTGTCAGAATGAAATTTCAAATTGAACTTGGTAACGGTCATAAGCAGTCATCAATAATAATGCTTTACCACGTCCGGCTTGAGTCATATATCTACGTTCAGCATCACTAAGTGGTTGTCCTGAACCTGATAACATTTCTACTAAGAATTGTACATCTTCTTCACCCGTTGTGAAGAATAAGTTATACTGAGACATTGTAAATATTGATTCATAGTACTCTTTCTTTTTAAGATCGGCAGTTGAACGAATTGAGTTAAAGTTCTGGTTAATCAAACATAGAGCAGATTTAAATGAACGGTCGATACGTGCGAATTCATCAAGTTTTGCCAAAACTCCGTTAATATTGTGAATTAAGTGAAGCTCATCGATGTATAAACAAACTTGTTGTCCAGAAATCATAAATGCTGATGATACACGTAGAATATTTGTAACTCAACAAGCAAGAATGTTTTTGTTACCGTAGTTAAGGGCAATTTCCTTAACGATGAAGTTTCACATTCTGTTTTCTCCTCAGATCACGTTTGTATATCTGTTAAATAAGTGTGCAGACACACCGACAGCATGTTCTTTTAAAAGGATTTGTAATTTATTGAACGCAATCTTATCAGTGCTTGTTTTTGCACTACTTGCACGCTTAATGATTTCATCATAAAATTCTTTCAAAACAGGCATCTTATTACGAGGAATTGAATTAAAATCAGATGTAGGAGTGAATCTATGTTTCTTTTCATAAACAAATTGTTGAACGTCATTGAAACAAGAAAGAATAACTTTATCATCAGGAATTTCAGGGCTTAGAGAAAGAAGCATTGAAATACTAACTAAGTTTGCTTGATATTGATTAGATAATGGGTCACTAGCACCTTCTCCTAAATTAGGAACAACTAGGACATCGAAAATATTAATACATGGAGCGTTAACATCGGCAGCACCAATATAAACGTTATTTCCTCCTAAGTTTTCTGTAAGTAATACACGTTCTGGTTTAGGGTCGATTGAAATAATAAATTTATCATCAAGGCGGTCAGCTACCATATCTAAATCCGCTGTATATGACTTACCAGATCCGTTACGTCCTTGGTAGAAACGGTTAAATGAGTTGTACATTTCATTTACTTTTCAGTAGTTGTTTAAGAATGGAGCATTAACCAATGAACCATCTGAAGTATCTCATCCTTTAAATCAAGCATTTGTATCTCCACTAACACCCTTAACCATGAAAGGGAATCCAAGTCCTAATGACGTAGTTAATAAATAGTGGTCAATTGAATTAACTATCGGAAGTTTATTAACCATGCTTGATTCAGCTTGTACGTTTATACCGCTTGTTGCAACGTTTGCAATAGACTTCAATGTCTTTCCAAATGAAGATGTTGATTTTCTATATTGAAGTGCAGGTAAATCGAAAAGTCTTGTTGATACAAAAGCGTCCATTTGCAAGAATCTACAATCATAGAATTGTCATCCTGTATTGAAAGTGTAAAGCTTTGATTTAAAATCATCAATGTTCTTTTTAAGCATTTTCTTAGTTGGTGCTCTGAAACACATATAGAAAACTATTTGTTTCATACCAATAGATGAATTAACTAATTGTTGGTTAAGAATATCGATTTGCTCTTTAACATGTGCAATTCTCATACGGTCATTATCTGTCGCTCTTTTTCTGAACCACTTCGTTTGAATTAGGTTATCAGTAGATGTTTGCATCTCTTCCATATGCTTAACAGCTTCTTGCGGCATTACGTCATTAATATCAACAAGGATTGAATAGTAATCGGCATTAAATAAACTTGAAAGTCATAGTGCTGATGCATATTCAGGTAATGCTGTATATGAACGATATGCAACATACTCATGTGAACCATCTGTTTTATCTATTTGTACCATGTCAGCAGATGTCTTAAGAGAACGTACACCTATTTGACGAGGATTCTCAAGAGAAAAACCATCAAACCAAAACTCATTTACCATTTGTTCAAGTTCATTTGGCAATGCTGGTCTAAGAACTAGATGGGCACCGGCAGCTTGGTTTGCTAATAATGCGAAGTTTTTATCATTAATCTGTGGAGAAATAGATTCAATAAGTATGAAATATGCTTGTTCTTTCATGTCAGTTGAAGTGTTAACTTCGTTTAAGAAAGAAATATATGTATTTTTAGCATAGTTTACACCTGGGTGGTTACTTTGCAATTTAAAATTCTTTTGAGGAACATAGAACTTTATTTGACATGAAACAATTTTAAATCTAAACTTGGCTTCAAAGAATTTACTCATTGAATCAATAGCGGCATTCTGTTCACCAGGTTGTAGAGTTAGTGGATTAAAACCTTCTAAACGATATATAGAACAATATCCATTAGATCCACTGCCTTTGTAATGGATATGGTTTTCATTAACTTCTTTAATTGTATAAACTGCGTGCATTTCTGCTGGAGCAATATCTTTCTTTACAAAAATATTACGTAGTGCTCTCCATAATCTTGTTCTTAATTTTCCTTTGGTTGCATTTTGTACAAAACAGAAAGCGGCTCATGGAATTAGAATTATTGCAACAATTACAAGTTTAATGATTACGCCCATCATTCCGCCTGAAAAACTAGGTATTACCAATGCTAAAATAGCAACGATTGCACCAGCAATAAAGAGTATTCAGTCGGATAGCGAAACCATCCCCATAAGTTTAATTGAACGTATAGGACGAGGGTTAAGCTCGGTTGTATCACTAGTACCGTTAAAATCAGTCATGCTTTATATATTATATATACATGTAGTTTTTTTATAACTAAAAACTGTGAATTATCTTAATAAAAAATAAAATAACAAACATATGAACAATGTTATAGATAAGGCAGCAGAAATGATAAGGGTGGAACGTATCTTGTCTTTTACCTCATATTTGTGTTTCTGCTCAACATCATTTAGCTGTTCAGTTGGGTTTTCTGCTTCCTCATAAGCTTCAAGAACTTTTTTCATTTCCTTAGTACGTCTCTTTAGATGCTTCATGCTTATATTATCAATTCATTTATGTTGAGATTGTAGATTTTAATGGCATCGTTATAATGATTACGAATCCAAGTTAATTGCCTTTTAGCATAATGTCTTGTTAGTGTTTTAATTTTCTCAACATCTAATTTTGTGTTATTTGTTAATGAGTCAATTATTTGTTGGTAGCCAATTGCTTTTAATGCGTTAAGACTGGTTAAATCTTTATTTAATTTAAGTAGAGATTCTACTTCGTTTATTCAGCCAGCTTCAAGCATTTTATCAACTCTTTCATTTATACGTTTATATGTAACTGCTCGATCATAATATGCTCACACAAACACTGGGTTATATTTTGGTTCATCTCTTTCAACAAGTGTTTGCTTATTATCTAGAATCTGCAAGGCGCGAACTAGTCTTTGATGGTTATTTGCATCAATTTTTTTTGAAAGATTTGCATTTTTTTCTAATAGCATGCTGTATAATTTTTCATTGCTTAAATCATCGTACAAATCGGAACGTTGAGCAACATTATCTAATTTGTAATTATTTATTAAACAATCAATGTAAAGATTTGAACCTCCAACAATGATTGGCATTTTTTTACGAGATAAAATGTCCTCAATAATTGTATTTGCTCTTTTTTGGAATTCGCTGATATCTCATCTGTCGAAAATAGATATTTCACCATCCAAGTAAAATTTTGCTTTCTTTTTTTCTTCATCTGTGGCTCTTGCTGTACCGATTTTTAGTTCCTTATAAACTTGGAAAGCGTCCGCGTTAATTATTTCGCCATTGTACTTATTTGCTAGTTCAATTGCGAGATCAGTTTTGCCACTTGCGGTAGTACCAACTACGATAATTATTTTCGGTAATTTATTTTCCATGTTTTAACTTAAGCAGTACCTTTTCAGCTTCGGTAAAACATGATGAAATCTTATTTGCTTTAGCGGTGTATGTACAACAGTCCCCAATTGCATAAATATTTTTTAAAGAAGTTTCAAAATTTTCATCGACTAAAATCTTATTTGCTTTGTTAAGATTTAGTTTTTTGATTAGAGCATTTTCAGTAGTTATTTTCTGACCATATTGAACAAGTAAAAAATCAAAAGGAATGCTAGTAACGCTACTAGTTTTATTGTTTTTTACAAATAGCTTGTTGTTTTCTATTTTTTCAACAACACTATCTAAAATAACATTAACTTTATTTGCAGATAATTTCACTGTATTTTTTTCATCAGCTCTAAATTCATCCCGACGGTGAATTAGTGTGACATTATTTGAAATATTATTGCTTGTTATCTCATTTGCTCAATCAACCGCAGAGTTACCGCCACCTAGAATGACAATTTTTTTATTTTTATAGAGATTTATATCTTTAACAGAGTAATGAATATTTTCATCATCAAACATTATTTCATTTGGTGTGAATATACCAAGACCTGTACAAACTAAAATATTCGTTGCTTGAACAACAAAATTATTATTGGTCTTAACTTCATACAAAATTCCTTTTTGTTCAAACGAAACAACAAATGAATCAAGTTTTATAGTGCAATTAGTTGCTGACAATTCCTTAGCGAGAGCATTAACGAAATCAAGTGAGTTAACTGAATCATAATTGGGGATATCATAAATAGTTTTTTGTGGATATAAATTAGCAGGTTGTCCACCTAAAAATTTATTTCCCTCAATTAGAATAGTTTTGAGCCCATTAGATGCTGCATTCTTTGCTGCATATATTCCTGCTGGTCCACCGCCAATAACTACTAGATCATAATCCATAATATAATTATAACCTTAGCAGTTAAATAGTGTGTTATTCGCTTTGTTCTTGCAAATCAAAATCACTATAAAGCAACTAAAGTTAAGTATGTATTTACAGAGACTTATACAAGTTGTAAAAAGAAGTCGTTAAAGGCTTTTGAAATTCCATTTACAGCATTGTCAGTTCAGAATGTGCCGTTATAGCTCATGTACATCATTCAACAAAATGGAAGTGTAGATGGTGTTGTATAAATATAATTAACAAATCTAGTTATAGTATCAAGATTGATATTGTCAATCTTTAAAAACGTTGTAAATCTATCATTTACTAATGCGTTTTCACCAAGATAGTACGAATTTATTACATCATCAAATCCTGATTCACCATGTACATCATATAGTAGTGTTGAAAGATTATCAGCATCTGCATCGCTTCTTCACGTAACAATTGAACTACCACAGCTAGTTTGTAATGTTGGATAAGTTCCTGTTGTTAAACCAACATATGTTTCATTGTAATATGCATCTTCACTTAAACTACCATCGTGTCCGTTTCAGTCACTGCCCGATTGAAAGAATTGTAATGGAATTTTTTGTATGTCACCAGCTCATGATGCTAATGAGTTAAAGTCAGCTTCGCTCATTGCTTCACCCATTAAATAAGAGATTGGTGTTGGAACACTTATACCATGAATAATTTTTACACCTGAGACATTTCCTGATGTTGTTGTGAATAGTTTAGAATTAAATGCTGCAGCCATATGTGGCACTTTTGTACCTCATGGGTCAGTAGGAAGACTAGCGCCAACGCTGAATGATCTTCAGTAACTATCTAAATCAGGGTACTGACTTGCTAGCATCTGCTTGAAGGGGTAGCCTCCTGGCTGAGTACATATGTTTGAAATTCCAACTTCACTACAGTCTGTTCTGTTAATTAAAGAACCATCAGTAAGATATCACTGTGCGTTTTGGTAACGATCATAAAACTCTTTAATGTACTCATATGTCAATCATGTTGCCGCATCGTAATGAGGGTTTATTTCTGTCATATTAATAGAATTAGTGCATAATCAATCCTCAGCTAGATTGTGGAGTTGGATTAGATTATTAACATATGTTAGTTGATCATCATCAGAACTTATGGTTTTAAGTTGTTTAGAGTTTTCAGTAACACTTGAATGATTAGAAATAACAGCCGAGAAAATTGACGGAATTATTGCAAATGAAGATAATCCAAGTAAGATTGTTTTTAAATGTACTTTTTTCATATATTTATATTTATTTTATAAATATGCAGTAAAAATGGGTAAAATATGCTTTAAAAACTATTTAAATATTACACCAAATAATAACAGAACTATACATTCTACTTTTCGTCGAACAATGGTTTGTGTGGTTCGCTATTTTTCAAACCTTCATAATCGTTCTGCTTGGCGAATTCATAAGTTAGCATGGCAACACAATTAGATAAATTCAAACTTCTTACGTTTTCGCTCGTTGGAATTCTAACAGTTTTATCTTTATTGTCACGTAGAATTTCTTTGGGAATTCCAGTTGATTCCTTACCGAAAATAAGGTATACATCTTCAGTCGACTTCATTCCACAAGAGTCAGGTGTATTTACACCATAACGAGTTAAAAAATAAATTTTGTATTCAGTTTTGATAGATTTAAGGAAGTCATCTCAGCAATCGTGTTCTTCAAGTTGCAGTTTATCTCAATAGTCAACACCAGCTCTTTTAACGGTCTTGTCAGTTATAAAAAAACCATAAGGACGAATTAGGTGTAATTTAGCATTGAATCCTACACAAGTTCTTGCAATATTACCCGTATTTTCCGGTATTTCTGGCTCATACAACACAATATGTAGCATATATTAATATTAGTATAATCATAGTATGAGCAACACTGATGATAAATTTATAAAAATAAATGGTGATTTATCGAGTAAGTTTACAAAGACTAGTTCAAAATTTTTAATAAGTCTTAGCGGAGTCTTTTCTATAATTTGCTTCATATTTGCCGCAGTTTGTTTAATCATTCCAAACAATTTGGTAATCACAAATGTTGATGGACATTATGTAATCGATAAAATTGTATATGGAGCATGGAATTCACATATTAAATGAGAATCTTTAAATGAAAGTGACACCACAAATTTAATAGATGATAGCTCATATATAAACTGGAAAGGAATTACAGTTATTGCGACATTAGTGATCTCTGTTTTATTATTCACATCAGCTTTTCTTGTCGAAAAAAGATTCTTTATTTCGAGTTCTACATTTGCTCTAATAGTTGTGACCCTTGGTACAACTATTATTTCATCACTTATTGTTTTACTTGCAAGACCCGATTTCCCTGCAAGTATATCTAATTCATTTTCTTATGACACGACATACATTTTTAGGCAAAACTTTAGTATTGATAATGCAAACAATATTGTAATAAGTACTGGATACACATGAATGGGACTATTAATGGTTGTCGTTAATGGATCATTAGGATTCTTACGTGCCATTCTATTAATTCATTCTTTAATGAAACTCTACACTAAAACAGTACAGAGTTTTAGAAACTAGTAGAAAGTAAAATATAATTATATAGATAATATTATGTTTAACAAGCGCAAGCCTAAAAAAAGCGAAGTAAAACAGGATGATGTTTATCATTATCAAGTTGAGAAATTCCACGACGTAAGAGAAAAACGTCGTAAACTTTTTAATAAGGTAAGTTTATTTGTATATCTTTTAATTGCTTCAGCTGTGGTTACAGGAACATCTATGGGTTTGCTTATGCGTCCAGCAATCCCTGTAAAATCTGTACCATTTAATGAATTAGACTTACGTTCAGAAGGTGATGATATGAAATTCGCTGGTATTAAAGATGATATTTCATTATCAAGTAGCTATAACCACATACTAGTTCCTAAGGGTGTTACTATTTTCGGACTTAATGATGTAGTTGGTAACCAACAACTTTTTAATTTAACAAAGTACCCAAACATTACTTCTATTTCTTTTGAAAAAGATAGTCAGTGCAAAAGAATTAGTCCTCAATTAACCACTAGTAGCCAGCTAATCTACATCAAGTCATTTGATACTTCAAATATTTGTGATAGTTTCACAATTGGACAATCTGCTTTTGCTGGTACTTCATTAACTAAATTAGAATCATTTACATTCACAAGTAATTTTTCTACATTAGGTACAGCATATGGAACAGCTGGTTCAAATTTATTTGGTGGATGTAAAACTATAAAAAAGATTATTTTCAAGCAACACGAAGAATCACATATTCCAGCAAACTTTTTAGCTAATGTTATTGATGGAGGAGTAGGCGCAGATACAAATAACCTAACATCTCTAGAAGAAATAACAATTGATTCTAATATGCAAGAGATTAATAATAATTTCCTTACAGGATCACCTGTTTTAGAAAAAATAAATTTATTTGGTAATGCTCCTGCATTCAATGATGATAATGATCACAGAGCTTGATTATCTGGTGATGCTGATCATTGAAACTGACACAACACTTGCATTTATACCGATGGTGAAAGTGCAGCAGGATGATTAACTATTTTTGAAAGTACTAACATGGAATGGAACCTTGGAAACATACTTGGAGGTGGTGGAAAATTTATAGTTATTAAATAACTATATATAATATTTACATGGAAACTATAGCAATTAAAGATTTGAAGAAAAAAGAAGAAGGAACAGAAACATCTGTTCTAGGGTGAATAAAGTCTAACAGAGATAGCGGCAAAATCGCCTTCTTAGAAATAAATGATGGTTCTTCAACATCTAATCTACAAATAGTTTGTAAAAAAGAAGTAACTCAAGGTTTTGAGGAAACTATTAAAAGCGCTAGAACAGGTAGTGCTGTTATAGTTTCTGGAGTTTTAAAAAAGAATGAGAAGTCTGACAATGGTTTAGAAATTATTGCTAATGAAATTAAATTATTAAAACAAGCTAGTGAAGATTTCCCTCTTCAAAAGAAACAACACACTTTTGAATTCCTTAGAGAAATCGCTCACCTTCGTCCACGTACAAAAACTATTGGAGCAATCATGAAAGTTAGAAGTAAATTAGCTTTCGGAATTCATAAATTCTTTCAAGAAAATGGTTTCTTATGAGTAGCTGCTCCTATTATTACAGCCAATGATGCTGAAGGTGCTGGTGAAAACTTTACAATAACACAAAACCCAGAAAAACCATTCTTTGGTGGCCAAGCGTCTTTAACTGTTTCAGGTCAATTAAATGCAGAAGCATATGCTCAAGCTTTTAGAAAGGTTTATACTTTCGGTCCAACATTCAGAGCAGAACGTAGTCATACAAACAGACACATGAGCGAGTTCTGAATGGTAGAACCAGAAGTAGCATTTTGTGATCTAAAACAATTGCAAGTTATTATTGAAGCTTTCATTAAATATATTGTTAAATATGTTACTGATGAATGTGACGAAGAAATTAAATTATTCGCTGCTGAAAAACCTTTTATTATTGACAGAATTAATTCAATGATTAAAGATGAATTTAAACGTGTTGATTATGCTGATGGTGTTGAGCAATTAAAGAAAGCGATTGCTGATGGTGTTCCATTTGAAGATAAAGATATGTTCTTTGGAAAAGATTTAGGAAGTGAACACGAAAGATATTTATGTGAGAAGATTTACAAAGCTCCTATTTTCTTACAAAATTACCCTAAAGAAATTAAAGCGTTCTACATGAAGGTTAATCCAGACAATATAACTGTTGCTGCTAATGACTTACTTGTACCTGGAGTTGGTGAAATTATTGGTGGTTCACAACGTGAAGATAGCTATGATAAACTTTCTGCTCGTATCAATGAACTTAAGATGGATGTTTCATCAATTCAATGATATATCGATTTAAGAAAATATGGTTACCATTCTTCCGCTGGATTCGGATTAGGTTTCGAAAGACTAATCATGTATATCCTTGACCTTGAAAACATTAGAGATACTATACCATTCCCAAGAACACCTGGAAACTTAAAGTTCTAATTTATGAAAAACAACAACCATTTTTTCCAAAAAAGGTTTATTCCAAACTATTTAACGATATTAAGGATGGTCATGGCAATAGTTGTTGTTGTTTTTATGCTTTGTCCTTTTGGTGGAACAATTTATAGTTTCGGTTCAAAGTTATCAGCAAACTTCAGAGTTAGTGATATATTAGTTGGTGTTTTATTTGTTACAGCATGTATTACTGATCAGTTAGATGGACACTTAGCTAGAAAATATAAATGAGTTTCTGATTGAGGAAAACTATGGGACCCAATAGCTGATAAGGTTCTAATTAATTCAGTTATGATTCTGATTGCAGTTCATGGTCTAACATTTGCGTGAGTACCAGTATTAATGATTGCACGTGATATAATAGTGGATGCAATGAGAATGACTGCTGCTAAAAACGGTGTTGTCGTACCTGCTAATATATATGGTAAGTTAAAAACTGTATTCCAAATGTTTGCTTTAATTTTAATCTTATTCTTCTTTAATAGAGACTGAGATGTAATTAGTCACTCAAAAGATTCAAAGATTCTTTATATATTCGCACAAAACGGAATGATGTTAATTGCATTATATTTTTCTTTATACTCTGGATGCAAGTATGTTGTTGATATGCAAAAAATAAATAAGAAAAGAAATTAAACTTTTGCTTTTGTTTTTTCTTCTAATACATTCGTAATTTTTGATAACTTAGCTTTTGCTTTTTTGCTATTTTCTTCATGTTTAAGTTCAGAAACTAATTTCAGGAATTCTATTCTTTCTACTTTGTGAGAATAGTTAGAAATTCATAATGACGCTACTTGAAGAGCTAGAGATAAAACGAAAAGAAGTGCAGAAAGAGAATATCATGTACGAATATTAAATCATGCGTGTACTTTATCTCCATTACCCATATCTATTTGTAGAGTAAGTAGGACTGAAGAAATCTGAATACAACCAGCACAAATTAAAATAAGTGATTGAAACCATCCTTGTATTTTAAATAAAGGAAAGTTATTTGTTATTTTTAAAAAAATAAATAGTACTGTTAGTATAAGATTAATACCAACTATAACTAATCAACAAATTAAACAAATTCCCTCTTCTGCTTCAAGCGGAGCTGCAGTCATTGTAAACAAATAAATAGTTAAGGCAATCATTCCAGCAATAAAAAAAGAAACATATATCTTACAAAAAATAACAACCTTATTAGTTAATTCACGCTGACCAGAATTATTTTTTCATTTATCAACCATGTTCGACATATGTGCTTTTAATTTATGAAATGGCTTAGACATATATAAATATTATATATATCATAGTTTTTATTTTCTTTTTGTATTTTAACTTATAAAATGAAGGTATGAAACAAATTAAAAATAAAAAAAGAAATATAGCATTTTGCGTAGCATTATTAGGATTAGGAGTTACAGCAGTTGCTGCTCCTGTCGTTGTATCATGTGGAAAATCAAATGGTGGAGGAACAGGAGGACCAGTTATTGAACTGGAATTAGATCAATATGAGTTCACAGTTGATGATGTAAAAGAACATGAAGGACATCTAATTACTAATCTTGATGAACATCAAGACTGAGCGGTTGTGATTGTTAGTCAAATTAACATACCATATACGTTATATTCTTTTTCAGTTCTTTCGAAACAACCAATTTTACCAGGAATTTCTGCAATGTGCCTTAGTAATGAAATGAGCGACCCAACTCAGGGCGAGTTGGTTATAAGTTATTATAATGAGTGACATGAAGTCCCAAGCGATGAAGATTTAATTGGCTCATATCATTTAATTGGCTATGCAATTACAGCTGAAGAATTCAACTATGCCACGAATCTATTAGAAGCAGAAGTTCTCCCTGACTGAAATTACGTTATAAAAGGTGATAATGTCTCTGTCGATATTGAAATAACTGCAAACCCATAATAATTCTTATCGATTGCTAGATATCAATATCTTCTATATAAAAAAAGCAAAGTAAGTCTTTGCTTTTTTATTTCTAATTTAAGTTCATAGATAAATAATCTAATCTCTTGACTTATAGAATTTATTGATATATTATTTAATCACATATACTATATATATGAACAAAGCAGAGATAATTGCAATTCTTAAAGAAGCTGCACACGACCAAAATGTTAAAAAGAATATATCAGAAGCAGAATTAAAAAATTCTCTTAAAGAATTAGGTATCGATTCTTTGCAAGGAATGGGAATAATTATTTATATGGAGAACAAAATTGGTAAACAAGTTGCTGATGAAGAGTTGACAAAGATTAAAACTGGTAATGACTTAGTGGAAGTTTTCCACAAACTCTCTAAATAATTCTATTCGTTGTATACATTTCTAACAATCAATCAACTAAATCATTAGTTTTAATTTTTTTTCCTTTTTCTCTTGTGTATTTTATTAAAGCATGCCTAAGTAATTTTTGGTGTTTTTCTACATCTTCATTATGTCGATAAATCTTACTCTCTTTTTTTCATAAATTTCCATATGTTTTCTTCTTCATATTTTTTCAATAATATATACTATAGTATATATTATGCAATATTTATAATATTTTACTATGCAATCAAAAAATATTTCTATAATACAGGAGTAAGTTTATGAAAAAAGTATTAAAGAGAGATAACAGAAAAGTGGCCTTCACTAAGACAAAAATATCTGATGCAATATTGACAGCAGCAGATGCTCACCAATATGATTTAAAATACAAAGACGTTAAATTAATTACTGATGAAATCACTGCTGAAATTGAAAAGAGTGATGCCGAAAATGTTACTGTTGAAGAGATACAAGATCATGTTGTAAATTTCTTAAAAAAATACGGACATGATAAACTAGCTAGTGCTTACAATGAATATCGTAAAGAAAGAAATAAAGCTCGTGAATCAAAAACACAATTGATGAAATCAATTACAAAAATTGGTGTAGAGACTGATAGAGATAACGCCAATGTTGGAAATAACTTTTCGGCAAAATTACTTCGTATAGCATCTGAAGCTAACAAATGACATGTGCTTTCAACTCTACCTGCTGAAATGGCTAAGTCTCATGAAACTGGTGACTACTATATTCATGACTTAGACTCATATAACCTAACAGTTAACTGTCTACATTTACCAACTGGTAGATTATTAAGAGAAGGATTTAATACAGGATATGGAATGATTAATCCTGCTCAAAGAATTGAAACAGCGGCATCTTTAAGCTGTATTATGTTACAGTCTTCTCAAAACGATATGTTCGGTGGACAATCTCATCCTAATTTTGATAATGATCTAGCTCCTTATGTAAAACTTACACGTAAAGAAATAGAAAAGGATTGTATAGAAATTGGAGTACCAGCAAGTGAATTAAAAGCAGTTGTTGAACGTCTATTAATAAAGAGAGTTAATCAAGCAATGCAAAGTGTTGTCTATAACTTAAACACTATGCATTCACGTGCTGGAGCTCAAGTTCCATTCTCTTCTATTAATATCGGTATTCCAGATTCTGAAGAAGCAGCAATGATTTGTCAAGCATTGTTAGAACAATACCTAAAAGGTATGGGAAGTGGAGAACAAGCAATATTTCCAAACATTATCTTTAGAGTAAAACAAGGAGTTAATAGAGAACCATCTGATCCTTATTACTATTTATTTAAAATTGCTACATTCGTTGCAAGTCAAAGAATGAATCCTACATTTATGAACATGGATGCAGACTTTAATAAATATTGATTTGATCAAGGAAATTATCCTTCAACAATGGGATGTAGAACTTATGTACAAAGTAACTGTAATGGAGCACCTGGTGGAGCTGGTAGAGGAAACATATGTCCAGTTACTATTAACTTAGTTAGAATCGGAATCAGAGCTAAAAAAGATGTTAATAAATTCTTTGAGCTTTTCGATGAAATAATTGAACAATGTAGAAAACAATTAATGCACAGATATGATGTATTGAAAAAACTAAAAGTAAAAGACTTACCATTTGTTGCTGGTCAAAAAGTTATGTGTGGTTCTGAAGATTTAACAGCTAATGATTCTATAGAATCAATCATGAAACAAGGTTCATGGGGAATTGGTTTCATCGGATTAGCAGAAACATTAAAAGCATTAACTGGTAAGCACCATGGTGAATCAGAAGAATCAGCTGAACTAGGTGTAAAAATTATTACTCACTTAAGAAATCGTTTAGATGAATTTAAAGAAAAATATAAATTAAACTTCTCTTGCTATGCAACACCAGCTGAAGGTCTAAGTGGTAAATTTACACAACTAGACAAGAAAGTTCTTGGAGACATTGATTGAATAAACTCTAAAAACTTCTATACAAATTCATTCCATGTTCCAGTAGACTTCCCTATATCTTATAGTAAGAAAATAGAAATCGAAGCTCCTTACCATAAGTTATGTAATGCTGGTCATATTTCATACATTGAATTTGATGCATACCCAACTGCAGAAACAATTGAAAAGATTTTACACTTCGCATATGAAAAAACAAATATTTCATATTTAGGTTTTAACTTCCACATTAGATATTGCTTAGACTGTGCTGAACGTGTAGCTAATGAAACAAGAGCAAAATCTGCAGAAAAATTAGGAGCATAAGAATGGCTGATGATATTAAAAGCAACGAAATTAGGCTTGCAGGAATATCTCCACAAAGTTTAGTTAATGGACCTGGATTGAGAAAAGTATATTTTTCACAAGGATGTAAGCACCATTGCTTTAATTGTTTCAATCCTGAGACTTGGTCATTTACTGGCGGGTCAATATTTGATATTAATCTCTTAATAAATGAATTAGAAAAAGAAATATATTTAGATGGTGTTACTTTTTCTGGTGGAGATCCTATGGAGCAAGCGAGCAAAATGAAATTACTCGCTAAAGCAGCAAAGGGTATGAAACTATCTACATGAGCATGAACTGGTTACACGTGGTCAGAATTAGTGGATAAAATGAAAACGGATAAAGACTTAGAAGAATTTGTAAGTTATTTAGACGTTGTCGTTGATGGGAAGTTCATTGAAGAATTACGAAGTAATGATGCAGAAGTTGATCACCCTTTTAGAGGAAGTGCAAACCAAAAATTAGTTGATGTTAAAAAATCATGAAACAAACATGAACCAGTACTTTTTGAACTAGAGAAATAAGATGAATAAGATATTCGAGTTTATAACTATAGACAAAAAAGAATTAATGCACGTTGTAGAATTGGAACCAAAACTTTCTGATAAGATTGATTTCTCTAAACCATTCACCGTTAGAATAATGCATGACCACTATCTTTGTTTACTTCACTCGATAATTAGTGAAAATGAAACGAATGTAAATATCGATTCAATTTGACATAAATTATTTTTTATGTTTAACAATGTTAATCCGAAAGTTATTGCATCAGCATCTAAAGAGCAACTGTCAGCTAACGGTATCGCAAATGATAAAATTTCATTAATTAAAGCAATCACTTATGATATTGTTGATAAAAAACTTAAACTTGACAAGCTAGTAAAAGAAGATACGGAAGCAATTAAAAAGATTCTATTAAAATACAAGGGACTTAGTGAATGAGTAATAGATATTTTATTGCTATGTTCATATATGAAATCTGACATTTTACCTTTTGATGACCCAGATGTTAAAAAAGGATTGTCTATTTTGTATGCAGAACAAGAAATAACAAAAGATTTTATTAGTGAATGTAAAAATAAATTCGGAAGCAATTCTTCTATGTTTACTTTCTGTCTTTGAAAAATTAATTCTTAACAGATTTTTTATCAGCTTTTGTTTTTGCCATTCTCTTCTTCGCTTCAACAGCTTCTGCTGGAAGTTTTTTATTCTTATGGATGTAATCGATTTGAGGTTTAACAATTGTTTCTAACAATAATAAGCATTCAACGATTAAGTCTAATTCTTTCTTATTTTGAGAAATGATTTGTTTAGCTACTTTATACTCACTTTGAATAATAGATTCAATCTTATTGTCCATTTTATAAGCAGTAGCATCAGAATAAAGTTTTTGTTGGTAAGGACTAGAAGAACCTTCAGATGGTACGAATTGAGTCATACCAATCTCTGACATACCTAATTGCATAACCATAGCTCTAACTATTCCAGTGGCCTTGTATAGGTCGTTTGATGCACCAGTTGAAACATTATCAGCACCATAACGAATTTCTTCACTAGCTCGTCCTCCAAGCAATGCGGCAACCATAGCTTTAAGTTCGGATTTCTTTTGTAGCATATTTTCTTGCTTTTCAGGGTTAGTAAGTGTGTAACCGCCAGCATTTCCACGAGGAATAATAGTAATTTTCTCAACCTTTTCAGATCCTTTAGTATAAAGACCAACTATAGCATGACCAGCTTCGTGGTAAGCAATTTGTTCTTTTTCTTCTTCTGTTATCACACGAGACTTTTTAGCAGGTCCTGCAATTACACGGTCGATTGCTTCATCAATCTCAGACATTCCTATTGTTGTTTTATTAAACCTAACAGCTAATAATGTTGCTTCATTTAAAACGTTTTCAAGTTGTGCTCCTGAGAAACCTGGTGTACGTCTTGCTATATCTTCTAAAGAAACAGATGCAGAAATATTTTTGTTTCTAGCGTGTATTTTAAGAATGTCTGTACGTTCTTTAATATCTGGAAGTGTAACTTGAATGTGTCTGTCAAAACGTCCTGGACGTAGAATCGCATCATCTAAAACGTCTAATCTGTTAGTTGCAGCCATAACAACTACTCCTGTTTTTGTAGAGAAACCGTCCATCTCCGCTAATAATTGGTTAATTGTTTGGTCGGCAAGTCCACCACCACCCATAATTTCGTTTTTACCACGCTTAGACGCAACAGAATCGATTTCATCGATAAAGATAATAGCTGGGGCTGCTTGTTTTGCTTTTTTAAATAAATCTCTTATTCTCTTAGCTCCTACTCCGACTAACATATCTTCAAAGGCTGAACCTGATACTTGGAAGAATGGAACACTTGCTTCACCAGCAACCGCTTTCGCAAGTAATGTTTTACCTGTACCTGGAGGTCCATAAAGAATTACACCTCTTGGAGTTCTAGCGCCCATAGCAACATATTTTTGAGGGAATTTTAAATAGTCTACTATTTCAATCAATTCTTCTTTTTCTTCTTTAATTCCAGCTATGTCTGAGAATTTAACTTTTGATGTAGTAAGTTTTGCTTGAGATTTTCCCATTGAGAAAACAGATTCTCCATCTCCGCCCTGCATTTTCATTTGACGTTGATACATTCATACCATTAAACCAATCAAGATAATCATAGGCAAGTATGACAAGATATAGCTCATGATTGTTGGTGAAGTATCGGGAATAGTGTTATTTATTGTAGATGTAACATTTAATCAATCTTCAAATGCTGATGGTCCATATGTTATTACACACCCATCAAGGTGGTATGATTCTACCTCTTTGTTACCATCATAATGAATCACAACGGGGAAATTGTAGGTTGTACCACTAATTTTCATATAGAATGTTACATGTGAATTACCACCGTTAGTGTCATTTCAATTAAGAACTGATCATGAATTTTTTCCTCAATCAACAGTAGTATCAGCTCTCTTTAGGTCTTTAGTTTTTGAATCGCTTCCATATGTAAACGTCACTTTTGTTCCATCGGTTTCCTCAACATTAGTAATATTGCTTATCCTTGTTGTGTGTGGAGTGCAATATCATCAGAACATTGTACCTAGTCCACCAAGAATTACAAAGAAAGCTAATCATTTAAAGATTTTCTTCTTTTTGTCAACAGTATTCGTAGAATCATCGGTGCTATCAGAATAAGGACTAGTTGATGACTTAGGATCTGTTTTTGGTTCAGCGTCGGTAGTTTCAATAAATAAGATATTTTTTCTCGACATATATTAATTTTATTATATACATAATATAGTAAGTTTGGCGATATAGGCAAATTAACCGTTTTTATATTGGAGAATTTTGTATTTTAAAGTAAATATGACTTATATATAATATAAGTATGAAACACGGAAGGGAATATTTAAAAAAGAAAGAAAGTAATTTCCTTTTAAAGCACCCAAAAGTAAATAGTTCCCTTGCAATTTTAAAGCTAATTCAGGGATATTTCTGATGTTCAGTGAGTGCTCCAGTTTTAGCATTTGGTTTCCCTCTAATATTAGTTTGTTTATTAGGGTTTTCTATAGGATATAACTACGCATTCCCTGGAGCATTTTGTCTTGGCAGTATAATCATTGGACTTAACATCCTACCTTCTACAATAATTGATTTTAAAAAATCAACACTGTTAAAGAGAATTTCAGTAACGCCAATCAATCCAACAAGAATTCTTCTCTCTATTTGTTTGTTTTACTTCTTCGTCATGTTTATGTCAGTGGTTGTAATCACTATGATAACTTGTTTGATATTCCTTAAGTATTGAAATAATGGACCAGTGACATCTATTCCGACGGTTCCGCCGACCGGCATAAGCATGCCATCATTAAGTATGGTTTTGTCACATGTTGATTGAATGGGATTCTTATATTCGTCATTAATCATCATGTTTATTAGTCTTGCTTGTGGTCTAGCAATTGCTTCATTCTGTAAATCTCCAACAACGGTTCTTTCAATTGCTGTTTCAATCATGGTTTCAACAATTATTCTTGCAGGATTAGCTGTTCCTAATATGATTGTAAAATCCAATGATGCATTATGATATTTAGGATATTTTATTTCTCCATTCAAACCAGCAACAAATATGGCCGCTGAAGCATGGAATGGTTCCTATAATTTTGACGGAAGTCCTTTATGAGCTTCTGGTAATATGACAAACCTTGATGGCAGTCATATATTCCGTTTCAACCAATCCTATGCTGTTTATTCATGTTTGGCCTTGCCAGGTGTTCCAACTGGCAGAGTTGTGATCCTTGATGAAACTGGAAAGATTTTGGACTTCTTGCTACCATTCGGGTGAATTGTTGGTTTGGGACTAATTGTAATGAAGAAATTTAAATGAACAGGAAGATAATTATGAATACTAAAAAGATTGCAAATAAAGAAGCTGCAGTAGTAGAAAACACTACTTCAAAAACATTAATAAGCTTAAAAAACATTAGAAAAGAATACGGTAAAAACGAGACAAAAGTCATGGCTGTCGATGGTGTTTCGTTTAATATTAATGAAGGAGAAAACTTAGCACTAATTGGAGCAAATGGTGCAGGTAAAACGACAACAGTTGAAATGATTTTAGGAATTAACAAACCAACATCTGGAACCATCTCTTACCTTTTTTCTAAGAGTGGAAAAGCAGAGGATGTTAAGAAAGAATTAGGAATTCAATTTCAAGATTCTACGTACCCGCAATATATCTCTGTTAAAAAACTTATAACTTTTATTATCAATGCTTACAATATAAGAATTTCAACTCAGGAGTTAAACAGTCTTATTAAGACTTTTAAAATTAAATCTTTTTACAATAATCCAGCTGCTTCACTATCTGGTGGGCAAACACAAAGATTAAATATTTTTCTTTCTTTAATTCATAAACCAAAAGTAGTGTTTTTAGATGAATTATCAACTGGTCTTGATATTACAACTAGAAATGATTTTAAAGACTTTATTAAACAATACGCTATTGATAATAAGATGACTATCGTTTTGATAAGCCATGACGTAACAGAAATTCTTGCTTTAACAGATAGGATGATCTTACTAAAAAAAGGAAAGGTAGTTCGTGATATATGTCTTAAAGACTTTAAGAAAGATCCTGCTAGCTTCCAGAAATACCTAGAAGATAATTTAAATTAATCTCTCTTATTCAATAATATCACTGTATAAAGTTTAAACTTTATACAGATTATTACTTATTATTAAATATTATAATAAGTATATGGAACTCAAACCAGCAAGCACACCGAGGCCATTATTAACTGTAATAATACCTTGTCATGAATTTACTGAAGAATTAGCCAATGTGTTAAATTCTATAAATTTCAAGGCAATTGGTAGAGCTATAGAGGTTTTTGTTGTCGACGACCGTTATGATAATACAATTTATGATTTTGTTTTGCCATACTTAGAAAAGTATTCAACTCAAATTTTTTACTACAAATCAAATGGTGGAACAGTTAAATCATCATGAGCGAATGCTGTTAAGACTGGTTTAATATATTCAACCGGAGCCTTCATTAAGATTATTGACACTGATGACTCGTTTGACTTCTTTGGTTTGCCAATACTTATGGATGATTTGTATTATGTAATCAGCAAGGCAGCATTAACTCCTGATTTAGTTATCTCTAGTTATGATTTTTCTCGTGATGGTTTCAACACAAAAACATCATTCCAATTTTCAAATGCCATTAAAGGTGCTAGATCAAGAAACATCGTTAACTCAGATAAGCTAACAATAAAAGAAAATCTTTCATATCACTCATTGGTTTTTAAACGTGATATATTTGAAAAGTTTAAAGAATTAAGTATTGATACTGGCACTAGCGAATTACATTTAGTGCTTGAATCAATTAGATATGCTAACAAAGTTATGTTCACTGGAAAAGATCTAAATGTAGTTAATTATTCGGCATTATCATATGATGAAATATTAATACCAGAATTGATTGGGGAACACTCACACAATTTACTTAAATCATTGGAATTCAATATTGACTTATTTGATGCAAGTGGTTTGCAAGGAAAGAAAAAAGAGAATTCAATCAGAATGTTGATCAATTTTATTTATCATGTTTTACTTGCCATCTCTCTGAACGATTCAATCACTCCGGCTGTTAAGGACACTTCATGTAATGATGTTAAAAAACATATTAGCAAAAAATTCTCAGATAGCAAGGATTTTAAAAACGTAATCAAAAATATAGATGCTCTTATAAAGACTAAATATAATTTAAAAACTACACACAAAATTGCAGAAGCTGCATACGGAAATAAATACAAATACTTTGAACAAAGTATTTCAAGAATTAAAAAGAGTCACGACACAAAGAAGAAAGTTCCTTACCTTTCTAGTAAAGAAGAAGTTAGAGTTTTACCACACATAAAGAAAAACACTACAGCACATGTTTTCAATAAACATCCACTAGAAAAACATTAAAGCGTTAACTCAAATTCTTTAATTCATTCATCTATTTGTTTACTTGCAACTTTATAAACTTCTTCACCGTTTAAATCAATACCAAGCAATTTAATAGTATCGTGTGGTGATAATGACTCTCCGCTTGAAAGGAAATCAAAATATTTTTTCTTCATTTCTTCATCACCATTAAAAATCTTACTTGCAACATAAAGACCAACTATCTGACCGATTGCATATTTATATACATAGAAATTACCAGAGTAAAAATGTGGTATTCTCATAATTGTTGAATAAGAGTATTCATATGGTTTACCTTTCTTCTTAATTTTTTTACCCTCATATTTTTCAATCATTGATTTATAAATTTCAATAATACTTTCTTTAGTTAAAGGAGCACCTTTATTTATACATTCAACAGCCTCGTACTCAAAGTTACTGAAAATTATCTGTCTTGTTGTTGTTGAGAAGAATTCTCTTATAGTATTAACTAATATCTCTTTCCTTATATTTTTATCGTTTTGGTATTTTTTCAATAAGTGTAATGCAAGTAAGGTTTCATTGCATATAGAAGCTACCTCAGCACAAAAAATAGAAACATCAGCATATACTTTTTGTTTTTTGTTTATGTAATAAGAATTCATCGAATGACCTAACTCATGAATTATTGTATTAACTGAAACTAATGTTTTATCGAAGTTCATTAAAATGTAGTATTTATCTAGACCTCTTGTTCCACCAATAGAATAAGCTCCAGAATATTTCCCTTTTTGTGGCATTCATGATATTCATTGTTCATCAAAAGCTTTTTGTACAATTGAGATATATTCATCACCAAGTGGTTTTAATGCTTCTAAACATATTCCCTTTGTTTCTTCAATTGTATATGTTTTATTAGATGTAGATAAAGTTACAGAGTAGTCTCATGGTTCTAGTTTTTCTAATTTAAGTTTCTTAAGTAAATGTTTCTTTAGAACTTTGCCAAATTTTAAAGACAAGTTTTTAAACTGTTCTACATTTTTATAAATATTGAGAATTAATGATTTATCAATTTCATCATCGAACGCTGCTGCTGCAACATAATCATCATAATTATGTAGTTTCGAAAAAGTATTTAATGATAAATAATTGTGATATAGAGAAGCAGCTAATGTATTTTCAAAATTATAGTAGGCTTTGTTAAAATTTGTTCAAGCAGTCTCTCTTACTTTTCTGTCATTTGAACGAAGGCAAAGCATTACATCTGCCTTTGTTGGCATTTTTACTTTCTTTCCTTTTGAAGAGACTGCATCTTCGAATCTTATATCAGAATCTGTAAGAATTGAAAACATATCACTAACACCACCGAATGCTCTTGAGGCTTTAGAAATAATCTTATTTTCTACTTCATTTAATATATGTGGTTTTGTTCTGAATATTAAATCATAACCCCTCTTATGTTCAGATAATTTATCACTGGCAATATATTTTTTTATTGCTTCTTCATTTTTAAGGATTTCATTGACAAAACCACCAAAAGCAATATGAAACTTATTTTTCTCAAATGCTATTTTTTGTTCAAGAGAAATTCATTTCTCATCAGTTAAATCTTCATTATTATGATTGGAAACATAATTCATCAAACGATTACTTACTTTTCCTAGCTCATCTTCTTTATCTAAGAAGTTTGAAAACTTTTCAATCGTTGAAAAACAATCATCTTTAAGAGTTATTAATTCTTTGTTTAATTCAACTCATTCATCAAACAATGAATCAACAGATTTGTTATTTAACAGAGATTCAAGATCTCAATTATTTTTATTTATGTTTGACATTTTTTACCTCGAATGATATATGGTTATTATCAAGCGTTCCAATGATGTATGTTCCTGTTTCATTAGGATATTTTGGCATAGTAACACTTCCTGGGTTTATACAATCTATCCCATTATATTTTTTTATTTCACTAACGTGGGTGTGACCTTGTACAATTAAATTAACTTCGTTTTCTTCAATTATCTTATTTCATTTTTCATTTCATAATGTTCTAAAAGCTTCTACGTTTCCTATATTGCCATTCATTGATCTAGGTGAAAAATCAAAAATGTGTGTTAATAAAATAGTTAAATAATCGAACTTAATAATTTTATGGTCTCCAATATATTCTTCCATTAATTCTTCATTGGAAGGTAGCGAAGAACTCTTACTGAATTTCTTAATTCCTAAACCATGATTTCCTAAGATACTGTGATCAACTCTGGCATCAAGTTCAACAATTGTATGTGGTGAACTAAAGTGGAAATCGTGGTAGTCTCCAGCATGAACTACTAAATCAGCTTTTTCACAATCAATAATTTCTTTATACACTGTATTATCACCATGTGTATCAGAGATAAACAGTATCTTTTTACTCATATATTTATTATGTTAGTTTTTTATTTTTTTATTAAAAGCTATTAATTCTAACCAGTTATGAAACGAAGAAGCTTGTACATTTTTAGGTTCAAATGATTCTGTAATGTATTTGGCCAATTGGAAAGCTAGTTCTTCTTCAGAAAAACTAGGAACTCCAATAAAGTAATATTCATAAATCATTTTAAGTAAATCAAGAGCAAGAGTTATAGAAGAAGGTCATTTTAGTAGAGCTGATTTAATTTTCTTTTCAACACTTGCATAATATTGAGCATTAGACATTTCAAAATCAGACATTGAATTTACACAGAAATTTTTGTTTGAATTTTGATTATAAAACTCAAATGTAAAATTAACATCTGCGAATTTAAATTGTTCTAATATAAATATTTTTTCAAACATACTCACTGAAGAAGATAAAAATATAGTATTAAAGAAGTGCGCATCGATTTGTTCCATTTCATAAACATATCTTGAAAGAAAAAAAGTAAATGCATTCATATTAACTGTATTCTTCTTAAAAATTTGTGACATGATTTCCAACTTAGTCATACCAGCATATTTTTTCTCCATGCTCATTGCTGTAACAGCTTTTTTAAGTTCAGTATATAACCTTTCAAAATCATTAAGATAATCAGCGGGTATATAAGGAGAGACAATTTCTTCCTCGACAATTTTAAGTGCTTCTTCTAATTCTCCTTTTTTAGTAAGATCATAGATTTTATCCATGATCTTTTCGTAAAAATCATTCTTCTTATTTCCCATATTGTTTAAGTTTTTCTATATTAAAATATTTATCTAACTCTTTATTTTTATACATTTCTTTAATTTTTTGTTCAGCTAAAAGTATATATTTTTTAAGTTTTTCTGGATAATTATAAAGTTTTGAGTGTTCTTCATACTCATCTTGGTCTAATTCTATTAGATTAGGCTTTGTAATATTCCTAATCTCAAAGTCTAGATCTAAATCAATATATTTAATAGCTTCTTCTTCAAAAATAAATGGGGCTGCGATATTAATATAGCAATAATATTTATTTTTCTTAAAAGCAAATATTAGGTTGTACCATTGATTTTTAGGGAAGTATCAAATTGTTGGAACTGTAATTTTACTAAACAAATAACCGGAGTTATCTCCTTTAGTCGTTATTACTTCACTATTCTGTGATGCTATGCATATATATTCAGTTGTTTCTTCGACTATTCTTGGAAATTCCCAAGTTCGGTATAGGAGACCGTTATATTTATATGCATGCACCGATATTTTCTTTTCGGATGACATGTTTTGGTAATGCTAGAAATCTAGTATTTATATATTATAAACGCTATTT
>JAISKD010000002.1 GCA_031261065.1 Mycoplasmataceae bacterium
GGCTTAGCAATCTTTATTCCTTTTTTAGCAGCTAATTCATTAACTTTTTTGTTAACTGGAGCTTTGTAACTCTTAACAGCTGTATCTTGAATTGTTTTAGAGATTGTTTCGTGAACTTGCTTAGCTGTTTCTTTAACTCCGAAGAAAGCTTTGTCACCAGGATATATTGCATCTTCTTTTAATTCTTTTTCAATAGCAATTAAACGGTTGTACTTAGCAATACGTTCACTTCTTGACATAGAACCAGTTTTGATTTGTCTTGTTCCTAATGCAACAGCAAGGTCAGCGATTGTAGTATCTTCTGTTTCACCAGATCTGTGTGAAACAACTGCGTTTCATCCAGCATTGTGAGCTAATGTAATAGTTTCAATTGTTTCAGTTAATGTACCGATTTGGTTTAATTTAATTAAAACAGCATTTGAATAACCATTAGCAATTCCTTCTTGTGTTAATTTAGGGTTAGTACAGTATAGGTCATCACCAACTATTTGAATTTGGCTACCAAGTGTTTGTTGTAATTTTATTCAACCAGCGTGGTCATTTTCATCTAATCCATCTTCGATTGAAGCGATTGGATATTTCTTAACTAGATCTTGTAAGTAAGAGATCATTTCATCAGTTGATAAACTTCATTTTTTTGCAGAAAGTAATCCAGCTTTGATTCCTTTTTTAAATGTATATTTACCAGCTTCATAGAATTCACTTGCTGCAACATCTAATGCAATTTTAACTTGTGTATATGGTTTGTAACCAGCATTCTTAATAGCTTCTACCATTAAGTCTAATGCATCTTCAGCTTTTCCTAATTTAGGAGCAAATCCACCTTCATCACCTTTTGATGTGTTAAGACCTTTTCCTTTTAATAATTTAGCTAATGCATGGAAACATTCAGAAGCTATTTGACAAGCTTGAGCCATTGTTTTAGCTCCAACTGGCATAATCATGAATTCTTGGAAGTCAATTGTGTTATCTGCATGAGCTCCACCGTTAATTACATTAAGCATAGGAACTGGAAGTTTGTATGCTTTGTTATTACCTTTTTTGCTTATTCCAGCTACATCTTCAGCAATGTATTGGTATAATGGTTTCTTTAAGCTAATAGCAGCTGCTTGAGCACAAGCTAATGAAACAGAAAGTATTGCGTTAGCTCCAAGAGTTTTCTTATAAGGCGTACCATCTAATTTAATCATGAAGTTGTCAATAGCATTTTGATCAGTTACTTTAAACTTTGCCTTTAAAATAGCTGGAGCTATTTTACGGTTAACATTGGCAACTGCTTTTAAAACACCTTTGCCTAAGTAACGCTTTTGGTCTCCATCTCTTAATTCTAAAGCTTCTTTTTCTCCTGTAGAAGCTCCAGATGGAACCATAGAAAGGCCTTTTACACCAGATGCTGTTGTTACCTGACAAGCGACAGTTGGGTATCCACGTGAATCAAGCACTTCGTATGCTTCAATTGAGGAAATTTTTGTTGAAAATCTTTTAATCATAATTATGTATTTATTATAAATATAAATTTATTTTTATATAAAATATCTTAATATGGCAAAGAAATTAAATAGATACGAGAATTTTGTTAAAAGAGTTAAACACTGTCACCACAATGAAGAACAAGCAATATTTTTTATCAGTGCTCCATCTGCTGCCGGTAAAGATGGTTTATGAAAGTTTCTTTCTAAGATGGGGTATGATAAAAAATATCAACTTCATAAAGTCATATCCACTACAACAAGATATCCGAGAATAAATGAAATATGTGGATATGACTATTTCTTTACTCCTAAATGTGCATTAACAGATAAGAAAGGTAAATTCCTTTCTTTCTGCGTTAATCCCGTTTCTTTTGGTAAGGATATTTCTGGAGAGCATGTTTGGTATTGCTATACAGAAAAAGAATTAGAAGAACCGCTTAAAGAAGGTAAATCATTATTCTTTAATGTTATTGGATCTGCTGTTCCATTTTATAAAGATTATTTTTCTGAACGTTTCCCTAATGTAAAACTTATCTCAACATGTTGAACTATTACTGCGGATGCACAAAAGGAAAAGTTTTACAGACGTGAACCAAATAAGACTGCTGAAGAATTACAAGCTATTTTAGATTCAAGAGCACCCGAAAGAAAAATGTATGATAAACTAATTGCCAAGGGTATTTTTGATTTTGTTGATGATGCATCAATCAGACTTGTTGATTGAAAGCACAAACAATATAAGAAACATAACAAATAGGCATATACATCTGCTTATTAACATGTATAGCATAATATAATTATGAGCATGATTAATACTTGAAAGCGATATGCTAGTAAAGGAAAAACAGAACAACAGTTATTACTAGCAGACGCATACTGAAATGGTAAGAGTGTTAAGAAAGATTATAAGCTTGCTGTTAAGTGATATTTAATAGCTGCTAAAAAGGGAGAAAAAGAAGCTCAACTGCGTATGGGTGAAGCTTATTATTTCGGTTTTGGCGTAACTAAAAGTTTCGCCCATGCAGCTAGATGATATGAGATGGCAGCTAACCAAGGTGTTGTTGCAGCGCAAACAATATTAGGTGATTGTTATTTCTTTGGTACAGGTGTAGAAAGAAATTATAAATCTGCAGTTAACTGATATTCCAAAGCAGCAGAACAAGGAGATGCTTCTGCTGAATTTGCAATAGGTAATTGTTATTACTATGGAAATGGTGTAATGCAAGATTTTGTTGAAGCTAATAATCATTATTACAAATCAGCCATGAAGAATAATGCAGCAGCACAATTCGCTTTAGGAGATGCTTATTATTGAGGAGAAGGTGTTATCAAGAATTATGATACTGCTGCTGATTGATATGTTTTATCTGCAAAGCAAAATGATTCTGATGCACAGTTTGCTTTAGGGGATGCTTATTATTGGGGCGAGGGTGTTGAACAAGATTACACCAAAGCAATTCAATGATATAAGCTGTCAGCTGACCAAGGTGATGATGTAGCACAATACTATTTAGCAAATGCTTACTTCACAGGAACTGGCGTTGCAGTTAATAGGAAGAAAGCATATGAACTTTATAAGTTGTCTGCTATGCAAGGTAATCAAGATGCAACCTTTAGTTTAGCAACAGCCTACTTTGAAGGTGAAGGTGTGAAACCTAATGCTAAAAAAGCTGTTGCTTTATACTTCAAAAATGCAAAGGCTGGTCATATTGATTCTGCATCTGCATTAGGTCAAGCATTTTTTTCAGGACGAGGCGTTAGGAAAGATATGAAAGAAGCACTTGCTTGATATAAATATGCTGCAAAGAATGGAGACCAAGAAGCAATCCAGGTTTTAGAAATGCTTGAATGATTAAAAGCTGAAGAAAACAAAAATAAATCATGATCAAAATAATTGCCGTTGGTAAAAAGAGTGAATATGATTCACAAATAAACAACTATAAGAAGCGTCTTATCAAACCGTTTGAAACTAAATTTGAATTAATCGATTTTTCATCGCACAAAGATGAAGAAGCACGAAATCTTGAAAGCAAAAAGATTTTTGATTTAATTAGTGATAATGATTTTGTTATTTTATTAGACGAACGTGGTGTTGAAATGGACAATTATGAATTAACTAATACAATAACAGCTCATAATAAAGTTGTTTTTATTATTGGAGGGCCTTATGGCGTTAATCCTGAACTTAGAAAAAGAGCAAATATCCTATGGTCTATTGGTAAGTTAATAATGCCGTATGATATAGTTAGATTAATCTTGGTAGAACAAATATATCGTAGTCAATGTATTAAGAACAATCATCCTTACCACCATAAATAGGATGGACTCGCTATATTAAAGAAATACAATAAAGTTTTTATTATTTAGCAGAAGCTTTTTTGCTTGAAGCTGGACCTTTTTTGTAATTTTTGACTAAGCTGTATGATGATAATCCGATTGCACCGGCAGAAGCAACGATTCCTGCGATTGCTATTACAAATACAGTTCATCCAGCACCGTTTAGTTTTATTTCATCATCTAATTCGTAAATCGCCTTACCTATATCATCATTAACTAAAGCAACAATAATGATAACTGAAACTAACGCTAATAAAACACTACCAACTTGTATTTCATTTATCTTTTTAGAAAGAACACTATAAACGACTAATGGAATAATTGCTACTGCTGCTAAAACAAGTGTTACCCATCCTGTTGCATTCACGCTTACATGGAGTTGTGCATTGACATTATAAAAACCTATTGAGCCACCTCCGTCCAAATAGTCAATCTTTCCGTCTGTGCTAGTTCCTATTGCAACTACTAATATAGCAACTACTAACGTAAGAATTGCTGACCCTAGAATCAATAATGAGTGGAGGGGTTTTGTTTGTGTTATTTGTAATATTTGTTTTCCCATAAGTCTATTTTATAAAAGAAATGTTGTAATGCAAAAAATTTTTTATAGTCATAGACTACTTGCTCGAAGATGGACCTTTTTTGTAATTTTTATATGAGCTGTACGATGATAATCCAATTGCTGCAACAGAAGCAACAATTCCTAAAATTGCTATTACAAATACAACTCATCCAGTACCATTTAATTTAGCAAAGTTGTCACCATTACCCACTTTGTATATTGTCTTAGCTAAGTCGTTGCTGGCTAAAGCAACAATAATGACGACTGGAACTAATGCTAATATAACGCTGGCGACTTGTATTCAATTAATCTTTTTAGAATGAACACTATAAAAGACTAATGGAATAATTGCTAACACAGCTAAAACAAGTGTTAACCATCCCACAACAGTTGCGCTTACATTGCATGAGAGAAAATCTGAAGAAGCACTAAGGTTATAAAAGCCGATGCTGGCATGCCCTGCCGTAAGATCTTGGGCAGTGCCGTTCATTTTTGTACTAGTTCCTTTAGTGATCACCAATATTGAAACAATCAGTGTAAGAACTGCTGAACAAATAATTAGTAATAAGTGTGATGGTTTTGTTTTTGTTATTTGTTTTCCCATGAATCTATTTTATGAGAGAAATACAACAATACAAAAAATACTTTTGTAGTTATAGACTACTTAGCAGAAGCTTTTTTGCTAGAGGCTGGGCCTTTTTTGTAATTTTTAACTAAGCTGTATGATGATAATCCGATTGCAGCAACAGAAGCAACGATTCCGAAAATCGCTATTACAAATGCAGCTCATCCTGTACCGTTTAAAACGGGGTCTACACCGTCGCCTGCTTTGTAAATTGTCTTAGTTAAGTCATTATTCACTAAAGCAACAATAATAACAACTGAAACTAACGCCAACAAAACACTGCCAACTTGTATTTCGTTAATCTTCTTAGAAAGAGAACTATAGAAGACTAATGGAATGATTGCTACTACCGCTAAAACAAGTGTTATCCATCCTGCAGCATTTATGTTTACATCATATCCAGTGTTGGTTTGTTCAAACGAATAGAAGCCCAGACTGCCCTTTAAATCAGCGTCAACTGTTATATGAGTGCTAGTTCCAAGAGCAACTACTAATATTGCAGCAACTAATGTAAGAATTGCTGACCCTAGAATCAATAATGAGTGGAGGGGTTTTGTTTGTGTTATTTGTAATTTTTGATTTCCCATAAGTCTATTTTATAAGAGAAACAACATAATAAAAAAATACTTTTGTAGTCGTAGACTAAACTATTAGAATTCGATGCAAATAAGGGGATTGATGCATATATCTGAAATTTATACCAACCTTATTAATGATTGTGTTGTACATAAGCATGTGCAGAACATATTCCAATCTCATTAATGAACATTGCGTTGGAGATAATATAGTCCTAAAATTGACCATTTAATTGGGCAATTTGATCAGGAGTGAATTTAAAGACATTATCTGACTTATCAGTGTGATATATGAATCCATCTGCTGAATCGGTATAGTCTATTGCCCCAAACATATTCTCGCTTTTACAAGTAAAGCCATACGCTAATGGAACACCGAACCTTGTATACCCAGTGCTGTGACTCACTTTTGCTTTTTCATCACACGGACATCCACCACTATACATCCTGGTTTTTATCCTTATATCATCATCACCATAATCATATGTTACTGATGAACCATAAAAATACCTATCTTGATACTTAGCATAGTTGTCGTTTCGTGGAGTGTCATATGTTATGTTACAAACTTTATATCAAGACAAATTTCCCATTTGTGCTGGAATATCCTTCCCATTGTACTTTAAATTATCTCATTGATTACCAATAATTTTACAATAAAGTAGAGCACTATAATCTTTTGGATTTTGTCAATAATCAGATTTTACCATATTTTCTATGTAGTGTTTATAAACATTGTTTACCAAACCCGGATTAAAGTTAGGTATATCACCTTCATCTATATTGATAGTACATGGTGTAATCGTGTTTATTTTACTTAGTGCATAGGAAGGGAGAGTAGAAAAACCTTGTCAACCTGCAACGGGCTCAGGGAATGAAAAATCTCCAATACCATTAGGGAATTGGAATCCAGTATAAATGTGGCTATCACTTCCGAAACTATCAAAAGAATATGTTCGATCTCCAAAAATGGGAGCGCTAAGTTCACAAGTTTGGCTTCAATAACTTGCACTATCATCAAAATGATCTGTGTACCCATTGTTGTTTGCTGGAAGATTTTGAGAAGGAACAATATTTAAGAAGTTACCGGTGATTAGTTGTCCGCTAGGATAGAAATGTGGAAACCCTACATCATGGTTTGCCATTATTCCGCCACTAAAAGAACTAATCTTTGATGTGCCTTTAATATAGTCTTGACTCATCCCTGATGTATCAGTTGTAAATGCGGAAAGTAATTGAACGCCATTTGTTAATGGGCCATAAGCATCATCTGCTAAATCCGATACGTTCTTAAGCGCAAAAGAGAATGTTAATACAGAATCATTTTTAGTTAACAGTGTTCCAGTACCTTTTGCCGAAAATATGAACCTGTTAAATATTTGGTGAATTGGATCGTATTCTAGATCAACTTTAAAAAGTAATAAGTTTTTATTAAGTGTGAAATCAAATCAACCTTTCTTTATTGAGAGATTAGCATTATTGTCCGCAAATAAATTAGTGAAATATGAAAAATCAGAACATGGGTTCATATATAATTGTGGACTATAAGTGCCAGAATCTGGAGCCACATTATAGATTCCATTTAAAATATCAATTGAGTTGTTTTGAGATATATCTGTTGCTGTTGGTAACATATAGTCCGGAACATAGTCAGAAGGAGAATCATTATATTTAAATGACTTGTTAATAATTATGTTGTTAGTGGCAATCATGTGAATTGTCGTTGATGTGTTTTTCTCATATGATGTGTATTTAATTCGTCAGTGTACATAAAGATCAAAGTTCGTATCTTCACTTTCATTTTTATGTATGCAATTGAAGCTGACTGCTACATAATCCTCTTTATATGTAAATGTTGGTATAGTAAAGAATTCATCATGGCCGTCATAGTCTACCACTGGTTCTAACACATCTTTATCGCTAAAACCATCATAACTAAGAGAAGTTGAAATGACGGTTCCAATATTAAAGCTATATGATTCGTCTGTATTGTAACTTACCTGAGGAACGAAAACTGAACAGCTGTTCAAAGATAAAATTGAGATAGCGTTAACAGCTACAAGCGCAGGGATTGCCAATATACCATGCAACTTTCTCATACCTTTATTATAGTAATATGTATTTTTTTATATTTTGCCAGTAATCAGTGTAGGACTACTGTGTTTCTGTTGTGTCTATGCAAAAAAAATATTCTGTGTAACAAATGTATTTACACTCGTTAATTTGCGCACAAATCACTATCAGCACAACAACTAGGAATGGTTTTAAAATTGACCATTTAATTGGGCAATTTGATCAGGAGTAAATTTAAAAACATTATCCGACTTATCGGTGTGATATACAAATCCGTCTGCTGCACCTGTATAGTCTATCGCTCCATACATGCTGTTGCAGTTAAAACCATACGCTAATGGAGCACCGAACCTTGTATAACCAGTGCTGTGGCTTATGGGGGATCTCTCATCACACGGACTACCAGCACTATAGCGACTATTTTGTAGCCTTGGATCAGTATCTCCATTACAATAATCATATGCCACTGATGAACCATAAAAATACCTGACTGGAGCATATGTATAGCTGGCAATTCGTGGGGTATCATATGTTAAGTTACAAACTTTATATCAAGACAATTTTCCCATTTGTTCTGGAATATTATTCCCATTGTACTTCAAATTATCTCATGGTGAATCACCTGTTATTCTACAATAAAGTACAGCAGCATAATCTTCTGGGCTTTCTCAATAATCGGAGTGTACTATATTTCACATGTAGTCTGTATAAATGTTGTTTCCCGAACCCGGATGAAAGTTAGGTATGCCCCCCCCCCGCATCTATATTAATACTACATGGTGTAATTGCATTTATTTTACTTAATGCGTAGGAAGGGAGGGTGGAAAAACCCTGTCACCCTGCAGCGGATTGAGGGAATGAAAAATCTCCAACCCCATTGGCGAATTGAAGCGCCGTATAAACGTGGCTATCGCTTCCAAAGCTATCATAGGAATATGATTGATTTCCTAAAATGGGAGCATTAAGCACACAAGTTTGACTTCAATAACTTGCACTTTCATCAAAATGATCTGTGATGTTATTGTTAAATGCTGGAAGATTTTGAGAAGGAACAATGTTTAAGAAGTTACCAGTAATTAGTTGTCCAGTAGGATAAAAATGTGGAAAACCTACATCATGGTTTGCCATTATCCCTCCGCTAAAAGAACTAATCTTTGAAGTGCCATCAATATAGTCTTGTGGCATCCCTGACGCATCAGTTGTAAATGCAGAGAGTAATTGAACACCATTTGTTAAGTGTCCGTAATCATCATCTGCTAAATCTGATACATTCTCAAGTGTAAAAGAGAATGCTAACTCAGAATCATTTTTAGTTAATACTGTTCCTGTACCTTTGGCTGAGAATATGAACCTATTGAATATTTGGTGAACTGGGTCATATTCTAGATTAACTTTAAAAAGTAATAAATTTTTATTAAGTGTAAAATTTAATCAACCCTTAATTATTGAGAGATAAGCATTATTGTTTGCAAATAAGTTGGTAAAATATACAAAATCAGAACACAAGTAGTTAGATACATTTGAATTTGTGTTCTGTTCTTTAGAACATGGGTTAATATATAATGGATTATTACTATCAGAATCTGGTGCAACATTATAGATTCCATTTAAAATATCGATTGAGTTGTTTTCAGATACATTGTCTTTTGTTGGCAACATACGGTCTGGAACATAGTCGGACGGAGAATCATTATATTTGAACGACTTGTTAATGATTATATTTTCAGTGGCAACCATGTGAATTGTTGTTGCTGCATTTTTCTCATATGATGTATATTTAATACGTCAATGTACATAAAGGTCAAAGCTTGTATCTTCAGATTCATTTTTATGTATACAATTAAAACTAACTGCTACATAGTCCTCTTTATATGTAAATGTTGGTACAGTAAAGAATTCATCATGCCCGTCATAATCTACGACTGGTTCTAGAATATCTTTATCGCTAAAACCATCATAACTAAGAGAAGTTGAAATGACGGTTCCGATGTTAAAACTATATGATTCGTCTGTATTGTACCTAACCTGCGGAACAAAAACAGAACAGCTGTTCAATGATAGAATTGAGACAGCATTAACAGCTATAAGCGCAGGAATTGCTAATATGCCAAGCAGCTTTTTCATATGCTTATTATAATAATATGTGCTTTACTATATTTTACTACAAGCAATGCATGTCTGTCATGTTTCTACTATATCTATACAAAAAACTATTCCTGTGTAACAAATGTATTTACACTCATTAATTAGAGCTTAAATCACTAGCGGCACGACACCCAAAAAAATTATGGGAATTGCTCTTTTAATTGTTCAAGTTGTGTTTCAGTGAATTTAAAAACGTTATCTGACTTATCAGTGTGATATGTAAATCCATCATTCGCAGTAGTGTAATCTATTGCCCCAGCCATACTACTACAATTAAAGCCATATGCTAATGGAACCCCGAACCTTGTGTAAGGTTTAGCCTTAGTTATACTTGAACGCTCATCACATGGAATACCAGCAGTATAATGTTGATTTTTTAATCTTGGATCGATATCTCCAATACAATAATCATACGCAACTGATGAACCATAAAAATACCTATCTTGGGCATATTGATAGTTATCTGTTCGTGGAGTATCAAATGCTAAGTTACAAACTTTATATCAAGATAATTTTCCCATTTGTGCTGGAATAGTATTCCCATTGTACGTTAAGTCATCTCATGAGTTACCAATTATTCTACAATAAAGTACAGCGCTATAATCATCTGGACTTTTTCAATAATCAGATACCTCCATATTTTTCATATATTTCCAATAAATATTACTTGACGCAACAGGACTAAAGCTAGGTATATCTTTTTGATCTATATCAATAGTACATGGTGTAATTGTGTCTATTTTACTTAATGCATAGGAAGGCATTGTAGAAAGACCTTGTCAAGCAGCAGCGGACTCAGGGAATGCAAAATCTCCAACGCCATTAGGGAATTGGAAAGCGGTATAGACATGGCTATCACTTCCAAAGCTATCAAAAGAATACGTTTGATCTCCTAGAATGGGAGCATTAAGTTCACAAGTTTGACTTCAATAACTTGCACTTTCATCAAAATGATCTGTGGTGCCTCCGTTATTTTCTGGAAGATTTTGCGAAGGAACAATGTTTAAGAAGTTGCCAGTGATTAGTTGTCCACTAGGATAAAAATGTGGAAACCCTACATCGTGGTTTGCCATTACCCCTCCACTAAAAGAACTAATCTTTGATGTTCCATCGATATAGCCTTGGCTCATTCCCGACGTATCAGTTGTAAATGCAGATAGTAATTGAACACCATTTGTTAAGTGTCCATAATCATCATCCTCTAAATCTGATACGTTTTTAAGTGCAAAAGAGAATGTTAACACAGAGTCATTTTTGGTTAACAGTGTTCCTGTACCTTTTGCTGAGAATATAAACCTGTTAAATATTTGGTGAACTGGATCATATTCTAAATCAACTTTAAAAAGTAATAAATTCTTATTAAGTGTGTAATTTAATCAACCTTTAACTATTGATAAACTAGCATTATTGTCTGCAAATAAATTAGTGAAATATGCAAAATCAGAACACAAATAATTAGAAACATTTGAATTTGTGTTCTGCTCTTTAGAACATGGGTTCATATATAATTGTGGATCATAATCGCCAGTAGTTGGAGCCACATTATAGATTCCATTTAAGATATCAATTGAGTTATTTTGAGATATATCGTCTTCTGTTGGCAACATATTGTCCGGAACATACTCAGAAGGAGCATCATTATATTTAAATGACTTATTAATAATTATGTTGTTGGTAGCGATCATATGAATTGTCGTCGACGTATTTTTCTCATATGATGTATATTTAATACGTCAGTTTACATAAAGGTCAAAGTTCGTATCATCAGATTCATTTTTATGTATGCAATTAAAACTAACTGCTACATAGTCCTCTTTATATGTAAATGTTGGTACAGTAAAGAATTCATCATGCCCGTCATAATCTACTACTGGTTCTAGAATATCTTTGTCACTAAAACCATCATAACTAAGAGAAGTTGAAATGACAGTTCCAATATTAAAACTATATGATTCATCCGTATTAAATCTTACCTGCGGAACAAAAACAGAACAGCTGTTTAAAGATAAAATTGAGACAGTGTTAACAGCCACAAGTGCAGGAATTACCAATAAGCCAAGTTGCTTTTTCATATTCTTATTATAGTAACAAGCATTTTTAATATTTTACTAACAGTCAATGTAGGTCTGTTATGTTTCTGCTGTAGTTATAAAAAACATTTCTGTGCAACAATTGTATTTGCACTTATTATTTTGAACAAAATAATAGTTTTAGAATTGATTGTTTAATTGTTCAAGTTGTGCATCAGTAAATTTAAAAACATTATCAGTCTTATCAGTATGATATACAAATCCATCTGCATCATTGGTATAGTCTATTGCCCCAAACATACTATTACAAGTAAAGCCATACGCTAATGGAACACCGAACCTATTATAATGACTTACTTGTCCAAGCTCATCACATGGACAGCCGCCACTATAAAAATTGTTTTTTGTCCTCATATCATCGTCTCCATAATCATATGTTACTGATGAACCATAAAAGTACCTATCTTGATAATTTTCATAATTATTAGTCCGCGGAGTATCATATGTTAAGTTACAAACTTTATATCAAGACAATTTTCCCATTTGTGCTGGAATAGTGTTACCATTGTACGTTAAGTTATCTCATGGTGAATCACCAGTTATCCTACCATAAAGTACTGCACTATAATCTACTGGATTTTTTCAATGATTTTTTTCTATCATATTTTCAATGTAGTTTTTATAAACATTGTTTACCGAACCTGGATGAAAGTCGGGTATATTCCCTACGTCCATATTAATAGTACATGGTGTAATTGCATTTATTTTACTTAACGCATAGGAAGGAAGAGTAGAAAAACCTGGTCATCCAGCAGCAGACCCGGGAAATGCAAATTCTCCAACCTCAGTAGGAGATTGTATAGCAGTATAAACATGGCTATCGCTTCCAAAACTGTCATAAGAATATGTTTGGTCTCCTAAAATAGGAGCGTTAAGTTCACAAGTTTGACTTCAATAACTTACACTATCGTCAAATTTGTCTGTGATGTTATTGTTAAATGCTGGAAGATTTTGAGAAGGGACAATGTTTAAGAAGTTGCCGGTAATTAGTTTGCCACTAGGATAAAAATGGGGAAAACCTACATCATGGTTTGCCATTATCCCTCCACAAAAAGTACTAATCTTTGAAGTGCCATCAATATAATCTTGAGTCATTCCTGAAGTATCAGTTGTAAATGCAGAGAGTAATTGAACGCCATTTGTTAATGGCCCATAATCATCTGCTAAATCTGATACGTTTTTAAGTGTAAAAGTGAACGTTAGTGCAGAGTCATTTTTAGTTAATAGTGTTCCTGTGGCCTTTACAGTAAATATTAATTTATTAAACATTTGATGAACTGGATCATATTCTAGGTCAACTTTAAAAAGTAATAAATCTTTATTAAGCACGCAATTTAATCAACCTTTAACAATTGTTAAACTAGTATAATTGTCAGCAAATAAATTAGTGAAATATGCAAAATCAGAACACAAATAATTAGAAACATTTGAATTTGTGTTCTGTTCTTTAGAACATGGGTTCATATATAATTGTGGATTATAAGTGCCAGAATCTGGAGCCACGTTATAGATTCCATTTAAAATATCAATTGAGTTGTTTTGAGATATATTTGCTTCCGTTGGAAGCATATAGTCTGGAACATAGTCAGAAGGAGCATCATTATATTTAAATGACTTATTAATAATTATGTTGTTAGTGGCAATCATATGAATTGTTGTTGATATGTTTTTCTCATATGATGTATATTTAATACGTCAGTGTATATAAAGATCGAAGTCCGTATCAGTAGATTCGTTTTTATGTGTGCAATTAAAACTGACCGCTACATAGTCCTCCTTATAAGTAAATGATGGCACGGTAAAGGATTCATCATGACCGTCATAATCTACCACTGGTTCTAGAATATCTTTATCGCTGAAACCATCATAGCTAAGAGACGTTGAAACAACAGTTCCAATGTTAAAACTATATGATTCTTCCTTGTTGTATATTACCTTTGGAATGAAAACAGAACAGCTGTTTAAAGAGAGAATTGAGACAGTGTTAATAGCCACAAGAGGAGCAATTACCAATATGCCTAGCCGCTTTTTCATATAATTATTATAGAAATATGTATTTTTTAATATTTTACAAGCAATCACTTAAATACTTGCTGAAGTTAAAATTAACATGACTTTTATTCTTTGTTTATCTCGTGGCGATGGTCTTTTTATTAATAATAATACCTGCTGCTTTGTTCCAATCAATGCAAGACTATTATGTTTCTGTTTCTTGAATACAAACATTCTATCCAGCCATCATGGTAGTATTTGCATTGATCTTCTCTTTAATGGGTGAACAAAATGCTTTATTGAGTGAAAGAGTATATATTTTAACAAAGCCAATTAAGAAGACTAGCTTTCTATTTTCAAAGTTCTTATCTTCATTCACTATTTGTTTTGCTTATATCCTTATAACTATGGTCTTCTTGTTTTCGGTTGCAGCATGCATATACTCAACAGATATGAACTTTAATATATTTAATGAAAAGCTTTGTAATGTATGAGGTTTATTTGGTTCTTTTATATGTTTAGGTTTATTCACTTGTAGCTTTTCTCTATTGTTTAGGTATTTATTTAAACCAGGATTATCTGCAATATTTTCTGTTTGTCTTGCTGCGCTATTCTTAGTTATTTATTCAATGTTCATCTCTATTGATGCTAACCACCCAGGTCCAGCCTTATGATATACATCTATAACGCCATCAATTGTTTTCTTTCCTCTTTTCCTTATTGTTTCTGCAATAGGTACATATTACTTTAAGAATCAGGAGGTTGCTTCATAATGAAAAAGAATATTAAGAATTGATTAAATACAATTGATGTGAATACAAATGCAATTGAAGTCAGAGATTTAAGCGTTAGTCCTATTAACTTTCTATGTCTTAATCAAAAAGATAAAATCATAGATAATGTTTCTTTTAATGTCCCTAAAGGAAAGCTAACATGTTTCATTGGACATAACGGAGCTGGAAAAACTACTATCGTTAAATCAATACTTGGAATCAGAAAAACCTCTGGTGGAACTATCAGCATTAATGGTAAGAGCTTTAAGGATGTTTTAGCAAGAGAAAACATTGGATACATTCCAGAAAAAGGAAATATTGAAAAGATCAAAGCAATAACTTTTCTAAAGAATATCTCTCAATTCTACAAAATGGGTAAGGTTGACTTTAAGGAACGTGTTAAACACTTAGCAGAAATATTTAATTTTCCAGTTAAAAAGTTAAAACTAAGACTAGATAAATTGTCAAGTGGTCAAAATAAGATAATCACAATTATGCAAGCTTTTTTATCTAACCCTTCAATAATCATTGCTGATGAACCAACTGACAACCTAGATCCTGAGACAAGAGACATTTTCTGAGATTTCATATATGACACACGTACTAAGCACCCAGACTTAACATTTTTCATCATCACTCATAACCTTGATGAAGTTGAAAAATACACTGACTACATAGTTGTTATTCAGAACGGAAAAATGAAATGCGAACAAGAATGAAAGAGGAAAGCGAATTTACGTGAAGCTTATAAAGAAATGAGGTCAAAATGAAATTAAACAAACTATTTCTAGCTGCTCCTTTTCTTATCGTCCCTGCTTTTTCTTTGTCTGGTTGTGCATCAAATTATGTTGATAACATCTATTTAAAAAGTAATGATGGAAGCACATCACAAGAATCATATACCTTTTTTTCTAATTATGGTCTTGTTGATGGACCTTTTAGACTACACGCTTACTCTGACTCCAAATGCACAAAGGAAATAACAAATAAATGTGATTGAACTCTTGTGAATGATTCAAAAGCTAGTCTATCAGAGATAGGATTGACATTCAATACTAGTACACAATGTCTTGAAGGTGGAGTTACTTATAGTGATAATGTTGAGCAAGGTGAAGTGTTCCAATGTATGTTTGTAGCCACATATCACACTAAACAATATGGCGATATCATTAAGCACTTCCAATTAACTTGATGTTATCATGAAGGACCTTCTGATGAAGGTTTCCAATATGCATTTTTTGATACAATTGTTGGAATTCCAACTAAGGAAATCCAGGAGATTAGTTTAGAATTCGATGGTGCAGCTAGCACTGTTGGTGGCGTATACTGAGGAGCAGTTCTTGATTCCACAGGACAACACCTATACTTGCCAGCCGATATCGATGGTTGAGTAGAACCAGATCCAGATTATGGGCCAGCATATAATCTTGTAAATAATGATAAAAGTGAAAATTATTTTGGCGTTCTTTATGACATGCACCATAATGGAAGCATATTGTTCTATTGTTTATTTAGTCAACCAGAAAAGGGAAAAATTCATTTCAATGTTCCAATTGAAGGTTTTCCACCTAAAACAATTGATTACGAGATTACCGAGTAGTTTGATACCTAACGGGTTATTAGTATCTTTCTGCGAATCAGACAAATAGTGGACAAACACGAGACAAATCTGGGACAAATATTTTTTATTTATTTAAATAATATTTGTATATGATTAGAATAGTTTGATGTCAAATTATTAGATGTGAAGAAAGACCAGAATTAAACGGTCTTATAATAAATGTGATGAAAATTAATTCTGTAAATATGAAAGATAAAGGAACTGGTGTCAAGGTTAAACAACCAACTCTTTTAGAATTGAAAGATTTGATTTTAGGTGTTGAAGGAAGATTAAGTAATAGAATAGATGGTGTTGATTCAAGACTTGACAGAATCGATGCAAGACTAGATGGAATTGATTCTAGACTTGATAGAATCGTTAAATTGAATAATCTAAAGGACTAATTAGTTTTGTTGCAGTAAAGCAAGTGTCTTATGGCCTACTTACGATGTTGCCCAACTATATAAAATCGATCAGACAAATAGTAGACAAATACATGACAAATCTGGGACAAATATTTTTTATTTATTTAAATAATATTTGTGTATGATTAGAATAGTTTGATGTCAAATTATTAGATGTGAAGAAAGACCAGAATTAAACGGTCTTATAATAAATGTGATGAAAATTAATTCCGTAAATATGAAAGATAAAGGAACCGGTGTAAAAGTTAAACAACCATCTCTTAGAGAATTAATTTTAGGTGTTGAAGGAAGATTAGGTAAAAGAATAGATGATGTTGAGACAAGATTAAGTGCAAGAATAGATGATGTTGAGACAAGATTAAGCAAAAGAATGGATGAAATCGACTCTAGACTCGATAGAAATAATCTTATTAAGTAGATTTGTTGTAGTAAAGTAAGTGTCTTAATAGCCCACTTGCGATGCACCTAGCTATATAAAACCAATC
>JAISKD010000005.1 GCA_031261065.1 Mycoplasmataceae bacterium
TATTTATTTAAATAATATTTGTATATGATTAGAATAGTTTGATGCCAAATTATTAGATGTGAAGAAAGACCGGAATTAAACGGTCTTATAATAAATGTGATGAAAATTAATTCCGTAAATATAAAAGCTAAAGGAACTGGCGTAAAAGTTAAGCAACCATCTCTTAGAGAGTTGATTTTAGGTGTTAAGGCAGAATTAAGTGCAAAAATTGATGGTGTTGAGACAAGACTAAGCAAAAGAATAGACATTATTGAATCAAGATTGGATGGAATTGATGCAAGACTTGATAAAAATAATCTTATTAAGTAGACTTACAAAAAGGAAAATCTATATCCAACATCAGAATGGTCGTCTAGTCTATTTTGGCAACTGCTAAATAATGGTTATCAAAGTCAAATACTTTATAATTATATTTTTTGCCATTATATACAGCTATACTCCCAGAGGCAATATTAACTTTTAAGACACATTTAATGGATATAAGCTTAAATGTTTTAATTACAGCCTCTTTTATTGTTCATTCTTTAATATCTGTAATCATAATTTCTTTATTAACTGGACGATCACATGGTTCAATATCTACACCTACATACCCTTCAGTAGAAAAAGCATAAACATCATACTTGTCTGTGTGAGATATAGAAATATACCCTTTATCTAAGTAGGGTTTACCCTGCTCATCTTTTTTAATGTGTTCTAACCTTTCACTAATTTCGTTCTTTTCACTATTTTTTTTATAGACAAATATTTCATTGCCTTCTCATGAAAAAGTCTTAAATAACATATATTTAATATACTATTAATAGGATGCAAAAGATTACAAGTGTTGCAAAGAAATTTAAAATAATTCCTGATGATTTATTCCTTTATGGCGATTATATCGCCAAGATAAACCCTATTGTTAAGAAACCAGCTAATGACAAAAAGCTTATTTTAGTTACAGCAACTTCTCCAACTCCAGCAGGTGAAGGGAAGACTACAACATCAATTGGTTTATGCGATGCATTAAATAAAATTAAGGTTAAAACAATTGTTGCTTTACGTGAACCATCAATGGGTCCAGTATTTGGAGTTAAAGGTGGAGCTAACGGAGGAGGAATGGCACAGATAGTTCCAAAGGATGAAATAAACTTCCATTTCACAGGAGATATCCACGCCATTACTTCTGCAAATAATTTAATTTCTGCATGTATCGACAATAACATCTACTGAGGAAACTCATTAAAAATAGATCCAAATAAGATTGTTTGAAAACGTGTTTTAGATGTTAATGACCGTTCATTAAGAAAAGTTGAAATAACTATTAATGATAAAACAGGAATTAAATATAAATCAGGTTTTGACATAACTGTGGCATCAGAGTTAATGGCTGTTTTCTGTTTAGCTATAAATGAAACAGATTTAAAACAAAGAATCGAAAAGATGATTATTGCCTACACATCTGATGACACACCAATCTATGTTAAAGACTTAAACATTGTTAATGCTTTACTAAAAATTCTTAAAGATGCAATTAAACCTAACATTGTTCAGACACTTGAAGGAAACCTTGCAATTGTCCATGGAGGTCCATTTGCTAATATCGCCCATGGTTGTAACTCTTTACTTGCAACAAGAACAGCTCTTAACCTAGCTGACTGTGTTGTAACAGAAGCAGGATTTGCAAGTGACCTTGGAGCTGAAAAATTCTTTGACATAGTTTGTAGTGTTGGTCAACTTAAACCGGATTGCGCCGTAATTGTTACATCAACAAGATCACTTAAGATGCATGGTGGCGTTCTTAAAGATAATCTTAAAGAACAAAACCTTGATGCACTTAAAGTAGGCATGACAAATTTACAACAACATATTAAAAATATAAGTGCATTTGAAATTCCATTTATAGTTTCTTTAACTCAACTTGATATTTCTTTGCCTGAAGAAATAGAATATGTTGTAAGTTATCTTAAAAAGAACAAAATCAATTATGCTCTAAACTCATCATTTGAAGAAGGATCTAAGGGAGCAGTTGATTTAGCAAGAAAAGTTATGAAGATTTCTGCAAAAAAATCATCGCTTCTACCAGTTTATTCAAAGAATGAATCATTGGATAAAAAAATAGAATCTATTTGTCAAAGATGCTATGGAGCATCTGGCGTTGTGTATAGCGATGAAGCCAAGGCCAAACTAGCTAAGTATAAGAATACAAAAATGTATGTTTGTATGGCTAAAACACCAATTAGTTTAACAGATGATGAAAAGGTATTAACTATTAATAAACCTTTTAAAATACATGTAAAAGATTTACTAGTATCAAATGGAGCTGATTTCATTGTTGTTATAACTGGTAATATATTCAGAATGCCCGGTTTACCAAAAATACCAGAAGCTAGTAAAATGTAATATGATTATCGCTGCTGTATCAGGTGGTCCAGACTCAATGGCCATGCTAGATAAATATAAGAATGACATCAGCGCTGTTTGCCATATTAACTATAATAAAAGGCCAACAGCTCTAAGAGATGAAGAGATTGTTAATAACTATTGTAAATTAAATCACATCAAGTGTTTTACATTATTTTGTTCTAAGGAAGTATATGCATCATATAAATCTGAAATAAATTTTCAATCAAAAGCTAGAAAAATACGTTATGATTTTTTCGTTAAAACTGCAAAAGAGCTAGGAGCTGATACTTTGTATATTGCTCATAATAAAGATGATTTTGTTGAAACCGCTATTATGCAAATGAATAAGAAATCAAAATCATTATTTTATGGGATAGCAAAAGATGGAGCGTATCATGACCTTTTGATCAAAAGACCATTAATAAACATTAGAAAACAATCACTTGAAAATTATTGTATTTCTAATCATATCCCCTATGGAATAGATGAATCTAATTTAACAGATTTATACACCCGTAATATAATCCGTAAAAAAATTAAGAAGATGTCTAATGATGAGTTTAAAAAAGTATTAAAAGAAATTGCTGATTATAACAAAGCTAACTCATCACTAAGACTCCGTGTTAAAAAAGCATATAAGACATGAGAAAAAAATTCATTCAGTGTTTCTTGATATAAAAAACTTGATAAAGAAATAAAGACATTTGTCATTTATGAATTTTTAGTTTCTCATGAACTATCAAATCCTAACTTCAACAAACAGAATGATATTGCGAATTTTGTTTGTTCGCCAAAAGGTAATGTCAAATATAGGTTAGGTAATGGTGATTTATTGCTAAAAACAAATGTTATAACAATTGAATATGGCAAAAAATAAAACACTTGAAGACGCTGAAAAATTTTATGCTGGTGTTAAGACCAAGAAAAATATTCCATGAGCCTATATTTGAACCACTGTAATTGCTCTGATATTTTTAGCCTGCGTAATAATTCCAATTGTTATTTTTTGTTAAGAGCAAAATGGATCACAAATATGGGCGGTTGAACCTTATCTTTTTCAGCCATATTTAATTTGTTATTTATAATAACATTATGAGCAAGTTCATCAATTCTGCAACCGCTGGAGAAGTTTGTCAATATCTAGGACTTAAAGTTCTTAATGAAGGAGATATGAATGCTGAAATTAGTTTTTCAAATATTTACCGTGCAGATTTTGAATTAGCTGGACATAAACACTTAGATTCACTAAAATCTTTAGTCTTATGAAGCGGTATTGAATCAAGTTTTTTAGACAGCTATACTTCACTTAAGAAAATAATCGATATTATTTCTGTAATCGTTGAAATGCACCCACCAGGAATAGTTGTTACTGAAAAATTTAAATACACTAACAATCTATTAAAAATTGCTAAGAGAGAAAATGTAAATGTTTTCTACACAAATATGGCTTCTGCTGAATTTACATCAGCTGCAGAAACATACATTTCAAGAAAGATTGCTAAATACACTATCATCCATGGAGCAATAGTCCAAATATTTGGTGTAGGTGTTTTAATAAAAGGAGAATCCGGAGTTGGTAAATCAGAACTTGTAATGCAACTTGTTGATAAAGGTCATATATTTATTGGCGATGATGCTGTTGACGTTGCTAGATTTGGTAATATTTTGTTTGGTAAAACCAATAAATATGCAGACCGTTTTGTAGAAGTTAAAGGTTTGGGAATGGTTGATATTGAAAAGGTGTGTGGTGTACAAAAAATGTTACCATCTTGCAACATTGAAATGGTTATTGAAATTGTTGACGGATCAAAACAAAAAAATGAATTTGACCGTTCAAGACAACAAGTTAAAACAACAAGAATATGCGGTATAAATTTACCATACTATACAGTATCTCGTGTTGCTGCAATTGCTGAAAATTGTGTAGTCGATTATAAACTACGAAATGCTGGTCATGAACCAATGATTAACTATAATGAACATATTACTAATACAGAAATGGAGGAGAAATAATGAATTTTTTAAGTGTTGTTCCACCAGATCATCCATTTGGACCTAATACCCATATCGCCTTCACAATTGGCAGCACAGAAATTGCATGATATGGTATAACAATGTTCCTTGGTATATTCTCTGCCGTCCTATTCATTTGTATAAAGATGTGAAAATGATATAAGATACCAGTTGACGTATTCTATTATTTTGCTATTATTGCTATACCTACAGCATTACTTGGGGCAAGATTTTGGTCTTGTGTAATTGGTGATGCATCATGAGGAGAATATTGAAACTTCAGAAGTGGTGGTCTAGCAATTGAAGGTGGAGTTATGGCTGTGGTGCTTATAGCACTAATTTATTTCCCTTCAATTCTAAATAGACCAAAGTTTCAAATTAGAGATAATACATTAGATGGTGGTGGTCTTGTTAGACAAATATCAATTTGAGTATATGCTGATTGTATTGTACCAGCCATTCTAATTGGACAAGTTATTGGACGTTGAGGAAACTATGCTAACCAAGAGTTATATGGACCAGTTGTTACAGGCGAAGGATTCCAACACTTCTTAGCAAAGTTTCTTCCAGGAATGTATATGCAAGATGTCGACCAACAATATCACCAACCATTCTTTCTATGAGAAGGTATATGTAATTTATTTGGATTTATCATCATTTTCTTTTTACTTGATTTAATTAAGAACAGAAAAATAAGAAAATGTGGAGACCTAGCAATTATTTATTTCTTATGATATGGAATAGTTAGAATATGTCTACAACCATTCAGAGCTGGAGATGGTGGACATGCAGCTAATATGATCACAACTGAGCTTTGAATTGCGGCCGCTGTTGTTTTATTAGTATTGAACCACCTTGTATTTCCAAGACTAAGAAAATATAAGATGCTTGACTGACCAAAAGTATTTGTAAATAAATTCTTTGGTGTTAAGAAATATAAATACACAGAAAAGAAAGGGTCAGAAATTTTTTACTATAGGGGGTTATAATGGGATTAGAGTCAATAGTTGTAGGAGATTCAAATTTATATGATGCGCTTATCATTGGTGGTGGGCCAGCTGGATTAAGTGCCGCACTTTATTTAGCTCGTGCTAATAAACGTGTTGGATTTATTGAGAAGAATAATCCAGGTGGTAAATTAGTTTCTATTGCTGAAATAAAGAACTATCCAGGTTTTGCTAATGTTTCAGGTAATGACCTAGCTATGAGTTTCTTTAATCAAGCAACTGAAGCTGGAGCTGAATATATTTGAGGTGATGTTATCAAAATTGATCAGAAACAAGGTTATCAGATTGTTTATACAAGAGAAGGAAACACAATGTATGCTAAGACATTAATCATTGCTTCTGGAACAACTGAAACTAAATTAGGAGTTCGGGGTGAGAATGAATACTTACAAAAAGGTATATCATATTGTGTTTTATGTGATGGTATATTAGCAAAGAATTGTAAAACAGCAGTTATCGGTTCAAATCAATCTGCTGTTGGTTCAGTAAAATACTTAGCCGGTATAGCATCAAAATTATACTTTGTTGTATTAGATGAATCAATCGATGTTTCTGATGTTCCTAATAATGTAGAAATTATTAAGGGGTCTAAAATTTCATTGTTTAGTGGTAATGGTAGAGCGCTAACTTCAATGCTACTTTCCGGTGCAGTAAGTAAAGAGATAATGATTGACTATGCTTTTATAATTAATGGCATATCTGCATCAACAGATTTCATCAATAATAAGGAATTACTTACAAACGATAATATAATTAAAGTAGATAACAGCAACAAGAACACTGCTATACCAGGAATCTTCTCAGCGGGTGACGTAAGTAGAAGTTCCAATAAGCAAGTTGTAACAGCTGTATCAGATGGAGCGATTGCAGCAACAAGTGCAATAGCATACATCAATAGCAAATTTAAGAAATAATATGGCAGTTAATAAAGAATTTATAGAATGACTAGAAGCACAAGATAACGGAAAGGGTTGAGTTAAGACTCATTTCGTTGCTAAGAAATATAAGGAACTACACACCGAAGTAGTAAAACCTACAGTTGTTTACACACAACCTAAAACTGAAGGTACAAGGGCTAGCTGAAAAGATTTAATGAATGCTAAAAAATAATTCAGATATAACTTTTAGCGAATCTGTAAAGGATGAGCTAAGCCGCATAAAATATTCTCCTGCAGAAATGGCAATAATATTAAGGAGTTTTCTATTAAACAACCTTGTTATATCAATGTCTAATACTCAGAAATGAGAAATTAACTCTAAACTACAAAGTACAATAAAATTGATTCACTCATTTTTTTCTAAATTGTTTAATGTTAAACAAGAAATTTCTTTTACTGAAGTTGGGAAGTTTGATAATAAAAGAAATTACAAACTAACAATTACTGGTGATTTAGAGAAGATAGAGAAACAAATTAAATTATTTAATGAATGGCCTAAATCTTCTACACCGTCTGAAAATAAATGTTTTTTAATTGGTGCATTTCTTTCTGGTGGATCTATCTCTTCATTTGCAACAAAGAGTACATATAGTCTAAGCCTTCGTTCTAAAAATAAAAACTACCTAATAGCTGCACAAGATATTCTTAGTAAATTCAATATTTCCGTTACCATTGCTGAACGTAGAAATGAACATATTCTCTATATTAAGAAAGCCTCAAGCTTAAGTGACTTTTTAAAAATTATTGGTACCAACAATAAAATGCTTGAGTTTGAAGAAATAATTATAGCACGTGACTATATAAATCAAATGCATCGTCTTGTAAACCTCGATGTTTCAAATATGAGAAAGACAAGTTCTGCATCTGTTAAATATATCACCATGATAAATTCAATTATTAATACACCCGAATATAATAAACAGTCTGCCAAGTTTAAAACATACTGTTTATTAAGAAAACAAAATCCAGGTTATTCTTTAGACACATTATCTAAGAAAATGGGAGATCAAAAATTGCCTGTTACAAAGGGTGGTATTAATCACTTGAACATGAAGATTAAAAAGATTTATATGTCTTTGAATTCAAAGAAATTATAAAGATATTTTCTTAACTTTAATTTGTTTGTATTGTTTGTGACCCTTAGCAGTTACTGTTACTTTTGATTCTTCATCTTTACCAGATATAGTGATTCCTTTAGATTCAGAAGATGACTTAATAGACTTAGCAGTTTTGTATGCTGGTTCTTGTTTTTGTTCTTTTGATTCAATTTCTACATCTTGTACAACTGCTTTTTCGTCATATGGTACAGGAGATGTTGGTTGATAATTCTTAGTAGCAATGTTTAATTCATCAAGTTTTGGTAAAACTACGTTTTGAAGTAATAATTTAGCAGCACTATCTTTTGAAATATAGCTGTTATTAAAGATAATTGCTCCTTCTGGTTTAACGAATGGGTCAATTTCACGTTCTGAATCAACTTTGTCTCTTCAAACAAGCATTGAATATAAGCTTTCACGTTTAGTGTGAGTAGAACAATTCTTTACACGTGATTCATAATCGTGTTCAATATATATTTTTAATTGAGCATTAGGAAGAATTTTTGAACCAGTATCACGACCTTCAATAATGATTTGTCTGTGTTTACGAATAATCTTAGCAATCTTATCCTTAACGATTTTTCTAAATCTTGGATTTTTTGCTAAACCACATGTTACAGAAGACATTTCAAGTGTGTCAATATCGTCTGTAATATTTTTTTGTTTGTAGAAATATTCGTGGTTACCACCAACGTATATGTAAGCATTCTTTAATTCTTTAAAACGTTCTTCAACAGCGGTGATTGGTAATTCTGTATTCATTCAGATATATGCATGACATCTAAATAAATCTCCAGTTGATAAAGAATAAATACCAAGGTGTTCCCCAATATTTTTCATAATTGTTGTCTTTCCTGATTTTGCTCCACCAGTAATTGTTATTTGCAATTGTTTGTATTTTGATGCCATATGTTTATATGTATATTATAAATATTATTCAATATGTAAATCAAAAATGTTATTTTTTTATTTTTAATTTATTAATGTGTAAATACAAACGGTATTTTTATATAATTTTTGTGTTGTTAAATTGCTAATAATGTAAAAAATATCAGTATATGCAAACAACAAATATAAATTTCAAAACTTCCGTTGAAACAAAAAGACAGTTTAAAGCTTTTTGTGAAAAATTTGGGATAAATATTTCAGCAGCCTTGAATATGGTTATGCGCTCATCTATTGAAAATGAGGAATTGCCCATTAAATCAAAGCAGAATAATGCAAATTCATCCGTAAAAGCATTATTCGATTATTACGCTAAACATCCCAAACCTTTGGTGAATTGTACTGAAGAAGAATGCGATGCTATGGTGAAAGCATTTAGGTCTGGAAAATAAATAGTATGAATGTGTAAGTTAATCATTAACTATAACACATAATATTAATATGAATTCAATAAGACACACATATAAAATAGGACGTGGTCCTAGTTCTTCACATACAATGGGACCAGCTCGTGCAGCAACAGAGTTTAGAAAAAGATATGAGGATAAGATCGACAGAATTGAAGTTACTTTATTTGGTTCATTAGCACTTACTGGTAAAGGACACTTAACAGATAAGGCTATTGAACTTTCTTTAAAGGGAATTAAAACAAAAATAATCTGAGATGTTAAAACAACTAAATTACCACACCCTAATACTATGTTGTTTGTTGGTTATTTAAAAGACAAAGAAGTTGCTAGACTTCAAATTCTTTCTCTCGGCGGTGGAAGTATTAAAATAGTTGGTGAAAACACAAGTGAAAATGAAGCACCAAATGTTTATCCGCACCAACATTGTGATGAAATCTTAAAATATTGTAAAACTAAAAAGATCTCTTTATTTCAATATGTTAAGAAATTTGAACCAGCAACAACTTGACCATTTCTTGAAGAGTGTTGAAAAACAATGAATCATGCAATTGATGTTGGTTTAACTAAGACTGAGAATTTACCAGGAAAAATCAATTTCCCAAGAAATGCTAAAAAAGTATATGGAGATGCAGTTAAACAAAAAGATATTGAACTTAAACTAGCAGCATATGCTTATGCTGGTGGTGAATCAAATGCAAGTGGTGAAATTATTTGTATATGTCCTACAGCTGGTTCTTTTGCTACATTACCTGCTGTACTTAGATATTCTAAAGAAAAATATAAACTTACTGATAAAAAAATAATTGAAATGCTAGCTGTTGCTGGAATAATAGGAGAGATAGTTAAAACTAATGGTTCAGTTGCTGGAGCAGAAGCTGGGTGTTGTGCTGAAGTTGGTACTGGATGTTCAATGGCTGCTGCTGCATTCGCTTATATGCTAGGACTTAGCAATGAACAAATCGCTAATGCTGCTTCATTTGCAATGACTCACCACATTGGATTAACTTGTGACCCAGTTCTAGGTTTAGTTCAGTTTCCATGTATAGAAAGAAACGTTGCTGCTGCTAACCGTGCTATAACTGCCGGTAGGTTAGCTAAGAACATTGGTCAAAACTTATTCTCTTTTGACGAAGTGGTAGAAACAATGACAGTTGCTGGTAGAGCATTACAGTCAGGTTATAGAGAAACATCTACAGCTGGTTTTGCTAAAACGTATTTAGAGAAGAATAAGAAGAATAAAGGATTTGGTCTTAGCCCTAAAGAAGGTGCCGGAACTTAATCTTACTAAAACTGAACGGTTATCGGTATGACTATAACCAAGTCTTATTGTTTCTAATTAAAAATAACACAATTATTAGAATCATAGCGGTAATTATAATATATAAAACATGAGTAAAACTTGGAATACCCACAAATGAGAAATGTATATAATTCCGGAAAGAATTATTAAGAATCATCCGGGAATGGATGTTAATAAAACAAGACCAGTTGTAGTTCTGAGCAATAGCCAAAAATTAAATTATAAAGCTCTGATTGTTGAATGCACAACCAAATACCACCCTGGTTACATTAAACTGTTTGCCTATTTTTCCAAATTTCATAATTGTGAAAAAACTTCATATATTGCTATTGATAAAATTCATACAATAGATACTAAATATTTACAATACAAAAATAAGATAGGACATATAGTTAAGATTCCTTTGGAAACTAGAAAACTACTTTTAGATTTTATTAGTGAGATAATTTATAGCGACTAAAAAAGCACAGAATTTTACACCTGTGCTTTTTTACTTGACGCGGGAAGCAAGCCCCCCTATGATGGAACCCATCAATAATATTATATGACTTACACAACGGGAAAGAAGAAAACTGCGGCATCTATATCTTTATATTAGTCGTATATTCGTTTAATAAGTGTTCAGTTTTTAAAAGACTGCTTACTTTTCTTTTCCACCTTCAAGCTCAATAATTACATCTCGTAAATAGATTGCACGCTCATACTCTTGATTTTCAGCAGCTTGTAGCATTTCTTTACGTAGTATGCCAATTGCTTTTGTTTTATTTCTAATTTTATTTTTATCTTGAAAGTAAGCTTCAATACTTTTTGCATCTTCTTTATTTCTGATATCATCAAAAATAGGTTTAACAATTGTAGACGGAGTTATTCCATGTTCTTCATTAAATTTAATCTGAATGTTTCTTCTACGTGTTGTTTCATCAATTGCAACTTTCATGGCACTTGTCATATTGTCCGCATATAGAATAACACGACCATTTACGTTTCTTGCGGCTCGCCCGAATGTTTGGATCAATGCTTTGTCACTTCTAAAGAAACCAGGCTTATCTGCATCAAGAATAGCCACTAAAGAAACTTCAGGAACGTCTAAACCTTCACGTAATAGATTTATTCCCACAATAACATCATACTTTCCTCTACGTAAATCATTTAATATAACGCTCCTATCAAGTGTATGAAGTTCATTATGCATGTAAGCCACCTTTACTTTACGTTGTAATAAATACTCCGTAAGTTCTTCAGCCATTTTAATTGTTAAAACAGTAACAAATGTTCTTTCATTCTTTTTAACTTGTTTTTGAATCTCAATTAATAGATCATCAATCTGAAATTCAATCTTATGAATTTCAATGGTTGGATCTAATAGACCAGTAGGTCTAATAATTTGTTCAGTAATTAAGTTATTTGATTTAGTTATTTCTCACTCATTAGGTGTGGCAGAGACATAAATAGCATTAGATATCTTTTTTTCAAATTCATCAAAGTTTAATGGACGGTTATCTAATGCTGATGGAAGACGGAAACCATATTCTACAAGGTTTTCTTTTCTTGACCTATCGGTGTTGTACATTCCTCTAATCTGAGGAATAGTCATATGGGATTCATCAACTACTAATAATCAATCTTTGCCAAAGAAGTCAAAGATTGTATATGGAGTTTCACCAGCTTTTCTAAAATCTAAACTCCTTGAGTAGTTTTCAATACCACTACAGTAACCAAGTTCTTTCATTGATTCTATATCATGGTTTGTTCTCTCTTCAATTCTTTGAGCTTCAAGTAACTTACAGTTATCTTTAAAGTATTTAACCCTTTCTTTTAATTCTTCTTCTATAAGTTCGATAGCTTTATTGATATTTTCTTTATCAGTTACATACTCATCAGCGGGAACAATAACATAAGTTGATCATCTCTTCTTAAGTGCATGAGTTAAGCTATCGACCACAACTATATCTTCTATTACTTCATCAAAGAAAGAAATTCTAATGATGTACTCATCAGTATGTCCTGGTACAATTTCTAAAACATCTCCTTTTATTCGATAACTACCAGGAACTAATTCAACGTTATTTCTTTCATAATGCATTCTTACAAGATCATATTGGAATTGCTTAAGGTTATATTTCTCTCCTTTATTAATAACCTTTCTGAATGAATTAAATTCAGTTGGTGAAACTGAAGCATAGATAGCCGCAACCGAGGCTACAACAATAACATCGTCATTACTTAATAAAGAATTTATTGTTGATAGCCTAAGCATTTCTATTTCCTTATTAGATTGAGCATTCTTCTCAATATACATATCATTACGTGGAATATATGCTTCTGGTTGGTAGAAGTCGAAATAAGAAACAAAGTATTCAACCTTATTATTTTTAAATAATTCTTTGAACTCAGCATATAGTTGAGCTGCTAGTGTCTTGTTATGAACCATAACAAGAGTTTTCTTTTGGGTATTAGCGATTACATTCGCAATTGTAAATGTTTTACCTGTACCAGTAGCACCTAAGAGTACTTGGTTTGTTTTATGTTGCGAAATATTTTTAGTTAGTTCCGCAATTGTTTTTTCTTGATCGCCTTTAGGTGTTTTGTCTGTAGTTAGTTCAAACATTATTAAGCTTGTTCAAATTTGACATTAACAAACAATGTCTTAGATGCTCCTGCAAGATAGTTACTGAATTGTTGGGCGATGATTTTATATCCTACTTTAAAGGTATTAGAGTAATCAGATACTGAACCAGGAATAAGTTCAATTGTGTAGTCGTCTTCCGTTGCTTGTACAGCAAAAGGTGGTGTACCACCATGGACTCCTTGAACTAGTACTTCTTCTCTGAAAACATAACCAGTTGTTTCGTCTTGTCAAGTTCCGTCAAGAAGTCTACTTTGTACTATATCTCAGTTTACGGCATTTATATCATTTGTTGTATAAGTGAATGTGTGTATTTTATTTTCAGATGAAGATTGAACAAAGACAGAAAAATCTTGGTTCTGTGGTATTTCCGTCGAATTACTACCCATATAACCATAGGATAGTTTTAAATCTCATTCCCCGTCTTCTTTATCAACCGGTGTATTTATAAAACTTAGTGTGAAATATAAATCGTGTGTTGATACAGGGTCTGGTGTTGCGTTTCAACTAAGTGCAAATGGCTGAGGAATAGTAGGACTATCATCTCCGCTGTGCGTAGCACTAGTAACGCCATAATATGTAGGGTTGTCTTTTGGACTAAGTAAATTATCACCGCTCAAGTGTAAGGTAGCACTAGCATATAGATTTCCATCTATTAAATTATTAATAACATTACCATGATCTGTGTCGAATTCTCATACTCCTAGAGTATCATTAGGATCAATACCACTCCCACCTCGAACAATAACGTATACATCTTGTCAGTCATTAAATGCAGAGTACTCATCAGTGTGGTCTGCATATGATACTTCAAATTTATAGGTACCACCGTGGACTGGTGCAACTGAACTTAAAAATGGAACGCCAGCTTCAATTGTCGCATTTCCATCACCTTCATAAGTAATTACTCAATTGTCTTCTTGACCAGCTGGTGCTTGAATTACGATATCTCCTTGTTCTGCTCCTCCTCACACTCTAAATTGAATTTTAGCTGCGCCATCAATTTCATAAGTACTTGGGTTATATATTAACGTGTTGTCCACAATTGAAGCATCAAATGACCTATTGTCTATGTTGTAGCTTAGCTCATTAAGTTTTCTCTTAGTCTGAACTGTTGACAATTTAATGGCAGCTTCGTCACCCGGATCATAATCGTCATCAAGTATGAAAAAACCAGCTATGTGTTCGCTCACTTGCTTAGCTTGTATTTTAATATTGAATGGTTGTGGGTTGGCACTAAGATTTCCAAAAATAGGGGAGGTGTGATGACCTAGAGGATCGAAGACAATATCGAAATCACTTGCTGTGACATTAATAGCCGATGTTTTTTCTTTAATAAGTTTAACAACTGCTACTCTGATTTCATTTGATGTTTCAATTCTTTCTACGACTTTAGCACGTTCAACAGAAGAAGGAGAATCAACCACTAAAGAAATATTGACGTCTCCACATACTTTCTTTAGGTCTACATTGTTTATAGCGCTTATATCTTGCTTTGCTTGAGTTATTTTAATTTTTGCAGAGAATGTAAAAGATCCTGTATAAACACTTGAGTTTGGAAGTGCTTTAACTGTAAAGATAACTACAGTGTTTTGATTAATATAACTTCCTGCATTACCATTATTTGTGATAGATACTTCATTCTCTACATATTGTGTTTGAGATAAACTAACTAATGCTCTTTCTACAGCAGTTGTGATAATACTCATAGTATTTAGTTTTTTGAAATCTTCAACAGAAACACTTGTGATATTGTTGACATACAATAAAACTGGGTTAGCAACTGTTTGTCCTGTTGCAGTGTCAACATAATCATCACCAATACCGATTATTGAGTCAGCAGCTTGGGCTAGGTTTATCAAACCAGAATTAAGATTTATCTTAATGTTAATGTCAAAGTATCCTCATATTTTGGTATTGTCAAGATTAGCCATAACACGTACTTCAGTGTATAGAGGTTTACCTGTATAGTCGCCAGTAATATCTTCTGAGTTAAAGCCCAAAGAGAAATCATTTTGTGTTGCATTAGGGTTAACTGTTGCTATTAACTCTTGGGCTTTTGTTATCAAATCAGGCATAGCAAGAATTGGTTGTATATCGTTAAGAACGACGTTTGTTATATCAGAAACTGTTAATGTACATTCAAATGGGTCGCTTGGTTTATTTACATTACTTATACATAGGGCAGAACCATTACGTGCTTTCCAGAATGTACATGATGCAGCAGATAGAGAAACAGCAGCCACTCCAGTAGTTACAGCTGCGCCAAGTGATAATGTTTTGATTACATTACGTCTCTTCATCTTCTCTATTATTTCTTAAATATATTATAAGCACATTACTCACAGGTAAGTGGACTTCTAAAAAATGGGCTATTTTGGAAAGATTGTTTAATATGAAAAATCTTACCTACTTTAAAATGGAAAATGATAAAGTGGTTTTCTTACGCTTTAAAAAGTGTATTCGATATTTAATAATGCATTGTCATTATAGAATTTAGTTTAGGAAAGTTTGATGAATAATCCTTCTAATAAGGCTGGTGAAGTAGAATAAGAAAAGTTGCGCCAATTTTTATAGCAAAGTATTTCTCAACCATTGTGAGTTAAATTAGAACCTCTCTGCTTTTTTTGTTTTCACTATCTTAATATTTCTATCTGGCTAATATATAGTCAATATTCGAACAAAAATGTTAAAAAATTGTCGTAAAAATAGGGGGGTGGTGGAACTGGACTGTTTTATGTCCTTTACCATGATACTTTAAATATATCATTTTCTATTTCCCTTTTAGAGAACACAATGGAATAACATTAATTCCATCTTCTTTTCTCTTATAGGCAAAACCATCGCATGTAATAATGTTTAATGATAAAGGTTTTTTGACTTTATTAAAGTCTATCCTATCAATTAATGAATTAAGTTGTTCAGCAGCTTTCTTTATAGAATCTTCATGAAAAGCAAATTTAATTTCAAATGCTGCTCAATTACCATCTGAAAATTCCATTATCAAATCAATATCTTCATCTTTCCTAATGCTCTTTCCATTTTCGTGAGTTGAGTATAGGTTTCCAAAATAATATAATCTTGCTTTAACAGATTCTGCATATATTCTGAGATTCTTAATTACCTCATTTTCAAATAAGAAACCGACATATTTTAAATCATTTTTCATTTTATCTATAGACAGTTCTAATGAAGCAACGGCTAACGAAGGATCTACAAAATATCTTTTAGCGCCTTTCCTTAATGTTGAAGCACTTCTTATGTGTGTGGATCAGGCTGGTAGCTCTTCTATTACATGTATATTTTTAAGGGCATTATAGTATGAATCAAAGGTTGGTTTTGACATAGAATTATCAAATAATTTAATATCCTCAATAATTGTTGTATCAGCAACATTTGTTCCTATATTTCTTGATAAGCTCATCAATAGTGCTCTAGCTAATTCTTCATTTCTAGATTTACCATCTACTTTTCTTAGATCTTTTTTACAAATAGTTTTAATATTTCCAGCAAGCAAGTCTTCGATATCATTGTCATTTAAATCAATAAAAGCGGGTCAACCACCTGTTTTTAGCCTTTTAAGTTTTTCCTCTAAAGATAATGTCACTTTTTTTGTTGTTGTAACTTTATCCTTTAGAATATTTTCTAAAGTTATTTCTCCAGTAGACCATTCTCTTTCATATCAACTCATAGGCCTCATATGTAAGAAGATGAATCTATTGGCACCTGTGTGCATAGTATCATCTTCAACTGGAGTTGCGGACCCTGTCAAAATAAAACAGCCCTCTTTATTGTCGACAGCATGTCTAACTTTATTCCATATCCATTTTTCTAGTTGCCATTCATCAATTAGTCTTGGTTTTTCTCCTTCTAATACTACATTAGGGTTAATTTCTAAGGCTAATTTGGTTTCTTCTTTATCATCGACAATGAATTCAGATTTAATAAATTGCTTAGACGTCTCTGTCTTTCCACATCCACGAACTCCAGTAATAACAATACCTATACTTAAATTTTCTCTATTTGCTAGTTTTTCATCAATGAGTCTTTTCTTATATCCCACACGGATATTATACACCAACTTTTACAAAATGTAGCAGTAAAGTTTAACAAAATGTAGCAGGTACACAACCAAGCATTAGCAATTATATGCCCTATATCAAATTACAAATCGTCAAGATTAATTTGTTTTGTTACGGCTTCTTGAGCATCTTCTTCAGCGTCTCCTAATGAACCATTAGAGAACATTGTAACTGACTGGATTCTTTCAGAATCATCTACATTCATTAGTTTAACTCCAGATGTTGAACGACCAATAGTATTAACAGTTGATAATCTGAATCGGATAACTTTACCTGTTGTGGTAATCATTAATGCGTCTTCATTACCACTAACTGCTCCGATGTAAACTAGTTTACCAGTCTTAGGAGAAACTTTTAATGTTTTAACACCCTTAGCATTACGTTTAGTCATTCTGTATTCTTCAACATCGGATAATTTTCCAGCTCCCCGTGCACCGATTGAAAGAATCTTATTACCAAGTGCTGATGTTGATAAACCAACAACTGTATCACTACTAGTTAGTTGTATACCACGAACTCCAGCAGCTGTTCGTCCCATGTTTCTAACTTGGTTCTCATTAAATCTAACCATGTTACCATTAGAAGCTCCGATGTATATTTCATCATTTTCCTTAACTTCAACAACATTAAATAATTTATCATTTTCTTTAAGGGTAATAGCTTTCTTTCCACCCTTGTTGATGTTTAGGAATTCTTTAAGATCTGTTTTCTTAGTAATACCATGAGTTGTACAGAAGAAAAGTGTTGAGTTTTCATATGAATCAATAGGTAAAATAGTTAAAACTTTCTCTCCTTTGTCAATACCAATTATATTAATTGCTGGTATACCTTTTGAAGTTCTGCTTCCAACTGGAATATTATGTCCTCGAACACGATATACTTTTCCTAAATCAGAGAATAATAACAGGTCAGTATGAGTGTGAGCAACAATAATCTTTTCAACATCATCATCTGTATGTGTTTCAAGACCGATAACACCAACTCCGCCTCTTTTTTGTACACGGTAAGTGTCAACTGGTAGACGTTTTAAGTATCCACGTGAAGACATTGTTACTAAAATATCTTCTTTTGGTATTAAATCTTCATCTTGGATACTTCCAGTAATATCATTTCTAATAACTGTTCTACGTGCATCTCCAAACTTCTTAGATAAGTTATCTAATTGGTCTTCAATAATCTTAACTTTTCTTTCTCTCTTTTCAAGAATGTCTGTAAGATCAACAATTGTTGCATGAACTTGAGTAAGTTCATCTTCAATTTTCTTACGTTCAAGACCTGATAATGATCTTAATTTCATTTCCATGATCGCTTTAGCTTGGATTTCAGTTAAGTTATATTTTTCAATTAACTGTCTAGATGCAGCATCATTGTCCGAAGCTTTCTTAATAAGTTCAATGATGGCATCAATGTTACTTGTAGCAATGTGGAGACCAGCTAAGATATGTTCACGTTCTTTAGCTTTCTTAAGTTCAAACTGTGTTTTATTAGTTAAAACAATTATTTGGTGGTCTAAATAGATATTAAGAGCATCAATTACGCCTAATACTTTTGGTTCGCCGCCAACTAGGGCTAACATATTAACTGCAAAAGTTGTTTGAAGTTGAGTTTGTTTGAATAGTTGATTTAGAATAACTTCAGGAATATAATCTTTCTTAACATAGATTTCAATTCTTGTTCCTTCACGGTTAGAGAAATCATCAATTCCTGTAATACCTTCAATCAACTTATCTTTAACTAGGTCTTCAATACGTTTAGCTAAAGCTACACGTGAAGTCATGTAAGGGAGTTCACTAACAACGATGGCACTTCTTCCACCATCACGTTCAACGATTTCTACTTTAGATCTAACAGTAACACTACCGCGTCCAGTTCTAAAGTAAGAATCGATACCGTCAATACCAATTAATTCAGCACCTGTAGGGAAGTCTGGACCTTTAAGAACTGTTTTAATATCATCAACAGTGGTTTGTGGGTTCTCAGCAATCATCTTGATTGCAGCAATAAGCTCATTAAGGTTATGAGGTGGAATGTTTGTAGCCATACCAACAGCGATTCCTGATGAACCATTAGCTAACATGTTAGGCATAATTGCTGTTAATACTTCTGGTTCAATTTCACTACCATCATAGTTATCAACAAATTTAACAGTATTTTTTTCAATATCTTCAAGGATTATATCTCCCACTTTTGATAATCTAGCTTCTGTATAACGCATAGCGGCTGCACTATCGTCTGTAGATCCAAAGTTTCCGTGACCATCAATAAGTGGGTATCTCATTGAGAAATCTTGAGCCATACGAACCATTGTGTCATATGCAGCAGTATCTCCATGTGGGTGGTACTTACCAATAACTTCTCCGACAATACGGGCAGATTTCTTATGTGGTTTATCACTAGATAAACCTAATCCATATGCGGCATATAAAACACGACGGTGAACTGGTTTTAATCCATCACGGGCATCAGGAATGGCACGAGCAACGATAACACTCATGGCATATTCCAAAAATGAACTATCTAATTCCTTGTTTATTGATTGAGTAGTTATTTTTGTTTTTGCTATATCTTCTCTTATTTGTTCTAATGTCTTTTTACTCATATTTACCTCCTAGTATTTCTTCCCATTCAATCTTTCTCTAGCTTCATTGAATTTCATTTTAAGTTCGATTTGTCTTTCAATGTCGATTCCTTGTCCACCACATAAATCGAATAGTCTGATGAATGTATCAGCTATTTCATCTGTGTAGGTATCTTTACCTCTAGCTTTGAACTCATGAATGAATTCTGGTTTATCTTTGATAGACCAAAGGTAATCCATATCATCTTGTGATATTTCTTTACCGTGTCTATCAGCTTCTAATGCTTCACCTAACTCAGAAACAATAAGCATAAGTAATTCACCTTTGTTTCGAGGTTTGTCTCAAAAACCATGCTCTTTAGCTGTTTTGTGTGATTCTTCTATTAACTTCTTTAATTCCATAATTCCCCTATATATCCAAATTCTTAACGAACTTAGCGTTCTTAGCTATGAAATCTTTACGTGGAGCAACATCATCACCCATTAGGAATGAGAATTGTTGGTCCGCCATAACTGCATCTTCAATTGTTATTCTCTTTAACATTCTTGTGGCTGGACTCATAGTTGTTTCTCATAGTTGTTCAGGATCCATTTCTCCAAGTCCCTTGTAACGTTGAATAACATACTTTTGGTTTGCAAATTCTGCTTTGTGTTCTTCTAGTTCAGCATCACTGTAAGAGTATCTACATTGTTTACCACAGAATAATTTATAAAGTGGTGGAACTGCAGCATATACATGTCCGTGTTCAATAAGAGGCTTCATGTATCTGAAGAAGAATGTTAATAATAAGATACGGATGTGGGCACCATCAACATCGGCATCGGTCATGATGATAACTTTGTCATATCTAATTTTTGTTACATCAAACTCAAGAGACACATTAGCACCAATTGCAGTTATCATCGCCATGATTTCCTCATTAGCAAATATTCTTTCAGTCTTTGCTTTTTCAACGTTAATGATTTTTCCACGAAGTGGTAGAATAGCTTGGAAAACTGAATCACGTCCCATCTTAGCAGAACCTCCGGCTGAGTCTCCCTCAACTAAATACATTTCACAAATAGATGGGTCTTTACAAGAACAGTCAGTAAGTTTTCCAGGCATTGAAGCAGAATCAAATGGAGATTTTCTTCTAGTAGCTTCACGAACTTCTTGTGATTTGATACGAGCTTCTTTAGCATAAACAACTTTTTTAATAACGATGATTGCTTCATCTGGGTTTTCAAGTAAGAACTTTTCAAATATTTCACTAGTAACATCATTTGTAAATGGTCTTACTTCTGAATTTCCTAACTCACCTTTTGTTTGCCCTTTATACTGAGGGTTAGGGTGCTTAATTGAGATGATAGCAGTTAATCCTTCAAGAATATCATCTTTAGTTATCTTATCATCAACTTCTTTCATGATCTTCTTGTCAAGAGCGAACTTGTTGATTAATCTAACTAGAGCAAGTTTAAATCCTTCTTCATGTGTTCCGCCTTCAGTTGTGTTAATGTTATTACAGAATGAATAAACTGATGGTGTATAACCCTTGTTGTATTGGAAAGCTATTTCAGCTTTAACACCATATTTCTTATTAGATTCATTTGGAGCTTTAAGTTCCGCTTCGTGTTCTCCATAAACGATAGTTGGGATTAAAACTTCTTTATCTTTATTGATGTCTTGTACATATTGTTTTAATCCACCTTCAAAGAATCATTCTTCTTTAGTGTCTGCTATTTGATTGATTAGAACGATTCTAATGCCTTTATTCAAGTATGCTAGTTGTTTTAGACGGGCAGCAATTGTATCAGCTTCTCAATCACCCTTTTCCATGATTGAAAAGTCTGGCATGAATTCAATTGTTGTACCGTGTTCTTTTTCAGCTAATTTAGTAGCATCATCTAGTTCACTAAGTGCTTGAATAGGATGACCAACATGAGGAAGGTGGTAAATATCTTTGTTATCAAAAGCAATATAGAAAAGTTTACCTTCTCTTCATACTCATGCTTTCATTCATTCAGATAAGGCATTAACTACAGATGCACCAACTCCGTGTAGTCCTCCAGATACTTTGTATGCTCCATCTCCGAACTTACCACCAGCATGTAGCTTACAAAGTGCCATTTCTACACCGGTTACACCTGATGCTTGTACTTTTGTTGGTATACCACGTCCATCATCATCAACAACAATACTACCTTGCTTAGTAATTGTAACAATAATTCTTGTGGCAAATCCTGCCATAGCTTCATCGATTGAGTTATCTACGATTTCTCAAACCATGTGGTGTAAACCCTTGGTATTGGTATCACCAATATACATACCCGGTCTTACACGGACTGGTTCCAATCCTTCTAGTTCACGTATCTCGTTATAATCTGTATCTTGCTTCTTATCTTCAGCCATATAGATATTATATATCTATACTCTAAAAAGTGGTATTTTTGAGATGATTTTTATCATAGATAATATGCTAAATATCATGGTCTGAAGATATAGGGTAATTATATTAAAATAGACAGAGTAAATTTCTTATAAAAACTACGTGTTTATTAGTAATTTCTAAGAGGCATGATTAGAGCTTTGTAGCTATCATCATTGCTTTGTTTAAAAGTGAATGGTTTAGATTCAGATGAGAATTGAAGACATACGTTATCTCCTTCAATACACTTAAGGACATTAGCTACGTATCTTGCATTGAGTGTTACGGTAATGTTTTGTCCAGAGTAACCTGAAAGTGGAACTTCTTCATAAGATGTACCAACATCTATTGACCGAGATGCAATTCTTAATGAATCACTAGAGATAGTTAATCTTAATGGTGTCTTATTCTCAGAAGATGCTACAACAAAGCCTCTTTCTACAGCGTCTAAGAAAGCAGCTTTGTTAATAATAGCACTGTAGTCACATTGCGCTTCTATTGCTTTAACAGCACTTGGGTATGGAGATTCAACTAAACGGCAAGAGAAAGTAAAGTCTCCTAGCACAATGATGGCTGATGAGTTTTTAACACTGATTGATACGTGTTGACCTTTTAGAACGGTTTTGATATATTTGAAGATAGAGGCACTAATAACAATCTTGGTTTTAGTTCCACCAGTGTAAGGGTGCTTCAAATAAGCTAATTGGATGTTATCAGAGGCAATTGCTTCGATAAAGCCATCAAGACGTTCAGAATCGATAAGAACTGAGCTATAAACAGTATATCTTTCAGAATTAACGTCAGCTGCAGGAATTATCTTATTGGAAAGATTAGTTAAGAAGTCAGATTCTACTTCAACCTTTTGGTATGTGTCATCTGCTTCTAAAGTAACTTCAGGGAATAGATCAGCATCAAGAATGTTGATATCAGCAGAGAATGTACCACTTGATACTCTAAGTACTGAATTATCAACAACTTCACAGTCGATATCACCATCTTTAATTTTAGCGATCATTTCTGATATCATTTTTCCTTTAACTAGAACAGATCCACTAGTTTCTACTTTAACATCGTGGATAACACATTTACATGAAATGTTTTCATTGATAGCTATAAGTTCTAATTTAGAATCACTAGCTACAAATAAAATACCAGTTAATGTTTGATTAAGATTAGCATTGTTAATAACACTATATGCTACTCTTAATGGTTCGATTATTGATTTTTTAGAAATTTTGAATTTAGTGCTCATAGTTTTAATTTTAAGTTAATTTTATTTTTATTTATTTTTATTATTAGGTCTGTCGGTTTGTTTTATTTGTTAATTTTTTAACCCTTATATATATTATATATACTTACCAACAATGGTTAAAACAATTAACCTATTTTTTAATCTCTTCTTCAAGTGATTCTAAATTGACTTTACTTGTCTTTCAGTTTTTAGGAATAGTAGCATTTTCAGTTACTAGTCCTGTTACTCATTCACCATCAAATTTAGTTTCAATAATTTTGATTAAACCATGAGTACTTGTAATAGCATCTGGTAGTTCAGAAACGGAAGAGATGTTAATCTCATTACCTTCTGAAGGAATAATAGCTGTAGTAGTGTTGTCAAAAACAATAATATCTCCAACACCTACAGCATGAGTGGTATTATCTTTATAAGAGAAAGGTTGTAGTGCTTCTACTTTTACCGCTTCAAACCCCATAAAAGTATATTTTATTTACTGCTAGGAGTTTCTCTATTAAACCTACCGAATGTTTTGTGGTTTAATACACTCTTTGTTTGATTAGCCTTAGCTGGTTCTGGTAGAACGATATCACTTGCTTTCTTACCAAGAAGTGTTGCAGGTTCTCCTTTTGCTAATGCAATTGAATCAGCAAGTGCAGAAATAATTAATCAAACAGTTCTCATTGAGTGATTATTCGCTGGGATAATGTGTTCTATTAAATCTGGGTTAGCATCTGTGTTAGCGATAGCTATAACTGGAATGTTAAGCTTTCTAGCTTCAGCTACAGCGTTATGTTCAACGATAGGGTTAGTAACGATTACTAGTTGAGGTAATCCTCTAAGAGTTCTGATTCCACCAAGAAATCTTTCAAACTTAACGATTTCTTTTCCAATCTGAACTTGTTCTTTCTTATCATACTTAGATATTTCTCCCGTTTGTTGAAGAGTAAGAAGGTCGTTGAATTTATTAACAGACTTAGAAACAGTCTTGTAGTTTGTTAAAGTTCCACCTAGTCATCTTTGGTTAACATAAAATGATTGTGTTCTTGCACATTCATCTTTGATGTGGTTTTTAATAACATCATTTTGTGTACCAACAAATAAAACACGACCACCACGTTTAACTATATCTTGAACAACACTACATGCTTGATCTAAGAATGCAATTGTCTTGATAAGGTTAATGATTTGAGCTTTGCTTCCTTTGTTTTCAGCAATGTAAGGAGACATCTTTGGATTTCTTGCTTTAGCAGGAAGTCCCATGTATGCTCCTGATTCCATTAATGTTTTTACAGGGATAAGAACTTTAATTCCTAGTTTTGCTCCATTTGTGTCAAAAAACTCTGTTGTAGCTTTTTCTATGTTAGAAGCGTTGGCAACAGAGAGACCCTGTGAAGTCTTGTTATGATTGTGTTTTTCACCGCCGGCAACTGAACTGTGTCCAGTTTCTGCTGCACTATGCGCAGACTTATGAACCGAGGTTTTTGATTTTAATTCTTTTTCCATTCTTTTTAAGTTGGTTATGCTTATTATACTTAAAAATATTTAATATATAAATAGTATTTAATATGTTGATCAAATTATAAATTGTATAAGAGTTGTTTTATATATACAATTTATTTAGTTTGAGAGATTAAGGTCATGTCGTAACTCAGTGTATTTTACGTACTCAACCTTGGTCATCAGGGCTAAGTATATTCTCAAATTTTGCACTGTAGTCGGATAAATCATCAGGAGAAACTTTTATCATAAGTCCGTCACCCGTGTAAGGCACGTCTTGCTGATGTGACATGAACATTTGTCTAATACTATAGTCTGCAATGTGTGAAGGGGATACACCAGTTAAGTCGATGACTCCGGTCATGTTTACCATTGCGCTGAATGCATATCCTCCAAGCCCTCCATTGTGATCAACTACTTGTAAATTACTACAATTTGTAAGGTATACGTTATGTGTGAAGGCTGAACAACCCATCATGAAGTAGCCTCCTATTTCTGTGATTGCCTCCGGAAGTGTTATATTTACATTAAGAGATTTGCATCCGCTGAATGCACCATCACCAAGTTTTGTCAGAGAAGCTGGGAATGAAAAACTCTGTTCTCCGTTGTTAAACGTAGCAATGTTAGTGTCATCAGCTAAAAAATAGTCACCTATTTCCTCTATTGTATCAGGAAGATGAAGCTCAAAATTGGAACCCGGTTTCAAGTCCTTCATAAAATCGGAACCTATTTTTCTAACACTAGTTGGAAGTGTGAGGGCTTGTGTAATGTGAGATAAATCAAGGAAATCATTTGGAACATTTACCAATGTGTTATCATTAGCAAATATGACTTCTGAGATAGATACAAATTCAATTTCAATTGCCTCACCACCCGCAATATGGAATGTACATGGATCATCTCCACTCTTATTGCTCAATTGATTTGCTACATAGTAATCATTATCAACGATTGTGTATGTTGATGACGATCCGCCGACTAACTTTCCTGTTATTCTTCCACAATCCTCAAATACAATTTTTCTATAAGCTGGGCCCACATTTTTATTTGGAAAGTATTCCACAAATGCTTCTCTGTTGTTTTGAAAAGCAAATTTAACGCGTATTCCATTTGTGTAACATGGCACAGAATCATTATTTACACAAAAACTATCAAGAGCTTCGTCCGAAGCATCGGCGGCAAATATGCCTGATATGTTAGCGCCACTGGCAAACCCTGTCATATCAATCAGTGATGCAAAGTTGTTACATCCAACGAAGAAAGAAGCACCAACACTAGTTAAACTTCCTGGTAGTAATAATGGTTGATTAAATAACGAGCAACCAAACATAAAGTGGTTACCTATGGTTAGCAGTGCAATAGGCAGCGTTAAAGTATTATTAAACGATGTGCATCCTTGCATAAAACTAGTTCCAATGCTAGCGATGCCTTCTGGCAAAGCAAGTGATCTGTTATATGATGAGCAATTCATCATGAACTGTACACCAATTGATGTTACCGTAGAAGGAAGAGTAATTTGGTTTGTAAGGTTGCTGAGATTTTGGCAAAAGCCATCACCAATTGTTGTTAGTGTATCATCACCTGCCAAAAATTTTACACCTGCAATTGTGTCCTTTCTGATATTTATGTTCCCTTGTGGTGTTACTAGACCGTTAATTTTTTCCGAAGGGTCCGAAAGGTTGCATAGTTTACTGGCAAGCTGTTGGTTTGTCATATCTATTATCTCTACTAGAGTGTTGTCAGTAAGCATGATTACTGCCGTTTCCAAAGGTTGTAAATCACGGTACGGAGAAGTTTGTCTGTTTGGATTGTTAGCCCTAATATCTGCTTGATTAACACCATCGATAATAATTGCTTTTTGATAACAGTCGGCCCCTGCATTTACAGTTGAAAAATTTGTAAACTTATCTTCTACTTCAATTTCCGCAGTACTCTCTTCATCAGCTAACCATTCTGCATCTAATGAACCAAAATCTACGATGTTTGTCATAGAATCACAATTATGTAGGAAACCATACCCAATTCCGCTCATTTCCCCCCCTATATCATCAATGGTTTCAGGGAGGTATAGCGGTTTGTTGAAAGATGTGCAACCATTAAGAAAGTAATTACCAATAAATGCGAAGGCTTGGTAGTGGCCACCACCCATGTCCACTTCAGTAGTAGGAAAAACGATTTCCTGGTTAAACGACGTACACCCTTCAAGGAAACTGTGCCCAACACCTAAAAGTGGCATTGTTACCGGCTGGTTAAACGACGTACACCCCTTAAGAAAACCGTTTGTACACACCCAAAGAGCATCACATAATTTTAGTTCAGAGTTAAATGCTGTACACCCTTCTAAAAAATCGCAATCATCAAATGTTTCAGCGGGGTTACCAATAAATTTATACTCTCCAGGAATATCCAAAGTATGGTTGAATGACGTACATCCCTTAAGAAAATTATCACCTATTTGTTGAGTAGGGTATTCATTCTCCTTTGTTGTATCAGCTACTGGAAAATCTAACGCTTTATTAAACGATGTACAACCCATAAGAAAATCATCTCCAATACTATACAGAGAATGAGGAAATATAAGTTGGTGATTAAAATTTGTACAATTCTTAAGGAAATAGTCTGGTATTTCATATAAATCATCCTTGCCCGTAGCATCCAATTCACCAGCAAATGCCACACCCACTAAATCTTCTCTAGCGACATTTATCGTAGTATAAGCATCGTTGTAAAATACAGGGATTCCTTCAAAACCATCTGTGCCATCTGCAGACAACATGCCCGCAAGTGTTTGATCAGTTATATCATCTTGTTCATTTCCAATTTCATATGTAATATATGAAGCACCATTTCTAACTACTATTTCTTGGGGATTGGCAAATGGTTCTACAAAAGCTTCCATAATTATAGTTTCAGTAACATTGATAGTTACACCATTATTTATTATTTGAATTCCACTAATAGCAAAGTCGTCACCCTGACTACCCGGTGCATATCAATTCTTATTCTCTATTTCAATGTATGCATTCCCTGGGTCATGATATACACCGATTTTGGGGTCGAATTCATTTGGTATATATCAAGTAATAATATCATGCTTATGACTAATATGAGGAGTAATTCTAATCTTATGCCCGTAACCAACATAAGTAGATGAGTTACCTTGGTCATATTGTTCATTTCAGATGCTGTATGTAATTTCAGTTGGTTGTTCTAGGAATGTTAAGACTTCTGAAATAGTCTTTTCAGCATCTTTATATTTAAGTGTAATTTTATTAACTTGTTCTTGACCTAAGTGTATGTCTTCTTCTTCATCACTATCATTAGTGATACTTAATTGTTTATTGTTTTCTCCACCAATAGTAAAAGTCAAGCCTAAATCTTCATATACTGATTGATTAGGAATAACTCATTCATATTCTCCATCATCATAATTAGTAGCACTAGCAGTAATAGTTAATGTCTCACCAACAGCGATAGGTTGTGTTTTAGATAAAGTATATGAAAGTTCATCAGTAGGAGATGAAGGATTACTGCATCCTTTAGACAAAACAATAGGGAGTACTGTTGCTGCTGCAACTGCTCCTACTGTGATTGGTATAAATATTCCTAGTTTTGTTTTCTTCTTCATCTTAATGTGTTAATGTAATTATATTGTTTCGCTTAATCTGATTCCTAGTTTCTTAACTAGTGCTCTGTATTCATCTAAATCATTCTTCTTAAGATAAGTTAATAGAGAACGACGTCTAGAAACCTTTCTGTAAAGACTTCTCTTAGTAGCGTAATCTTTTTTGTTTACTTTAACGTGATTAGTTAAATCAGTTATTTCAGCAGTAAGCAAAGCTACTTGTGAGTTTACAGAACCAGTATCTTTTGCTGAACTTCCGTTTTGTTTAATTATTTCTTCTTTTTCTTTTTTGCTAATCGCCATATTTAAATTATATATTAATCTTCTATTTTAATTTCGTTTAAGCTAAATTCAACTTCAGTAACACGTCCAAACATGTCAAGTTCAACTTTAGCTTTACCTTCTTTTAGGTTTATAGATCTAACAATTCCTATATCTCCAGCAAATTGGCTAGCAAGTATTTCTACATTGTATCCAACTTTGATGTTAGTTGTATATACTGGTGATTCATTAGTTGCTTCTTCAATGTGTTCTCCAGCTTCTAATACAGCTGTAGATTCAGATGCTTCAACTTTATCACCTTCACCACTAGCATATAGATATTCATCAATGCTTATTGGAATAGGAGATGCTCCTTTTCCAGATGATCCTACAAATCCTAGAACACCCGGAGTGTTACGTATAGCATATCATACATCACGGTCCATTATCATATTAATAAATACGTAACCAGGATATTTGTTAACTATAGATGTTCTAATTCTTTTGTATGAACCGTTAGGTTGAACTTCTCATTTAACACTAGCAGTATCTTTAAGATTTTTAGGAAAGTCTTCATCGTCTTTCTTAAAAGTCTTTTCCACTAGTTGCTTTGTTTTAAAGATTCTTATTTCTCCTACATATTTGTCATAACCAAAGTTATGTACTTTTTCTTTAAGAGCTTCAATGATTGATTCTTCCTTACCACCAATGGCAGTAAGAATAAATCATTGTGCTTGTGATGATAGTTCTATTAGTTCGTTTGTGTTTTCAATTGTGTTTGTCATATATTTTTCTCCTTATTTTATTTTAATTTCATTCATAGTGTATCTAATCCTAGGAACAATAATGATAGTACTATGATAATTATCATTATTGTTATAAAGTCCATAGCCATCTTTTTTCTTGTTGATCAGTGGACTCTTTTGAATTCCTTACCTATTCCGAAGATTAGTGCTTTGAATCTAAATCCTGCTGTTGCTTTAAACTCGTATTTAGTTTCTAATCCAGTTTTAACTTTAAGGAATTCAATCTTGGCATCAACCTTACTCATCTTGCCGCTCTTAATGTTGTCCTTGCAATCTAGTTTAGCTTGCTTTACGAGTTTTAAGAATTGTTCTCTCTTATCTTCTTTCTCTTTAAGTAAATTTTTTACTTTAAGTTTTCTTTCGTTAATTTCCCTTTGTTTACTTATCTTATCAGTTTTCTTTCGATCCTTATAAGATAAGTTACTATCTATAGGGTCATTAACTTTAGTGCTTAGTTTTCTAGTGTTTGCCATAATTTAACGATTTTCTTTATGAACAGTAACCTTATTACAAGTTTTACAGAATTTATTTAATTCAAGACGTTTTTCTGAAAACTTGTTTCGCTGCACATGATAATTGCGGGAATTACATTCTTCACATACTAATGTGGCTTTTACTTTCATATTGTTTTTTGCAGGAGTTTAACATAAAAAAAAGAAGCTTTTACGCTCCTGCTTATATACATTATAACAAAATATATTTAAAAGTTTAATTTGTGGTTTGATTTGGGATGTTAAACTTTTAAAACAAACTGTTCCTAATTGCGACAAGTCTGAAATTAGTCGTTTATTAACCTATGTTTCAAACGACGTTAGGCATGCTACCAACAAGGGAATTTCCCAATATTATATCTAGTATTAGAAAAAAGGTTTGCTCAGAACCAGCTGGAATATTTACGGTTAATGTAGCAGTCGAGGCTGGGTTATAAAATAGGCCAAGTCCTGCTTCCGTAAATAATAGCGGACTCGTAGCAGTCAATGCATTAAACACACACCCACTAAAAGCGGCGCTTCCTATAAAAGCAACACTGCTTCCAAATGTTAATGTACCCGATAAGTTGGAACACCCTGAAAAAGCATACTCTCCTATTGAGACAACACTATTAGGGATTGCAAGACTTCCTGTAAGGCCTAAGCAATTCTCAAATGCGTGCTCTCCTATTGAGATAATGCCACTAGGAAGTTCGAGATCTGCTGATAACAACCCACTACAATCCTTAAAAGCTTTGTTTCCAATTGATGTAACATTGTTTCCAATTGTTAGTTGCCCCACTAAGTTGTTACAACCCTCGAAGGCACTATCACCTATTGAGGCAACACCACTGGAAATTGTGAGATTTCCCGTGAGTCCAGAGCAATTCTTAAATGCATCTGTGCCTATTGAGGCAACACCTTCTGGAATTTCAAGATTTGCCGTTAATCCGCTACGGCCACTAAAAGCTTCATCACAAATAATTTTCGTTCCTGACACAAATGTGAGTGATGCAGCGACGGGGTCCTCACCATCAGCAGTAACGCTTCAATATTTTCCGAAGCAATAATACACTCCACCATTGTTAAGATAATACACATTATTACTATCTTTGCATATTTTCCCATTCGTTAATGTACCGCCACCACTAGTATCTACGAAATTAGTATCATAGAATGCTTGATAACCTATAGAAGTAATGCCAGAACCTAACGTTAGTGTCCCAGTTAATCCAGTACATGAGTAAAACGCATGACCTCCTATAGACGTAACGCTATCGGGGATTGTGAGGTTTCCTTCTGTTGTTGTGAAGCCAGAACAACTTGCAAATGCGTACTCTCCTATTGAGATAACACCATCGGGGATTGATAAAACTCCCCCCCACCGCAGAACAACCATCAAAGGCTTTATCACAAATAAATTTGGTGCCCTGTTCAATAGCAATCGTTCCTGATGGAAAGTCACCACTATTGGTAACATTTGCTGCTTTTCCAAAACAATAATATGTGCTGCCATTTTTGAGATAATAAACACCACGTTCATCTTTGCATATTTTTCCATCTTGTAAAGACGTAGGAGCAGTTTTTACGAACCCAGTTCCAAAGAATGCTTGATAGCCTAGAGATGTAACACCACTTCCAATCGTCAGTGATTTTTCTTCTGTTGAACCTAAATTTATACAGTTGTAGAATGCCTGTACGCCTATTGAGACAACGCTATTAGGAATCACGAGATTTCCTGTCAATCCATAGCAGCTTTTAAATGCGTTCTCTCCTATAGATGTAACACTATTCCCAATTGTTAATGTTCCATTAAAACTTCCACAATCTTCAAATGTACTATCATGGATTTCGGTAACACCGTTAGGGATTTCAATATCTCCTATCAAGCTGTCGCATCCTTTGAAGGCATTATCTCCTATAGATGTAACACTATTCCCAATTGTTAATGTCCCACCAAAATCTTCACAATCTTCAAAAGCACTTTCACCTATTTCAGTAACACTATCAGGGATTTCAATATCTCCTGTTAAATTACTACATTTCATGAAAGCAGACCCTCCTATAAAAGTGACACTGCTTCCAATCGTTAATAATCCTGTCAATCCAGCTTGCCCAATAAAAGCAGCCTCCCCTATATAACTAACACCATCAGAAATAGTTAAAGAACCAGTTAAATAATTGTTTTGATAAGTTGGGTTCCCAAATGCCATTGGACCAATCCTAACTGAATAAGTTTTTCCTCCATCGGTGACTGTCGCAGGTATTACTAAATTAGCGGCTTCGTAATTGCTGGTGAAATCTACATAATATGTAACAGTGTTTGTTGCCTCATCTTTATAATAGTTTTTTAATTCACCATCTACGTCATCGCCTCAATCACTTCCATTAATTGCACCACTTGTTGCTGCAACACAAGAAATCGAATCAGTAACAATTACTGAATCGCCTTCTTGGTCTGTAGCGCTAATTATATTACCTTCAATAGGAACAGCAGCACCAGAAGTATTTATATTGTGGATAGTAAGAACTTTATTGTACTCTCCACCTTGAGATACTGTGTAATCAGCAGTTGTCACAATTCCAGCTCATACTATATTAGATGTAGCATTAGTAATCGTTATTGTTAATGTTCCACTATAACCAATTGTTGGGCTACCACTGCTAAACTGCCCACTATTTGTGAATTATCACCGCTGTAGTTATATGCCTGAGGCGTTGACCCACTCATCAAAATTTTTGCTTCGCCTACACTTGCTGATGTTGCCAAACTGTAAGCGTTGTTTGAAGAGCCAATTTCTACATCTGTAAAACGTGTTGACTTAAATGCATCAGCGCCTATAGAACTAACACTATCGGAAATTGATAAAGTATCATCGATTTCTCCGCACTCTGCGAAAGCCCTTGAACCAATTGTTTCTAAATTTGTGGGCAATGTTAAAGAAGTCATTCAATTGCAGCCATTGAAACATGAATCACCTATAGTAGTGATTTCTTCAGGAATGGTTACACCGCCAATTCCTAAATTACCCGCTATTTGTGAACTCTCACCATTATAGTCATATGGGATAGGTGTTGACCCATGCATCAAAATTTTTGCCTCACCAACACTTGCCGATGTTGCTAAACTAAAATGATTGCTCGCAGGGTTTTCGATAGTTATACCATCAAAATAAGTGCCATTAAATACATCAGCGCCAATTGTTGTTAGGGTAGATGGTATTGTAATATTCCCGATCATTTCCCCACAACCCACGAATGACATGTCCCCAAGTTCCTCCACCTTCGTTAATGTTATGGATGTTAAACTAGTACAAGATGAAAAACACTGCTGTCCTATGCTGGTGACATTTTCTGGTACAGTTAAATCACCACAAGCAAAAATAAATCCCTGTCCCGGTGTAATTAGCGGCACTCCATAATTCAAGCCAACATCTTTACTACCTAAACTTCTTATTACTATTTTTGCATCTCCAACATTATTAGCATAAGCAAAAGATGCGTTAAGTTCTGATAGTTCTATATCATCGAAGGAACAAAGATGAAAAGGATATTCACCTACATCTTTTAATGAACTAGGTATGGTTAATGTTCCATCAAGATTTGTACAAAATGAAAATGCACTATTTCCGACAAATTCTACATTATTTCCAATTGTCAAATCCCCAAATAACTCAGTATATGAAAAGCAAGCATTTGCTATGCTAGTAACTTTATATATGGTTTCTCCATCTTCTCCATATACTTCATCTGGAATGACTAAATCTTCGGCTACATATTCATCATTTCCTACATATGTTATTTCTTTAGAATCTTCGTCAATGAAATAATATAAAGAACCACTATAATATCCTTCTCAGTCAGAACCATCAATAGCCTTAACATTTATAGTTGTGTAGTGCTTACATGTTATATTGCTTATTTCTATATGGTTACCCTTTTGATCATAAGCCACAATATCATCAAGTACAATGTGGCTTTCTGTAACGTTCTTATTCTTAATGGTTAGTATTTGATTTGAAGAACCGTCTTCTTCAAATATAACATCTTCAGGGTCTTGAGGTGAATATGCTCAAATAATTGGACCAAAATCTTTTTCCTGAGTAATTGTGACAGTTAACTCTTGGTTATGCTCTAATATTGGAGAATGATGATTAGAGTTATCAGCATTATATATTTCAAAACTTAGATCATTATTAGTATTAGGACTTGGCTTCTTACTACATTGTGTAATTGGTAGTAGAATAGCCGCCGCAACTCCTCCACCAATAACAAGTGCTGCTAGGATAGATAAATATGTCTTTTTAGATTTAGTTACTTTTGTTTTGCTCATATATTTTTAGTGTATATTTTTAAAAAAATAAAAATCTATTAAAAAAATACACTATGTGTAAGATATTTTTTGTACACGCCGCTTCCAATAAACTATATTTTCTAACACAAATTACTATTATTCCCAACTACCTAACATAGTTATAAAAATTCTACTTTCCCTATAGCATTAGCACTTATATAATTTTTATATGTTAAGTAAAAAGAAAAAGTATATTATTTCGCTAGCATCTCTTGTATTATTAGCAGGTGCTATCACTATTCCTCTAGTTCTTACTACACAATGTAAAGGGAATAGTGATACACAAATCGAAACAATACAAGGACCAAATGTAGTTGAATACGGAGCAGAAGCTACATATTATGTTAATATTAAGAATCATAAAGGTGAAGCAACTATTGAATGCTACCAATCTGATGAAATAGAATTTTACGAAGATGTTGAAATAATAACTGGTCCTCAAGTAAATGTTGCTAATGGTAAGGCAACATTTAAAATAAAGAATGTTAATAGTTCACAAAGTGATGTTGCTATTAAGATTAAAGTAACTAATAATGGGAAAGTATCTGAATACAAACAAGTTGTATTTAAATCCGAAGCTACTGCTGTAGGATACAGTGCTGATGGTACTAATTGAGCATCATCGGGTACTATACAAGGTGCTTTACAAGAAGGTCTTGATTACTATATTGATTATGGCAACCATATAGTTACTTATTGCGATGTTGCAAGAGCACTTTTCTCATCAGGAGGTGCATTTGTCACACCACGCAAGATGGACTATGGTGCTGTAGACTTGGTTATACCTAGTTCTGTGGTGATAGATGGCGTAGAATTTGCAGTAGAACTAGGAGTTGGTGCATTTAGTTTACAAGGTTACCTAAGTGCGGGTGGTAATGCGGCGCCAGATTATTTTTTATCAGGGTCAGTCACAGTGTCAGAAGGAATAACAAGTATCCCCGAAGATTCATTTTATGGATATGATGTGCTTGGTTATAATTGGGTATTCAACACTGCATTTGCAAATTTCGATCCTGTTACTGAAATTATCTTCCCCACTACAATTACAAGTGCTGGAGCTGGATGCCTTACATACTCTACAAGTTTCTTAATAAATGAAGACAACATAAGTTACGTGGAACTATCTGACAATAGTTTATGAGCGCTTGGAGTTGTGCAAACATTAGATAGTAGTTTGCCTATTGTTGGAGCTAGTGACCCAGTAGTATTCAAAGAAGGAGCAATTGGCGTAGGTGATAATTTTATAACTCACTATACCAATGTAATAGAGGTAGAAGGAGTTCAATTGCTTGACACAATCAAATACATAGGCGCTGGTAGCTTTAGTGGTATGGATGAACTTGACACAATTAACTTTCCTTCTTCATTAAAAAGTATAGGTGACTCCGCATTTAAACAATGTGTCGCATTAGAAGATGTTGAACTTAATGAGGGACTTGCAAAAATTGGGATTTTTGCATTTCAAGAAACTAATATAGATGAAATAGTAATACCGAATACGGTTACAGAACTTGGCTATGGTGCATTTATGCAATGCTATAATCTGACGGTAGCAACAATTGGTTCTAACATAACTGAAATTCCATATATACTTTTCCACAGCTGCTCGTCATTGGCGACAATTCATCTTAATTCCGACATAACAAAAATTGGGGAAGATGCATTCTATGACACACTCCTCTTAACTAATTTTAATGCCACAACCGGTATAGCGTGGCTTGATTGTATGAATTATTCATGAGTTTTAAAAGGCAATCCGGAGTATGAAAGCGGCCCTGCAATTAATTATGGAACAAAAACCGTAAAGGGTTTTTACAATGGGGCATTCTATGACTGCAATAGCTGATTAACACAAATCGAAATACCAAGCACAGTAACCGAAATACCCAAGGATTGTTTTAACGGTGCCAATGTCACTTCTGTGAGTTTGCCGGATAGCATTACATACATTACTAAAAATGGCTTTAATAGTTTTTCATGGAATGTTCTAGTTAACAACGGTGTCACGCTCTATGAAGAAGGTTATTATTTAAAATCGGGTGACCGCTACTTTTTAATGGGACGCACATATTCTGCGACAAGCACAACGCTTATATTACATGATGATACATATGGTTTAGTTGATGCTCATGGTGCCAATCAAGGTGGTATGACGGGGGTTAAATTCAATGATTCATTGCATTACATAGCTAGAAGCTCATTCAGCGATTTTCTTCAGATTACAAGCATTTCTATACCAGCTAGTGTGGTTGATATTGAGGAAGACGTTTTTTCTGAATGCAGAGATTTGGTAGATGTCGATCTTTCTAATTGCGAAGCACTAATACATCAAAATGCATTTTTTAGATTGAACAGTGATGTTCATTTATATTTATCGTCAGAGATAAAATTTTCCTATGAAACTTCATTGCAAAATCCAGCATTTTTGTCGATATTCGCAGTTACAGGCACAGTTGTATCGCCAAATGGACAATCAGATCAACAATTCCAGTATTTTGTGAACCACCTTAACCTTGTAGCCGGCAATCCCGAGGCTTGAAGTTGAATATCAGGAACATACCCAAATTCTTAACCATTTGCTTCTCATAATATTTAATGTGCTATAATAAAAAAACAAATGAGCAAAATAAATATTATTATAGATAATGATTCAGGTATAGATGACAGCTTCGCAATAACATTAGCTGCTGCTTCTAGTAAGATTAACTATATATGTACTATTTCCAGTTGAGGAAATAGTAACATTGAACAAGATACATTTAATGATAATTGTTTTCTTACTGCCAATAATCTAACTGACCACACTATTTATCGTGGTTCAGCAACAGATATATTGGGCAACCCTCCATTAACTGATGGTTACTTTGGCAAAGATAATAAATGCGATATTGATTTAAAAACATCTAAAGATATTAAGATTATAAATGATGAAAACTTATTTAAATCATGGGATGAAATACAAAAACATAAAGATATTCAATATGTTGTATTAGGCCCATGTACTAATCTTTTTAAATTAATTAAGATTGCTGGTAAAAAACTATGAGACCACATAACTCAAGTTATCATCATGGGAGGAAATCTACATTCCAAAGGTAATACTCCTGGAGGCGGAGAATATAACTTCGCCAGTGATATACCAGCTGTTGAACAAGTTTTAAATGCTTGCTCTCCAACATTAGTTACATGGGATATTGCAGAAAAACTAGCTATCACAAAGCAAGAAATACAAAAATGAAAGACAAAAAGTATTCATGGTAACTTCTTTATAAAAATTTGTAAAGGTTTCTACGACTATAAAAAACACGACCTTGTTCACTTATGTGATGGTTTATGTATTTTAGATCTTTTGTACGATTATAAAAAGACTAAAATAAATAATCTAGGTCTGAACCTAGAAAATGGAAAGCTAATAGAGAATGGTGGTAACTACTCTATTACATATGTAGATAAATTTGACGTTTCTAAAATGTACAAAGACTTAAAAGAAGTTCTGAAAATTGACTAGAAACATCTTATTAAGTCTGGCTAATCTACCAAATCTTTAGGTGCTAATCTACCAAATCTTTTTTAATACTGAGTATAATATAAATATGATAAAGAGATTCTTGACAGAAAAAGTGGATCAATTATTTAAAGAATATTCTGCAGTAATCATTACAGGTCCTAGGCAAATAGGAAAGTCAACATTAATTAAAAAACTATTAAAAATAGAGAATTTAACAAAGATAACTTTTGATGATACTGCCTTAAGAACAAACGCTCAAAATAATTCTAATATTTTTTTTGAAGCTTATAGCACCCCTATGTTTATAGATGAAGTTCAAAAAGCTCCTGATATATTTAATTCTATAAAAATTAAAATAGATGAGATTGAAAAACCAAGTCTATACCTTTTAACTGGATCACAAAAATTTAAACTGATGAAAGGTGCAAATGAATCTCTTGGTGGAAGAGCCGCTATTCTTGAAATGCAATCTTTAAGTCAAGCAGAAATTAATGGTTTTGATAATTTAACCATAATTAACGATTACTCTAAAATGCACGATAGATTCCTTAAATATAGCAAATATAAAGACATAAAAATAATTGAAAGAATAATTAACGGTTCCATGCCTAAGATTATTAATGGAGACATTACCGATATTCAAAAATACTATGAAACTTATATTGTTACAACACTATTTAAAGATATCGATGATGATATATTAAAAATATATAATGCCACTAAGTTTGAAAAGTTCCTAAAAGTAATTTCTAATTATGCAGGTAATTTAATCAACAAAGAAAGTATTGCAAGAGAAGTAGAAATCAAGAGCGCCACTGTCGATGTTTGATTAAATGTTCTAGAAACTGTTGGAGTTATATTCTTCTTACAACCATACCATAGCAACAATTTATCAAAATTAATTAAAACTCCTAAGTTATACTTTAATGATACTGGCATGCTTTGTTATTTATTGAATATAACAACAAGCATTGATTTTTTAAATTATGCAAAGTGTGGAAATTTATTCGAAAACTTTGTTGTTAGTGAGATAAATAAACAATTTATAAATGAAGGAAGAGATGAACAATTATATTTTTTAAGGGATAAAAATGATAATGACAAAGAAATCGACATTATTATTGAAAAAGGTAAAAACATCTATCCGATAGAAATAAAGATGGCTGAAGTAATCGAACAAAAACATTTCAAAAATTACGCTATATTAAAAAACATTAAAAACAAAACAATCAAGCCAATGATAGTTGTAGCTAATACAACTCTATTGAATAAGACAAGTGACGACACAATAGTATATCCAGCATGGATGCTATAATGCCTTCTCTATTTATTCCTATAAATTCAAAGAATAAAATTAACTCTTTTTAACTAAGTCAATAGAACAGAAACAAGTTATTTTCGCTATGTTTCATCTTACAAGATCTGCATCTGCATGTATATATATTTGTTCTAGACTAGGACATTTTCTGAAAAGATCTGGTCATACTTGAAGACCTTCTTCATCATCAGAATAAGAAATGGTAACATTAGTAAATTCAACATAACTTAAGTTTTCATTACATTCGAATGCACTAGACATAATTCTTCAAATATTGCTATTAACAATAATAGATTTTAAGTTATGGCAGCTAGCAAATGATAATCAACCAACTGTTTTAATGCTATCTGGTAAAACTAATGCTTCAATACCAGAGTCTTTGAAAGCACCTTCTTCTATGCTTTGAACATTTGCTCCCCAATGAATTTCTTTTAGTAAAAGTGTTTCAGTGAAAGCTTGGTTACCGATTGAAATAACTGAATCTGGAATAGTTATTTCTTCAATTCCACTTCCTCAAAACATACCATATCTAATTTCTGTCATAGATTCAGAAAGCTTAACATCTTTTAATGCACGGTTGTCAATGAATGTAGATGTTCCACCATTTTCAATTGAGTCAGGTAAGATAACTGAAGTTAATGAATATTGTTTTTGGAACACAGCATTAACAAGTCCATATGTATTTGGATCTATTTCAGGAGCAGCCCCAACAATTTCTTTAGGAACATTAACTAACCATTGGTTATATGATGGACCTGCAAAAGAATATTCATATTCACCAATCTTATTAAATATAAGATTAGGACATCCTCAAAAACAATCTACACCAATATTAGTTACACTATCAGGAATGTTTACTTCTCCAATTAGTCCTGTTAGTTGAAAACATTCATATCCGATGTTTTGAAGGTGGTTTCCTAAATAAAGTTCTCCATTTAGTGAAGTACAACCATCAAATACTCCATTTCCTAGATAAGTAGTTCTGTTTGGAATTTTAATTCCACCAGTAATTTCATCACAACCTTTAAATGCATAAGTGTATATTGTAACAACGCTCATAGGGAAAATAATCTCGTTGTTAAACTTACAGTTTCTAAATGATTCTTGGCCAATGTACACAAGGTTTGACCCAGTAAACAAAAGATTCTTTACTGAAGATGGTAAACCTCTTCCATTAAGGAAAGCTCTATCACTAATATGTGTGATTGGAGTTCCTTCTTCATCAGTTGCATAAATACCTAGTGTATTGTATGACTCATCAATAGTAACATCACTTTTAATTCCATACACTTTACCTTCTCTTATATCTAGATAAGATACAGGAATAGCTTTTACTTCATCGCTGCTAGTTGAAGTAAAAGTACTACTTACCTCAGACTCAGAAGAGTCATTTCTATTTGTAGTTTCATTTATAATCAGTGGGGTAGCACAAGAAACGGTTGCCGCAGATGAGATCAGGAATGTAAATGCTCCCTTATTCTTTTTATGTGCCTTCATTACTTACATTATATTATACAAACAGGCATTTTATATTATTTTGAATTGAGAGTATCTGCTTGTTAGTAAATATGTATCTAAAATGTGAAGCAATGCAAAAAGCACATTTTCCCACAATAATAGTATTATGTATATAATACTATTATGAAATTGATTAAAGCAAGCATAATAGCACTAACACTAACTGGAATCGCAGGAATTGCAACCGTTGCAATTATGAATTCAACTAATAATAACTTAACAAGCGTATCTGTTGTAAAAGACGTACAAAGATTCAGACCTGAAACTGATGTTCAACGATTTAGACCAGAAACAAATCTTGAAAGATTTAGTAGTTTAACAGACGTTCAAAGATTTAGTAGCACATCAACTGACTATATACAAGATGAGTCATCATTTTGAAGTGACACTTTATTTTTCCAATTCTCTTGAACAACCGGTAACCCAGGTGCAGGTGTAGCTGTATATTTAATTAGTGATGATGGTTCTTCGCATGATGGCGGATGAAGTCAAACTTCAGCTGTTCTTAAAGAAAATGACAGCTTATCAAGTAAAAATGGTAAAGCATATATTAAATTTGGTGCTCAATCTTCAGGTTCTGATTATTATTTAAGCTTACGTTCTGCGTACAGTGTTATTACATCAACATATTATTTTTAATTTCTCATTAAACTCACATAAATCTGTATAATATTTATATGGAAAACGTATCAAATCAAACAGCAACAAAAGTAACATATCTAAAAGCAACAGACACAGTGTGTCCTGTTTGCGGTTCTAGAAGAATACAAGGTATTTCTCGAGTAACTGGTTATATGAGTTTAGATGAAAGATTTGGTGACGGAAAAGTCGCTGAAAGAAAAGCTAGAATTGACCACAATGCAGGCCACAAATCTAACTATTGTATCGAAAGAAAATAGTCTAATTTTTGTCTATTTTCATTGTATTTAATATCTTAAATAACTATTCTTCACTGGCCTTAAACCTTTCATTTTTTGTCATTTTGTCAAAAAATTAAATGAATTATGGGATGAACCCAGAAAATTAGTTCTGAGAATTATCGAGAATTTTCTTTAGCTCATCAATGTCTATTTTCATCATATTTAATCTCTTAAATAGTTGTTTATTATTAACATAACTTACATTAAAATGATCGCAAATTATGCGTCTTTTTTCCTTGGAATCTATGCCTAGTTCTAGGTAATCTTCTCATGAAAAAGATGGTTCATTTTTTGTACTATAAACCATGCTGGATAGGGCTTTAATTATGCTTGAATCTGATGCTTCTGCAATACCTATTTTCTTGCTATTTTTTATGTCTTTTTTATTGATATGAACATTGTAAAAACCAGGCAAAATTTGTTCAATTTTTCGTCTAATTGATTCACCAGGACCATCGGGATCCAACAACAAAATTATTTTATTATTTTTGGCAGCATTTTTTATTAATTCTATTGTCTTTTTACTTAATCTTGACCCGCCTGTTTCAATGGTTTGAACCTCAAATAATTTCTGTAATTTTGCAGTATCGGTTTTACCTTCAACTACAACTATACCATCAATTATTCTCTTCTCACGGGTCATAATATAAATATTATGTATTAATATATATTTAATAAATAACACATACGTAATATTTTTATAATAATATATATATATAAACATTTATGAGCCGAAAGAACATCAAATCAACTTATAAATTACTTTCTATTCTTTCTACATCACTTGTTAGTGCAGGAATTGCCGCCCCACTTTCATTAGGACTTTCAAGTAGTGGAAGTACTGATGCAGTCATAAATCCAGAAACTGAACGTACTGTCATAAACGCAGCTAACACACAATATCTTCACCACTTTACTGGTACTTATACGATGCAAGATGATGGTGCTACCGGTGCCCCTTATACATTGCAGCACGGTACTTTCAATAGTGACGGAGATAAACCAGGATGAACTGGTTCTATTTCTGTTTCATTCAAACGCATGACAATCGAATGTGATATCGATGCCATCGCGTTAGATCAAAGATTCATTGAAGGAGATTCAAATGCTGGTGCTGGTGGTCAAACTTATTCTTTACAGCAGTTGGTGAAACTTGGATTGATTTCAAACTTGAAATGGTATATCTCAACAGCTAATTCCAACGTCACTGTAGCCATCCAACAAGGTGGAACAGTACTAAAAACAATTACACAATTTAGCGAGAAATATTTAGCACATAGCTTCATGAATGAAACAGGAAGCAGTGATGCTAATGTTTTAATCACGCCAATTATCGTAGGTAACATAGCAACATCGCCAAACCCTGATTGTACATTAGACTTGGGCGGTGAAGTAACTGTCGGCGTCAATGTCGGAAGTTCCGACCAAGGAACTAATGGAATATTCAGCGGGCTTGAAGGCTACTGTACCACTGTTGGTTCTGGTACCGCCGCGACTAAAGAGTTCCATGTACGAGCAATAGTTGACAAGGAACCGTACATCTATGGTGTACTTGGAATACCAACCGGAGTAATTGGTTGAAATAATTACAATTTTGATACGAATTATGGCTCTGTCACTACTAACAAATACTATGCAAACAATGAAAGCGCTACAACCACTGGTAATGCCATTGTTTCTGCATTAGCTACGCATGTTTTTGATACAAGCTATATGATAGCAATCAACAAAAAGTATAGCTGACAAAACCCAGCTGGAATAGAAAGAGCTAAAGAACAATATGTTTTAGCTCAGCTAAATAACGATTATTTTTGTGCATCGCTACTAGCTTGAGACACTATTGTTAACCAAAGAAAAGAAGTATGAATGAATGATACAACTTATTCAACATATCTATCAAATCTTACTAACGAACAAATGGATTTATTACAAACATCAATTGCCAGTGGTAAGTTATTAAGCTTTGGTTCAAGTAAAGTTCTTCCAAATGTTGATAATTCTAATGGTTTTTCATTATCTTATCAAAATGGCACAGATCGAAATATTGTTCAGTTATTCAAAAATTACTCAATGACTCAACAACAATCTCTTTTAAACTTTTTAATGTTACATTGCAATGATACAGACCAACAGTTTCGAGATGCTATTGTTGCATTACAAGAATTAGAGTGGTTTACCAATGCTAGAAAGTTTAATATTATTAAGCAAGCTGATGGCGAAAGATGAGTAGGTTTAGATGTATTATCAACAATAAACTTGCCATTGATTATTAGAAATGCATATGATTGCTATACATCTGATGGTTTGAGCCACAGAGATTTATCAAAACTAAACTTTAAGTTTGATGTTAGTACTAACTTACACTACCAATCATCAGCCTCTGTAGATCAACTTGTTTGTTCATTAATGCCTACAACAATTGATGATTTTAATTTTATTTCATATACTGGTAAATCAACTTCTACTTCAATTGGAACTGGCTTATTCTTGTACGATTCCACATGATCGGGAGGAATTGATAACCAATACTTACAATTTAATACGTTGGGCACAACTGATAGTGCTGGTGGCACCACCGGTGGTGGTATTGGCTCATTATATTCAGACCCAAGCGAAACATATTCTATTTGAGACAATTTCCGGACACAACAACAAAAATGAAATAGATCTATCTCTACCTTCGATGTTGGTGGTGCTGCTGGAGTTCCTACTTTAACACCAGCAAATGTATACACAGCATTGAAACCTGGACAAGAATTATTTAGAGTTAAAAAATATATCAAGGATTCTTCTTCAGGAGATTATGTTGCGGCTGATATGACCGATACCGATTACTATGCATATTTAGATTTCTTTCACTCATTGACATTTGCTCAATTCCAAACTGTTTGAGCACAGTATTTCTATAGCAAAGGAACTCACGATGTTTACTATCCTTTGCCATCAAATAGTGATTTAATTGTACGTTTAGATTTATCTATGTTTTTCCAAATAGATGAATTCTTTGCTGAGTTTAGTGGAACACAATTTATTATTAGTCACCAGTTCAACATGACTGATAGCGGTTTATTTGGCAATGGCCCTGGTACAGCTGATGCAGGAAAGACAACGGCAATTATCGAGCAAGGAACTGGAGATGATGTCTATACCACTAACATCTATGCGCCAACATACATTCTAAATAGTAAATCATCAAGTGATGTAAGGGACCAGAGCGATGATTACCAAAATGATTGACCACATGCATACTTTAGCGGAAATGCCATGAGTGTTATAATTACACACGACATGCACCCAACAGTTGTTCCACAAGTTAATCCTAAGTTGTTCTACGGTAACTTCGAATATTTTGCTGATACATTCATTGCTTTTCAAGATGAAACTAATGTTGAAAAACCATCTGCTTTAATACATATAAATATTTCTAAAACACAACTTCTAGCTGTTGCTGACCACGGAGTTCAAAATCAAAGCTATATAGAACCTAATGGAACAAATGAAGGAAAGTTCTCTATTGTTTTCACTATTCCAAATACATTTGATTTATATAACCCTAGTCATACCTATAGCACAGATAAATCTCCAGGTTTTGCAAATATTTCGTTCAAGTGTGATGATGCTGGTGGTGATATACCTAGTTGTGTTACGTATAACTACGTTACACCAACTCCTCCAGTTCCACCCGCTCCTCCATCACCAACCGCAAGCGGCAGCTACGTTGTTTTAACTTTAGGAATTATTGGTGGTGTTGTTGTATTTGGAGTTCTAGTTTATATTGGTTATGCACAATATCGTAAACATAAGATTTGAAAAGATGATGACGATGTTGATGGAATTCCAAATATATCATCAAAGAAAGTTGATCCACTTGATACTCTAGTAAAAGACCAAGGAGGCGGAGTTCTATAATGAAAAAACTTGATAAGTATTTAATTTTATTCTCATCATCTACCCTAGCTGTAGGTACTTCTATAGTCGCTACCGGTATTAGTAGTGTTGATGGTACATATGCTGCTCTTGATGATAATGCTCCTGATAATCAAGTTGAAGCAACTGATGAAAGTATTGTTACTACACAAACAGCTCTTGGTAATTCAATTGGTGATTCACAACACTACTCAATTACTTATAGTGTTGCAGATAATACAGGCTCTGCAGGTAGATATGTTTGACCGCTAGGTATCAATGGTACACAAGGATCATTCATGATCTCTTCTGTTGTAATTGAGTGTGATGTAAATGACGTTTTCTTTAAACCATTAGCTACAGCAGGAGCAGATGTAGTGCCATTAGATAAATTAATTGAAACAGGTGCAATTACAAATCTAAAAATATCTTCTCCAGATGCTGAATTTACATTCTCTCCAAAAGCTGGTTCACCAGATCCATTTGCATACCAAGTACTTTTACCAGCATTTGGTACTACTTTCCCTAATGATATTTTCGTAGAAAGCTCAATGTATAACGAAAGCTATTATTTTAATGCATCTATGGCCATACGTATTGGTGGTAATGGTCTAAATGGCTTTTGAAAGAATTTATATGCAACCGTTGATGCAGTAACATCAGCAGATGCTACAATGCAATTCCACCTAAAATTCGTTGACAACAACGTCGGCAAGTTTGCGGCAGACTTCACAACAACGTCAAGCGACCTACTTGGTCCTTCAGCTCATGACTCTCAAGGTTTTGGTCTAGATATTCTAAAATTCACATCTACTACACCAAAATGAACACCTACAAACACATTAGATCCAAATATATTTGATGCACAATATGTGTTTAAGATTGGAGATGACTCTTATGTAGAACCAATCACTGGTACAGAAACATCAAGTACAGCCCACTTAAATCTTCAAATAAACACTGATTATATTTCTATTGCTTTAATGTCATGAGATTCTGCTGTTAACCAAGTTACAGCAAATTGAGGTTCTGCTCCTGATGCTGCTGTTAATGCTTTCTACAATAAATTCCAAAGTGATACTTCTGTAATGAAAGCGATAGACAATGGAATTGTCACTGGACAATTAATGTACAGATCTCTTTCAAAAGTTTATAATTTCTCATTGCCTACATCTCCAGTAAGATTTAATACACAATATACAAATGCATATCTAGGCGATGCAGAGATGGTACAATTCACAACTAAATACATTAATAGTAGTTCTGATGAAATTATTGCAGCAATTAAAGCTATGCCTCTTCTTGACTGAGCATCAAAAATTAAAGTCCCTTCATCTTCTAGCCTTGGTGATACTTCATATCTTGGTAAGTACCCTTTAACTAATACATCATTGGTTAATGGCACAGACCCAGTTGATCTAATCAATGCAGTAAACAGATTGTTTGCTCCTAACCATGAATATGAAATAGCATTCCGTCCTAACATTAACTTACCTACACAGGTAATGACTGTAAGAGTTACAATGGCTGATTTACTTTCAGAAGATGCTGAAATTAAATATACAGTTAATAAAATTACAGACACTGACATTGAAAAAAGTAAAGTTGCATTCTTACATTTCTATTCATTAGATACAACTTTTGGAACTATTGGTCACTTAAGAGGTGTTCCATTAATTGCGGGTGAACCTGGTAAAGATGAAACTGACCCACTTGCACTTTCTCAATATGCATTTAGTGATACAAGTCCAACTGTTTATGCATATAAAGTTTTATCTCCTAAACTAGCTCTTGATAGTATCGGAATAAATGGACAGTTGTTATCTGGAAAAACATTTAATAATTTCTATAACGATAACAACACATGAACTAAGTTCTTAAAATTCATTTATGGTAAGAAACCATCTGAACTATTGTATGGAACTGATGGAAACACTGGTTTAAATAATTACGATCTTGAACAAGAAACTACTACTATTGAATATATTTACCCATATGGTGCAATACCATTTGGTGTAGATAACTTCTTCTCAATCAAACCAGGTTATTCATCACGTTATGATAGTCTTGATAATGGTACACTTATTCAGTCTGTTACTTGAAGCGGAGATGATTCAACAGGAACATTAACAGCAAATGTTTTATTCGTTGGTGAAACAGTACCTACACCATTTGACTTTGCTTTCTTTGCAAGCAATATTACAAATATTATTAGTATTCCTTCTTTCTCTGATAGTGATAAGATAAAGAATATTACACCATTAGACGTAGCTCTTCAAAAAGACTTGTTCTTAGATAGGTATGTATCTTTCTCAAACCATTCTCCGTCTAATAAGTATTTATTCTCTATCCCAAATTACACTAAAGAACAATTCATTGCCAATGTTGTAATTGATGAATTCTGATCACTATATGGAAATAATGAGAATGGAACACTAACATTCTGATTTAAAGCATATGACCGTGTTGCTGCAGCTGGTCGTGATGCAGATATTGATGGAACAAAGCAAACAAGTTCTTACTTTACTTCATATGCTTTCACATCATCATTGCCTCCTATTCCACCTATTCCTCCAGTTCCCCCTGGACCGATTCCAACATCTCATACAGGATTAACAATCGGTTTAATAATCGGTGGTGTTGTCGTTTTCGGTATTCTTGTTTATGGTGCTAATAAATTACACAAAAAACGTAAACTTTGAAGTGGAGGCGACGATGATACTGTTGCCGCTGGTGATGATTCTGGAGTATCTAATGCAAGCATGGATCCATTGGCTCGTTATGAAGAAAAAATTAAGAAGCAAGCTGAGAAACATGGACATGTTGCAAAAGTTGCTGCTGACCCTTTTGCTAAACCAGACGAAAATCCGGACAACTTCTAAGAAGCGCTTTTCTTTCCTAGTTTAATACCTTCACTTATTACCTTCTCAGCATCTAGTGCTTCTTCTTTAGAAGGAACACGATTATCCTTTAGAACATAATCAATTCCTAGGTTCTCATACTTTGCCATAGCTAATTGGTGAAATGGTAATACTTCAAAACGATCAACAAATTTCATTTTACCAATTAGCTTACCTACCTTAATAAGGTCTTCTTTCTTATCTGTATAGTCAGGAAGAAGAACTTGACGTATTCATGAGTGATTCTTATTTCAGTCAACGAACTCTAATAAGTTGACTTCTCTTAATTCGTCAGTTGTTCTTGTCACCTTCTTATGACCCTTAGGAGTTATTTGCTTAATATCTATAAGTCATAGTGGTTTATAAACAACAATTTTCTTATATCAAGCTAGGTTGGCGTCAATAAATGTTGCACCAGAAGTGTCTAAGGCTAAACTAATGTTTTGAGCATGACACTTCTTGGCTAACTCTAAGCAAAATTCTTGATGGACAGTTGGTTCTCCACCGCTTAGAGTTATGCCACCTTTTTTATAGAACTCTATGTTAGCTTTATATTTAGCTAATAATTCATCAACACTTATAGTGGCGTCTAAATCCTTTATTTGTCATGATTCAGGATTATGACAATAAACACAACGATATGGACATCCTTGTAGGAATAATATTAAACGGATTCCTGGACCATCTACTGCACCAAAAGATTCTAATTTAAAATAAGGAGCACGTGCTGACATTTTTAAATGACTGTATGGAAAGTACGGCTAATAACGTCGTCTTGTTGTTCTTTTGTTAATTTAATGAAATTAACTGCATAACCAGAAACTCTTATTGTTAATTGAGGATACTTATCAGGATTCTTTTGAGCATCCAATAATGTTTCTTTATCTAAAACATTAACATTTAAATGGTAACCACCATTTTTAAAGTATGCATCAATTAAATCAATAAGGTTTGTTTCTTGTGAAGATTCACCAACTTCATCATGTAACTTAACAGAAAGTGATTTCTTACCTAGTGCAGATGGAATGATAGTTCATGTGTTAGATATTCCATCTCTTGCATATTCATATGGAAGTTTAGATACAGAAGTTAAAGAGTTTATTGCTCCTGTTTTATCTCTTCCATTAAATGGATTAGCTCCTGGAGCAAATGGTTGTCCTAGTTTTCTACCATCTGGAGTTGATCCTGTTGCTTTACCATAAACAACGTTTGATGTAATAGTTAAGATTGATAAAGTTAATTCAGAATGTCTATATGTTTTGTTTTCAGCAAGAATCTTATAGAAATCTTTAACTAGGTTAACTGCGATTTCATCAGCTTTATCATCGTTGTTACCATATGTTGGGTAGTCACCATTAATATTGAAATCAACAGCTATCTTTCTATCGCTTCCTTCAACTTGTTTTCAAACTGGAGTAACTTCAGCATATTTAATAGCACTTAATGAATCAGCAGCTACAGAAAGTCCAGCAATACCAGTTGCAAAGAAACGCTTAACTTCAATGTCATGTAATGCCATTTCTGCTGCTTCATAATAATACTTATCATGCATATAATGGATTGTGTTTAATGCATTGATATAAACACGAGCCAATCATTTAAGCATGTGTAGGAATCTTTTATAAACAACTTTATATTCAAGCTTTCCTTCAGGAAGTTGTTCAAGTTCTGGACCCATTTGGTATTCATTCTCTATTTCGTCTATACCACCATTAATTGCGTAAAGTAATGCTTTTGGTAAGTTACATCTTGCTCCAAAGAATTGCATTTCTTTACCAATTTTCATAGGTGATACACAACATGCTATTCCATAGTCATCTCCATGTTCTTTACGAATTAATTCGTCAGACTCATATTGGATAGATGAATATTTAATAGATGTTTGAGCACAGAACTCTTTAAAACCAATAGGAAGGTGTTTAGACCATAGAACTGTAATGTTTGGTTCTGGTGCAGGACCCATATTACTTAATGTTTGTAATAATCTGAAAGAATTCTTAGTTACAAGAGTTCTTCCGTCCTTGCCCATTCCACCAATTGATTCAGTTGCTCAAATTGGGTCTCCAGAAAATATTTCATTATAGTCAGGAGTTCTAATGAATCTAACCATACGTAGTTTCATAACGAAATGGTCCATTAACTCTTGTGCTTCTTTTTCAGTAAGTACTCCGTTCTTAATATCTCTTTCAATATAAATATCTAAGAATGTAGATGTTCTTCCAACAGACATAGCTGCACCATTTTGGTCCTTAACAGCTGCAAGATATCCAAAATAAACTCATTGCACAGCTTCCTTTGCATTCTTAGCAGGTTTCCTAATATCTAAACCATAAGCTTGTGCCATAGTAATCATAGCGTTCATAGCTTTTAGTTGATCTGCTGTTTCTTCACGCATTCTAATATCAGAACGTGTAATATGCTTATGAGTCATTGCATCTCTAGCTGCTTTCTTCTCATTGATTAAATAATCCATTCCATAAAGAGCTATTCTTCTATAGTCTCCGATTATTCTTCCACGAGCATAAGCATCAGGAAGACCAGTAATAATGTGAGTGTGTCTTGCAGCAGTTATTTCTGATGTATATGCATCAAACACACCAGCATTATGAGTCTTTCTGTACTTAGTATATATTTCATCTAAAATAGGATCTGTTTTAAATCCATAAGTTTTAGCTGCTTGGTCAGCCATTCTGATACCACCGATTGGCATAAATGCTCTTTTAAGAGGCGCATCAGTTTGCAGACCAACTATTTTTTCTAGATCCTTATTAATATAACCAGGACCATATGCATCAACAAATGAAACTCTTTGGTCCATATCTAATACACCACCATTAGCTATTTCTTTCTTAACTAATTCAGAAACAGCAGTTCATAGTTTCTTTGTTGCTACTGTTGGTCCTGATACAAATGATGAATCACCTTCATATGGTGTATAGTTTTTATGAATAAAATCTCTGGTGTTTATATCATCACACCATTTACCTTTAGTGAACCCATTCCATTCTTCAAATCACGTATTTACTTCTTTATCTTTACTCATATCTCTATTATATAGTTTATACTAAGATACCCCAATAATCATTTATAGAAGGAATGGGGATAAGACAATAAAAAAAAGAAAAGATCGTATATCAACGATCTTTTCTTTTTATTAACTCTATTTAATGGAGCAGACGACGAGAATCGAACTCGCATCTCGACCTTGGCAAGGTTGCGTTCTACCACTGAACTACGTCTGCATAGT
>JAISKD010000009.1 GCA_031261065.1 Mycoplasmataceae bacterium
CAAGTTCACGAAACAATCTCTAAAACAATTCAAGATACAGCTGTTAAGAGTTACAAAGCTCCAGTTAACAAAAAAGTTAATGAATTAGCTGCTAAAAAAGGAATAAAGATTGCTAAGCCGGCTAAGGTTGCTAAACCAACAGTTACTGCTTATAAACCCGCTGCTAAAGTTGCTCCAGTTGCTGTAAGCAATGAAAAAGCTAAACAAGCTGCTATAGTTCTTGCTAAGCACTCTACTAAAAAACAAATTAAGAAAGCCGCTTCTGCAAAAGTTGCCGCTCCAGTTGTCGCAAAGAAAGCTGCTTCTAAGCCAGCTGCTAAAGTTGTTGCAAAGAAAGCCGCTAAGAAATCTGTAAAAGCTGCTCCTGCTAAAGTTGTCGCTAAGAAAGTTTCTAAACCAGTTGCAAAGAAAGCCGCTTCTAAGAAATCATCTAAGAAATAGTTATTGTAAAACTTAAATTAATAGACTTATCGCAACAGCGGTAAGTCTATTTTTTATTAATTTGGATAACTTTCGTAGATCATCCTTGATAGAATGAATGTTCGTGGGTAATTAATAAGATCACACCTTCTCATGCGATTAGTTGTTCTTTAAGTACTTCTTTTGATGCTTCATCAATATGGTTTGTAACCTCATCGAGTACAAGAACATTACATTTAGTTAGCATTAAGATACATAATTTAACTTTAACTTGCTCTCCACCGGAAAGTGTAGAAATTGGTCTCATTGCTATTTGTCCTTTAACTGCACATTGAGCAAGATACTTTCTTGCAGTAACATCATCAAATTTAGGGAATGCATCTTTGATGATATCGAAAGCAGATGCATTAGGATTTGGTCAATTTAAATCCTGATCAAAATAACCGAATTTACAATCACTTGTTCATTTATATTCTCCACCAAGCTTTGGAATTAATCCAAGTAGTGTTTTAATCATAGTTGATTTTCCTATTCCGTTAAATCCTGTAATGATTATTTTTTCACCAGCGTTAATGGTATATTTAAGAGGTGGTAATAAAACATGGTCATAACCAACTAATAAATCATTGACCTCTAGAATTATTCCATCTCTTAAATATTCAGATTTGAATTTAAAATCTGGTTTAGGCAAATCCTTAGCTGGTGGTAGAACATCCATACGTTCCATTTGCTTAAGTTTTGATTGTGCAGACTTAGCAGTTGATGCACGAGCATGGTTCTTGTCATAATACTCTTGCAAATGAGTAATAGTTTTTTGTTGTTTCTCATATTGCATTTCATAATTCTTTCTGTTTTCTTCCTTTAGTTTTAAATACTGTTGGAAATTACCAGTATATTTCTTAATATTTTGAAATTCAATATCAATGATACAGTTCGTAACATTATTTAGGAAAGTAAAATCATGGGAAACAATGATATAACAACCATCAAAATCATTTAGATATCTTGCTAATCAATCAACATGTTCTTTATCTAAAAAGTTTGTTGGTTCATCCATCATTAAAACATCTGGTTTTTCTAATAATAGCTTAGCTAGAATAACTTTTGCTCTTTGTCCACCAGATATTTTAGAAAGTAATGTATCCATACCGAGTTTTTGAATTCCTAAACCAGCAGCAATTTTATTAATTGTACTGTCAAGGTCATAAAATCCAGAATACATTAATTTATTTGAAAGTTCCTCAGCTTTCTCAGTTAACTTATCGGTCATTTCAACTCCCATTTGTTCATAAACCTTGTTTAGTTCTTGCTCAGCAGCAAATAGTGGAGCAAATGAGAGTTTTAAAAATTCCATGATAGAAACATCTTTTTCAATTTCAGCATGTTGGTCAAGGTATCCAATACGTGCATCCTTTTGTCAAGTAATAGAACCTTGGTCATGTTCAACCTTACCCACTAATATATTTATCAGAGTTGACTTTCCTGCACCATTTTGACCAACAACACCCATTTTATCGCCCTTATATAAGTTAAAAGCAACATCTTTATAAAGAAGTCTGTTTTTTATAGAATAATTTAGATCTTTAACTTCTAAAATTGCCATACCTAAGTTTATTATAAACTTTGATACTTCAAGGAAGGTATAAATTTTATATAGAATACCTCTTCCAGTAATACTTTACTTAGAGGCTTTTAGGATTTTTTTGTAAACAACAGCAACGTCATCAACATATCTAACGGTTGGTGTTGTTTCAAATTTATTGTCTACGACGTGAGGATTTGTATATCCTTCACCTTTACCATATTTTGGTATGACATGCATGTGAAAATGCATGATTACTTGTCCTGCAATCTGTTCTTCGTTGCTAATATAATTAAAGCCTCAAGGTTTTAGAGAAGAATTTTTAATTATATTAGCAACTTCTTTAGTTAATTGTATTACATCATTAAGACTTTCTTCATCACATTCACTAAGATTTTTAAAGTGTTTCTTTGAAATAACCAACGTGTGACCGTCAGATACTGGATTAACATCCAGAAAAGCTATTGCACCTTTATTTTCGGCGACAATTTTAGCTGGTATTATTTTATTAATAATATCACAAAATAAACAACTCATATGTATATAGTTTAGTATATAATATATCTATTATTATGGCAAACGAAAGATTAACAGTTGAAGATATTGAAAAAATGTCTGAAAATGAATGGCAAGACTACAGAAAAGCTAGTTGAGACAAAAAGAGAGAGCAACATGCTGGTGCTGCTCCTACTTGATATTTAAGCAACAAGGATGAATTTGTTAAGTTCATGACTGAACAAAATGCTAGACTAGCTAAAAGAAATATTAAGCCATCTATCAATCCATCAGAAATTGCTAATTACAGCGATTCTCAATGGTCTGAATATCGTGAGAAACAATGAGCTAAAAAGGGAGCTGCATATAAAGGCGATATTCCTCCTTGATACTTAAAGAGTAAAGAAGACTTCGTTAAATATTTAAAAGAACACCAAAAATAATTGGTGTTTTTTATTCTACAAGTTATTTATTTCTTGGAAAAACAATGAGAAAATATACCAAGGCATAGTGAAGATATTGTTGATGAAACCAATATTACCATTGTTAGTTTTAATGGCTATTGATTTTTCAGTAACTGATTTTTGTAATGTTAAAGCTTTAGAATTTGAAGATTTTACTTCAATCAGCTTGATATTATTTTCTGATTCAAAGACGAAATCAACATCTTCACTAGAGTTTTCATTAGGTTTATAGTAAAATAACTCTTTATTGTTAAAAACTATTATATTTGCAATAGCATTTTCATAAATACCACCCTTATTTTCACCCAATAAATCATTTATTAATTTCATTTGAGCGTGGCCCTTGATCATACTACATAAAAGTCCTATATCATTTAAATATACTTTAAAAAAACCGTTGTCAATATAGCTGCTCAGTGGTGAATCGATTTTTTTAATCTTGTATGAATAGTGAATAATGTTGGAGTCTTTCAATCAATTTAAAGAAGCAATGTATTCTCTAGACTTCGCATTTTTATTAACAAACTTATACTGAAATTTTGAATTCTCTTTCATTAACTGATGTGGAATACTGGCGAAGCAATCTCTGATTTTATCCTTCATACTTGCAGGTGCATACTTTGCTATATCTTGATAATAGTCTTCGACTATATCATTTTGTTTCTTAAATGTTTTTCCATAATCATTTTCTTCTAAAAAAATAGCAACAACTTCTGGCATTCCTCCTATGGTCATGTATTTTTTAAATATTTCAAGATACTTATCATTAACAACAGAAGAAATTTGACTTTTGCTATTAAACGAATTAGTTAATGATTTCTTCAAGTCACTAGTATCAATACCATTTGCTCATAAAAATTCTTCAAAATCCATTGGATACATTTTTAAATGCTCAATATGTCCAACTGGTCATGATATGCTTTCTTTTTTTCTTATACCCATTAAAGAACCACTAGCAATAATATCGCATTTCTTTTCTATATCTAAAAATTTTAGACTTGCAACGGCTTTCCCACATTCTTGAATTTCATCAAAAAACAACAATGTGTCTCTATCTATTTTTACTTGAAATAGTAATCCTATATCATCCAGTATTCTAATAGGGTCAAGATTGAATTCAAAAATTTCTTGTAGTTCAGGATGTTTAATAAAATTTAATATGATCAAATTTTTATAATTCTCCCTACCGAATCTTTCAATTATTTCACTTTTTCCAATTTGTCTGGCACCCTCAACTAGCAATACATGCTTTTGATTGCGCTTTCATTCGGATATCTCATCATATATCTTTCTTTTAAACTGTAAATGCATATACATATTATAGGCTTCAACTTGTGAAAATGTGTAAATTCTCACCTTTTCACTACTTAAAATGTGTAAATTCTCACCTTTTCATTACTTAAAATGTGTAAATCAATCTACATTACACCAATTTTAGTTGAAAGTTTTTTATTTTAAATAACCTCCACAATATCTATATGTTAAAATAAAATACATAATAATTAAATGAAAAAGTCTATAAATATATTTCTGTATTTGCCGATAGTATTTGGTGCCACTGCACCACTATTATTTATGAATAGTTGTGGCGATGAACCGTTTGTGGCTCATATACTTCCTGAAGAATATTACATGATTGATGACTCTGGTGCTTTTACTGGGATAGCAGACAATAAGGACGTTGAAAATTATAATGAAATAGTTGTTCCTGCTAGTGTAACAAGCTTTGGATATAATACAGGCAATCCTGATGCTGACCCACATGACTTCTATAATTTACAGAAGTATCCAAATATTACTTCAATTGTTTTTGAAGAAGGTAGTCAATGTAGTTTCTTTCCTAATAAAGTAAGCTGAGGAACTAACGGCAGCTGACCATTAAGATATATAACTAATTTCGATACAAGTAATATTGTTGTTCCGTTTGCGTATGGAACAAACTTTTTCTCTTATTTTATATCATTACAAAATCTTCACTTTACCACCAATTTTGATGGTGGCGGATATGAACTATTTTGGAACCATTGGCTAATGAAGGGCGGAGGAACAAATATTTATATTGATAAAAGACCAGGGAATCCTTTTACTTTAAGTACTGATCTTATAGGGTATGACGGAAGTGGAGACCACTCATCTAGTTATATGGGAATAAAATCTATACATATAGATGCAGATGTAGCTTCTATTAAAAGTAGAGCCATCCGTAATCTAGGGAATTTAACTGATTTGTATTTATATGGGCATGCACCAGCAGACCCTTCCGAAATTGCAAATAACTGACTTGGAAACGGTGGCGAGGATGCAAATTCTTTTCACTCAAAGTTAAGAATACATACAAAAACAGGTTTGGGCTGATTGGAAATTCTCGAAGATCCTAATAGAACATGGAATACAACCCCATCAGGTGGATTAAATCCCAACAATATAATTGTAGCTTAGCCAATTTCTTCACTATTTAATTTTTATAATTTATATACATAAAGAAATAAATATATAAATAAGATATGGGAATTAGATTAACCTATCGTCAATTAGCTAAGAGAGTTAAGAGGCAAAAAAGAAATATTATTTTGCTTCTTTGCTCTGCTGCTATAGTCGGTGTAGGAATAGGAGTTGTTGATGCAATACTACAAGCTCCAGATGATGATAAAACACCTAAGGGTTCTATACCTGAAGAATTTTTAGATGTATACCCTAGTGGAGATAAGAGAATTCTTAGAGGGTTTGCTAGCGGTGTAACGCTTGATAAATTATCAAAATATAGTGTTCTTTATATTTATGGTGATATTACCGATATACAACATAATGCATTTGACCAGATAGCCCATCCTGGTGATATAAGACATGATATACCGGACAGTATTGATAATATCTCATTTAGTCCATACACAGACCTAGGTTATAACATTGAGCAATATGCATTTAGAGGTTCATGAAGCTTAGATCATTTTAAATATTTCAATCACGTTAATTCAATTGGTGATTATGCTTTTGCATATTGCTCAAACATTGTTAATGTTCCAGAATTTGATTCCGATTTAATAAGTATTGGCAAAGGTGCTTTTGAAGGTTGTGCAAGGATGTCTGGAGAATTAACTGTCAATAACACCATTGCTAGTATTGGTGAATCAGCATTTGAAGGATGTGAATCATTAACAGGAACACTTTCTGTTTCTTCTCTTATTCAATCTATACCAAGACGTGCCTTTTATGATTGTGTAAGCATATCTGATGTTGAAATGTACGAAGGATCAAACCTACTTCATATTGGTGATGAAGCATTTGAAGGATGTGAAAACTTAGAAAGCTTTGATCTTTCTGTCTTGGAATCACTTGAAGATATTGGTTACGAATCATTTGCGGGTTGCACCAAATTAACCGAAGTTAATATCGATGGATTAAATTTATTAAGTGAGATTGGCGACAGTGCATTTGAAGGATGTACTGCTCTTGAAGATGTAAACTTTGGTGGTAACAACATGCTTTGATCATTAGGTGAAAGTTGTTTTAAGGATTGTACATCTTTACAATACTTAGATACACAAGATACTTATATCTCTGTGTTTAATGACAATTGTTTTTCTGGTTGTACTTCAATAGCTGGAACATTCATTTTTCCACAATCAACACAAACAATTGGTAGCAATGTTTTATTAGGTAGTACTGTTGATCAACTATGATTTAAAACTATTTCTCCTATACCTACTATAAAGATAGATTCATTACCTTATGATCAATTACTATCTGATGGTGGTATCATTGTACCACGTGGAGAGATAGACGACTATACAGAATCTAGTGAAATATGACTTAGCTATATTTCAAAGATGATGCAAGCCGACTAAATAATTAGCACTCTATATGTGAGACTGCTAATTATTTTAGTATAATAAGGGTATGGATTTTAATTTTAAACCTGCGACTGATTCTAAGAACGCTTTAGAAACATACGGACGTAACCTCAATGATGAGGTAATCAATAATAGAATAGACCCAATCATTGGTCGTGATGAAGAAATTCGTAGACTGATTGAAATTTTATCGCGTAAAACTAAGAATAACCCAGTGTTAATAGGAGAACCTGGTGTTGGTAAAACAGCAATTGTTGAAGGTTTTGCTCAACGTATTGTAAATGGTGATGTACCAGAAAATTTAAAAGACAAGGTTGTTATTGAATTATCGTTACCTTCATTAATTGCTGGTGCTAGTTATCAAGGGCAATTTGAAGAGCGTTTAAATGCTGTTATAAAGCAAGCAACTGACTCAGTTGGTAAATATATTCTATTTATTGATGAAATACACCAATTAGTTGGTGCTGGTAAAAATAGTGGTGGAGCAATGGATGCTGCCAATATCTTTAAACCAATGATGGCAAGAGGGCAAGTTAAAGTAATTGGAGCAACTACTTTGAATGAGTATAGAGAATATATAGAGAAAGATGGAGCTCTTGAACGTCGTATGCAAAAAATCTTAGTTAAAGAGCCTTCTAGACAAGAAGCATTAACTATTATGCGTGGATTAAAAGAAAGATGAGAGTTATATCATAAGGTTCGAATACATGACTCCGCTTTAATAGCCGCAGTTGATTTATCAGATCGTTATATTCCTGACCGTTTTCTGCCTGATAAAGCAATAGACTTGATTGATGAGGCTGCAGCAAGAGTAAAAGTTGAAATGCATTCACTACCAACTGAATTAGATGATATTAAACGAGAAATAATTCATAGTGAGACTGAAAAAGCTTCACTATTACATGATGCTGATCCTAAATCACAAAAGAGATTAGAAACAATAGAAGCTACATTAACATCTTTAAAAGAAAAACAAAAGGTTGCAACAGAACAATGAGAATCTCAAAGGAGCGATCAAGAAGCTCTAAATAAGATTAAAGTTGAAATAGATGCAAATAAAACTAAAATGGATAAGTTTCAGGCAGCTGGTGAATATGAAAAAGCTTCTAAAATTCTATATGCAGAGATTCCTGAATTAGAGAAGAAAATTAATACGATTGAGAAGAAGATGTCAGAAAATCCAGATAGCGCTATGCATGATTCTGTCACAGTGAATGAGGTTGCAAATGTTATTTCAAAAGCAACTGGAATTCCACTTAATAAAGTTATGGCTACTGAGAAGACAAAACTATTAAATCTTAGTGACGAATTAATGAAAAGTGTTAAAGGACAAAATGGTGCAATAGAAGTTGTAGCAAATGCTGTACTCCGCGGACGTGCGGGGATAAATGATCCTAATAAACCAATCGGTTCTTTCTTATTTTTAGGGCCAACAGGAACTGGAAAAACTGAGCTAGCTAAATCACTTGCTCGTGAACTATTTAACTCTGAAAAATCCATGATTAGAATTGATTGTTCAGAGTTAATGGAAGCTCACTCTGTTTCTAAATTAATTGGTTCTCCTGCTGGTTACATTGGTTATGGTGACACAAACATATTGGCTGAACCAGTTAGACGTAATCCTTATACAGTTGTTTTATTTGATGAAATTGAAAAAGCAAATTCTAAAGTTTTAGACTTGCTTTTACAAGTGCTTGACGATGGACAACTTACAGATTCTCAAGGTAAGAAAATTAACTTTAAAAATACGCTAATAATTATGACTTCTAATTTAGGAGCTTCACTAATACTTGAAGATAAGAAAGATCAAGCAGTTGATGAATTGCAAAAATTCTTTAGACCAGAATTCATTAACAGAATTGATGAAATAGTTGTGTTTGATAAATTAAGTGATGTTACCATTCTTGCAATTATCAAAAAGATGTTGAATGACTTACAACATCGTCTTTCAAATCAAGAATATGATATTGCATTTGATGATAAAATAGCTGAACATATTAAGAACATCGCATACAGTGCTTCATATGGTGCACGTGCAGTCAACAGGTTTATTCAGAAAAATATTGAAAACTTTTTAGCACAAGAGATTCTTTCAAACAAAATCCTTAAGAATAAACCCTATCTAATTTCTCTTGCCAATGGAGCTTTTACAAGCAAAACCAGAACTAAAAACTAGACTATAAATATTTATCGAATCCAGAAAAATGGTATTTGCTAATTATTTTCTCGATTGCCTTTGTATTTACACCATTGAATATATATTCAATATTAACATTATCAAGAACATTTCTATCAATAACTGATAATTTTTTGCATAGCATTGCATGGTCTTTGCTACATGAAAACTTCGCTGCTTGTGATGGAGTGAGCTTATCAATGTTCTCAAAAATATTTTCAAGGTGGCCTCATTGTTTCAGCAAGTTAACAGCTGAAACCTCACCAATACCTTTTACTCCCATAAGATTGTCCGATGAATCACCTGCTATCCCTTTAAAATCATTAACTTGTTCTGGTGTCAAGCCAAAGAAATTATCTTTAAATGTCTCTAATGAAACTTTTCTTATATCGCTTATTCCTGTTTTCATTAAATTTACAACTGTTAATTCATTTACAAGTTGCAGCATATCCTTGTCAGATGAAAAAATATCAACTTCGACACCATTTTTATTATTCTTTTTGGCATATGAACCAATAATATCATCAGCTTCTATACCTTCCATTGACAAAACGTGTACCCCTAGGTCTTCGATTAATTCTTTTAACACAGGTAGTTGCACGAATAAATCCTCAGGCATAGGTTTTCTTCCTGCTTTATACTCAGCAAATTCATTATGTCTTAATGTTTTCTTTTGATGATCGAAAGCAACAAGCGCATAATCATATTTTGTTTGAGTCAATATTTTTAAAAGTACTAGTAAAAAAAGCTTAATTGCATTTGCTGGTTGTAAATTTCTTGCTTTATAGTATTCTAATTGATTTAATGAAGCATAGAACATTCTATAAACCATTGAATTGCCGTCAATCACTAATGCTTTTTTCATTATGAGAATATTATATATTTATAATATTTACATGATAGCACAGTTGAATTTTTTAAGAGAATTGACAACTGAGTTAAGAAATGATAATTCTGTCAATAATAAGAAGGTTATATTAAAGAAATATTATGAACAAGACAACGCATTATTTAACAAATTAATGGATTATGTTTATTCATTTGATAAAAAATATTGGTTAACTTCTGCAAATGTAATAAAGTTAAATGATAAATTTGCAGATAAAACATATGATTTCGATGATCAAAATGATTTATTTGATGTACTTAACCAATTAACAAACAGAATAATTACTGGTTACAACTCAATCAGATACATTATTGACTTAATAAAATTCTGCGGTGAGGATTACCGCGACATTATTTTCTGTATTATCGATAAAGATTTAAATGCCGGTGTAAGTGTTGCGAACATAAATAAAATTTCTAATTGTGTTAAGGAATTTAAAGTGGCATTAGCTGAAAGATATGATGAAGCACCAGAAATTCATAAAATTGATTTTGTTGATGGAACATGAATGGTGAGCAGAAAGCTTGATGGTGTAAGAACTATTGCTTTAAAAAATGGTGATGATGTTGAGTTTTATAGCAGAACAGGCTCTCAATTTCAGACATTGAATTCATTAAAGGAACAAGTCTTACAGATTATGGTTGAAGCACAACGTATTTACGGTGAAGAATATATTCTTGATGGAGAATGTTGTCTTGTAGATGCAAATGGCAAAGATGATTTTTCTGGCATAATGAAACAGATTACTCGTAAAGACTATACAATTGATAATCCAAGTTACATTTTATTTGATATGGTTAAGAAAAGTGAATTCTTAAAAACTATTGGTACTGTACCATTTAGTGAAAGAATAAAAGAATTAGAAAGTTTGAATGTTGAAAAATTTGGCAAATACGTTAAAATTGTTCAACATGAGTGCAATATTGATTTGGATGGATTTAAGAAATGACAAGACTTAGTTACAAAAAATAACTGAGAAGGACTTGTATTGCGAGATCAGAAATCAGTATATTCTGGTAAGAGAAGTTATGATTTACAAAAAGTTAAATCTTTCTTTGATGCAGAATATAAGGTCGTTGGTATAGAAACTGGTGTTAAAAAGATGTTACGTGATGATGTAATGCATGAGATAAATTGTGTTAAGTCATTGGAAATCATTCACAAGGGAGCAAAAATGAATGTAGGTAGTGGATTATCAGACACGCAAAGAGTAGAGTGATATGATAATCCAGAATTAATCATTGGCAAAACAATCACTGTGCAATATTTCGAGGAAACTGTTGATTCAAGAACAAATACACCATCACTTAGATTCCCAACGTTGAAATGTGTGTATGGTGAAAAGCGGGAAGTATAAAAAAAGATAAGGTTCTTGAAGCCCTATCTCTTTTTATACTTGGTTAGTTGTTGTAAATGCAACGTTCTTAACATTAACTTACCATTAATGACTTCAATGAATTTTCAAAGTCATCATCAATAGTTTCTGTCTTTGCAATTCCGCAACAGTCTACTATTTTATTTTATGACAAAATTATTTTTAAATCAAATATTTTTTTGTAACTATGTTAATGTTGATAAATTTAATGAAAAGTTATTAATATTCTCAATAAATTAATCTTGTTTTTCACTAATTCTTGTGGATAATGGCATTATTAGATAATATATAATAAACATATCGTGGCTAGTATTAGAAAAACATCTGAAGAAAAAATAGCATACGCAAGAGTATTAGCATTTAAGATAGCTTGAATACAATGGTATACTGTTTTATTAGGCTGTCTAGCATGACTGATGGTATCATTCTTCTGAATGTATCCTGATAAATTAGTAATCACATTTCTTGACGATATGGGTTTTCATTCAATGATGGAATCATTGCTTATTACTAATGGTATTTTAATAGTGTTCTTTTTCTTACCATCCACTTTAGTAGTTCTAACAATTAAGGGTCCAATGGTTAAACCAACAAATATTAACATGTTTATGATTTTAATGTTATTAACTCTTTTCCCATTTAATTGACTAGGCTTATTCTTAGTTTTCCACTATCGTCTAAAAACTCACCAAAAATTATCTTCATTAACTGTTGGTTTTTTACAAAATGCTTTAGATACAAGAAATATTGTTTCAAGAATGTTAAGCCATGGTTCAAAATACCATCACAAAGGAAAAGTATTAAAAGGAGAACTACAAGTAGATGCAAATACTAAGAAACAAGTAGATATAATCAAAGCTGAAAAACCAATAAAGCTTGACTATTCATACATGATTTCAGTGCTTGTGGAACGAAGAAATGTGTCTATCATGGAAACTGCTGAGTCCATTGATGAACACTTATATGGCGAAGAAACATTTAAAAAGAAATCAGCGTCTGCTCGAAGAAGACTTAGAGAAGAAAAGAAAGCTCACAAGGCTGAAGCAAAACTTATGGCTAATAGCATGGCGGCTCAAACAATTAAAGCACCAAAGGAGATGGATCATAAAAATGAATCTCTTAAAGCTGAACGTATGAAAATTAAATCTGATAGAGCAGAAAATAAAGCAAAAATGAAACAACTTAAGTTGGAAGAAAAAGCAGCTAACGCTCAAAGAAAAGCTGAAGGTATTTAGTTTATTTTGTTTTAATAATAAATGGTGCACCATAAGGGACTCGAACCCCCGACCCAATGATTAAGAGTCATTTGCTCTACCAACTGAGCTAATGGTGCATAAATATATTATAGTTTGTTCCATATAGAGTCATGTTTAGAAAATTGTATTTTCCAAATTATTTTCATATAGATTTCTTGCATGCTCTCAAATAAGTTTATTTGAAAAGAATGAAAGAGTTACCAAAATATATAAAAATATAATATTCCTATGAAACAGTTGCAAGTAAATTTAAAATTAGAAGATAATGTTAAAGACAAATTTGTGCAAATTGTTGAGGAACTGGGACTATCGCCTACTACCGCAATAAATGTATTTGTAAGATGAGTTGTCCGCAATAACGGCATTCCCTTTATCATGGAAAATAAATATGATGGCTCAGCAAACGCAGAGAAGGCTGCAACTTTCTTTGAGGGCCTCCAGAAAAATGATGCTTATCTTCAAATGGTGAAAGATTATGGTTTTAAAAGTGATGATGAAGCCGATGAATATTTTTTCAAACATGCAAGAGGCAAAGAATGAAAATAATGCCAGACACTAACGTGTTACATAAACAATATTAGTTCCATCAAAACCATAGAATATTTCATTCAGCACTCAGAAATGAACTATGTATAATATACATATGGCTGACAAAAAGTATATCGTTGAAAGAAAAGACAAAATAATAGGTGTTCTATGTTTTGTTTATTCATTAATCCTTTTGTTTATCATTGTTGATCTTTTCGGGGAGTCTTGTTCACAATATGGGCTAAGCGGTTTCGCTTCTACGGCCGAACAATTCACGACTTTATCTAATGTGATTTTTATGGTTTGGATGTGTTTATTTTCTCTAACTTGTTTCTTCCCAAATAAGCTAAAAAAACTAAAATCATTTGTTACAAATATCTTAGTAACCACTTCTGTCTTGGTTTATTTGACTGTTACATTCCTTACAGTTGTATTTAATTTAACTCCTATATGAAAAGGCGAATGATGAAAAAATCTTGAAGACCAGACATTCTTTACTCACCTTATAAGCCCGATCTTATGTTTAATTGTATATATCTTAATTCCTTCTTCTCCATTTAAGACAAATTGAAAACAGTTAATTTTAGTAAATGTATTTCCTGTGCTTTATGTCATATTAGTTTTAATTGTTGGATATACTGGCTTTACATATCCAGGAACTGGTCCAGGGACTGACGTCAAAGCCCAACACTTTCCATATGCATTCGTTGATCCACATACATATGGAAGCGGCGCCAAGGGGATTGTAATATACCTTGCTGTGGTTTTTGTTTTATTCGGAGTTTTCTACGCAATATCATTCGGATACTATAACTTAAAAAACTACATGTTTAATCTTAAAAATAAAAAAACAGCGTAACTTAACAATACGTATTGTTTGTCTGTTCTATTCTAGTGTAAATTATTTCTGGCTAATACACCCTTAATTTCAGACACATCATCTGTTAAAGTATCAACTCGTTCAGTTAAGGTATCAACCCTATCTGTTAAAGTATCAACTCTGGTTACCAGAACACCAACGGCAGATGTCAAATTTAATATCAGGTCTCTGGTTGTAAGCTCTCTAGCTTTTGTCATGTATTTATCCATTTGGTTTCTAGTGTAAATTATTTCTAAACAGTATGTCCTTAATTTCTGCTACGTCCTTTGTTAAAGCAGCAACGACAGATGTCAAATTTAATATCAGGTCTCTAGTTGTAGGTTGTTTTGTCTTTGACTTACCGGTCTTTTCTCTAACTACAGACGTATCAACAACGTCTCCAATTTTAACTGGGTTATGTGCAGAATCATTTATCTTAATTTTAGCCATTCCCATATATTATTGTTATAGAATAATTTTAAAATGTCTCTGATTTGTTACGCATTTGTCTCTCAAGTCTAGCATAAAAATCTGTAACATCTTTTGACACCATTATTTGTTTCTCGTGAAAGTTCAACATTTTAAGATTTTCTAATTTCTTAACACGGGACACGGCTACATATAACTGACCACAAGCAAAAATGTTCTTACAATCGACAACGGCTTTTTCCAATGTCATACCTTGTGCTTTATGTATTGTAAGGGCATATGAAAGAAGCAATGGAATTTGTTCAAACTTTGCTAATACTTTATTTTTTATATCTACCTTTTTTCATACAAAGGGTGTAATTCTTAGCAACTTGTCATCATTAGTTTTGATAATAACATATTTCTCACCGAGTTCTTGGACCACACCTTGTGTTCCATTTGCATACCTACTATTAACATCATTAGCAACCACTATAACATCAGCACCAACCTTTAAGTGTAATTCATATTTTGCTATTACATCTTTTACTATTGCTTCTTTCTCGTGAGCATATTTCTTATTACGTTTGCCAGTTACCTTTGCTATATATGTTTTTTCTTCACCCGGCAACTCATCCATTTTCTTTTTGTTTCTTATCTCACATTCTTCATTAGTGGAGAAGAATGTTGTGGAGTCATCAGAAACTTCTCTACTTTCACATTCTTTTACTATTTCCTTATCTTCTGGTTTTCATATACCTACACGTATATCATTAAGAAAATTAGAAAACCTACTGTCAAGTTGTCTGTGAATTTTAGTTAGACAAATATTTTTAATGTTTGCATCCTTTCATGCTTGACAGTCAAATAGTCATTGTGTCTTATTCTTCTCTCATGATCTAACAACTGGTGGAATTTGATAAAAATCACCAGTAAATATTAATGTTTTACCACCAAATGGTTTTTGATTACCTGATACTTGTTTTAATAGTTCATCTATTAATTCAAACTGATCACTTCTAAGCATTGATACTTCATCAATAACGATGATGTCTATATTCTGCATTCTTTTCTTTATACCTGAATACAGAAAAGAAGTTTTCATGAAGCCAATATATGCCTTATTTGTATGGATAGAGATACCAGTTAATTTATGAATGGTTACACCACCTAGATTTAAAGCATTACTTCCTGTTGTTGAAGTCAATACTATCTTCTCTCCGTCATTTTTAAGAGAATTATATATCGCTTTCATTAAGTGGGTTTTACCTGTTCCTGCTGGTCCAGTAATGAAATATGACTGACCACCCTTAATACCATCTAATAAATCAAAATACTCCCGAGACGTCATAATTATTTTATACATCATATAGTAGCGATTGATTAGATATTTTAGTAAAACACTTGTGAAGGTTAGTGATGTTAATATTTATTAAAATATAATACTTATACAACACATACGATGGATAAGAAATATACAAGAAATTTTTCAATCATCGCTCACATCGATCACGGCAAGTCCACTCTTTCTGATAGGATAATTGAAATGACTAAAACTCTTGAAAAGAGAGAGATGCAATCGCAAATCCTTGACTCAATGGATATTGAAAGAGAACGTGGCATAACAATAAAATTGAATGCAGTGCAGCTAATGTATAAGGCTAAAGATGGTCAAGAATACACATTCCATTTAATTGATACACCAGGACATGTTGACTTTACTTACGAAGTTTCTCGTTCTTTAGCCGCTTGTGAAGGAGCATTGCTTGTAGTTGATGCAACGCAAGGAGTAGAAGCACAAACTCTTTCTAATGTATATTTAGCTTTAGAAAATAACTTAGAGATTATTCCTGTTATTAATAAAGTTGATCTACCAAGTGCAGAAGTAGAAAATACAAAGAAAGAAATTGAAAATCTTATTGGTTTAGATACTTCTATTGCTCCATGTATTTCAGCAAAGACTGGTCTTAATGTTGATCAAGTCCTTGAAGATATCATCAAATATATACCAGCTCCAGTTGGAGATGATAACGCTGAATTACAAGCTCTTATATTTGATTCATATTTTGATGCATATAAAGGAGTAATATGTTTGATTTGTGTTAAGAACGGTGTTCTTAAAATAAATCAAAAAATAAAGATGATGTCAACTAATAAGGAATTTATAATTAGCGAGTTAGGTGTTAAGACTCCTAAAATTTTAAATAGAGATAAGTTGGTGTCTGGAGAAGTAGGTTGATTTGCTGCAGCAATTAAAACAGCACATGATGTGTCAGTAGGTGATACAGTCACTGATGTTGCTAACCCTACTGCTGAACCACTTCAAGGATATAAGAAAATATTACCAATGGTTTATTGTGGAATATATCCAATCGATAATTCTAAATTTGATATATTAAAAGATGCTATGAGTAAGATTTCATTATCGGATTCATCTCTTACATATGAATATGAATCATCTAAAGCCTTAGGATTTGGTGTTAGATGTGGCTTTCTAGGCTTATTACACATGGATGTAATACGTGAACGTATTACAAGAGAATTTAATATTGATTTGATAATGTCTGCCCCTTCCGTAAAATATGAAGTATATTTAACCGATGGATCAAAAATGGTTATAGATAATCCTGCGTCATTGCCTGATAGAACAAGGATTAAATATATTTCTGAACCATATGTTAAATTGTCTATTGTAACACCAGAAGAATATCTAGGGGATATTATGAAGCTGTGCCAAAAGTATAGAGGCACATATAAGGACCTTGTGTATCTAGATGGTAAGAGACATTGTGCAATCTATGAAATACCACTAGGAGAAATAATATATAGTTTCTTTGACAAACTTAAAACCGTTTCCAAAGGATATGCCACAATGGATTATGAGCTAATAGATTACCGTAAAGAAGATTTAGTTAAGATTGATATCCTGCTTAATGGTGATATTATTGATGCTCTTTCATTTATCGCCCATAGGGATAATGCCTCTGCTCGTTCAAGAGTCATTTGTGAAAAATTGAAAGAGCATATACCAAGACAACAGTTTGAAGTTCCTATTCAAGCGGCAATTGGTGGAAAAATTATTGCACGTGAGTCAATAAAGGCTATGTACAAAAATGTGCTTGCTAAGTGTTATGGTGGAGATGTTACACGTAAGAAAAAATTACTTGAACAACAAAAAGAAGGAAAGAAGAGATTAAAAGCAATTGGTTCTGTCTCTGTCCCACAAGACGTATTTATCAAAATACTTAGTGATGACTAGCACGTTGTTTTTTGCGATAAGCCTTAACTGAGAAGGCAGTTGCAGAACCAATAACGAATAATCCTGCTGTAGATATTAGTAATATTACACCAATAGGGAAGTATGGTCTCGGGTTAGGTGCTGGAACAACAATAAAAGTAATATCATATTCTTGCATTGATATACGGCTTAAACTCTTAGATCCACCGACCAATCCTACTTTATATTCTCCAGGAGTAGCATTAGTGTTTACAGTTATACTGTTTCATGTTTGAGCTGTAGATGAGTGTTCAAGGTCTAATCCAGGCAAGAATGTAGAGCCTTCAACTTCTACGGCGTATATATAAGGGTCTAAGTTAATATTTGCAAATGCTTCATGTTTGATGAATTCTACAACCCAGCTATATGTTCTACCAGCAACAACTACAATTTCGCTCTTTGCTGGTTCTAATGGCTTAACACTTAAGATATCAGCAGTATGGATATTGATATCAACGACATAAACTGTTTGGGCAGGTGATAAAGCAAATACCGTTGGATCACTCAACGAAGTTGCTTTAAGTTTAAAGCTCTTGCCTGTATCATATGTTCTAACGTCTGAGGTTCATCAAACTTGTCCTTCACTAATGGCATATCACTCTTCTAGAGTACCTGGGAAATAAGCGGGCATACCATCTCACATATTACCCTTAACATAAACACCATGTGGCAAAGCGGTCTGGCCATCTTGTACTATTTCCCACTTAACATTCTCATCAGAACGGTTAGGTTCAGCCTTAACGTCGTAAATCTTGGCTGAAACATCATACTCAAGAGCACCGAGTGTATCGATAAGAAGGTTATTTGTTGTATCTGCATCAGTTGTAAAAACTATTAACTGGCTTGGTTTCCTATCAAATTTAAAAGCGATATCTGCATCATGCACTAGATTGCCAGTAACTGAATCTAGTGTAAATTGGACGGTTTGTGGTCTAACATATGCGTGGACCACGAATGTTTTAGTATCTGCATAGTAAGCAATGTTTGGTTGATCATCTATTGAGCTATCAATTGTTGTAACGTCGTTTGATGAAACATTTGGTTTTCCAGCTGAATCATACCAAACTGTATTGACGTAAAATTCTATATCATCAGCGTTACGATCACTAAGGTCAGTAGTAATTGTTGAGGGGTGACCTGGTGCTTCATAGTATTTATTTCCGTTCACATAGAAACTATAATCAGTGTCGCTTGTAGGTTTTGTAGGATCAGTGTCAGTGTATAAATATACCGATTTATAACGGACAATTTGACTACTATTATAATTAACCGCAATGAACGCACATTTGCTTATTGAGCCATCTCCTGACAATTTGAAGTATGCCGGTAAATCGTTGCCCGCTGCAATGTGCAATTTGAAGTTTTCTGTTTCGTCATCTCTCGTGATAGTTAAACCAGAAGTATCTTCCATATCAGCGATAGGAGTAGTATCGCTCATAGCTGGAACCTCTTTAATTGTGAATGCCAACTTGCTGTAATCTAAGGGCTCTGCATATCCATGCGGTTCAGAATAAACGGATATATATTGACCGGTATCAGTTGCATTGCTCATACTTATTTTAATTTCATCGTTATGTTCTGAAAGCAAAGCCAGAGAAACACTCCTTGCTGGAAGGGGGGCACAATTATCAAAGAAAGTTGTTGCTGGGTATGAGTTAAGTCATGCTTTGTAATCACTCACCATATCTCATGTTACATGTACTTCATCAGCCTGTGTACTTCCAAAAGGACCTGCTGAACCTAGAGTAATGTCGTTTAAATTTCCCTTATACTCAAAATCGAAGTGATTAATTTTCTTATTCCCATAGTTATAAAGGAACGCATTATCTCCTATAGTTGATATTTTTATGGCATGTATTAAAACAGACCTATCATCTGGTTCATCTGTGTAATTGTTGTAAGCAAAACACATTGCACCAAGTGATATGCCACTCGTACGAGATGAATAAATATATATTTGCGATAACTCAGGACAATTATAGAAAGCATATTGCTTTATTTCTTTTAAATCATCACCTTCAACGTGGGCTATTTCAATGTTTGAAAATGCAAATGCATATTCTCCAACTGATACTATTGAACTTGGAAACCATACATCGGCTAGACTAGTAATTCCTTCAAATGCTCCATCACCAATAGTAGTACATCCATCGGATAATCGAACAGAGGTTCAATTAAATAATTTTTCTGGTGAATAATAACTGTTGAAAATATTTTGGGGAACTTTTGTGAGATCTCCTGGTCAAACAAGAGCTCCATTTCAGTGGCCCCAACTTTCTATACATTCATTAAAGAAAACTCTTATAACTTCATTACCTTCAGCTTCATTACCTCCATACGTTCATGTACCACCGCCTTCTCTCACGGCGATATATTCAAGTAATTTTACAAAGTCGGCACCGTTTGTTGAAATATACCTACTTCTGTTATTCCATGTTAGACGAGTAACCTTCCTAGTTGTATTATCTAATCTAAGGGTAAGAGAGTTACTTCCTTCGTTTGATACATATGTACTTAAACAAAATCCAGAGGTTACTAGATCGTTAGCATTATATGTTCTTGTAACAATAGCTGTAGGAAGTGAAACGCTACCCGTTTCACTTTGTACACGTGTATCTGTCTTTGAATTAGAAAACACAAATAACAATGACAAAGCAATTGCAGCTGCAGACAGAGTACTTAAAATTTTCTTGTAAAATAACACATTTTTTTTATACAACATTTATTTGTTTATACCTTAATAAATATTTATATATATACATATATACTATGATAAAAATATAAAAGAACAATTAAATGCTAATATATAAGTGTGTATGCTTATTCAACCACAAAATAGAAAAAAGGTCTTTAAAAACGCGGTACTTGTTGCCCTCTTCGCAATTCCCAGCGGACTAGGAATTGCTGGAATTGCTGTAGGAATGCATAAGGTGGCACCGGTATATGGAAACACTTATACAACTGGTTCATCTATATACGTAAACAGATCTAATAGTAAATATGTAGAAAACCTATGTATTAGTGAATTGAAAAAAATATCATCACCACAGTTATGGAACTTTGGTGTAAAGCAACTTACAACTAATGAAGCAACATATAATCCTTGTCTTTCAAATGGAGCGCAAGCGTATTGAGAAGTATTATATGCTGCTGCATATTGGGTTACACAGGGACATGCAAACAATGTGCAGTTCTTATTATATGATACAGTTTGGTGAGATCCAGCTGTTATGGCACTTAGTAATGGTGCTGTTATATTCGATAATGTTTCTAAAGGTAGTCCAGCATATTGCGACTTTCAGAATGATACTGCAAATGTTAAGTATTTTTGAGATGACGAAAGCCAAAGCTGGTGATACAATTTCTATTTAACAAGTTCTGATGCTGCAGTATCATTCCACGTGGGACCATCAATTGCATATGAAGAATACGGAATATATGAATATGATGATAATTTTCAACAAAATGGTCCTGTAGATATAACTAACCATTGAGATGCTGATTTATTCTTTGAGAATGGCAAAGACTGGTGTTATGCCACTGAAAGCGAACCAAAAAGCTGGTGATATAAAATTAAGAACAACAACTATAACGCTGGTTCCGACCCACAAGAACGCTGAAATGCTTATATGACTGATATAGTTAACGAAGAGAATGAGGACTGAATATTCAAGAAAATTGTTTATAGAGATATAATTTACTCATTTGCACGTTGAGCTAAATCAAAACAAATGTTATTTCATTATAACCGTTTCACGGGTTTTTGACCTAGAACTTCAGCATTGTCTCCAGAACCAGAAACATGAAATGCTCGCGATAAAGATTTCCACAACTCATCATTATTTATAGAGACAGCGCCTGGATTTAACTTTTTAACAACGACGCCTTACAACCACGACACCCCAAGTGTATATCCAACGCCAGACTTTTCTTTGCCAGATGCAGGGTATCTTTGATTCTCTAATGCCGTTGATTTATCAATTGAGTATGTTTTAGTTGACGATTTAGCACCATGAAACCCAGCTAAGACAATATCTTCTGTGTATATAAGGATAACTGGTTATAATGCATATAATGCAGATCCTGAAAAAGTACAAAATGAATCATTATATCTTCCTTCATTTATTTTTAATGGTCTTAAAACAAAAGATGACTGGGCCACTAATGCAGCAAACTTCTGACCAGGATTGTAGTTTTCATTATAATCATTGTCGTACATTCCATTTAGAACGGCCTTGCGTTTAATGGCACCGGATATAATGCTAAATTTATATCCGTTCTTTTCTATACGGTGTGGCGAAATATATATTATTAAGGCGAATGCTGTACGGCTTACAAGAACATTCTTAATGATTTTTTTATGATACATTAGTATAGAACAATGACCTCGCCCTTCATAAACGATATATATAAATATATATAAGTGTATTTACACACTAAATAAAGTGGTTGTTCAAGAACTTAAAACAACCAATTAGAATATATCTTTTCTATTGAAGACTGCAGCTGAGAGAATCAAGATTGCTACAGATATAGATAATCATATAGGAATGATTCTTGTGCTTGGAATGATAGGCGCAGAAGTGTAAGCATATGTTTGTTTAATAACATCCATTCCACCGAAATCAACTGTTGGAAGCATACATATTGAAGAATCTGAAGTTTCAGTACCGTTTCATCCTTCTCAGCTAGGCATACTAAAGAAAACGTCCTTGTATAAATTTGAATACAAACGGTATTGTGTAAGAAGGTTAAAGTCAACTTCATTTCCTGTTAACATGTTAGTGCCATCTTCATACAGAGTATTAAGCACTTCTTCGGAAAGATCGTTAACATTATAATATTCCCCGTCTTCTTTTTGATAGTTGAAAAATATCTGTGGAAATATTCCAGTTCCTGGGGTTCAGAATCTTTGTTCTATATATCGCGTTGCTTCCAAGAAGATCTTCATGGATGTAATATTATAATAATCTTCACCAAACTCATTACCATAAATGTTTTTGAACTGCTGCATATTTAGTTCAAGTGTTTCACGGAAATTTTCATGGTTATTAATTAACTGGTCAGTTAAACTATGAATAATATTTTCTGCTTCAATTGGTTGGGCAAACCTTTGTAAATCTTCTCAATATACAAAGGTTAATTTACCTGTTGTACAACTAATATAATAACCTATTGGTTCGATATTCATCATAGAAGTAATTTCATCATAGCTAGACTCATTGAATGAATATCCAACAGTTCCGAATTTTGATTGCATAGATGCACCAACACCAAAATGCATTGGAATTAATGCGGGTATAGTTGTACTAAAATCATTAAGTTCTTTAATTATTGATTCACTTGAGATTTTATATTGATAGTGTTGACTTGCACCCAATGCATTACGTTTAATATGATCATTGTTATTCTCTTCCATCTTAAACATATTAAGAGTTGTAACAAGTTGGTTAGCAACGTCAAAAGCACCGGTAACCTTTGTTGGTGAGAACTTATTGATTTTGTTCCATTCAGTTTTTAAGTTATAACTGGAGTTGTCAAGGTTTGCTAGAGTGTTGATAGTTCCGTCATATTGGAAATACTTATAACTATCTGCTACAGCCCCAGTTTTTTCTTCAATGATGGTTTGGTTAGAGTCAACTATGACTGGAGCTAGAATATCAATTACAGATAGCATAACAGCTCCACCTACAACACTTGACATCATACCAACACTTGAAATAAGTTGTGCCAAGAATATAGAAACTGAACCAAAGACGAAAAACATAACAATATCAGCAACAATGATAGAGGTATAGATACTATCAAAGGTTTTGATATCATCAAAACCTTTAGGAAGGAACATAGAAAAGGCTGTAATAACTAAGCTTATTATTGCTGTGAGAATACAAACTGATACATACGTGCCAAATTTACAGCAAAACATTGCTGGTCTTGAAAGTGGTTTAGTTGATGTTACTAGCCTACTACCATCATCTATATCCTTTTTGAATAAAAGAACGGCTAGGAAAACACAAAATAGACCAGATAAAATAAAAAGCAATAAGTGAATGTTTATTGATACAGGTAATGATGACATCGCATTCTGTATTGAGAAGTTCCATACTTCTATTGGAGATGCATCTCGTGCTAAAGGAAGTATAATCAGAACCAAAACGAAATACAATTGATAAACACCTATGACGATTCAAAGTGAAATCTGCTTAAGGGTAGTTTTTAGTAATAATGCGTAATAGCCAGAAACGGACTTCATTATTTCTTAACCCCCTTTGCAATTTTCTTTTTCGCAATCGTAGTTAATTTATCATATACATCTTCTAATGATGGAACATATGGATAGAATTTCTCAAGTATTAAATGACTATCTTCAATAAAGTTAAATAATGCTTGCTTTTGTGCTTCAGTACTTAATTGCACGCAGTATTTATCTTTAATGGTTGTATCATATAATTTCTTCTGATTACAATATTTCTTGACAACATCATATTTGTCAACATCGACAACATAAAGGTTTTTAGTAATCTTTTCATTAATATCATGGATATTACCAGTATAGATAAGATTTCCTTTTTCAATAATGGTTACTGAATCTGCATACTTTTCAAGTTCAGTTAATACGTGTGAACTAATTAAGATAGACTTTCCTAGTTTACGTAATTCTGCGATATGTTTGAAAAGATCTTGCCTTGCAGCTGGGTCAAGCATGGCTGTAGGTTCGTCCATTATTAAGATACTAGGGTTTGTTAATAGAGCTTGAGCTAATAATACTTTCTTCTTTTGTCCTGATGAAAAAGAGTTAGGACATCTTTTCTCAAGCTCTTTAATACCAACTTGTTTTAGTACTCTTTCTACTGCTGCCACTGCATCATGGTAATTCATACCATCTAATTTAGCCATTGATAGTAAATAGTTAAAAGTACTTGTTGCTTCTGGGAACAATGCTTTTTCTGGGAAATATCCTAGAAAGTTCTTAGAAGCGGGGTTTGTATTAGGAATACCGTTAATCATTATTGTTCCGTTTCAGCTTGAATAGGCACCAACAATTGATTTTATAACAGTTGTCTTTCCTGCACCATTTCCTCCAATGAAAGCATGGAACTGTCCGGGTTCTACAACGAATGAGATATTATTTATAGATGGTGCTTTATTACCGGAATAGAATTTTGTTAAACCATTAACGTATAGAGTTGGACATTTTTCTTTGTTTGGATATAGTTGTTTAAAATATTCAACTCCAAAGTAAGGGTTCTGAAGGGTTTTAAAGTACAATTGCTTAACAGGCTTAGCATTTGCTTCAGCTACAAGCTTCTTATAGTCTTCGTTCTTTCCTGCATGTAAATCCTCACCATTTAGTCATCGGATAAATGCAGACTTAGTTTTTGGTTTGGTTTCCTTCTTATTAGTAGCTTCTTTCGTCTTACTGGCATCCTTAGCTGCTGCTTCATGTGTATCCTCACCATTTAGTCAACGCATGAATTTAGACTTAGTTTTTACTTTGGGTTTTTTCTCACTAGTAGCTTCCTTCTTGCTAACGGTTTCCTTTTTCTTACTATCGTCCTTAGATTTTACTTTATGTATGTCTTCGCCACTTAGTCAACGCATGAACATAGACTTAGATTTTACTTTGGTTTTCTTCTCATTCTTTATTTCGTCCATAATACCTCCTATGAAAAATCCTTACTCTTATATAAAAATAAAGCTCCTCCCATCAATACTACTCCAACAATTGCTCAATATATATCATACATATAAAATTTAATTTGGTGCATAGAAGTAGTAAATGTGAAGAAACCAAATAAGACGTTAGAGAATAAGCCTAGTTTAATAGTTGAGAACTCTGAACCATAACCATTGTTAGCAAAGAAACTACCATCACTATAATGAATACCACTAGCCGTCTTATCTAAAATAAATGTTTTTACTCTTCACTGTAAATTATAGAATTCTCCACTAGTAAAATAGTTATCACTAATGATATTCATAATATTTAAACTTTCACACGCTTTGTAATATGAATACATTTTAAATTCAAGTATTGCCCGGTTTAATTCAAGATCATTGTGAACATTAGGATTCGGATGAATATTAACCATGTAATCTCATAAAAATTCATATTCATTTTGATCTGGTATATCTCATCAAGCACCGAAGTTATTATCTTTAACGTGAGAATTAAATTCGGCATATAGAATACTAAAATATGCCTTCTCTGCTGGAGTTTTTGGAGCAAGATCTTCATTTGTATAAAATTGCTTATTGTCTACTCGTGCATCTCCATTATACAAATAGGCAATATTATTAGATAAGAATCTCTGGTTGTCACCAGTATTTCCTAGCATATAAACATAACAGTCTGCTCCGTTATAGTTATCAACATACATTAATGGTTTTTCTTCAGTTATTGAATAGGCTAAATCCTGCAATTTGTAAGATGCATCATCTGAATATCCGAATTCATTTTCACAATACTTTTCTGATCAACCTTGCAGTCCGATAGAATTATACGCAAAAGTTAATTGCTTAACAAAGTTTGCACCTATTCAAGACTTCTCATATTTAGGAGCTATTCTATTTGCGTAATAATCCTGCGCTGCAAGTGGATCAGTAAATTGGATGTCAGGATTAAAACTAGTAAATGAAATACCATTACTCATTTTACCAGTTGTGTCTCCCGTTGCATTCTGTTGTTTAGCATAGTAACGTAAAGTTGAAGCCTGAACATTATCATTAATTAACATATTTTGTTCTGGCGTTAGTTGACCATAAGACATACCTGCAGATACTAGATTAAGGGCAAGGGCAACAACCATAGGTGATAATACCGTAACTGTTTTATTTGCTTTTAATGAAACAAATATACCTATTCCTCCAAATATTAATGTAAGAATTGCATTGCCCACGACTATATTTGCTAATAAGAAACTGAAGCGAGTGAATGTCACATCCTTCATTGTGGGCATTAATATAAGCAAGAACACCATTAACAGAGCCGTTAATAGTGTGGATACAGTGAAGTATACGGCAACCTTGCCTAACATTGTTTGGTTTTTTGTTACTTTCTTTGTGGAAACAATTAAATCGACATTGTTTTCTTGTGTTTCCTTAAATAAGTAACCAATAAGTATACCATATACACCACTACTTATAATCATACAGAAACCTATGTTAAGGTTTTCTACGTTTGATCATGCTGATAGGAATTCGTTATTATTAGCTCAAGGGATAACAACTAGGAAAACTATAAACACTATTAAATATAATGCTGAGAATATATATAGGATTTTTTTTCTTAGCAAACTTGCTAATGTAAATTTATAGTTCTGGACTCACAGCATCTTTTAAATTATTATAAACTGTGTATTAAAGTGTTTATAGTGTTCTCCTTATGATTAGTTGGAAATTGGATCTCAGAAGTCAGTTGCATCATATTGTCATGTATATGTTATTGCTTTCTCTTTGCGTTTATCACCAATCTTTATAGTATGTTTGTTTTGGAAAGCTAGTTGGTCTGAACCCGATCCCGATACCGGTACATAATCGTCAAGTGAAACACCATAGTTACTTAATAACGATAGGTCAGCATATGTGCTGCAGTTATTAGCATAATGTTTGGGGTTGACTTTTCATTTTGTGGGTGAGCCATCAACCGAACTATAAGCATAGAAAGGGTTATCTTTGTCTGTATATCCATCACCACTGCCACTATTGGTTCACATAGAGTAGGTACGTACTGTTAAACTATTAATGCTTGCCATGAATGGGAAGTTGATTGTGGCATCTAAAGATTCAGAATCAATTTTTAATATTGGGGCAGCAAATGCTCCAATTTGTCCATTTGTTTTAAGTTGATTTGAACTATTTCCCAAACCATATTGTTCCATCGTTCCATCACCATAAATTAAATCATTTATATTAATTTCATAATTATTTGTTGCTTTAGTAGCGGGAGATGAATAAACATTATCCTTGATAGTGGCTGCACAAGTAGAGACATTTGATGGTTTCGCAGATAAATCAGAGCTTCCTTTTTCCTCGTGTTGACCATTATCATTACCATCATATTCCGTTGAAGAGTAATCAAGCACATTACCTTGAGATACCTTATTTTGGGGTCAGCCAATGTTCTTTGGAGCAAATTTAATAAGTGAAGTATAATCTTCGGTAGAATTAGCTCTGTTATCTGTAATTGTTCCGCTACTACCAGTAGGACCTAATACTAAATTCGGATTTGCGGCAATAAATCGTGTCTTAAAACTTCCGTCTAAATTATAAGTTTCACCAGTTTTATCTCCTCCAGCATGTTGTACAATGTGAGCTTGAGTGGATGAATATCTATTATCTCTATCTGTTGCCAGTTTAACCATCTCTGTTCGTCATTCCTTAGCTTCTGCTAATCATTCACTGGTGTCAGCCATTTCGGAGGTTCCAGATGTTTTATGTGCAAGATCATGAGCAAATTTTTCAACACCTTCTGTAGTAATGCCTTTTGGATTTGCTCCAGTGCCATTCACTGATTCTAAATAATCTCTGTAAATTTTATCAGCATTTCAAGTTACTCCTGTAGGGTCAGCTGTATTTCCCGCTACATCAGTAACTTGGTCATAAGCTGTAGCAAGACTTGTTTTACCACTACCGTCTCCTTTAAATCCGTTTATAATAACGCCAGATGAAACAAGAGTAGTTAGTATAGATACCTCTTCATTTACATATAATCCAAGCATTGTGTCAATGTATGATACACTTTTGTGGTTTTCTTGGTCTCCGAAGTAAAGACCAGAACCACCAGAAATAGTGTAATCAGGATCAGGATTCGCAGGGAATGTTCCGTCCTCATCAGATATGAAGATACTTACTCCGGCATTACTAATATCAGAAAGGATTGGTTCAAAATAAAACATCTCACCTAAGTATTTTATTCCAAGGAAGTCTGGTTCTCCAAAATTAGATAAACCATTCACTGAACCATATTTAACCATTGGTTCAGTATCATAATCAGTAGTAAAAGGATTATATCATACTTCATCGTCACCATTATCATCACCAGTAATACCAAATTTAAGTAATGTTGATTCTCCAAGTGAAACAGATCCAGATTTACCGTTATCTAATTTGCTTTCGAAATACCTAATAGATGGATTTGTATTATATAAACTTAATAAATCAAAGTTGTATGTGAAGTCGTGAGCTGAAAGTTGATATGTACCGGGATTTACTTCGATTCTCACTTTAGGCTCATAATCGGGTTCATCAGCACCAACACTACCAGTCTTAGCGATTAATGTTCCTATAGGGCCTAATAACGCTCCTAATAAGCTTCCACCGATTGACTTGTTGTCACTACTATCATCATCGCCATCACCTATAGCTATATCAAATGTAAGTGCTGATGCTATGTTATATGTTGAATTGAATTGGTATCTGCCATTTTCAAGTTTCGCTAAATCTAAACCAACTTCAAGTCATATTCCTCCACCGGCATCATCAATACTAGTGATAAGTGGATCGGTAGCATCTCTTCCGTAAGCATATGTAATTGTGTGAGCATTCTGATCTAAAGTTGCTCCAACAGCGCTTCCATAGTCGGCTAGGAATTTTCCAATTGGTGAAGTAGTATCAAATATACCACCCATAACTCAGTTTGAAAATGCAGTATTATCATTATTATTTAAAACGCTTTGTAATTTGCCTTCAACTCTTTCAGATGTTTTACCGTTTGTTTCTAATATGCTAGTGTTATCAAGCTTTCATTGTTCAAGTGTTGGCATTTTCCATTGTCCATTGTTTCCAGGGGCTTTAGAGAAAGTAAACTTTAAATCGTATGTAACTTCATCATCGCTAAGTTGTTGGCTTTCATCAGTATGAACTACTTTTTCTAACAGTACATCGAATTTAGGAGTTACAGCAGTTGCTCAGCTAGGTCTATTAGGAGGAACGATATGATTACCATCTCCACCTTTCTTCATACAGTAGCTTATATTCATTGAAGCTCCTCATGCTATTGCTCCAATGAATACTAGGGCTCCTAGTCCAAAGATTAATCTTGTTTTTTTGCCTGTATTGTCTTTTGTCTGTGTTTGTTTCATAATTCTGATATACCTTACACTTCATTTATAAAAAAATAAAGTTAAAAAATTAATATTTATTATCTATATATATATAGTAGTAGTGGAAATTTAGCTAATAAATATATAAATTTTGTTGTTTTTGTCGTTATTCTCAAAATTTTAATTTAACTTTATTTTACTACTCTTGTCATATACACGCTATTGTTTTATATATTTAGATTTATGGCACAATATTATGGTATGACCAAAAAAACTATAAACACCTGGATGTAAGTGATTATAGTTTTGAATTTTGGTATCTTCTAATGATTATAGACTTTGGTTAAAATGTCTATAGGAATTACCTACTATGGATTAAGTCAGCTTGTGGGTTTTCAGAAGTCAGTTATAATATATTTTCATTGATATGTGTTTGTTGTTTCTTTAACCATACCTGCAGCGGCATCAAATGAAATATGCTTTGCTTGGAAATCTACTTGTTTTTTATCCGAGTGCTCAGTTGTTAATTCTACATATTCATTGAGTTTAACACCATAGTTGCTTAATAATGCTAGGTCAACATGTGTAGTGAACTCATTTCAATAGTGTTCTTGGTTAGTTACTCATTTTATACCATTTTCGTTAACGTTAGTATAAGCATATCAAGGGTCGTCTTTATTATCATATTGGCTATCAGAGTTGGCTGAGTGGTTTCCTTTTACTAAACTTGAAACACTCGCAGCCAATGGAAAGTTGATTGTAGCACCTAAAGTATCAGGATTTATTTGTAATATTGGGGCAGCATATGCTCCGATTTGTCCCTGTGTTCTCAACATATAGTAACTATTTCCGGTACCGCCATATTGTTTATAGGTTGCATTACCTAATTTATAATCATTTATATTGATACCATAGTTATATTGTGGTTCAGTTACAGGAGATGAAAGATCAATGTCATTAATGGTTGTTGCACAAGTAGCAATGTTTGATGGCGATACACCTAACTCATCCACACCTTTATCATCATCTCCATCAAAGCCATCTGTTGCAAGTTGGTAGTTGTCAAAGAAGTTTCTTGAGGATATCTTATTTTCAGGTCAACCATAGCTCTTTGGAGCGAATTTAATAAGTGAAGTGTAATCACTGCCAGCAGCGCTTTGCCTGTCGTCTGTGATTGCTCCGGTAGTATCATCAAACTGCAAAGAAGGATCTGCAGCAATAAATCGTGTCTTGTAATTTCTATCTAAATCGACAATTGAATTCTCAGCTCCCAATCCTGCAGAAGCTTCGATATGAGAACTTGTGGCTGAATATCTATTATCTCGGTCTGTTGCTAATTTAATCATCTTCGCTCGTCATTCAACAGATTCAGCAAGTCATGCGGCACTAGGGGTATCCATTTCAGATGAATCAGATGTCAGTTTTGCAAGTTCATCAGCATAATCTTTAACAAGTTCTGGAGTAGTTCCACCTACATTATTGTGCACTTTTGCTAAATAATCTCTATAAAGTTTATCAGCATCAAAATCGTCAACTGTTGCTGCTTGACCTGTATTTCCATCATCACCAGTAATTTCATCATAAGCTATAGCAAGAGTTGTCTGGTGAGCACTTTCATCTCCATAGAATCCTTGTAAATTAACACCAGAAGCAACTAGACCAGTTAGCATAGATATCTCTGTGTTTACATATAATCCAAGAGCTGTGTCAAGACCACCTATTACACTTTTGTGGTTTTCTTGGTCTCCGAAATAAACACCTGAGCCACCTGAGACATTGTAATCTGGTGTTTGATCTTCTTCAAATGTACCATCGTCATCTGATATGTAGATTTTCACTCCAGCAGCACTATCATTAGAAAGAATTGGTTCGAAATAGAATTTCTCACCTATGTATTTTACACCAAGGAAGTCTGATTCTCCGAAATTAGATGTACCAGTTAGCGAACCATACTTAACCAATGGGTTTTCATCATACTCAGTACTGAAAGGGTTATATCATAAGTCACTTTTATGTGAGGGAGCACCACCTAATCCAGCATCATAATAGTCTTGACCAGTAATAGCGAATTTAAGTAATGCTGATTCTCCAATTGAAACGGAACCGCTTGTATTACCATCTAATTGGCTTTCAAACCATCTAATAGATGGATTTGTATTATATATGCTTAGTAAATCGAAGTTATATCCGAAGTTACTAGCAGAAACTTGATATGTACCTGGGTTTAATTCAATTCTAACCTGTATAGCGGTATCATCACCACCATCATCATTATCACCAACTGCTGCAGTTTTAGGTATTAATGAGCCCAATGGTCCTAATAATGAACCTAATAAAGAACCAGCTATTGATTTATCGTCCTCATCATCACCACCATCATCATCGTCAGCTAAGCTTACATCGAAAGCGACAGTTGATGATAGATTATATGTTGAGTTAAATTGGTATTTATCGCCTTCAATCTTTGCTAAATCTAAACCAACTTCAATCCATACTCCACCTGCTTTATCAATACTTTGGATAAGTGAATCATCAGCACTTCTTTGACAAGTATATGTAATTGAGTTAGTATCTCGATCTAAAACTAGATTTTGAGACGAACCATACTCTTCTAGGAAACTTCCAATTGGTGCTGCAGGGTCAAATATGCTTCCTAAAACTCAATTTGAAAATGCTGTGCTATCTTCATTGTCTAGAACAGTTTGTAATTTACCTTCAACATTTCCAGCTGTTTTACCAGTAATTGTATTTAACACACCAGTACCTGGAACAGCATCAAGTGTTCAGTTACCAAGAGCTGGAAGTAACCAATCTCCAGTGTTTCCAGGAGCATTATAGAAAGTAAACACTATATCATATGTTTTATCAACAATGGCACCTAATTCACCATCATCATGTTCTTCAGTAGTCATATGTACATCGAATTTAGGTGTTACAGCAGTTGCTCATCCAGGTCTATTAGGAGGAGTGATACCTCCAGCACCTCCACCTTTCTTCATACAGTAGCTAACATTCATTGTAGCTCCCCATGCTATTGCTCCAATGAATACTAGGGCTCCTAGTCCAAAGATTAATTTTCTTTTTTTAGCTGTATTATTGCTTGTTTGTGTTTGTTTCATGATTCTGATATACCTTACACTTCATTTATAAAAAAATAAAGCTAAAAAATAAATGTTTATTTCCTATATATTTGTATATAGTAGTTGCAAAAATATAGTTAATTAAAATACAAATATCATTATTTTCATAGTTGTTCTTGAGATTTTAATTGAACTAGATTGACCTTCTCACCATATGTTATTTTAGATTATGGTATTGCACAGATACATCACCCTGTGCTATATTAAGGTTGTTTAACATGTGCTTGGCCTCGCACATGTTAATACACACATAAATATATTTTTTATATATTTTTTATATAATTTATATATAAAGTACTAAATTATGAAGAAGCAAAAGAAGTCTAATAAAAAATTATGAATGATCCTATGTGGAGCATTTGGAGTTGTTGCTCTAGCTGCAGCAGTTACTATTCCACTAGTTTTTGCGTGTAATAGAACATCAAACCCTATCAGTTATGAAATAGATGGTAGTCCTGTTGTTGAATATGGAAATACAGTTACCATAACTGCTAGCAGCAAGAAAATAGAGGCAGGTAAAGAGTTTTCTCTAGGTATCAAGGATGATACAGATAAAACTAAAATAAATGAGTTAAGTAGTAATGGTTTGGAAATTTCTTATTCTGGTGAATATGATGAAACAATCAGTATTCACAACATTAATACTACTGATGGTAATATTAATGTTCAAAACTTTGTACTTTTCTATGGAAGTTCTTCTAAAAATATTAAAGAGAATTTTATATTTAAAGAAGATGCAGCTGCAGATTTAAAGGAAATGAGTCTTTCAATCTATAACACAGAGTTCGGAGATGATAGTAACTATGTAAGTTATGGTTATCAATTAGTGATTACTGCAACAACTTCTCACTTGCATGAAAACAATTATTGAAAATACGATAATGATTTTGATAACTGACCGGCATATATAATTCCGAGTTTTTCAGCTTCTCCCACTAATACACTTACTCTTTCGCTTAGTGAAGACGCTCCTGCGGATGTTGAAATTCCTGCTGGCTCAATTACTTGTACTAATGAAGATGTAGTAACTCCATTAGACCAAACTATTACTTTTGAGAAAAAGTTTGTACCGTTTGTGAGTCCGCAACAAATACTTGTGAAAGATTCGGGAAACGGCGACTCAAAAACATATGAAATTTATGATTCAACTGATCTTGCATTCGCTACTTTATTATGTAATTCTGCTTCAGATAGTACATCAATAACTTTCAGAGTAATTGATGGTGATACATTCGCAGATGAAGCGATAACAAAATCTGACATCTTAGGTGTTACTTTTTCTGGTAATACTGCAAAAGATAATGTTGAGATTGGCACTACAGATGTATCGTTGAACAATATAGGTGACAATTTCTTACAAAATTGTACTAGTTTCGACTCACCATTAGCCTTTCCTTATACTTTAGTACCAATAGATTCTTACGGTAAAGCAATTGGAGATAATTTTATGAATGGTTGTACAAGTTTTAACAAACCATTACTTTTCCCTAATGGTATTGACGGAAAGATCGGTACAAACTTTATGCAAGGATGTACAACTTTCGATCATAGTCTATCTTTACAGGGTAACTGTACTGAAATAGGTGCACACTTTATGGAAGGCTGTTTAGCTTTTAATCAAAATATAGGCTTACCAACTGGTCTTACACTAATAGACGATTACTTCTTGACTGGATGTGCTCTATACAACAAAACAATATCTATTCCTAGCGGTGTAAAGAATATTAAAGATTATTTTTTATCTGGTTGTGTAGCCTATAATGAAGAAATTAGTATGCCTGACGGTCTTTTAGGAATTGGCAAAAATTTCTTGGATAGTTGCACTGCCTACAATCAAGTTATTAATCTAGGTAATAGCCTAAATGGAATTGGTCAAAATTTCTTAAATGGTTGTATCGCTTATGATTCTGACTTAACATTGCCAAACTCATTGATTACGATAGCCTCTGGTTTTATACATAACTGTAATGCAATGACACGTACAATTTCATTTGGAGCGTTTAATGCGAACGGTCTTATAGCGGACGATCTTAACTTTTCAACAGAAAGAGAGGATGCTCCGTGTTACACACAAATGATAAGAATTACTGGTGAAAATGCAGAAGTAATTAAGCAACAGAATCAAGATAGAGATGCATCTCCATTTAGGAGATTAAATATACCAAATCAAACAGCTTCCATTACTCTTACTAATGGTACACAGTATTACCTTTCTGACAGTAACGCCAATATCTCTGCATCATTATGTAGCACAGGTTGATTTGAACCGTCAGCATCTTCAACTGTTACGGTTAATACTGTTGCATTGGGAGCGCTTACTGTAAAAAGAAGTGAAATTAAAGGCTTAGTCTTTAATGCTAATAATGATAATTCATTAACTAAAATAGGCAAGTATTTCCTTGATAATTGTACATCATTCAACTCAACCTTTGTTCTTCCAAATTCTGTAACCGATATCGATGACTGTTTCATGAAAAACTGTTCTTCATTTAACTCGTATATATATTTCCCTAACAATAGTGCACTTGATGAAATTGAAGCAAGTTTCATGGAAGGCTGTAAAGCCTTCAATAAACCATTAAAGCTTCCATCACAACTTAGGGATATTGGTTCTATCTTCTTATCTAACTGTCAAAACTTTAATCAACAGTTAAATATACCAAGAAGTGTAACAAGAATTGACGGAGATAATTTCTTGAGTAAATGTTATAATTACACCTCAACAGTTTGTTTTATGGATTTAGGCGCTAATGTGTTCGAAACGCAATTGCCAACTACTTTCCTCGCTATGGACAAAGATTGCCCCGCCTCTACTAAAGGAATACATATAAAAGGAACACAACGTGCTGCTATACATAATAAATATAAAGATGCCGATTATGGTATAGCAGGAGGAAAACGTAAATTGCTTGAAACACAATGTAACGTAAAATATAGCGGCGACAATGAAACTATGGATGTTGTTGAAGATGATAATTATGTAGCGAACATGATAACAACAGGCAACGGGACAATACATACATGTACAGGAGGTGTTGAGTCATGGAATCAGCCATACTGCACACATGTAGATTTTGGAAATGATGGAACATTGGTGTCTATTCCTGACTACTTTTTAGCAAACAACCCTCAAAGTATGCGATATGGTGCCAACTTTGCCGACGGCGGTGTACTTGTATTACCCAATTCTGTCACAACAATTGGCGATTATTTCATGCAATCTGACCTATCTTGAGATCCACCGGCGCTTAATCTAATGTTGCCTAATACCATAACATCGATAGGTAGTGGATTTATGGTCAACAGTAAAACATTTAACTGTGTGCTAAATATTCCAAACGTTAAAACAATAGGTGCCGCTTTCCTTATGAATTGCACAGGCTATGATCAAAGTATAACCATTCCATCCACTATTACTTCAATTGGACAAGGCATGATGTATGGCTGTTGAGATTACTCAACAAAAACTGATCCATTTTCAGTGATTGATTTATCAAATGTGTCCGGTATAAATGTGTTCACGACTTTGGATGATCCGACCGCATTTAGTGCTATTGGTTCTGGCACTTCTCCGTCTTATACAAATGGCATCCATATTTTAGTTAAGGATGTGACCGCACAGACAGCATTCCAAGAACAATTCCCGGATATCAGCGACGGTGGTATGCTACTTTGAAGACATTTTATCGTAGATATCAAATCTTAGTCCACCAACCCCAACCCACTGCCCAACAATCTCATCCTATATAATATTTCTATGTGTATTTTCTATAAGGACATAGATAGTAATACTAATATTAAGTGTCCTAAGTGTGGGTCTTCTAATATCATGATTAGGAAGAAAACACGAAGACACGGTTATGGTTGAGGACCATCTTCTTTATTCATACCTAAAGATATAGTTATATGTAAGTGTAAAGACTGTAAAAATAAGTGAGAAATCAAGAATAAAGATCTTGATCAATAGAATACTTTTACTTATTTAATAAATCACTTATTTTAGTCTTATTATCATATAATATATGAATACTAATTATGAAAAAACAAAAGAAATCTAATAAAAAATTATTAATGATCCTATTTGGAGCGCTAGGAGTTGTTGCTCTAGCTGCAGGTATTACTATTCCATTAGTTTTTGCATGTAATAAGAATGGTAACACACCAGCAACTACTGTTGACTACAATGTAGAAGGTAGCCCTGTTGTTAACTATGGAAATACAATTACAATAAATGCTAGTGCTTCAAAATTAGTAGAAGGTAAATTATTTACTTTAGGTGTCAAGGATGATGATGAAGCTAAAACAGCATATAACGGTTTAACTAGTAGTGGTTTGGAAGTTAGTTTTAGTGGTGACTATAATGAAACAATTACTATTGAGAATATTAATACTACAGAAGGAGATATTAATGTTTCAAACTTTGTACTTTGATATGGAACTGCTCATAAAGATATGGTTGAAAACTTTATATTTAAAGAAGATACAGCGGAAGAGGCGACCGATATGAGTCTTTCGATTTATAACACTGAGTTCGGAGATGATAGTAACTATGTAAGTTATGGTTATCAATTAAAAATTACGGCAACAACTACCCACTTACATGGAGAAAATGCTTGGGAGTATAATAATACTTTTACTTGACCAGAATGAATAAATGTGGGTGATACAGAACTCCCTGATACAATCATTCTCTCGCTTAAGGATGGTGCTCCTTTGGATGTTACAATTGATGCTGGGTTAATTTCTTGTACTAATGAAGATGTAGAAGTATCATTAGACCAGGATATCGTTTTTGAGAAAAAGTTTACACCATTTATCAGCCCGCAAGAAATAGTTGTGGATGAGGGTGGTAACGGCACACCAAAAATGTATAAAATCGCTAATTCAACCGATGCTGCTTTTGCTGCTGAATTATGTAGTGATACGGCAGCTGATACAAAACTAGTGTTTACTGTAATTGAGGAACAAAGTACTGGAACATTAGAAGTGGACAAAAAAGATATCTTAGGTATTACTTTTTCTGGTAATACTGCAACAGATAGTGAACTCCCAGTAGATGTATCATTAAAATCTATAGGTGACAATTTCTTAATGAATTGTGATCATTTCAACTCGCCATTAGCTTTCCCTAATACCTTAATTCCAAATGGTAGCGACCCCGCAATTGGAAGTAATTTCATGAGAGGTTGTACAAGTTTTAACAAACCATTACTTTTCCCTGAAGGTATTGACGGGAAGATCGGCACCTATTTTATGAATGACTGTACTGATTTTAATCATAGTCTATCTTTACAAGGTAACTGTAATGAAATAGGTGCAAACTTTATGAATGGTTGTACAAATTTTAACCAAAATATAGGTTTACCTAATGGTCTCGCAACAATAGATGATAACTTCTTGGCTGGGTGTGCTGACTATAACAAAACAATATCTATTCCTAGTGGTGTAAAAAATATTAAAAATTATTTTTTATCTGGTTGCACAGCCTATAATGAAGAAATTAGTATGCCAGACGGGCTTACACGAATTGATAATTATTTTTTATCCGGTTGTACAAGCTATAATCAAGTTATTAATCTAGGAGAAAGCCTAGAAGGAATTTACCAATATTTCTTAAATGGTTGCGCCTCTTATGATTGTGATTTAACATTGCCGAACTCATTGCATGTAATAGATATTGGTTTCATGCATAACTGCAATGCAATGACACGTACTATTTCATTTGGAACATCATTTGATGCGAACCATCTTGCAATTAGCAATGATAATTTTTCTACAACGGATCCATCAGCTCCATGTTATGTGCAAGGAATAAGAATTACTGGTACAAATGCAGGAGGAATTATAAATAATAATCCAAATAGTTTAGTAGATCCATACAGAAACATATCTATACCAACCCAAACCGCATCCATCACTCTTACTGATGGTTCGCAGTATTACCTTTCTGACAACAATAACAATATCTCCAAAGCATTATGTGCCTCGAGTGAACCATCAACGTCATCAAACGTTACAGTTAATACGGTTGCATTAGGTGCACTGACTGTAAAGAGAAATCAAATTAAAGGTTTAGTCTTTAATAATGCCGCTGATACTTCATTAAAAGATATCGGCAAGTACTTCCTTGACAATTGTTCATCATTCAACACTGTCTTGACTCTTCCAAATTCTGTTATTAATATTGACGACTGTTTCATGAAAAATTGTACTTCATTTAACTCATATTTATATTTCCCTGTCAATAGTGCACTTGATGAAATTGAAGCAAGTTTTATGGATGGTTGCAAAGCCTTTAATAAGCCAATAGTTCTTCCGGCGAGTCTTACTGATATTGGTTCTATCTTCATGTCAGGGTGTCAAAGTTTTAATCAACAATTAAACATACCACGAAGCGTAAATAGTCTTGATGGAGATAATTTCTTGAGTAATTGTTATAATTTCACTTCAACTGTTTGTTTTATGGATATGGGTACTGGTATATTCAAGAATATGCAATTGCCTACCACTTTTCTTGCCATGGATAAAGATTGCAACGCCTTCACTAAAGGAATACATATAAAAGGGACACAACGTGCTGCCATACATAATAAATTTCCGAATAACGATTTTGGTATATTCGGTGGAAAACGTAAATTGCTTGAAATAGAAAGTGATGTAACGTATGCCAATAACGCGCCAGCAACAAATATTGTTGAAGATGATAACTTTTTAGCAAGTGTAATAGCAAAAGGCGGAGGAACAATACACGATTGTACAGGGAATGATGGTTCATGAAGTGGTAAAATGTGTACAAATGTTGTTTTTGCAAACGACGGAACATTAACTTCTATTCCTGACAATTTTTTAAGCGAACCAACTTCCAGTAACGTGAAATATTCTGGCAACCTTGTGTTACCAAATTCCGTTACAACGATCGGTAATAATTTCATGAATGGAATATTCCCGGATGTTCATACTGAATTTCATCTAACTCTTCCTAGCACCATAACAACGATTGGTGATGGATTTATGAAGAATAATTTAGACTTTAATGATGTTTTAAATCTTTCAAAAGTTAAGACAATAGGAAATTCTTTCCTCGAGGGCTGCAAAAACTACGATCAAGACATAACTATTCCTGACACCATAACTTCTATTGGGCTTGGCATGATGACTGGTTGTGATAATTACTCAGGAACGGGAACTTATCCGACGCTCAATTTAAGAAATATATCAGGTATAAATGTATTTGCGGATAGTGACGGCTCTGACAATCAGACTTTTATCGCCACCAATATCAATGTCCTCGTTTATACTTCGGGCTTACATATTTTGGTTCATGACGCAGCTATACAAAGTGTGTTTGCATCTAAATTCCCAAATATGAGTGGCGTCCCTTATTCTAGAAACTTAATTGTAAATTGTTAATCTTAGTTTATTAACTACAATCCACCGGTCGATCATCTCTTTATTCATATCTAAAGATACATTTATATGTGGGTGCAAATACTGTAAAAACAAGTGAGGATCTTGATTGTTGGAATAATTTCATTTATTTTATAAATGCGGCTATCGACCATCTTTACTACCTTTTCATTAAATGTATACAAATGATTACATTTTATCATTTTTACTATATAATAAGTGTATGAATAAAGATATTAATAAGATTGTTCCATCAAAAAATGAATTAAAAATAGGAACTGGTAGTAAAACCAAAGTATTAACTTTTAGAGTTGATACAGAACTATATAACTGAATAGCAAAAACTTCTAAAGAATATAATATGTCTCCGGCAGACTTTTGCCGTTCAATTTTATTTCTATCTTCTAAGAAAGGAGATAAATAATGAAGACATATATAAATAAAAATAAAGAAGTTAAAGTTACTAGTGCTGATTATAAAGATATTGTTAAAGCTTTTCAATTAAGCTTGTCATCTGTTAGATCTGACAAAGAGCTTATGGCTTGAATGGAACTTGTTGCTAAATCTTATGAACTTTCTAAGAAAGCTAATTTGAATTAAATAAAAGAAATAATAAGTAAAATCGCTTTCTCCGTGATATTATAGTGTATGGAGAATAACAAAGAACTTAAATATGAGTTAGAAATGATTGATGGAGAAAAACATTATTTTGATTCAAAACATATTTATGATAAATTTATAAAGAAATATAATACTGATAGTTATTTTATGATTGTAAGCGATAAGAGATGAATTAGTGTTAAACAAATGAAAAGTGGCATTAATCCATCTGATAATGACACTGAATATATTTCAGACCATGACCTACTTGTTGCTGACCACGAACTTCTTGTTGCAGACCATAAGATTCTAATCGAACTTGTTAAACGTCAAGATTCAGATCACGAACTTCTAGTTACTTTTATTAAATATGTTACTGATTTTATCACCGAACAGAGGGAATTTAATGCTAAGCAGTTGGAGTTCAATGAGTCAATCATTAAAAGACTTGATAACATTGTTGCCAAAAATAATTTAATAGAATAAATCGCTATCCTTTATTTACGATTATTGGAGTACCCATGTTTGGTCCATAACCATATGTTGAAATTTTAGATATTCCATCTGATGTTGCTCGTGCTAATAAAGAATTAAAATCTTCAGGCGTAGCAGAGGGATCCATATAGATTGTGTTTATATACATACTACTAAATATGTTTCCATATCAGTGTTTTCCTGGAGAAGTTGCAGAGTCGTTGTCTAATATTATTTCAGATATATCAGTAATGTTCCAATATAAAATATTTATTTGCGATGAAGCAAATGTTGCTCAAGTGAGCTTTTCAATTGAGTTTGGGAGAGCTAATGATCCAAATGACTTTCCATCTGCTCCATTAATGTCTAAAGCAGTATTATCAACACCACCATAATTTGTTGCATCTCCCATATTTCAACGCCCAATGCTTCAATGGCCTAGCGTGTCTAACTTAACAAAGTTTCTTAAATCAATATCACATTCAAAATATGATGTCTCAAATACGTCATCAGGTCATCAAGTTAATGACTCACAATGTGCTGGTGGTATAAATGCCTTAACAACACCACCATAAAACCAATATCCAGTATTTTTTACTTCGTTATCTTCTCGTTCTTCATATAAGTTTTGACAATCACTAAGATCGATATATACTCTGTTTCTATTTGTATTATCTGAAGGTGAACATAATTTAGAACCCTGTTGGTAAAATGCTTGTATTTGAAGATTAACCATACTCTTATTTAGTTTAATTACCACATTAGTTTGGTTCTGCGGCTGTGGTAAATTACCATAGTAAAATGCTTTTGTGTAGATCGTAGTAACTGCATATTCTACTCCACCAATTTCATATGTGTCATTAGGATAAATTACTCACGCCGATTCTCCTGAACCTTGTAATGTTTGTTGAATAGCATTACCACTAAAACCATTTATTGTTAGAGTATGATTATGATCATCTTTAGAATAAGTAAAATCACTTAATGGATTAGGAGAGAATTGACCAAAATTAAAATCTGTAGGATTTGGTCTTGAGTTAATTACACTTAACGGTGGTAAGTCAATTATGTTGATTGTAATTTCATCACTAGTGATCTCTAATCCATCTTTTAAATCATTAGCATTTACTTTAAATTTGTATTCCCCCTTTGCGATTGTTGACTCTCATGTTAGCTTGCCACTAGCGTCAATCTTAAAACTATCGTCTACAATTTGAGAGTCACCGTCTACAATAGAGTATTCCACATTAGTGGGTATGGTATCTAAATCAGTAATGGTTTGAAAAGTTCTTTTCATTGTACCTTCATAACCATGATAGCCCACATCACCATATACGGCCTCAGAAAATGATAGACTAGTAGGCTTTGGTGCATCTGATGTACATGATGATGAAAACATAACTAAAGTTAATGATAAAAAAGTAAGCGCTGGTAGAAACATCAGTGAAAGAATATTTAATTTTTTCATATATATTTATCATACACCATTAAATGATATATTATTAAATACGTTCTACCATACGCTAGATTTAAATATATCCAAAATTAACTTGGATGCTTATCATGTTTTTTTGATTTATGAGACTTTTTCTCGGTAGTATTGAATATTAGTTTACAATTTAGAAATTGTCTGTTACGATTCAGATCATTCTTTAATTCAATTGTCTTAAATGCTAACCGATCAAAGAAGTCTCATGTAACGACTCAAGCTAACACCATAAATATATCTCAGATGATACTTCACATAACTGCGATGTTTTTACTATCTTCACTATTTGCAGCATATTTACCAATGAAATAATCCGCTAGTGCTAGTCCAACAAAAAGAATTAATGCAGCAATTCCTAAATATACACATTGCCAGAAGTTCTTACGTCCCTCATTGTGAATACTAATTCTCCTTATTTCATAATACTTTCTAAATGAATCTGTAAATTCTTTTTGATTCTCTTTTGTTGTCTTATCAGTTGTGTGAACGTTAATAACAAAGTTTGCATGTTTACGTTCACCACTAACTGCTTCACCTAAATCTTCATAGAACTCATTAAGGTATGATACATTACCATTTAATGTGTATGGAAGTTTAATTTGGTCAACGTCACTTATCTTGATATCAAAAAGAACATCACCATTTTCTTGCTTCTGGCCAATAGATCTTTTTCTCTTAAATATTTTAGTAAAATTAAACATTTGCTTCCTTATTAGTATTATATCTCGCTTAATTTTTAACCTTTACTAAAGTAAACAATATATTTATGAGTTAACTGGTTTTTATTAGTAATTCTCTTTATAATACATATGAAAGGAAAAATATGGCAAAAACAATTAACCCAGCTCTATCAAAACCCCTTCAGCCTCAACCAAAACTTGCCGCTGTTGTTGGTAATGCTCCATTAGCTAGATCTGAAGCAATCAAAAAAGTTTGAGATTACATCAAGAAAAATGGTCTTCAAGATAAAGTTGACAAAAGAAGTATTAATGCTGATGCAACTCTATTAGCATTGTTCGATGGTAAGAAACAAATTACAATGTTTCAACTAGCTAAGTACATTAGTGCAAACCTTAAGTAATCTCTAATTAGTTACTTAGAAAAAAGAACCAGCAATGGTTCTTTTTTTTGTGCCTATAAATATATTGCAAGATTAAAAAGTTAAAATAAAATATATGGATAAATCATTTGACATTATTGTAACTGTTTACAATACTGCACCTAAGTACTTATCACGTTGTCTTGATTCTATTGTCTCATTAGAATATGATAATTTCAGTCTAACAATTGTTGATGATTGTTCTACTAATATAGAGACCATATCTTTCCTCAAAGGTGTTAAGGAAAGATATAGTGATAAAGGTATTGAGATTGAAATTATATATTCTAAGAGCAATGGTGGTGTAGGACAAGCCAGAAACATTGGACTTAAAAACTCTAAGAAGGATTTAGTATGGTTTATTGATTCAGATGATAGAATTTCTAAACCGGATGCATTAGTAATCATCAACCAATATTGGCAAAAGTTTCCTAACATCGATATTTTATCATTTGCTATCACTTCATATGATGACACTGATTTTGATAAACCAGTACTTAAACATAGAAAACACACCACATGTTTTCCTACACCAACATCAATTGAAAACTATGTTGATGGTTGTAAAGATAAACCAGGTGTCTGATCTAAGGTTTATAATCGTCTTTTTTTATTAGAAAACAATTTAATGTTTTCTAATAAAAACATTTATGGAGAAGATGTATATCATATGATTATTACCTACTCTAAATCTAATAACATTATGTTTGTTAAGGACTGTTTATATGATTACTTTATTCATAGTAATACATTAACTACTGGGCGTACAGCATATAAACGCGCCTTAGAGTTATTAGAGTTTAATAAAGAAGGATATGAATTTATTAAAAATGATCACACATTCATATCCGATAATTTTGATAAATTCTTTAATGTCTTCTTTTACGTTAGATGTTTTGATATTTTTGCTCAAGGAAAAGATAACGACAAACAATCTATCGCTTTAGTAAAAGAAAAAGCTGAGGAATTTTATCAGAAACTATTGAAACAAAAAAATAGCTAAATCCTATTTCTTATTTTTCTTTTCTTTCCTTTTCTTAGCAAAGCCAAAGAACAAACATGCAATTAACACTGGTGCTAGACATGCAATAAGGATTATTCATCAAAGTGATGATTTAGTTGGGTTTCCACCATCGTCATCATAAGTATAAATATGATTTACACGTAAAGAGTTCCTAGTTGCTCAGTAAGGGTTATCTTTTTCAACATATGGTTCTTCGTTCGTATCTCAAATTTTTTCAGCAGGGTCCACTGAATCTGCGAATAAACCCTTTCACTCATTAATATGAGCGGCTGGCACATGTATTTTGCAACTTAAAGGTACTTCTGCTAAAAAATTAGGCTCACTTCCTTCAAGGACTTCGGTACCATTTTTGTACACTTCAAAATTGGAATTTACACTTGAAATCATATTAACTCAGCTTTCATTTGGGGCAATATCAGGCATATAAACTTCTTCTAATGTTGTGCATCCGGCAAACCACAGCATATTAAAAGGATAATATGCACTGCAAACGTCTAAATTTTTGGGGAAAGTAAAGCTCTTCATGCGAGCAATAGGGGCTTGAACTGCCGAGTCTATTGAAGACATCGTGCCATTCAAAAACATACCGCTCATATATTCAACACAATCTGGCAATATGAAATTTTCAATTGCATATGCATCTACAGATGGGCCTTCACCAGAGCTGATTTTATTTATAGGGAAAGTCATAACATTTATTCTTTTTATGTTGCTATGTGTTAGGTCAAGCGTTTTAATATTTCCTGTATATTCGGTTAAGAAATCAGCATAGTCACCCTCTTCTTCCCCATCTATCGCAGTTATAGTGCGTTGTACGCCTTCAACTTCAACTTCATGTTTCATTACTAATGTTGCATCGCTATCATCAGTAAAAGTGACTGCACATTTTGTAATTTGTATTGTTCCGTCTGCAAGCACAATGCATTCAACAACGTTTTTGCTTTCAGCACCACTAGTTATTGTTCCGTTTGTGATTTCAAAAAAATCCTCCATTGTAAAACTAAGTACGTCAACATCGGCAGATAAATTTGCTTTTGGGCGTTCTGTTGTAGCAACTGTTGCCATATTGTTAAATTGGTCATGGATAGATGACAGACTATTGATGCTGCTTAATGCAGTACTTGTGGCAACACCTACTATTAATGGAGCAATAGTTGCTACCATCATAATCTTTTTTACTGTGCGAAGTTTCATAATTTTCATAATAATTATATTAAAAAAATTTGTCGTGATTTACAAAATACTTATATGTAATGTTGGTATGTAAAACATAGAACTATTTACATTATATGCATACGTAACTATAATAAAACTATGTTGAAAGTTGCTTTAGTTGGTAAACCAAACGTCGGTAAATCAACATTATTTAATAGGATAATAAACAAGAAAAAGTCTATCGTTAACGACCAACCTGGTGTCACACGTGATAGGATATATTCTGACGCCATATGACTTAACAAAGAATTCACTATTATTGATACTGGTGGAATAACAAATAAAGAATTTAGTTTTAAGCAAAATATTGAAGAACAAGTTAAATATGCTATTGATGAGGCAGACGTAATTCTTTTTGTTGTATCCAATAAAGATGGTGTAAACAATGAAGATCATTACGCTGCTAAGTTGCTTAAAAAATTTAAGAATAAGAAAATAATATTAGTTGTTAATAAATCTGAATCAAGCAATAGAGATGATAAGATCTATTATGGTCTTGGTTTTGGTAAACCATACTATATTTCTGCTGAGCATAAAATAGGAACTGGTGATTTATTAGATGCGGTTATAAACACCAAAACATCTATTGCCAAAGCTAAGATAGATAAAAATTTTTCATTCTGTATTATTGGAAGACCGAACGTAGGTAAATCCACTTTGCTTAATACTATTGTTCAAGAAAATAGAAGTATCGTTTCTCCGATAGCACATACTACTCGTGATGCTATTGATGCTGATTTTAAATATAACGGTGAGAAATTTACAATTGTTGATACAGCTGGTATTAGAAGAAAAGGCAAAATTGGAGATGAGATAGAGCTTTTTGCAATCATGAGAACACAACAAGCAATTGATAGATCTAATCTAATTCTTTTTGTAATCGATGGAAGCGAAAGCTTCAATGAACAAGATGAAGTTATTGGTGGTCTTGCTTATAAAGCAAATATACCTACCATCATTGTTGTTAATAAATGGGACAATGTTAAAAATAAAGATCAGTCAAGTATGCGTAAAATGGAAGTTGATATTAGAACAAGGTTCAAATATCTAGCATGGGCACCAATTGTCTTTATTTCAGCAAAAGAGAATGAGAGAGTAGCTACTATTTTTAAAACAATTGAACTTGTTCGTGAACAATTAAAAATAAAGGTGACTACGTCTGCTTTAAATAATGTACTTGCAAGAGCACAAATATCAAATCCACCACCCAGAATACAAGGTGACAGAATTGATATTAAATATGGAACACAAGTTAAATCTTCAATTCCTACTTTTACATTATTTACCAATGACCCAAAGCATTTACATTTCGCTTACATGAGGTATATTGAAAATACAATTAGAGAGTCTTTTGGAATAAACATTGTTCCGATCACTGTCTACTATAAAGATAAGAATGCTCGTATAAGAACAGAGAAATAATTGTTATTCAGCTGTTGGTTCGCCGTCAGTAGTTTCAACTGTTTCAGCATCATCAGATTTTCCTGATTGTTGAGCTTGAGCAAATTGGCTGGCCGCTTGTTCGAAAGCATCTAATTTTGTCTTCAACTCATCTCATTTTTCTTCAGAAACTAGAGTCTTAAGTTCATCAATTTGTTTTTGAACAGTTTCTTTTTGATCTGCAGGCATATCTTTAGCCTTTTCATCATTAAGGTTCTTCTCCATTTGGAAAATTAAGTTTTCAGCATGGTTCTTAAGTTCAACTTGTTTCTTCTTCTCTTCGTCAGCTGCTTTGTTTTCTTCAGCTTCCTTAACCATCTTTTCTATTTCTTCTTCAGTTAAAGCAGTATTACCTTTTATAGTAATTGTGTTTTCTTTATTAGTTTTAAGGTCTTTAGCTGTAACGTTAACAACACCATTGGCATCGATATTGAAAGTAATTTCGATTTGTGGTGTTCCACGAGGAGCTGGATCAATTCCACCTAAGGTAAAGTTTCCTAATGATTTATTGTCCTTTGCAAATTGACGTTCACCTTGAACAACATGAATATCAACGGCTGGTTGATTATCTGCTGCAGTTGAGAAAGTTTGAGATTTAGATACAGGGATTGTTGTGTTTCTCTTAATAAGAGGAGTTGCAACACCACCTACAGTTTCGATAGAAAGTGTTAATGGAGTAACATCAAGTAATAATACATCCTTAACGTCTCCTGTAAGAACTCCACCTTGAACGGCTGCACCCATGGCAACAACTTCATCAGGGTTAATTGTTCTGTTTGGTTCTTTCTTAGTTAATTTTTTAACAAGGTCATAAACTTGTGGCATTCTTGTTGAACCACCAACTAGTAGAACTTGAGCGATTTGGTCTAAAGAAAGTTTAGATTCTTTAATTGCGTCTTCGACTGGTTTCTTAGTTCTTTCTAATAAATCAGATGTTAATTGTTCGAATTTAGCTCTGCTTAATTTCTTTTCGATATTTAAAGGACCTTCTGAAGTCATTGAAATATAAGGAAGCAAAATTGTAGTCTCCATTGTTCCAGAAAGATCTATCTTTGCCTTTTCAGCGGCATCGTTTAATCTTTGCATAGCCATCTTATCTTTAGATAAGTCTACGCCTGTTTCAGCTTTTGTTTCAGCAATAATTCAATCAACAATTTTCTTATCTCAGTCATCTCCACCAAGTCTGTTATCACCAGATGTTGCTAGAACTTCAAATGTTCCACCAGCCATGTCTAATAAAGAAACATCGAATGTTCCTCCACCAAGGTCATAAACTAATATTTTTTGTTCTTTATCTAATTTATCTAATCCGTAAGCAAGGGCAGCTGCAGTTGGTTCATTAACTATTCTTTCAACATCTAAACCAGCAATCTTACCAGCATTCTTAGTTGCTTGACGTTGAGCATCATTAAAGTATGCTGGAACAGTAATTACAGCTTTAGTTATTTGGTGACCTACTTTTTCTTCAGCATATTTCTTCATATACCCAAGAATTTTAGCAGAAATTTCCTCTGGGGTATAATCCTTACCACCTAATTGTACTTTTTCATTAGTGCCCATCTTACGCTTAATTGAAGCGACTGAATCCTTATTAGTGATCATTTGTCTCTTAGCGGCTTCTCCAATAATGAATTCATTATTTTTGTAAGCAACAACTGAAGGGATAGTTCTCTTTCCTTCTGGTGTTTCTAATACACGTGGTTTATCACCTTCCATGATAGACACACATGAGTTTGTTGTACCTAAATCGATACCTATAATAACATTTTTTGACATATTTTATTTTCCTTTACTCATTTATTATATACAAAAATTAGCAAACTAACACATTGAGTGCTAATTTCTTTAATTATAAATAATTAAAAAAAATATTTTCCACATAATTTGTGATTTTTTATAAGTAAAACACATGTTCGTTTTACTATTATAGATTGTAGGGATATGTGAAAAATAATAAAATTCAAAATAATAGAATGTGAGGAAAGGCCAGAAATAAATGGTCTTATAATAAAAGTGAAAGAGATTATGACTGAAAGCAAAGGACGAGGTGTTATTAGAAATAAAACTAAACAACCTTCAC
>JAISKD010000010.1 GCA_031261065.1 Mycoplasmataceae bacterium
TTTCATCACATTTATTATAAGACCGTTTAATTCCGGTCTTTCTTCACATCTAATAATTTGGCATCAAACTATTCTAATCATATACAAATATTATTTAAATAAATAAAAAATATTTGTCCCAGATTTGTCTCTTGTTTGTCTACTATTTGTTTGATATTAGAAATATTACAAAAAATAAGTAATTAAGTTTAAAATAATCACCAAAACAAGACAATTTTATCTATCTCAAAATGATTATTTATTTTAAATAAAATGTCTTTTATTTTATATATGAGTTAATATGTATATTAATAAACACAAAACCTTTATAATATGACTATGGAAACGAAAAGATTAGCAAAAGATTACAATGGTTTTTACTTATTTTTATCTCTTGATTTAGTAAACTCAACACTATATAAAACAAAGGACCCGGACTGGTCAGAACTTTTCATCAAGATCTATGGAGATACTGTTGAAATAGTTAAACAACTAATACCAACTATCACATTATGAAAAACTCTTGGAGATGAGCTTTTGTTTTATATTAAAATAGATTCACAAAAACAATTAGTTGATGTATTCAACAAAATATATTTAATTGCCCAAAAAGGAAATAAATATCTTACTAAACTTTCACCACCAAACATCAAAACTAAATTAGCATACAAAACAACAGTTTGATCTGGCATGGTTAATTCAACCCTTGGTAAAGATAGAAGTAAATGAAAATACTTAAACTTAATACTTCCTGGTCTTGTATCAAAAGATACATTAGATTTTATTGGACCGGATATTGATACTGGTTTTAGAATTGCAAAAGCCGCCTTTAGAAACATAGTTGTTGTTGATGCTAAATTAGCTTCAATCCTAAATAAAATAATGCCTCAATTTAATTCAAAAGCAAGAATTGTTTATTTCGAACAATTTAAGGGTGTTTGAGATAATAGACATTATCCAATTGTTTGATATTCAGATGATTGACAGAAATTACCAAACACATTTAATTATGAAGATAAATTTAATTCAAGAATTGTTATGTGAATAGAATCAGAAAACATTAGCAAATTTAGAAACGTTAGTGATCTTGAAAGAATATTTAAAGAACTAGGAAAAGCTACAGAAGTTTTAGCAATTCAAAAACAACTTAAAATTACTAAATAATATATTTATATAATTATTAATATGGGAATTATTAAAAAAGATTATAAAAATGTTCATCCTGTTGTAGTCCCAACAGTTAATGGCAAAAAACCAAAGTGTGTTCTACTTTACTCTGGTGGACTAGACACATCAACTATCTTAAAATGGTTAATTTTAAAAGGTTATGAAGTAGTTACAATAACAGCCGATGTTGGGCAACAATATGATGATTTAGATAAGGTTAAAGCAAAGGCACTTAAAACCGGTGCAACACAAGCATATGTTGTTGACCTTAAACAAGAATTCGTAGATGATTATGTTTTCCAACTTCTTAAAACTGGTACAAAGTACGAAAACAAATATTTACTTGGTTGTTCTCCTGCTCGTGCTATTATTTCTAAATACGCAGTTGAAGTTGCAAAAAAAGAGAATTGTAAATATGTTGCTCACGGTTGTACAGCTAAGGGAAATGATACAACACGTTTCATGGTTAACTGTAAGTCATTAGACCCAGAGATTCAAATGATCGTTCCATGAGGAGATCATGAATTCGTTTCTTTCTTTGAAGGGCGTATGGATTTATTAAAATTTGCTGAAGCTCATGGAATTGAAGTTGATCACACAACTGCTAAATCATATTCAACAGATGATAACTTATCATATTTATCAAGCGAAGCCGGAATGCTTGAACAAATAGAAAACGAAACACCTGATCACGTATTCAAACTTGTTCCACAACCATACATGAAAAATGTGGCTAACAAGCCTGAATATTTAACAATTCAGTTCAAAGCTGGTATTCCAGTTAAAGTTGATTTACTAGGTGAAAAGTTTGGTAAACCAGTTAAAACTATTACTGGCTCATTAGCAATTATGGGCGCACTAAATACAATTGGCCAAAAACACGCGATTGGAAATACTGATATAGTAGAAACAAGAGTTAACGGACTTAAGAATCACGGTGTTTACCAAAATCCAGGTGCTGCAATTATTTATGCTGCTCACGATGATATGCAAGATATTTGTTTGGATAAAGAAGTTCTTAAACTTCAATATCATTTAAGTACTGAATTAAGTTATATTGTTTATGAAGGATTCTGATATTCAGCTGAGTTCGGTGCCATCCGTGCTTTCTTTGACTACTCTCAATCATTTGTAAACGGAGAAGTTACTGTTAAATTGTATAAAGGAAATGTATTCCCAGTCGCTCGTTCATCAGCAACTAACTCTTTATATGACGAACAAATCGTTTCAATGAATGTAATTGGCGGATTCGATGTTGCTGATACAGCTGGTTACCAAAAAATTAGATCTATAAGAATAATTAACTGAAACAAAGTTAACAAACATTTACACAACAAGAGTGTAATTAAAAAAACTTCTGCTAAAAAATAAGTAATTTTATTTAATAGTTGATAAAATGCACGAGGATATCACACTCAACTTATTCACTATATAATAAATATGTGAAAAGATTTAAAAAAATAAAATCTCTACTCGGAACAACCATTGCTGCATTAACAGCGGGTGGTGTTGCAATGGTTACTACAAGTTGTGACCCAGTTGATTTATCTGAATTAAGTGATGCTGTAAATTTTGACATTGTTGGTTACGAAGGAACTGACGAAATTTCAATGCGATATATCGACGATTCTGTTGTTGGTCAACAGAAGATCAAGATTGTAGCTTATGTTTCTTCTAAAATAATAGGAGATTTTAAATTTTGAGAGTTAGGCGATCTTGGTGGTGCAGAGTGACAATATATTTTCCACAAAGAACCAGATAAGGTTGATAGAGTTGCAAAAACAGTTACAACTTACTTAACTTTTAGCAGCACAGCCGGTGAAAGAAACTTTGGTGGTAAAGATTTTCCAAAGTTTAACTATGGTGGTTATGCCAAGGGTACTTCGTATTTTGTAGGAAAACAAATATCATTAAAATCTCACTTCGTTGGTTCAGTATTAAGCTTTGATAGTTTCGAGACAAAGAACGAAGATATCATAGGTATGAAATCAAATTTAGATGATATACAGAAGAAGGCAAGTACTTTACAACTTTACTACGGTTTCAAAGGAATAGCTGATGATGCATTCAATTCTAACTCAGTAGCAACCGTTTCACTTCCACCATCTGTTAAGCAAATTATTCCTGATAGCGGTTACATGGAATATTCTATGACACGTATTGGCGCAAGAGCTTTCAAAGGATGCTCTGCATTAGTTGATGTTGAAATGCCAACAACTGTTAGCCAAATCGGAGACGAAGCTTTCTATGGATGTGATGGTATTTCTGAAATTAAAATCCCTATCATTCAACACATTGGTGAGAATGCCTTCGGTGGAATAAGTTCTTTATACAACCCTAACAACCCAAATGATTTAAGTTCTGTAACATTAGATACCGAAGCCGAGAACACACCAGATTATACTTGATACACTGAAAGTGATGTTACTGGGGATATCGGAAAAGTTTTACATTACAGGCCTACAAGTTTGAAAACCGGCGACCCTCTACCAGCATCTACTAAAAATGTGGGAGGATTAGCAATTGGTAAAATTAGGATCGGTGGCGAAAACGGATATAATGGTAACGAAACTGCAATCACTTCTCTTGATGACTACAGTTTCGCTGAATGTGCTTCGCTTTACTCAGTTGATTTCCACGAAACAGTTCTCGCTATAGGACAACACGCCTTTGAGAATTGTACATTATTAGAAAATGTTACCCTGCGTTCGCCAACATTAGTGCCTTACTCAACAGGTATGTTAGCTAATTGCGGACAATTATCAACAATTCATGTTCCTGAGGAACTTATTGAAAGTTACCAAGCAGATCCGGAGTGACAAGCTTCTGGATACACTGGTTTTTTCGAAGCTGTTTAATCTTTCTTATCGGTTGCTGAAAGTTTAGCTTTTATTTTTTCAAATAGCTCTGGGTTGTTTACAAGTATTTCTTTAGTAGCATCTCTACCTTGTCCGATTTTTTCTTCGTCTAAATAGAATCATGAACCTCTTTTTTCAATAATGTTCTTTTCTAGAGCGAAATCTATTATTTCACCAGCGTGATCTATACCTTTATTAAAATAAATATCAATAAAAGCCTTTTCTAATGGTGGTGCAACTTTGTTCTTGACAATTTTCGCACAAGTTTTTATACCAACTATATCATTACCATTTTTTAATAGTTCGCTTCTACGTAATTCAATCCTGACTGATGCATAAAAACGTAATGCTCTACCGCCTGTTGTCGTTTCATTATTACCAAACATGACTCCTACTTTTTCTCTAATTTGGTTAATGAAAATTAAAGTGGTTGGGTCTTTAGCGATCAAAGCTTGAATTATTCTCAATGACTTTGACATCAGTCTTGCGTGAAGACCGATTGTCTGGTCTGATATATTACCTTCGAACTCTGTATTAGGAACCATAGCGGCAACAGAATCTACTACGATTAGATCTATCATTCCTGTTTTTATTAAGGCTTCAATTAGACTAACTGCTTGTTCAGCACTATCTGGTTGAGCAATTAATAATTTGCTCAAGTCAACTCCTATGGCCTTAACAAAGTTTGCATCTAATGCATGCTCTAAATCAACATACGCACATTTACCTCCTTGCTTTTGACATTGTGCAACTGCTTGTAACGCAATTGTTGTTTTACCAGATGATTCGTTACCAAATATCTCGATAATTCTTCCTTTAGGATAACCTCCTACTCCAAGGGCTTTATCTAGAAAGATACTGCCACTAGGTATTACCTCAATGTTTTCTGCTTCACCATTTAGATAAGAAACAGTTCCTTTTCCAAATTGTTTTTCTATTTGACTAATAGCTTCATCAAATATTTGATTTTCGTTTATTTTTATTTTTTTCTCCATACACTAAATAATATCATTGCCAATGTCGCGTTTTCTTATAAATGAAACAAATACGACACAAATAAAAGACAAATTAAGGATTTAGTCTATTTGGACCCCTAAATACGAACTGTGCTTCTTTAATAGTTAAACCGAATATTAACATAGTTATTCTGTCTAATCCTACACCGAAACCACCATGTGGAGGCATTCCATATTTAAAGAAGTCTAAATAAAACTGTACATCTTTATCCAATCCTTTTTCTTTCGCTTGGCTTAAAAGGATATCATATCTGTGCTCACGTTTAGCACCAGTAGTAATTTCAACTCCACGTCAGATTAAGTCATAACCTTGTGCAACTCCATTAACACGAGTGTGATAGAAAGCACGTTTCTTTGTATCGTAACCTGTGATAAAAATAAATTCATGTTTAAATTTATCATGTGCAAGTTGTTTACAAAGTTTTTCACCTTCAGTTGGTAAATCACCTTTTTCTTCTTCAGGAACTTTATAACCATAACGTTTTTCAAGTTCTGCATAAACTTCATTTAAATCCATTCTTGGAAATGGAAGTGTAGGAACTGGCAATGGAATATTAAATAATCTTTCAATTTCTTTTCCATATTTTTTATTAACAACTTTAATTCCCTCAACAAGAAGGTTTTCTTCCATTTTCATAACGTCTTCTACAGTTTCTACACCTGTGAATTCTAAATCAAATCCTGTAAACTCAGTGGCATGTTTATTTGTATTTGATTTTTCAGCTCTAAAAACTGGAGCACAACAGAAAACCTTTTCTCATCCGCTGGCTAAAGCCATTTGTTTATAAAATTGTGGAGATTGTGCTAAGTAAGCTTTACGATCAAAATATTGTAATTCAAATACTTCACTACCAGATTCACTAGCTGTAGCTATTATTTCAGGAGAGTGAAACTCAATAAAATCCTTTTTCAATAGAAAGTTTCTAAAAGCAGATGTAAGAAGTGTTTGTACTTTGAATACTAAACTATTTTTTTCGCTTCTTAAATCGATTCATCTATAGTCTAATCTTGTATCAATCAAAGATGTTGAATCGATTGGAAGTGGAGTTGCTGCAATACTTTCAAGAACTAATTCAGATGGTAATAACTCAATTCCATTAAGTTTAACTTCTGGATTTTTCTTAATTGTTCCTGTTACAGTAATAACTGATTCTGGTGTTATTTTTTCAATAACATCATTGAATTGTGGCGATTTCTCCTTAACAATAGTAATTTGAATTTTACCAGTGATATCCCTTAAAACTATAAAGGCGATTGATTTTTTGTTTCTGATGCTGTCAACAAAACCTTGGAGTTTAATTTTCTTACCAGATTTTGCATTAATTATATTTTGCAGAGCCATATTAATATTATCTTTATTTTATTTGTTTTTGATAAAATCTATCAAATCTGCTATCTTTATTTCTTTTTGTTCTAATGTTGTTTGATTCTTCACCATCACAGTTTTATTTTCTAATTCTTTAGCACCAATGATAACAACATTTTTAGCTTTAATTCTTTCAGCATAACTAAATACTTTTACAAGTTTATCAAGACTAAACTTACATACTGCTGAAACACCATTTTTTCTTAAGTCATTTAATAATGAAAGTGATAGAATTTTAGCGTCATCTGTCAAAGCTCCAATTACAACATCACATACATCCTCATCAACTAATTGAGTATTTTGTTTTTCAATTAATAAACATAGTCTTTGTAAACCAGCGCCAAATCCAATACAACTATAATTTTCTCCACCAAACTCAGACACAAGTTTAGCATATCTTCCACCAGCTAATACTGTTGAATCATCAACAATGAATTCAAATACTAAATTTGTGTAGTAATCTAATCCTCTAACTAAGTTAGGGTTCACTTTAAACTTAATGCCCATGTCTTTTAGACATTTTTCTATAGCACTTTGTGCTTCTTTTTCTTCAGAAGATAAGAACTCAGAAACTTTTGGTGCATTAAGTACAAAGTCTAATTTACCATCAATTTTATCATCAAGAATTCTTAGAGGATTACTTTCTAATCTTTCTTGTGATAATTCTGAAAGTTGAGATTTAAATGGTTCAAGGTATTTCTTGAGAGCTGATATTCATTTTTCTCTACTTTCAAAATTACCGATATTGTTTATTTCCAATGTTCAATTCTTGATTTGAATAGATTCAAGTAATTGAACAGCTAATGACAAGCAATCAACATCATCGTAAACTGGAACAGCTCCGATTATTTCGCAACCGAATTGGTTAAACTGACGAAGACGACCACTTTGTGGACGTTCATATCTAAACATAGGGCCACTGTAACAATATTTAAGAGGAAGTGGTTCTTTATCCAGCAATTTATTTTCAATAACAGCTCTAATTACTGATGCTGTCCCTTCTGGTCTAAGGGCAATTTCACGATCACCTTTATCTTTGAAATTGTAAAATTCTTTTTTAACAATATCAGATGATTCACCAACGGATCGTGAAAAAACTTCAACCGCTTCGAACATCGGTGTTCTAATCTCACTATATCCACTAAGTGTTGCAACATTTAAGAAAACTGATTCGATTTTTGATAATATTTTTACATATTTTCCAAAAATATCTTCAGTTCCCCGTTGCTTTATATATTTCATACATTTATTATATAATAATGATATGTTTAGCGGTAGTAAGTTCTTTAACTTCTTTAAGTCTAAAAAAACACATCATAAAGCAACTCCGAAGAAGAAAGCTTCTTCTGCAACTTTTCTTTGTGCAACACTAGGCGCGTGTCTTGCTGGTTGTGGTACAGCGGCTGTTTCTGGCTGGTATGTTGCCAAGAATTACACTGTTTCAAACGAATATAAAGACGGTTGAAACATGAGAATTGAATTGGACACTCGTTCTGATAATCCATTCTACACAGCAGACGCTGGAGATAATCACTATAATTCCGACCAACTTTATGAGCGTGCAAAAGCTACTGCAGATACATATTCTGATTATCTAATTTCAAAAGGAATAAGCACATTTGAAGTACTTCCTGAAATTGATGGTGATGGTTCTGCAACTTCTCCATACACAGCATATTTAAACTGTTCAGTTCCAAATACAATGGTTTACAAATATGATGATACAAAGCATGAAGAAGCTAAAATCCCATTATATCAAGACTTGTTGTACTCATCATATTTGATGAACACTCGTTTAACATTCGTTTTCAACTCAGATGCAAATATGTATGATGATGCCGATGACACGACTGTACAAACAAGATTTTCTACAACTAGTACTACTCCAGGAATTGGAATTATGAACAATGACTCTGCATTTCCAATCTACAGCAGTTCACACGACGTTTCATTGAGTAGTGACCACAAAAAAGCTAATATTAACTTAGCGCAAGGATGAACACACTTTTTTGATGATAAAGATGAAGGCGGAATATTTGGTAAAGCAGCATCAGGAAAAGATGACTATAAGGGTGTTGGTTCACCACAAATGTATATCATTCGTGATATGAATTCCCTTATCTCTCGTATGCAATTCATATTGCAGTCTTACCTGTTTACGAAGGCTAACTTAGATTTTTCAAACTTTAATTTGGGTGATGTTACCGATGCAAACTCTGATGCTTACAAAGCTGCAAACTCATTTAATTATTTGACAACAGATGAACAAGATTGAGCTAAGAGCGTTTATGCCGATATCTCTGATCAAAACTTAGGAAGTTCTCAATGATTAAACCCAATTCAAAACGCAACCAGCAGTCCTATCGGTACCGATGATAGTTCCTTTTGTAACTTTCCAGAAGCAAATGGTTGTTTCTCCGATGGACCTTATTATGATTTAAGCAATATCGTTGGCACAGATTCATCTGATAGTTATGAATGGAATAATGCCATTTATCCAAGTTCAGGTCTTAAATCTTTAAACGTTTGTAATGCAGATGAGGTTGCTACAGGAGACGGAGCTATTGCAGATGATCCATCTAATTTTTTCTGAGCATTCATTAACGGTTCACATAGTGCTGATCATGCCGGTGCAGCAAGTTCAAATGTATTTAATGAGTTGTTATACAACGCTTCTGGTGGAAGTACATTCACAGTTCCAACATGAATGAAACCTTATGTACTTGGTGTTGTAGATTCTACAAACTATAGAAACTATTTTCCCGCTAAGCTACCTAATGGTAAAAAGAATGATAAGTCTAAATTCATGAACATTCCTTTTGATAGTGAATTCGAAAGCAAACAAGTTGTTTCTCAATTACAAAACATTAACAACCTACCATTCAAAGCATTGGACTCAATGGTTAAGATAGGTAGTAGTGATGTACCAAGCACAGCTGCTCATGGTTCAACTCCAATAATCCCAATGGCATTCAATAAACAACAGGATAACAATGGTTATTGCTCTAATACTACAGATGCTGCTGGTGGTAACAAGATCATGAATGTTGACCAACAAAAATTCTCAAAACCATTATTCTTTGGTTTTAACCCATTATTAGGTTCTATTATTGCAATCGGAGCAATAATCCTATTAATAGGCATCATTGTTTCAATATTATATAGGATACCAGGCCTTGTCGCCTTCTCTTGATTATTAGCTCTTTTTGGATTATCATTCCTAATTCTAATTCTTTCTGGATATGCAATTTCCTTCGGAATGTTATGTGGTTTATTTGTTGGACTTGTTATTTCATTCATCAGTATACTCGGTATATGTGAAAGAATTAAGAAGGCATCAGTTATAGGCAAGTCCGTCAATTATGGTGTTAAAAAGGGAATAATTAAAGGTATCTTATCTACATTAGACTTACACTTCATTGGTATTATTTGTGCAATTTCTTTCACTTATTTTGGATGATTAGACCTTCAACCATTTGGTATTGCATTATTATTAACTACGTTACTTTCCGTTCTATTTATAGGAATAATCTGAGTGTTCACTTTATTGCTAGCATTCTCTAAGAGATGATCATCAGAAAAGTTCAAATTGTGCTTCTTTAGAAATAAAGCTGAAAAGGCTGAAAGCGCTATTGGTGAAATTAATTTGGAAGTAGAAAGAAAATTTGAAACTAACTTCTCTTCATGTAAACTTAAACACTTTAGTGTATTTGCTCCATCATCTTGATATGCACTTAAGGGATGATTATCGATCGCAATTGCACTATGTATCATTATCGCTGGTGTATTTGTGATTACATTCGTTGGAATACATGGAAGCTACATATTCTATGGTGGAACCAGAATAGCTTCAAGCACTGCTTTAGACAATAGTACATTAAACTATTTCACTAACACTCTAGGTTTAGGCAGTTATAAATTAGTCAACCAAGATGGTCTCTTCTATTATTACTTCAGTAAATCTTTAGATATGGGACAAATAAGTGGTGCTAATACGATCTATCCAGACCTTAATATACAACTTTATTCAGGTGGAGGAATAAGTTCATATGTATGAGCAACATTCTGAATGATTTTAATTGCATCAGCTTTCGTTGCTGTATATTCTTTCATTAGATTACATATTATTACATTCATTCCAGTTCTTATTTCTGTTGCCATAGTTCCATTGCTGTTATTAGCATTAGTTTCTATATTCCAAATTTCATTTGATGAAAATGTGTGTGTGCTTGTTGCATTAGTCTTTGCTATTAACTCAATAATGGTAATCAATATCACTGGTAACATCCACAATAAGTGAGTTAAGACACAAGCTTTCCCTATAAAAGACCTTAAGAAGGTTATTAATACAGAAATTAAAAACTCTCTATTATATCTAATCTATATTTACGGCTTCTTAGTTGCTTCTGGTTTAATACTAGTATTCCTTTCATCTTCATCATTAACATGACTATATGTATCAATGATCATTGGTGTAGTTGTTTCAGCGGCTGTTGTAATGTATGTGTTGCCATTGATTCTCGTTTACTTCATCAGCATACGTTATGCATACTTACGTTCAGTAAGCCGTAACAGTGAAAACACTAAGTTCTCTTATGATACTGTAGATGAACAAAGTCTATCAGGAATCAACAAATTTAAACGAACTTCTGTAACTTTATAAGTAAAACGCCATATTCAAACAATATTGTATTATTGGGGATATGGAATGTACAGAACAACTTAATCCAAACGAATGTGGCGTATGCGCCATCTGTTCGCTTGTTAGACATTATTACCACACATGTGATAAAGCAAAGCTTTTAGATGAAGCTAATATTTCTCCACAGGGTTTATCAATATTTGAATTTGAAGTCTTGGCATTATCGCACGGGATATTTGTTGAAACTTACAGTTTGGAGTGAAATGAGTTTTATAACTTCCAATCTAATAAGTACCTTGTATGTTTAACCAAAGGTCAAACCGGTATGCACTACGTGGTGATCAGAAAAAGACAAAACCAGATTGAGGTTTGGGATTCGGCCAAAGGATATCAAGTCAAAACATATAAAGAGTTTGCAAAGGTTTTTGGAAATGTGATGATGATCGTTACAAAGAAGAAAACTAACTTGCCTCCAATTCTTAATAAGAAAACAAAGATTCTCAAGTCTATAAATGTTAAATATTTATTACTTTCTGTTCTTTTAAATGTACTTGCTATTTCTCTAAGTATTGCTGGTGCTAAATATTTAACCATGGTGATCGATAACTCGATAACCTCGGAATCGTTTTCTAATTTTATTAGTATTTCAATTCTGTTTGGCTTTCTGTATATTATGGAAGGTTTAACGAATTACGTATTACATATATACTCTACGATGTTTGTTAAAACAAATTTCTGTTACCTATCACATAGATTTTTACAAAAGATTAGATATAAGAATAAAATTTTTTACAGTAAGGTTGATAAAAACCAAATCATGTTAATGGACAATGCGATGACGGCTATCGCGCAACACTACGCAGTAGATATAACAGCTTTTGTCACAAATATCTTTTTATGTTTTGCGTGTATCATCATAATCTGTTCATTAAACTTATGATTTTTAATCATTGTTGCTGCTAGCTTTATTTTTTCAAGCATCAGCGGTTATTTTTATTACACGTACAATAGCAAGCTCTTGAGTAAAATCATTCACAACGAATCAACAAATAACATGGTTAATCGTAAATTCATTGATTGTCTAGGCGAGAGTGACAACGCCATAGAAAAAGAAGAAAGTATTAATAAATTAATGAGCAACTATTTTGAATATCAGAATCTATATTGTAAAAAGCAAAATTTCTCTGCTTGTGTTTCATTGATCTCACATGTTTATGAGAAAATAGCATTCATTATATGCGTAATGATATGTACCTACTCTATAATTACTAAGTCTACTATAGATATAGGAGATATGCTTTTTATTATCGCGCTTACGGGTATAGTTAATTCCAGTATCGATGGCATGAGCCAGTACATTCTTAAGTGAATTAACTTTAAGAAAATGAGAGAGATTTATTTGAACTTCGTAGAAGTGGGTAATGTTGATTGTATTGGTAATAAAGTTTTACAGAATATAACCAAAGTCGAAATCATACACAACACAAAACCTATTCTACTCAGCGGTAATATAAATAGCGTTGTTAAAAAATATGATGTGGATAAGATATTAACAACGCCCAATGATAAAGACTCTGCACTAAAGATAAATGACTTACCTATAAATGAGTACCTAACTTATAAGTATATCGATAAACTTATAGTATTAAAACCTACTTGTAAGTTAGATACCACCAATATAAAAGATGGTATATTAACTAATAATCAGTTACTAACTAATTGCATACGCGCATTCAAATTCGACATTACCGAACCGGTCACATTCGACCAGCAGTTAATCGTCAATTTGTTAGCACTAACACAGGTACGCGATTATGTTATCTACTTAAAAGACTATCTTAAACATATATCAACTAAATATAGAAAGTATATAAACCAAAATATATTACAAGAAATATCCCAGCACAATGTTCTAATGTACAGCGATGTTTAATGTTGAGTAGTTTATAATATTTATAAATGGCATCGAAATACGAACCTAGTTCTTTTGAACAAGAAATATATAAGAAATGACTTGAGAACAATCTTTTCGAGCCTACAAAGAAAACTAAGAATTGTAAGAACTTCTCAATCACTCTTCCACCGCCCAACGTTACTGGTCACTTACACCTAGGCCACGCTTGAGATGGAGCTATACAAGATTGTATAATCAGATACAAAAAGCTTTGTGGATATAGAACAATATTTATACCAGGAACTGACCACGCCGGAATATCCGCTCAAACAAAATATGAGAAGGTTATGAAAGAAAATGGTGAAGACCGTAGCAGTATAAGTGATGAAGTTTTTTTAAAAAAACTATATGCATGAGCTACCGAACAAGCCGACTATATACGTAAGCAATGGGCGAAATTAGGTTTATCACTTTCATATAAGAATGAGAGATTTACTTTAGATGAAAGAGCTAACAAGGTTGTTTCTGATTCTTTTATAAAACTTTATAAAGACGGTTTAATATATCAAGATTATAAGTTAGTAAACTGGGATGTTAAACTCCAAACAGCGATCAGTGACATTGAAGTTATTCATAAAGAAACAAATTCTAAACTTTACTATTTTAAGTATGTGATTGAAGGAACAACTAAATCCGTTGTTGTTGCTACAACAAGACCTGAAACAATGTTTGGTGACGTTGCTGTTTTCGTTAACCCTAAAGATAAGAGATATAAAAATTTAATTGGAAAGAAACTTCTAAACCCAATTGACAATGAACCACTTCCAGTTATAGCTGACGATTATATTGATATCGCTTTTGGAACGGGTGTTATGAAATGTACGCCAGCACACGACTTTAACGATTATGAGCTTGCTAAAAAATATAAATTAAAATATTTTAGTGTCTTTAATGGCGATGGTACGCTCAATGATAAATGCAATACCACTTTTGGAAAATACGAAGGTAAAGATAGATTGGTTGCAAGGAATGAAATCGTGAATGAAATTCAATCACGAGGATTAGTTGAAAAAATTGAAGAGCATGTTAATAACATTGGTTACAGTGAAAGAACAAACGAAGTAGTTGAACCTCTATTATCAAAACAATGATTTGTTAAGATGGCTCCTGTTGTTAAGAAATTCAGAGCGATCTCAAAATTGCCTAAAAACAAAACACAGTTTCTACCTCCACGTTTCAGTGCCGAGATGGAAAGATGATTAGACAAAACACAAGATTGATGTATATCAAGACAATTGCTTTGAGGACACAGGATCCCAATATGGTATCACAAAGTTACAAACAAAATATGTGTAGGTGCGCCTAAAAATGTAAACGATTACACACAAGATAAAGATGTTTTAGATACATGGTTCTCTTCTGGATTATGACCACTAACATTAACGAAATACGCAAAAGGCTCAAATTTAAGCGATTTCTACCCAATCAGTATGTTGGTGACGGGGTATGACATAATTTTCTTCTGAGTGGCTCGTATGTTGTTTCAGTGCAGTTATTTAGACGGGACAAATCCTCTATCTAACGTTTTCTTTCACGGATTGATCCGAGCAGAAGATGGTAGAAAGATGTCAAAATCATTCAACAACGGAATAGACCCAATGGATGTTATTGATGAATACGGCACGGACGCGTTCAGAGCATTCTTGCTTTCATCATCTGCCCCCGGTGAAGACTTACGTTATAACACGATTAAAATTAAACACTCGTGGGCGTTTATAAACAAGATTTGAAATGCAAGCAACTTACTAGCAGAATTGAAATATAAACAAGTTCAACCAAAATCTTATTCTCAAATAAATACTTGAATTATCAACGAATTTAATGCTGTTGCTGCAAAATTTAAAAGAAGTCTAGATAAATATAATTTCATTATTGCTTATAAGAGTATTGAAGACTTTGCATGAGAAGTGTTCTGCAACAAATATTTAGAAATCATTAAACCATTTATTGCTGATGCTTCTACAAAAGATGAATATCTCACTGTTGCTAATACGATTTTCAAAAACATATTAATCATCCTTCACCCATATTGCCCATTCGTGACCGAGAAGATTTATTCAAATCTTTTTGCTGCCAAGAAGTCAATCATGCTTGAAACATTCCCAGATAAAATAGCTCTTAAGAACAAAAAGATATCAAAGGAATTAACCGCTTTCTTAGATATTCACGCATTCGCAAAAGATTTGAGAATCAAGAACGGTATTGCAAATTCAAAAACAATTCATCTAAATATAATTTCTAATGCCAATTATGATTTAAAACTTATTAATGCTGATGCTAATAGATTTAATATCACAATTGACAAATTGCTTACAACAGCTGATTCATCTTTAAGTGAAATAAAATTATTCTCCGCTTGTTCTTTAGAATACATCCCTGACGTAGTAGATCAAGAGAAAGAAAAGAATAAGCTAACAGAACAACTAAAGAAAATTGAATTCGAGATTGAGAGAAGCAAACAAATACTTTCAAATAAAAATTTTGTTGAGCATGCTCCTAAAGAGAAGGTTAATGAAGAAAAAGAAAAGGCTAAACAATACAAAGAACAATACGATAGCATATCAAAAATTTTACTTCAAATCAATAAAAATAAGTAATTCGTAGTTTCACAAGCATATATTAGTATATGCAGACTGTTAAAGAACGTCACTTCATATTTATATTGGCATGTGCTTCTATCTTGCTAATAGGCTTGTTTTCGTCGCCTTGATATTTTCTTCTCTTTTCTGTCGTTGTGTTCTATCAATACAAAGTAAAACTCAAATTAAATTTGCTATTGATATATTTTGCTATTAGTATATTGCCTTGCCTAATATACTTGCTCATACATTCATACTCTTTGTTTTCACACATTACCGGTTGAATAGATACAACATTCCATTTTTCTATAAGAAACTCACTCATCAACTATTCAAACAATAAATATGATGAACGGTCAAATGCAATTGTTCAGATGTTTATATTTGGAATTAAAACAAATTCTTCAGCATGGGATCTATATCACAAAATGGCTGAACTTCAAATTGTTTACTTAATTGTTGTTGGTGGATTTCAACTCATGTTTGTTAAAAAGATAATTCTTTGAATATTTAAGAAGAAGGTAAAAATCGGAAGAATTGTTGCAACATCTGTTTTGTTGTTTTATTGCTATTTGTTGAATTTCTCGGTAGCTTCGCTGAGAGTTATTTTATGTATGTTGATAGCTAATTCCAATAAAGTGAAAAACAAATTCGATATTATTGGTATAGCTGGAGCACTAACTCTGATTATTTCTCCATCAAGTGTTTTCAATATTGGTTTTTGTTTATCTTATCTATGTACAGTATCAATTCTGATCGTAACAACAATTAGTTTCGATAGTGAATTAATCAAACAAATATGCATAAATGCATCGTGCTTAATCGTTAGCATTCCTTTTGTTTTAAAAATATCTTCACAAATAAGTATTTGATCTCTTTTATTTTGTTTAATATTTTCGCATATCTTTGTACTAATTTATATTTTTTATTTATTTAACTTTATTTTGCTGTGGTTCTGGCCAGTTATATTAACCTGAACATCATCAATCATATTCTATGGTTTGAAAACACTAGCAGATAGCAATACGCTTGTTACTTTACCTTCCTTTGGAGCATTAGGCACCACTATATATCTATTGCTTATATCGGCTGTTTTCATATTCGCTATAAAACATTTCAATGTTGAGTGTTCAAAAAATAACGTTCAGTTAAACCGCAAAGAAGAAAGGGATATATTTATATAATAAAATTGGTTATGGTTAAGTTGATTTGTTCACAAGAAATTAGTTCATTGTGTAGTGCAGTTAATCATATAAAAGGTGGTAAAGCATTTAAATATTTTGAATATCGTAATAACGGTGAAGAACTCATTGATGAAATTTCAACAATGAGTTTATTCAATGATGAACCAATGCTCATTATTGTAAGCCCTTCATTTTTTAATGTAGATAGTGAAAGTGAAGCATTGCCATCCTTCTTGACATCTACATCTAAAGGAGATTTAGAATTGTGTGCAAAAATTGCTTCATCTGAAAGAGACATTGTAATTTTGTGCTGCCAAAAAAATAAGACTTCATTAAATAGCGAAGCTGCAAAGATAAAGACTGAAGTTATTAGTAAATTCTCAAATACCATGAAGGATAAAATTGTCTCTGATTGAATAAAAAACAATTCAATTGTCATAAGTTCACCAACTAAAGATCTATTATTATCATCTCTGCCAAACGATGCTTTAGTAATTGAAAATGAATTAGAAAAATTATTCTTATTGAAATTCGATAACAAGAAAATTGATGAATGCGATGTGCAAGACAGCATTGTTGCTAGCGAAGAAAGCAATCATTTCAGACTGGTTGAGTTTTTATTAAAAAAAGAAAGAGCGAATTCAATAAAACTATATAACAATCTTTTATTGAAAAAGTATGATATACCTTCTCTAGTTAGCATTGTGTCTTCACAGTTGTTTTCTTTAAAGCTTCTTAAACTGGCTATGGCAAGAGGAATGAGAGGTTTTGAAATAGAAACAGAACTAGGAATGTCTTCTTACCAGCAAAAAGTAAATTCTCTCCTAATTAGAGACATACCGGCTGAGAGAATCGATGAACTATTGGCTAATTTTTATTTATTAGATTATAATATAAAACATAACCTAATTAATAGTAATTTAGGCATGAAAGCACTACTAATACAATAAATTATGAAATACGCAGAAAATTTAACTAAGATAATCAAAAATTTAAAATTTGTTCTAAGCTGTCCAGAGTTGGCAAATGCTATGACAAATGCTGATTATGTTGAAATTTTAAATAACCAATTAGAAACTGCAAAATTCCTATCTCTAAAAGCTAAAGCTAAATCAAAAGAAGTTGATAGTTTGATTAAAACGTTTGAAACAAAAACTGGAAAAAAGATTAAAGCAAACAACCAAAAACCAGAGACTGATTTAGAGATAGTAGACATAATAAACTACTTGGTAGTCTACACAAAAAATATTTACAAAATCGATATTACTACCGGAAAAGCAGCTGATATTGCTGATATGTCTGTTGAAGAAAGCACAAAAAACATAACTAAGGAAGGGTTAGCTGGTTTATTTGGTTCTGGTTCTAATGTTGATCCAGCTATGGCTGCAAATGCTAAAAACCTTTTCCAACAAGGTGCTGCTCAAATGAAAGTTCAAGAAGATGCTATGCAAGGAAAAGTATACTTGTATAAGGACAAACCAAAAATTATACTTTGGGTAAAATATTTCAATATTGCATTCTTTTCATTATTAACAATTGGTCTTTTATCCTTGTCAATCATAATGTTTATCGTTAATGGTAAAATTAAAGATGATGATGGCAAAGATGTTTCAACTATATTTGATGGTATTACATATTTAATTCTCGTTCTTATTAATTGTTTTTTACTGAAGGGTATGATTGGTAATTTTGTAAAGATTAAAAACCCAAAAATGCCACGTTTTGTTTCAAACAATGACAATAGCAAATATTTCTTTTCTTGACAAATACTTGCCTTCTACGCTGTTTTGTTAACAGTTATGATTTTCACTGATATATTCGGATTTAAACCAGATATCTTCCATTGACTATTTGACAACGATCAAGATGGTCTTTCTCATAATATCGCTTTAGTTTGATGCATTTCTGAAATTTGCTTTGTAGCTGGGACAGCATGTGTTATCGGTTGTATAGCACTAGGCAGCATCTTTAATCCAAAACTTGATTCTGAAAGAATTAAAGGATTAGTTCAAGAATATTCAGCAACAATTTTTTCTCAACCAACTCCTACAGCTCCAATTGTTGAAGAACCTATTAAAGAAAAAAGCACTGACAAGAGCAAAAGCAAAAGCAAAAAAAATTAAAAGATGAGACAGATAAATAAGATGTTGCAAGAAATATGCAACAATAAAAAACTATCTTTGTCTGAATATGCAGACGGCTGAACATTAAAGATTTCTAAAAATAAGAAAAGCTTTTTTATATGAGGTTATCAGTTTCCTTTGGACTCAGCACCTGTGCGTAATATTTGTGATGATAAATCAAGCCATAGCGAAATATTAAATAAGAATAACGTAAAAACATTTGAAAGCTTTTGATTTCCTTCTACTACAACCGACTTTTCAAAATGTGAAGAAATTTTAAATACTTATAAAGAAGTTGTTATTAAACCTAATACAGGAACGGGTGGAAAAAATGTTTTGAAAGCCTCGAATAAAAAAGAATTAATAAATGCAATTGAGAAAATGGCAGACGTTGAAGAAAGTTTTATTATTTCTCCTTTCTATAAATATGACTATGAATATAGAGCAATTGTTTTAGACTCAAAAGTTAAAGTAATTTACCGAAAAGACAGAATGTTTGTTTTGGGAGATGGTGAGTCAAAGGTTGCTAAACTAATTGAAGAGAAATACAAAAAACCTGCTGCTATTGATCCAGAAATAAACATTAAATACAAACCCAAAAAACATGAAAAGATTATACTTAATTGAAAGCATAACCTTGCACAAGGAGCAACACCTACAGTGATAACAAACGGTAAAATATTTACAGAGATACAAAGTCTATCAGTTAAAGCGGCAAAAACACTAGGTCTAAATTTTGGTTCAGTTGACTTTGCCGAACTTCCAAATGGCGAGATTATGGTTGTAGAAGTGAACGGAGGGGTTATGCTTGAAAAATTTTCACAATCTTCTAAAGAAAACTATGAAAAATCATTGGACATTTATGGAGAAGCTGTTTCTCTCTGTTTAAAACACAACTAATATGAAAATTTTCTCAAGATATGATTCCAATAAAGTAATTTTCGAGACAGAGTCTGACTTTTTGTCGGGACTAGATTTGAACGGAGTTAATCTTAAATCCGCAAATTTAACGGACTTAGATCTTTCTTTATGCAATTTAGAAAATGCTAACCTTGAGGATGCAAAGCTATGGGGAACAAATTTAGAAAAAACAAACCTTAATAACGCTCGTCTTGTTGGAGCTACACTTATTGGTGCTTGTTTAAAAAATGCGTCATTAGTTGAAGCTAACTTAATAGATACCGACTTGAAGGACTCAGAATTTTGGTATGCTGATTTAAGTGGAGCTAATCTCGAGAAATCTAATTTAGGAGATGCAGATTTCTGACATGCTAATTTAAGCAATGCTAAATTGCTTGGAGCAAACTTATTTAATGCTAAGTTTAAGGATGCAAATGTTTATGGAACAACAATTGTTATTGACGAAGATGATATCGGTACTGATGGTATTTTTGATTAATTTATCTTCTTATGCACCTAAAGTGTTTAATAATGTTGTATATTTAAATGTTTTTTATATAATATAAGTACAACATGAGATTTACAGGAAGTGTTAACAAAAAATCAAGAAGACTAGGTTTTTCTATTTTAGAAAATAATAAAGAATTTTCAAAGGGTAAGAAAAGAACAACCGCACCAGGACAACATGGTAAAGCTAATTCTAAATTATCTTCATATGGTGAACACTTAAGAGAAAAGCAAAAAGTAGCTTATACATATGGTGTTACTGATAAACAATTAAGAAGAATATTTACAGCGGCCAAGAAAAGAGAAGGTTCAAATGCTTTGAACTTACTTATTCTTCTTGAATCAAGATTAGACAACCTAGTTTACAGAATTGGTCTTGCTCCAACAAGACGTGCAGCTAGACAATTAGTTAGTCACGGACATGTTTTAGTTGATGGAAAATGTATTGATATTCCAAGTTACGTAGTAGCAATTGGAAGTGAAATTGAATTAAAGCTTAAAAATAAACCACAATTCGAGTCAAAGACTGCTCCTTCATTCGTTGAATCAAACTTGGATGCTGCAAAAGGAAAATATGTTAGATTCCCAGAACGTAGTGAATTGAACCCTGATATAAACGAAGTTTACGTTATCGAGTATTACAACCGTCTTGTATAATTTTTTATTATTTATAAATGCTATTTCGCTTTATAAAGTTGTTTTTACTGCACCAGCTATTTCCCAGAACTAAAAAACAAAGCGATTAGTAGTTCGCTTTGTTAATTGTTTCCGAATAAAATGTTTCTTATTTAGATTCTTTTGAGTCAGTAGCTTTTTTAGGAAGTTCGATCTTTATCTTGTACATTTCGATAACTGCCTTCATAACTTTTTCTTCTCTCATGCTAGCTTTTACCTTTGCAAATTCATTCTCATCATTTAGAATTTGACGAATTGGCTGGTTAGTTTGTTGGTAGTAGTTCTCTAATGATTCTTTTACTTCTTCATCTGTTATTGAAAGACCTTTTTGTTTTTCAATGAAACTAAATATTAAAGATTTCATGATACTTTTCTTAGCGATATTGTCTAATGCATCTTCAGGAATATCTTTAGCACCACGTGAAATAAAATTATTTTTAATTTTGTCTTTAGCTAACTTTAATTCTGCTTCATCAAAAGTGAATTCGAAGTGTTTGCTTAAATCTTCCATAACAGCATTGAAAACATTCTCTTTAACAACGATATTTTGAATTTTTTGCTCTATTTCAGTTGCTTTAGCATCTTTAAATATTTGCATTAATTGCGATCTGTGTTGTTGTACGATTGCTGGATCAGCGAAAAGTTTAGTTAAAATGATCTCTTTTCCTTCTTCGATTTTAGTAGTTTCTTTTATTGTTGAATTCATATATACATATATTATATGTACTAACAACAATTATAATAATATTATGATTACACTTATTTGAGCTCAAGATATCAATGGTGGAATAGGAATTGATGGAAAACTTCCATGGAACATCAAAGAAGAAATGCAACATTTTAGAGCTACAACAAATGGCAAAATTGTTGTTATGGGTAGAAAAACATTTGACTCAATTGGCAGACCATTACCAAACAGAACTAATATTGTTATTACAAATAGTAAGAATCTTACCATAGATGGTGTTAAAGTCTATACTGACTATAAAAAAGTTTTAGCAGATTATAAAGATAGCGATATATTTGTAATCGGTGGTAAAAGCATATATGAATTATTTTTGCCTTATGCTACAGATTTAATAATATCAAAAATAAACAACTCATACAAGTGTGATACATTTATTAAAATGGATTTATCGTCTTTCAAACTTGAACAAACAGATAAAAGAGATTCATTTATAATAGAACATTATAGAAGATATGAATAAACTCGCGGCTAATGAACTTTCTCTATCAATCGAAAATTTTGATGGTCCGATTGATTTACTCGCCCAACTTGTTTCTAAACAAAAAATTGATATTTTAAAAGTTAATGTTTTAGAAATTGTTGACCAATATGTTGATTACATTAAAAACAATATTCAAAATTTAGATATTGACAGTGCGAGTGAGTATTTAAATATGGCTGCTTATTTAGTTGAATTTAAATCAAGAAAACTTCTTCCTGAATTAAGTACTGAGGAAGACAAAAACTTTGAATATGAGAGAGATAAACTTCTACAAAGAATTATCGAACACAACAAATATAAAGAGATTGTTCCTAAGTTGGTTAATTCACACACAAAGAGACATAAAATGTCTGGTAAAGCACCTAGTGACTTAACAAAATATAAAGAAATGCAAAAGAAAGATACTACTTTTACATTGCCTAAATCAATAAATCCTGATCGTCTTTCTAAAGCTTGAACAGATGCTATTAAAAAACTTAGACTTAGAGAAATGGCGGAAAAAGAAATTTCTATTAGCGAAGCTTCAATCGAAGAAATAAGAAAAGAAATTCTAGAATATTTTTCTATTAATAAAATTAAACAGAACACTTTTTATAATTTTCTTCTATCCCTTAAAAAAGAACAACTTACTTTACAATATGCAGTTGCTTGTTTTGGAGCTTTACTTGATTTAGCGAAAGATGGAGAAATAGTGATGAAACAAAGTTCTGATGATGAAATACATTTTAAAGTTGGGAGTTTAGAATAATAATAAATATATGAGTTTAAGCGGAAAAATAGAATCATTGCTTTATATATCTGGAGATGATGGTATAGAGATAAAAGAATTGAAGAGAGTATTAGAGATATCTTCAGATGAAATAAAAGCAGAACTTAAATCATTAGGAAAAAAATACGAAGGTGATGCCGATTCATGTTTTATTATTAAAAATTATGATGATAAATGATATTTATTAACAAAACCAGAATATGAAGAAACAATCATTAAGCACGCTCAGAAAGAACAAAAGAATGGTTTCTCACAAGTCCTACTTGAAGTATTATCTATAATTGCTTATAACGATCCTTGTCCTTCATCTACAATTGAAAACATTAGAGGAACAGACCCTAAATCTAGTATTGATAAACTTGTTGATGCTAATTTAATAGAAATGGTTGGTAGAGCAGAAACACCAGGACGTCCATTTTTGTATAGCGTTACCTCAAATTTTATGAACACTTTCGGTTTAAAAACATTATCTCATTTACCTTCGATAGATGAAAGCTTAAATAATGCAAAAGATGTTGATTTCTTTGATATCAACAGGTTTGACGAATAATTTATTCTTTATTTGATATTGCTAAAGCAATGTAGTTAGGTCCAGTGTGTGCAACAATAGCTGATGGAATATTAGCGTGCTCTACATCAAAACCTGAAAATTTAAAAGCTTCAATCAAAGCTTCTTTAATTGCATTAATATTAAATTTTTCATCAGCATTTTTCTGGTTCAAGAAACAAGCATGAGCGGGATCAATTTTTCCAAGACGTTCTCCAAAGAAAGTTTTGAATTTTTTAACAACTCCTTCAATTGATTTAGCTTTATCATAGAACACTAAGCCTCTTTCATCTAGGCTTATCATGATATTTAATTTAAGCATCTTTACTAATAAAGCTTTACCATTGCTTATTCTGCCACCCTTAGCTAAAAATTTTACATCAGGAACCACCATTAATAAAGCGGTATTTTTAACGAACTTCTTTAAGTACTCTCTTAATCATTCTTCTGTTAAAATCCCTTCATCTCTAGCTTTCATAATTTCTGAAACCATCCATGTTGACATTGTTGCAACCATTGATTGGTCAAATACTTTAACATTAGGATAGTCTTTAGCTAAATTACTAACAACGTTAAACATAGATGATAGCTTGCTAGGTATACACATCATGAATACTTGGTCATACAAGGGAGATATTCTATCTAATAAAGCCATTGTTCTTCCAGGCGGTACCATAGATGTCTTTATTTCAATACCTTCTTTAAGTTTTTCGCTCACTTGTTCAGAGTCGATATCAATCATATCTAAATAATCTTTAGTTTTGCCATTAATTACTTCAGTAACAACAAGAGGCAAAACAAAAAAATCTTTATATTGTTCTTCTTTAATTTGGAATGATGAATCAACTACTATAGCGATTTTACTCATATTTTAATTATATATTAAAGACTGTTATAATTTATATATGAAGGTAAAAACAAGATATGCACCGTCTCCTACCGGTTTCTTCCATATAGGTGGAGCTAGAACTGCATTATTCAATTATTTATTCGCTAAGCACTATAACGGAGAATTTATAGTCCGTATAGAGGATACAGATCAAGAAAGACACATTGAGACTGGTATTGACTCTCAGTTAGATGGTATTGAATGATTAGGATTTGAACCAGATGAATCATTACGAAAACCAGGAAACTTTGGTCCTTATAGACAAACTGAGAAACTAGCAAGGTATCAACAATTAGCTAAAGAGCTTGTTGAACAAGGAAAGGCTTACTACTGTTTCTGCACAAAAGAAGAATTAGAAAAACAACGTGAGACTTCTTTGCAAAATGGGCAAACGCCTAAATATAATAGACACTGTCTATTGCTTTCTAAAGAAGAAATACAGAAGAAGTTAGATGATGGGGTACCAGCAGCTATAAGATTAAAAATAGATGATGATGCTGTCTTTGAATGAAACGATATTGTTAGAGGAAAGATAAGCGTACCCGCTTCTGCATTGACAGATCCAACTATTCTTAGATCTAATGGTATCCCATTATATAACTTCGGAGTTGTTATTGATGATTATGATATGGAAATCACCCACGTTTTAAGAGGTGAAGAACATATTGCTAACACACCATATCAAATGGCTATCCGTACAGCTTTAGGATTTGATAAGTATGAAATCAAATACGGCCATATGTCAATTATTGTTGATGCAGAAGGAAAGAAACTTTCTAAACGTGATAAGACACTTAAACAATTTATTGAAGATTATAAGATGGCTGGTTATGTACCAGAAGCTGTAACTAACTTCCTATCTTTATTGGGCTGAAGTCCAAAGGACAACCAAGAAGTAAAAAGTATTGATGAGCTAGTTAAATCTTTTGATGAAAAGAGACTCTCAACAGCTCCTGCTTTTTTTGATGTTAAAAAAATGGACTGACTTTCTAATACTTATTTTAAGAAAATGGAAGATGATAAATATCTTAAATTCATAAAACCATTTGTCACTTTAGATTTATCTTCCTTTGGCGATAAAGCGGATGAAATATTATTAATATATAAACCACAAATCTCATACGCAACACAATTAAATTCTTTAATTGATGAATCATTTTTGCATTTTGATGTACAAAATTTCGAAGAGGAAGTTAAGAACATGATAAAAACAGAAGCATTTAAAACAAATATTTGTGCTCTAAAAAAAGAATTAGAAGATATTTCTGAAATTATATTGGAAAATGCAGATGAAATTGTAAATAAGATCAAGGCATCTACTGGACTTAAAGGCAAGGAATTATTCATGCCAATAAGAATTGCAGCCATCGGAAAAGAACACGGACCAGAAATGAAAAAAATACTTAGTATTGTTGGTAAAAATAAAATTCTAAAGAATATTTTAACCCTAGGTTTTTAATTTCTTTTTTTAGCAAATTTATTTTCCAGTAACAAGAACAATCAGTTAAGGAAATATATTATGACGAAGAAAGTAGGAACGAGAAGAAGTTTTACATAACTGGCATTGTTATCAGCCGATTCTTTATTAAGATTCGGATTAATCGCTGTTATTGAGCCATAAATCGAATAACCATATTTATGGTAATAAATACCATTTTCTCATGAACCTTCTCATTTATATCATAGTGGAATAAAATTTAAAGATATCACAATGATAGAAACGCAAGCGGGAAAAATTCAGCTGTATTTAGCAAGTTGTAAAATATTTGTTTTTTTGTTTGTCGTTTTTGTCGTAAAACTAATGGCGGCAATGAAAAGGAAGATTATCGGAGCAATAGCGTGTTCATCAATATCAATAATAAATGAATCTCACGCCCTTCAAAATGGTAAATAATTTCCGTCGCTTGGAATAATGTATCCAAAAAGTCAAAAGAAAACCAATTCAATTGTTAATGCCGACGTAGCGATAATAGTAAGAATATTGCTTTTTGGTTTTTTAGTAGGAACTAAGAGATAAATAACGGCACATAGTTGTAAAACAAAGGCTTGATTTGATAAGAAACATGTATAGTCCAATATAACTGCGCCAAATATTTTCTCGGCAACATTAATATTCTTGGTAGGCGAAGGGTTCTCATTAGAAATATGGTCAGTATGGTTTAGAAACCAGTTATCTGTTCATTGATAAATACATACAGAAAAGTGAAGAACAAACAAAAAAATGAAAGCTATTGACAATCATGTACTAATTTTCTTAGTCCTTTTGTCGGTTATATATGATGATGCTTTGTCGAAGGCATTCTCTTTTTTTCTTATAAACATAAGGAACTTCTATTTTTTTATAAACATGTTGTTGTGACAACATATCTTAATTATTATAAAAAATATTTTTAAATATTTAAACTCAAAATGCATCTAAATCACTAATACACTTTTAGTGAAAAAACATTATTGTATAAGTTATAATATATTTATATAATGCCGTCTTAGCTCAATTGGCAGAGCAACTGACTTGTAATCAGTAGGTTGGAGGTTCGATTCCTCTAGACGGCACCATATCTTGAAACCACCAGATATCTGGTGGTTTTTAAGTGCTTATTTTCACTAAAAAATAAAGAAAAAAATATAATTTTTATATGCAGAACACTAATAAAAAAACTGAATATGCATACGGTTTTAGTGATGAAGATACGTCAAAAGTTTCTATTGAAAAGGGTTTGACTATTGATACAATTAAAAAGATTTCTAAACTAAAATCTGAACCAAAATGAATGTTAGACATTCGTCTTAAGGCTTATGCTAAATTTTTGGAGATTCCAAATCCTGCTTGGGGTCCAGATTTATCTTTTATTAACTTTAATGATTACCAGTATTATTCTTCTCCAATTGATAAAGAGCCTAATACATGGGAAGACATACCAGAAAAAATAAAAGATACCTTCAATAAACTAGGTGTAGGAGCACAAGAAGCAAGGTTTTTTAGTGGTGTAAACAACCAATATGATAGTGAGTCAATTTATCACGAACTTGAGCAGGAATTAGAACAGAAAAAAGTAATTTTTACAAACATTGAAACAGCCATGAAAACTCATCCTGATTTAGTTAAGAAATACTTTGGTAAATTAGTTGATTATGCTGACAACAAATATGCTGCTCTAAACACAGCTGTTTGATCTGGTGGTTCTTTTATCTACATCCCGAAGGGTGTAGTTTTAAGCAAACCTCTGCAAGCTTACTTCAGAATAAATAAAAAATCAGTAGGTCAATTTGAACGTACTTTAATTATTGCTGATGAGAACTCAAAATTACACTATGTTGAAGGTTGTACAGCACCGGTTTACGACAAAAATAATTTGCATGCAGCAGTTGTTGAAGTTTTTGTTGAAAAAAATGCTAAATGTAGATATTCAACCATTCAGAATTGATCTGATAATGTTCTAAATTTAGTAACAAAAAGAGCTACTGTTAAAAAAGATGGTTTAATGGAATGAATTGACGGTAACCTTGGTTCTAAATTAAATATGAAATATCCATGTACTGTATTAGCTGAGGAAGGTGCCTCAGGAAAGTGTATTTCCATTGCTGTTGCCCATGCAGGTGTTATTCAAGATGCTGGTGCAAAAATGATTCATCTAGCTCCAAATACAAAGTCTCAAATAATTTCAAAATCTATTGCCCATGGCGGTGGCGAAGCAAACTATAGGGGAACTGTAAAAATTTCTAAAAAAGCTATAAACAGTTTAGCGGATATAAGATGTGATACAATTTTACTTGATTCATTAAGTAAATCAGATACTTTCCCAATTGATATCATTGAAAATGAACAATCTTTCTTAAAACACGAAGCGAAAGTAACACAGCTTGATGAAGAAAAAATGTTTTATGCAAAAAGTAGGGGAATCGATTCAGAAAAAGCAAGACACTTATTAGTTATGGGTTTTATTGAGCCGTTTACCAATGAGCTTCCAATGGAGTATGCTGTTGAACTAAATAGACTTCTCGGAATAGATATAGCAAGTTAAGTCTAATATTTTAAATTTTATATTATATATAACACATTTTCGCGCGCTCACTAAATATATTTGCGATATATATAAATATAAATAATATATAGATGAAAAAGTTCAAAAGGAATTTAATAGCATTGTCAGTTATCATTCCAACGGTTGCCGTTGCTACTGCATGTACACCCCCTAGAATTCCTGAAGTTAATTTGGCTAACATTGAGTTTTCAAATGTAGAAAATAATACGTTTACATTTGAAGCTGAAGATATTACCAATGTCACAGATGCAGAATATTCATCTGTGTTTGAATCAGAAATATTGCAAAACGAGGTGTTAAATGTTATTACTAATACTTCTCCATATGTTCGTGCTGATTATATAAATTATTCCATTTCAGAAAAAACATCAACTGACTATAGTTCTCCAGTTGCTGTGCAAATTACAATATCTGCTAAAGCTTGAGCTTTAGATATTACTAATCAAAATACTTTCACCATTTATGTCCAAGCTACTCTTAAAAAGAAAGTAATAACTGCAAAAACATTTATGGACTTTACACATACACCATATGATTTACTTGGAAACCCTGATACAAACTATGCAAACACTCCAGATCAGTTTATCTTTGATACAATACTTAATTCCTCGTTAAAACAAGACTTAACTAATTATCTTAACATGGTAGTTTTTGCAAATGAAAATATCCTAACTGTAAATGATTTCGATTTAATTGATTTTCTAACACCAGACAACACAAGAAATTTTACAACAAAACAAAAAATATCTGTTTGTTTTGTAGCGCGAGCTAATAGTGAACACATAAAAACTTTGTCATCATTCTATATTTCAAATAAAATAGAATTTGTTGGCGTAGACTTGACATATAACCTCGACGATTTTGCAACATTTAAAACGGCTAAGTCAATTCAAGTAATTCCTGGTGATAGCGGAGAATTACAAATTGACAAGACCACATTTGATAATTGGTTTGGTGATAGTACTTCTCCTACGGATCAATATATTAATTTATTAAAACTAGCAAAAACAACATTGTCGCAGGAAATTGCTGGTTCATCTCCTGACCAAATAGCTTTAGATCTTAAATGTGCTGATGGAACTTTCGGTGATGGAAGTGCTTTGCTCGATGACGGAGCTGAAGTAGAAATTGTTGTTACACCACACGATGATCATCCAATTGATGGGATGATTACACTAAACGGAGAATGAAAATTCTTTTTAACATTAAATGCAGAGTTTAATATCGTTGATATTGGTTCAGTAAAAAACTGAAATAACTTTGAACCTCCCTTTTATGATGAAGGAAATGAAATTGTAGTGCAAATACCATATGTGAATGATGATTATTTAAAAGCAGTTACTCTTTCTGATGTTAAAGAATATATCAACGGTTATTTAGACGAAGTGGAGGTAGTTGTTGCTGACTGAATGAATGATGTTTCTACATTGTTTGATGATGGTACAGCAGATGGAGTTCATGTTGCTCACACAGTTGGCCAAGATGATTTTGATATCTCGATTCCATCTAATCTTAACCCAGCAACATTCGATTTTACAAGTGATGCAGCTGATGTTTATTTTGAAATAGATAGCATTAATAAAATTAAAAGCAAAATAACAGGCAATCTTTCTTCGAAAGGTGGTGTTGGTCACAATGACACAAAGATTAGGGTGAAATTATTAATGGACCCTCAAAGTGACACATATGTTGATGTGTATACTGCGTTTGGAACCGGCAACATCCCTACATCTAAACCGCCTAAATTTTCAATTGATTTTTCAATAGAGCAACCTTCAGTAAACTATTTTGGCCCAGATGAATCATTACTTAAAATTGATAATGGTCATATATCTTTAGATATACCTGCATATAGATTTACACTATCATATGACCCTCGTGCAATAGAACAAGACAATTTAAGTCACTATGGTTTGGTTGCCGGAAATACTTATAATTTTGATTCTGCAACTGAATCAATTAAGGATTTCTGTCGAGGAACACAAGGAAATAAATATGTGGTAACAAATACTTTATCGGCTGATGACTACTACCCTTCAGGTAGTTCGGTTTTACCACAATATTCAAGAATTTATTATGAGAAAAACGGTACTGTCTATAGCGGAAAAGGTGGAGCATCTTTCGCAGGTATTGAGATGTCTTCAAATCACATTCCATTTGTACAAAACAATGACGGAGATGATTACGATGTGTTTGTTGGACAATGAAACAAACCCGATGATTATACAACATACAAATCTGATGTTGATGGGTCATTAAATCCTATGCTTGTAAACGGGCTCGCTGAAGCCAATGGTTTAACAGATTTAATTAGTGAGTCGTTTGGGAATATCTATGATACAAACACAATATACCGTAAAATGATGATGGGTTTTAAGTTTAGCAATAATTTCATGGGAACTGACTGAGAAGTCGAACCTAGTGGTAATTTATGAAATGATGCTAACTACGGTGCTGATTCAAATAATTTTTTCTATTTCATCGAGGCACAGCTTGCAATAACTGGGATATGAAGAAATACAACATGAACGTTCATAGATAGCGTGCATGCTACAACACGAAAACCTGCAGGAATATACATAGACACTTCACAAGGTGATTTTACAAAGCCTCAAATGAATTTGTCAATGCTTATAAGTTCAATGTATACTGACACATACTCTCATACTTATAATTTGATGGAGTTGTGGGCGGATAATGACAACGATTGGTACAATGTCGCCTTGGCTGATGAAAAAACAAAGCCTTTGGGAGCTGTTTTTAGCGCCATTCACCAAGGCAGGTAAGGCATAATCATAGAGATCTAAGTGAATTGGGTTTAACTCATTTTCATCATTCAAAATATCATATATTTTCTGCCGTGCATAAAATATATACGTAATATTTTCAATATAAATAATAATATAGATAGATGATGAAAAGGTTCAAAAGGAATTTAATAGCATTATCAGCCTTCATTCCCACAGTTGCCGTTGCCTCAGCATGTACACCTCCAAGAATTCCAGAAGTCAATTTGGCTGATATCGAGTTTTCAAATATAGAAAATAATACATTTACATTTGAAGCTGACGATATTGCTAATGTCACTGATACAGAATATATATCTGTTTTAGATTCAGAAATATTGCAAAATGAAGTTCTAAATGCCATTGCCGAAACTTCGCCATATATTCATGCCGATTATCTAAATTATTCAATTTCAGAAAAAACATTAACTGATTATAGTTCACCAGTGGGTGTGCAAATCACAATATCTGCTAAATCATGAGTTTTGGATATTACTAATCAAAAAACTTTTTCTGTTTATGTACAAGCAACTCTTAAAAAGCAAACAATAACTGCAAAAACATTTTCAAACTTCACGCACGCACCATACGGTTTGCTTGGAAATCCCGATACAAACTATGTAAATACACCAGATCAATTTATCTTTGATACAATGCTTAATTCATCACTAAAACAGGACTTGACTAGCTATCTTAACGCAGTGGTTTTTGACAATGAAAATATCGTAACAGTGAATGATTTTGATTTAATTGGTTTTCAAACACCAGATAACACAAGAAATTTTGTAACTAAGCAAAAAATATCTGTTTGTTTTATTGCAAAAACAAGTAGTGAACACATAAAAACTTTATCGTCATTTTACATTTCAAATAAAATAGAGTTTGTTGGCGTTGACCTAACATATTCCCTTAATGATTTTGCGACATTTAAAGTAGCTAAGTCAATTCCAGTATCTCCAGGCACGGGTGGAGAATTAAAAATTAGCAAAACCGTATTTGATAATTGGTTTGGTGATAGTGATACTCCAACGGAACAATATGTCAGCTTATTAAAGCAAGCAAAAACAACATTATCCAAAGAAATTGCTGGTTCTTCTCCTGACCAAATCGCTTTAACACTTGAGTGTGCCGCTGGTACTTTTGGTGACGGAAGTGCTTTGCTCGATGATGGAGCTGAAGTGGAGATTATTGTTAAACCTCTCAACCCAGATTTTCCAATTGATGGGATGATTACACTAAACGGAGAATGAAAATTCTTTTTGACATTAAATGCAACATTTAATATCGTAGATATTAGTTCAGTGAAAAATTGGAATAACTTTGAACCTCCATTTTGTGACGAAGAGAATGAAATTGTAGTGCAAATACCATATGTAAATGATGATTATTTAAAAGCCGTTACTCTTAATGAAATTAGACAATATATCAACGGCTATTTAGATGAACTAGAAGAAAACATAACAAATTGAATGAATGAAGAAAACACATTGTTTGATGATGGCACGGAAAATGGAGCTCATATCGCAAATACAGTTGATCAAGATGATTTTGATATTTCAATTCCTTCTGATCTTAACCCAGCAACATTTGATTTTACGACCAATGCAGCTGATGTTTATTTCGAAATAGATAGTATTTATAAAATTAAAAACAAAATAACAGGTAATCTTTCTTCAAAAGGTGCTACTGACCACAATGACACAAAGATTAAGGTTAAATTATTAATGGACCCACAAAGTACAACATATACTGATGTATATACAGCATATGGAACAGGTAATGCTCCTCAAAGTAAAATACCCAAATTTACGTTAGATTTTAATTTAGACTTAGAGGATGTACCAGCGGGGTCATCACAAGAAACTTGACTAACAATAACTAATGGTCATATGTCTGTAGACATACCTGCATATAGATTTTCACTAACATATGACCCCAGAGCGATAGAACCAGATAATTTAAGTCGATATAATTTGGTCGCAGGAAATACATATAATTTTGATTCAGCATCTGAATCAATTAAAGATTTCTGTCGAGGAACTCAAGGAAATAAATATGTGGTAACAAATACTTTATCACCTGATGACTATTATCCTGTTGGCACAACTATATTGCCACAGAGAGCACAAGCATATTATGAAAAGACCGGAACTGTATATGGTGGAAATCATGCACGTAATTTTACTGGTGTAGAAATGGCATCAAATCATATACCATTTACAGCTTCAGAATCAAAAACTGAAACATATGTCGGACAATGAAATAAACCCGCTGACATTAAAACATATAAATCAGATGCAGAAGGTTCATTAGTTTCCTCTATTGTAAACGATCATGCAACAGGTACTGGTTTAACCGACATAATTAGCCAATCCGTAGGAAATATCTTCGATACAAACACCATATTCCGTAAAATGATGTTAGGTTTCAAATACAATGACAGGTGTGTAGTTGATGAAAATTGAGAGGTTGTGCCTAGTGGTAATTTTATAAATGATGGCGATTACGGCGATGACGCAAATCATTTCTTTCATTTTCTTGAAGTGCAGTTAACAATAACAGATATTTGAAGAAATACAACCTGGACTTTTATTGATAATGCACATGCATCATCACGAAAACCAGCGGGAATATACATAGACACATCACAAGGAACTTTATCAAAACCACAGTTTACTTTTTCTTATTTCCAAACAGTGATATATCCTCACAATGAAGTTTTTGAGCATCCCAAACTGTGAATGACTGGCGAAAATAATCATGATTGGCATACTGTTTCTTTAGCAGATGAAAAATCGATGCCAGTGGGTGCAGTTTTTAGTGCCGTGCATGAAGGCAGGTAAGTATAAAAACCTAAAGATTTAAGTAAATCGCCATTAACTTACTTTCATTATCACAAAATATTATATATTTTCACGCGCACAATAAATATATATCAAATATTTTAATATATAAATAATATATATACAGATGAAAAAGTTCAAAAGGAATTTAATAGCATTATCAGTTGTCATTCCAACAGTCGCTGTTGCCACTGCTTGTACACCTCCTAGAATCCCTGAAGTTAATTTGGCTAACATTGAGTTTTCAAATGTAGAAAATAATACATTTACATTTGAGGCTAACGATATTACCAATGTTACTGATGCAGAATATATGTCTGTTTTAGATTCAGAAACGTTACAAAATGAAGTGCTAAATACTATTACTGATTCTTCACCTTATGTGCGCGCTGATTATTTAAATTATTCAATTTCAGAAAAAACATCTACTGACTATAGTTCTCCGGTTGACGTGCAAATTACAATATCCGCTAAAGCATGAGCTTTAGATGTTACTAATCAAAAAACTTTCACTATTCGTGTACAGTCTGTTCTTAAAAAACAAACAATAACTGCAAAAACATTCGCAAACTTTGCGCATGCGCCATATCATCTGCTTGGAAGTGATGATACAAACTATGCGAATACTCCAGATCAGTATATCCTTGACACAATGCTTAATTCATCATTGAAACAAGACTTAACCAATTATCTTAATACTTTGTATTTTGCAGGTGAAAATATCTTAACAGTAAATGATTTTGATTTGATTGGTTTTCAAACACAAGATAACACAAGAAATTTTACAAATAAGCAAAAAGTATCTATTTGCTTTATTGCAAAATCAAATAGTGAACACATAAAAACTTTATCATCATTCTATATCTCAAATAAAGTAGAGTTTGTTGGTGTTGACAAGACATATTCCCTTAACGATTTTGCGACATTTAAAGTATCTAAGTCAATTCCCGTAACTCCTGGTGATAGCGGAGAATTAAAAATTAGCAAAACCGTATTTGATAATTGGTTTGGTGATAGTGATACTCCTACGGAACAATATGTTAGCTTATTAAAACAAGCAAAAACAACACTGTCCAAAGAAATTGTCGGTTCTTCTCCTGACCAAATAGCTTTAAAGCTTGAATGTAAAGAGCATACTTTTGGTGAAAGCGATAACACTTTGCTTGATGATGGAGCCGAAATAGAGATTGTTGTTGAACCGCTCTATCCAGCGCCAGTTGATGGGATGATTACACTAACTGGAGAATGAAAATTCTTTTTAACATTGAATGCTACATTCAATATTGTTGATATTAGTTCAGTAAAAAACTGAAATAACTTTGAACCTCCTCACTATGATGAATCACATGAGATCGTAGTGCAAATACCATACGTGGATGATAATTATTTAAAAGCTGTTACTCTCGCAAACGTTAAACAATATATCAGTGGTTACTTAGATGAAATAGAAGAAGACGTTGCTGACTGGATGAACGATGCAGCTACAAAGTTTGATGATGGAACAGTAGACGGAGCGCACATCGCACATACAGTTGACCAAGATGATTTCGATATTTCAATTCCTTCTAATCTTAACCCGGCAACTTTTGACTTCACAAGTGGTGCAGCCGATGTTTATTTTCAAATAGATAGTATTAATAAAATTAAAAACAAAATAACAGGCAGCCTTTCTTCAAAGGGCGCTACTGACCACAACGACACAAAGATTAAGGTTAAATTATTGATGGACCCTCAAAGTGCCACATACATTGATGTGTATACTGCATACGGAACCGGCAGTACTCCTGGGTCTAAAGCACCTAAATCAACAATCGATTTCAATTTGGATATTGAACACTCAAATGGATGGATAGGACCAAATCAGGATACTTGACTATCAATAACAAATGGGCATTTATCTTTAGATATACCAGCATATAGATTTGCACTATCATATGACCCTAGAGCGATAGAACAAGCCAATTTAAGTCTCTATGGTTTAACTGCAGGCAATACGTATAATTTTGATTCATCAGCTGCGATGATTAAAAATTTCTGCCAAGGAACACAAGGATCTAAATATGTTGTAACAAATAGTTTAACACCTACTGACTATTATCCTGTTGGCACAACAATATTGCCTCAAAGAGCACAAGTATATTATGAGAAAAATGCAACTACATATGATGGAATACACGCTGATGTTTTCAGTGGCGTAGAAGTAGCATCAAATCATATACCTTTCGTACAAACAGAAGAAAAGGATTATAACACATATGCCGGGATGTGAAATAAACCCTCTAATGTTAAAACATATAAATCAGACGCAGAGGGTTCATTGGTTTCTTCTATTGTAAATGAACTTTCAACATCTAATCACTTAACTGACATAGTTAGCCAGTCCGAGGGTAATATCTATGATACAAACACCATACTTCGTAAAATGATGTTAGGTTTTAAATACAGTGCTAAATGTGTAGCTAATTTTGATTGAACTATTGAACCTAGCGGTTATTTTGTAAATGATGATGATTATGGCGCAGATGCAAATCATTTCTTCCATTTTCTTGAGTCACAGTTAATGATCACAGATCTTTGAAGAAATACAACTTGAACTATCATTGATTCCGTACAAGCTACAGCACGAAAACCAGCGGGTATATACATAGATACTTCGCAAAGTAGTACAACACCTCCACAAATGTCTTTTACTTTCTTTCAAACAGCAGTACACGAATACGATCAACAGTGATCTAGTGATGAATGTAAGCTATGAATGAGTGCCTTAGATAGTAGTGGTTGAAAGACTTTTAATTTAGCTTCAGACAAAGCAAAACCATTGGGGGCAGTTTATAGTGCTGTGCATGAAGGGAGGTAGAAATTATGAAGAAATCGTTTTTAATTAAATCATCGATAACCGCTCCGGCGATTGGAGTATTACTAGTTGCTAGCTCATGTGCAAACCCTACTGATAAACGAATTACCATTTTTGGAGATTCTGATATTCAATGTAATCTTGGAGATGCATATACAGAAACATACGAAGTATATAATTACGAAGGTGTTAAAATTGATTCTCCATCATGGCACGTAAATTCTGATGATGCTGGATTCCCAACATTTGCTAGTTTTGATAGTGTGCATGGTACTTTAAGCTGAACACAAGACAAATTGAATTCAAGAGATTTTGTTCATACTTATTCTTTTTATATTTTTGCATCATATTCGAATGATGGTACAACGTACAATGCAAAAAAGAGAGTAACAATTAATGTTCAATATTCCCTTCCTGATTCCGTTGATATTTATACTTATCCTAGTTCATTAACCATTGTTTCTGGTTCAGCTGGTTCTTACCAATGTAGTGCTCAAACTTATCCAGTCGCAACAACAAATCAAAAGAAGGTAACATGAGAATTGTTATATGGGGATGAAAATGGAAATAATCAGCCTGGTTTCCCAATATCTATTGACCACAATGGGAAAATTTGATGGCCTGACTATGCTGGTATAGATATGCAAGCGTCATGCTATGTTCGTATTAGGGCAATAAGTTCTGTTAACCCCGAAGCCGCTGTTCAAACTAAATTGTGTTCTATCCATACTGATTGAAATGCGGTTACGGATGTTGCAATTAGTGGAGATGATGAAATAAATGGAGTCTTTAATACTGAAGGCGGAAATAATTCTATGTCTGCAATAGCGACAGATGGTGATGGAGAATCATATGATGTAGAGCAAAATATGACTTGAACATTAAGTGATTTTAGTCCATCTAGTGCTGAAAGTTATTTTCACATTGATGACGTAGCACACGGAAAATATCATTGAGATAAAATTGATAACCAAAACATCATTGATAC
>JAISKD010000008.1 GCA_031261065.1 Mycoplasmataceae bacterium
ATATTTTTTACGAAGATTACGAACAAAAAGAATAGGTTTCTTTTCTAACTTGTTGTATTCTTCTATGTCTGAATCTAAGTATTTCTTATGGTTTATTTTTCACATATTATTTGAAGTCCTTTCTGTAATATGAAATAAATGTTGCTGTGCTTAATAAAGTACCCATCGCTAATCAAATAATCATAATGTTATAAAATTGCATTTTAGGAGTTACTTTAAAATCAAACATTAATGAGTTTCTAACCAACCATGTAGGAACAGTAAATGAATATAAATGACACTGATATTCATTTTGTCGTTCTGGGTTAGCAACATCTGTTGACATATATCCGACATTATCACTACCAAGCGCATAATCAATGAATGCCGACATAAGAGTGTATGGAGATGGCGGATTAATGTCGTCTCCTCTAATTAACATTTCATTTAGGTTATCAATATAAAAATTATCAGAAGGGTCAGTAAAATTAAAATCAATTGCATTTTCTCCTCGGTGTGCAGCAATGAAATCATCCAGACTTTTGCCGACTAGCCCAGAGCCATCAGACCCAATTGATTCATCATATGTGGCAAAAGGGAGCATTGGACGGATAACACCCATATCTTTCGTTCTTGAGTCAGTACCAACTACGTCGATCATTGCTGAATTATCAAAACCATCTCATTGCGGGTTTTGGTAAGCATTTTGAAATTGTTCTAAGCTGCCATATGGACATTTATCGGAATCTAAGCCAAATATCTCACCCGTCTTGGTCATACCTTCATTTCAAAGAAAATATCTAAACTTCAATACTGCTTTTTCTAATGAAATATTATCCCCGTCAACAATCCCTAAGGCACTCTTTATATTGGAATCATGGCACAAACAAAAATGTACATAGTCTCAGATATTTGTAATATTATCCGCTCCCCCTACGAGAGATGCAATCGTTGTATCAGGGTCTCACGGGTCTGTGGCTTGTGCTATGCTTGATACTTGATCTTGTGTAGTGAATCTAAACACAGGTTGCATTATATTACTATCCTTCCCGTCATAGGTCAAATAGTTTATTGGGTCTATTTGCGAACCAATACCACTACTGCCTGATTGTTCATATAACCCCTGACAAATACGTTTAAAAATAGCTCTCTGCGCATCGTTATATGCTAAGTCTTTAGCTGTTAATTCTTTCATGCCGCCCTTTTTACCGATTCCAGTAGAAATTGAAGCTATCGGTAATTTCTCTTGTGATATGGTGTTGCCAGATATTCCACTTAATCCAGTAAGCAAAGCATTTGCATAATATGCCTGTTGGCCAAGATATCTTGTCGTTTCGCTCATAAGAGCTGCCATTGCATAATAAGAGAACTCCGGTTTAAAAAGGAAAGAATCCGTTGAACATGTGTCAGAAGGAAAATCAGAAAGACGGGGCATATATGTATAAGAAATTGGAGAATTTTCTGCAAAGCAATTGTTACGTCCAGTAATATCGTAATTTAAAAAATTATCACTGCCAAAGGGGAAAGATTGGGCATCAACAAAGTCTTTTTGTAACCCAAAGGCATTACTCATGTGTGAAAATTGTTGAGTGGCATTAAATAATTGAAAATTATCTGCAACAGAATTTCTCTTTCCAATATCATACATTTTATTTTCATCAGTGATATCTAAGACAACTTTTCCATAATTTACCCCACTTTCACTGTTACCAGTAGGAAGTTGAATTTGAAAAGGGTAATCGCCATTCATTATATTTTCCATATTATCATCAATTACCTCTTCAATGTTCCTTATCATATCTGTGGTACTTTCACTTATAAAATATCCTAGATTTCCAACACTTCCGTCCCTATTTTGAACCAATGATGTTGCTACAGCATTTTTATTGTCTCTTAGAACTTCTTGAACTGGAGTATATACAGAAAATCTAACTGTTACTGCAAAGATGGTAAAGATTAATGCAACAAAGATATTCATTAAAATTGTTCATACTTTACCAAGTACAAATGAAACCAATGTAGCAATCATAGCATATATTAACATCAATGCAAAACCAGATGTTATTACTGAAAATAAGAATCCACTTATTTGACTTCCTGAAGCACTTGATGTTAATAATAAAAGACTAGATATTGAAGCAAATAAAATAGATGAAGTTAGAAGTAATGTTAAACATGCACTAAATTTCATACATACAACTTTAATTCTTGTAAGTGGTTTAGAAGAAATAATTAACTCAGTTCCATTGTCATTGTATTCTTTAAAAATATAAATTGAAATAAGGGCTGAAAAAATACTTCCAATATAAGTTAAAAACATTTGTGGGTTAACAACTGTATTTGATCATAAGAGGAATGGGTTTTGTCCAACGATATTGGGAACAATAAGCGTGAACAAAATAATAACAAACAAATACAGCATTCCAATTAAGAAGACTGATTTACGTTTGCAAACATTTAACAACAAAAAACTATAGTAACGAAAGCATAGCATATATAATTATATTATATAGGGTCTGTTGGTGAAATGGTTTAACACATTGCCCTCTCAAGGCAACATTCATGGGTTCGAATCCCATACAGATCACCATTTAATAACATAATGTCTATAAAAAATAGTACTAATCCCAATGAGTTTATACTTACAAAGCTTAGAGATGCAAAGATTACTTTGTCAACTTGTGAAGTCATAACAGGTGGTATGATTTCAAGTCAATTAAACTCCATTTCATGAGCAAAAGAAGTATTTGTTGGTGGATTAGTAATTAATGATAAAAAAATAATCGAAACTCAATTGAAAGTTAAGGAAAAAACAATTCAAGATAATACACTTGTTAGTGGAGAAGTTGCTGATGAAATGGCAATTGGCTGTTCACATTTTTTTAATACCGATTGCGCTATTTCATTAACCGATGTACACGATGGAATTGTATATGTCGGTATTAAAATTATTGATATTGTAAAGCACTATAAAATAACAACTTTATCCAATGAACGAAATGCCATGAGAGCGGAAATTTGTGCTGATGCACTAATAAAATTGTATTCTTTACTTAAAGACATGTAAAATATAGATAATGAAGAAGTTATTAATAACACACGCAACACTTATCTCAGTTGACCCTGACAGGAGACAAATAGAGAAAGATACCGATATTCTAATTGAAGATGGTAAGATTACCGAAATTGGAAGTGATATCGTTAGTAAGAATGCTAAAAAAATTAATGCAGAAGGTAAAATAGTTATACCGGGTTTAATTAATACTCATACTCATGCTTCAATGTCTTTATTTAAAGAGACATGCGATGGATTAAAACTTCAGGATTGGCTCAATGACTTCATTTATCCAATCGAAGATAAAATGAAAGATGAGGATTTTTACAATTTTGCTTTGCTTAATTTCATTGAATCTCTTAAGGCTGGAGTTACAACTATCAATGATATGTACTTTAACACAAAGCATATTGTTAAAGCAAAGAAAAAAGCTCTAATAGATGGTGTAACAACTGTTACATTAATGGACATAGATGGAAGTGACAAAGGGCAACAAAGAATTGATAATTATTTAGAATTTATAAAACAATTCCCTGATGAAAAAACATCTATTTCAATTCATGGTTTGTATACTGCTAGTCCTGAATACCTTAAAAAAGTAGTTAAATTATCTGAAAAGATTAACAATAATTTATTTCACATTCATTTTTGTGAAAACTCACAAGAAGTTCTAGACATCAATAAAAAACACAATGTTAAAAATCCATCTGAAGCATTGGTTAAATATTTTAAAGGAATAAAACCAAAATTAATTCTTGCTCATTGTGTTAAGTTATCACAAGTTGACGTGCTAAATTTAAAGAAACTTAACGCTTCAATTGCTCATTGTCCAGTTAGTAACGCTAAACTTGGATGTGGCATAGCTGATCTTAAAACAATTTCAGCAAATGGTATTAATATAACACTTGGTACAGATGGAGAAGGTTCTGGATGCAATGCCTCTATACTTGATGCTGCTAAACTAGCTTGTTTGCTTCCTAAAGCTGTTAATGAAGACCCAATGCTATTTTCTGCATATGAGGGATTACAAATGGCTACCATCAATGGTGCTCGAGCACTTGGACTAGAAGATTCAAAGGGAACTGTTTCTGTAGGAAAAGATGCCGATATTGTAATCGTTAATCCAAAATCTGCACAATTGTTTCCTGTGAATCATCTAATAGCTGATATCATTAATAACGCAACTGCTCATGACATAGAGACTGTCATTGTTAATGGTCACATTGCTATTAAAAAAGGAAAACACACACAAGTTAATAAAAAGAAACTTTATAAAAAATGTTCAAAATCTATTGAAAAATTATTTAAAACTAACTAATTTTATTTTGAATTTTACAAACAGTAATTAAGTTCTTCATTAACATAACTATTGTCATAGGGCCAACGCCACCAGGAACTGGGGAGATAGAATTAACAATATCTTTGATATTCTCAAAATCTGCTCCTCCGCATAGTTTGTTATTTTCATCACGGTCCATATCAACATCAATAACATCCATATGCGAACTGACATAATCCTTTGTTATAAATTTTGCTTGTCCAATAGAAATAATTAAAATATCTGCTTTAGAACAAACTTCTTTAATATTTTGTGTTTTAGAGTGGCAGATAGTTGGTGTTGCATTTTCTAATAAGAATAAAGCAGCCATAGGTTTTCCAACAATATTACTTCTTCCTAAGATTACTACGTTTTTTCCTGCTATTTGAATATCAGATCTCTTTAATAGTTCAATAATACCAGCAGGTGTACACGGTAACAAACCATCATACTTATTTTTTGCAGTCCAAAGCTTACCAACATTTTCAAGATGAAAACAATCTACATCTTTAATTGGTGATATATGTTCAATGATTTTGTTTTCATCAATATGCTTAGGTAATGGTAATTGAACAAGAATTCCATTAACTGTATCATCTTCATTAAGGTTTTTAATTTCTTGAAGTAAATGTTCTTCAGTAACATCTTCGTCAAAATGTAATAAAGATGTATTGGCGCCTAACTCATTACTTAACTTAATTTTATTTCTAACATATACGTTGCTCGCTTGGTTATTACCAACTTGAACTATCACCAATGTTGGAACAATGTCTTTAGTCTTTAGAAAAACAATCTCTTTCTTAAGTTCTTCTTTTATTTCGGATGAGATTTTTTTTCCATCAATCAACTTCATATAAACATTATATATTCCGAATAAATATCATTAAAGAAAGCTAACAATAGATAAATGACTTTTTATATATAATATAAAATATGAACTTCTTAGATTTCCGTGATTCTTTTATGCCTTATTTGGGCTTAATAATCTTCTTATCACTTAATGCAATGTGAATATTGATTGGCTTTTTTTCACATGCACGTAAAAGCATTTACTGATCCGCTGGTAACCTTGTTGGTTTATTTGTTGGTTGATTAGTATTGTTTTTAGCTGGTGGAGGAATAGTTAACTTAATTGTTGATAAAATAGATTTAGATGCTTTTGATTTAAAAGATTTTGGAGATGTTTTCTTAGGAATAGTTTCAATTGTTTGGTTCTTTGTATTCACATTATTATGAAACTTAATTATTTTATTACCTAACTACTATATCTGATATAAAAGAGTTGCTAAAATTAAAAACAGTGTTATTACTGATAAAACAATGAAGGGACGACTTACTGGAACTTTAATATCAGTAGTATGTTTCTTGCCGATGTCAACAATCGCTGGTGCCGTAGGATCAGATTTAACTACTTCGCAACATTGTCTTAATGCCAAGAATGCTGGTAAGTTTGATGAAACACTTTCAACAGTAGGTGGTTCTATTTCTTATGTTAAAGACTCTCGTCAACTTATAGATGCAGCCGCTGCAGTTCTTAAAGTTTACGAAAAAATTCAGGTTTGAGGAGAGAAAATCAACAATGTAATTTCGACTCCGAAGATGGACGACCCAACAGAAGTGGAAGACTGAATAGACGGTGCTGGTGGCGAGGATGCAAATTTTATTCAGGATGGTGAAACAAATGACTGATATTTAAGCTGTAATGATTATGTTGGTGGTGAAGATCAAGAAACATCTGGTCGTACCCTTTCTTCATGAATGTCACAAGCATTTCTTCCAAAGAAAATTACAAACACTGCTGGTACTTTTTTAGGTAAAACGTTTATTCCAGATGATGCTTCAGTTTTTGAATGACGAAAAATCGATACTTATGAAATTTACACCGATCAAAGTAGCGACCCGCTCCCACTTTTCTCGCTAGAGGGCGAAGGCGACGGAGCGTTCCGCCAAATTTCTTCTCATGATGAAGGATTACAACTTAATTTTGCCCCAGGTCCTAGTTATAATCTACATGCGTTCAAACCAGCTGGTGATGTTGAGGGAATAACTGATTCAGTATGATTACAAGGAAGTTCCGCCAAAAGAATTGCTACCGATCTTTCAAAATATTTATTTAGTGATTATAGCGACTTAGATGCTGATGAAAAAGCTGGTTGTGCAGAAGCTACTCAATACGATCTCCTACCATTATTCTTTAATTTTGCAGGTCTAAGTGCTAAAGATATCTATAAATGGTTCTAATATGTATTTATTCATAGATACATCTCAAACAAAATGCAATTTAGCTTTGTTTGACGAAGGAAAGATTATTGAAAGTTTTTCAGTACCAACGCTTAATAATCTTACCGATATGGTAGTGGAGGAAATAGATTCTTTGCTTTCCAAGAATGATATTGACAAACAATCAATCTCGAGAATTTATTTAACAACGGGTCCTGGAAGTTTCACCGGTGTTCGGGTTGGCTGTTTAGTAGCGAAAGCATGATCTATTGTTCGCAACATTGAAATATATGCTATTGATTCACTACGCTTACAGGTAGTTGGTGACGGTATTTCGCTGCTTGATGCTAGGGGACAAAACTTCTATCACGCGGAGTACAAAGGCGAAACTGTCATTGTAGAACCAGAAATGATACCGAAAGATGAAGCAGATAAACTAATTGCTTCCAAAGCAAAAAAATTCATTGACTATGAGAATGTTGATATTTTTGATAACCTATTAAAAAGCCTGCAGTTATTTAAGAAAATTTCGGTTAGCGATTTAAATCCTCTTTATATCAAAGCGCCTGTTTAATATGAATATAAGAATAGCAAATATAGAAGATTTAAGTTCAATCGGAAAACTAGAAGATGAAAATTTTCCATCATACGAACACTATTCCTTTGAACAATTAAAAGAAATGATGAACAATGAAAATTATCAAGTAATAGTATCTGTTGAAGACAAAAAAGTTATCGGTTATTTAATTATCAATAAAACAGGTGACGATTTCGATTTACAAAAAATATGTGTAGACGTTAAACACAGAAATAAAAAAATGGCCACAAACATGTTTAATTTCTTTATTAACTCTCACAAAAACTCTAGAATCTTAATTGAAGTTAGAGAATCAAACTCGTCCGCCCTATCCTTCTATACAAAGCTAGGTTTTGTTAAAATCATCACTAAGAAAAATTATTATCCTAATGAAGATGCCATTTTAATGGAAAAGAAAGTTTTATAATTTATAAAGTTTCACCGTTCAATGAGAAACGAGATGCCGAAGTTATTTTTATTTTAACAATATCTCCTGGTTTCGCAATACCTTTGAAATTAACGACTTTTCATTCCGGTGAATATCCGAATAAAATGTTTTTATTCTTTTTTGAAGCTCCTTCAACGAGTACGTCAATAGTTCTTCCTATAAATTTTTTACAATTTTCCCAAGCATATTTTTTTACTAGCTTATTCAAAGCTTCTAATCTCTTCTCTTTAGTGGCAAGAGGAATCTTGTCTTCAATCAATGCTGCAGGAGTTCCCTCTCTTTTAGAATAAATAAAAGTATATGCATTATCAAACTTATTTTTTTCATAGAGTTTAATTGTATTTTGAAATTGTTCATCAGTTTCATTAGGAAAACCAACAATTAAATCTGTTGATATAGCACAATCAGGAATACGACTTCTAATGTATTCAACTAAATCAATATAATCTTCAATCTTCATGTGTCTATTCATTTTCGCCAATATAGTTTCATCCCCTGATTGTATTGGTAAATGCACATAAGGCATAATGTTTTCATATTTAGCAATAACATCAACCAATGACTTAGGAAAGTTTCATGGGTTAGATGTTGCGAATCGTACACGTTCAATGCCAGTTTTAGCAACATTCTCTAAGAGCTGTTCAAAATTAACGTCGCCATCATTATATGAGTTTACATTTTGTCCAATTAATGTAACTTCTTTATAATTAGCATCACGTAACATCTTAATTTCATTAATGATATCTTCTTGTTTTCTGCTACGAAGCTTTCCTCTTGTATAAGGAACAATGCAATAAGAACAGAATTTATCACAGCCATATGTAATGTTAACAAATGCTTTGATAGTGCTGTTTCTTACACTTGGTAAGTTTTCAACAATTTCACCAACATATGAATTAACCCTTATACAAGTTTCGTTACTACTCTTAATTTCATTTAATATCTCAGGCAATTCATATATGTTGTGTGTGCCAAAAGCAAAGTCAATATATTGAATCTTATCAATTATTTTCTTAATAACACTTTCTTCTTGCGCCATACAACCACATATTCCAAATTTAAAATTATGGTTGCTTTTTTTCATTCTCTTAAGAAATCCTATTTCCCCGAAAACCTTTAGTTCTGCATTTTCTCTAATAGCACATGTATTAAGGATGACAAGATCAGAATCCTCTATTGTTTCAGCAGGTTTGTATCCAAGACTTTCTAGAATACCTGCAATAGTTTCACTATCTCTCACATTTGCTTGACACCCATAGGTACGAATAAAATATTTAAGATTGTCTCCTAGATGTTGATATAAAGGATTTATATCAAAGACGTTATCACGTATTGAAACTTTATCCAATCTTTTTCTAGCATCAATAGTATTCGGTAATTTCTTTTCCATGTTTAGTTTATGTTTTATATATAGTAGAACAGAAGATTAAATTTTTAACTGTTCTACACTAAAAGATCTTTATTTAGTTTTTGAAAGACTTTTAAGAACGTATATAGATTAAACCTATTTAATTGGTTCTGATTCTACGGCGTTAATATATTTCTTTGCTTCGTGTTTAGCTAATAAATATAAGATAGGTGTAATTACCGCAGATAAAGCTGTTCCAACGATTAATCCTTTTTCTGAACCAGTAAGGGCTTTAGCTGTGTGTAAATCCTCATCAACTATAGCTGTTACGATTAAAGCTACTGTTAAAAATAAACATAATGCAGCGAACACATACAAACATATCGTAATAGCTAGATAATGATTTTTGTGTTCGTGTATTTTAAAATTTGATTTTGGTTGGTTTGATATATCGGCCATACTTTATATTATATCTATTTTAATAAAAACATATTACTGTGATTATGGTATTTATGAATAAAGATTATTAAAACATAACCTTTTAACTTCTAAAATCACGCGATTATTGTATAATTATTAAGAGTGGTCACATAGCTCAGCGGTAGAGCAACCGGCTGTTAACCGGTTGGTCGTAGGTTCAATCCCTACTGTGACCGCCATATGGCCCGTTGGTGAAGCGACTTAACACACACGGTTTTCATCCGTGGATTCATGGGTCTGAATCCCGTACGGGTCGCCATTGCGGTGTTAGCTCAGCCGGGAGAGCATTTGCCTTACAAGCAAGAGGTCGGGGGTTCGAGCCCCTCACACCGCACCATTATTGAAAATAAAAGTCTTGTCCTTTGTCGGGACAGGACTTTTATTTTATCTTACTTACATAGTCATCTATCAATTTATATAGTTCGTCGTTCTGTGGTTCTTCCATACCAAGAACATGTCAACCTTTTTCCATATATTTTAAGTGTGGTGAATTCTTATTCTTGTTATAGAATTTATTTCAATACTTCATTGTTTGCATTCTATCTTCGCCAGATTGAATATATAGAAAATTTAAATCGCTGTTATTTACATTTTTATTAAGTATTTTCCAAGACTTAGGGAATGTTCATCATGCAGCACAAGTAACTTTGTTATTACCTGGTTTACCGGCGGTTGCAAGGTTAACCATTCTGACAAGGAAAGTATTGCTTGATAATTGAGCTGGTACACCTTTTGAAGGTATTCTATCCCAAGTTTGTGCAGATGTTAGAATTGTTCAGCTCATCTTAAAACCAGCAATAGTCTTATATTTAAAGTTGCTATTACCTACGTCCTTAACATATCGTGGCATGTTTCATGCAAATAGTCCGTTTATTTTTTTAGGATTTTTATAATAATAAATCATTCCTAAAGCTGCACCCCATGATTCGCCTAATAAAAAGATTCTTTTCTTAGGGAACATCTTTTTAATCTCATCGATCACATAACCCAATTCCTTAACGTATTGGTTAGGCATATGGCTAGCAACATTTTTATTTTCTCCATGAGCCATTTTTTCATAAGTTATAAGATATTTACCATCGTAGAAATTATGATTCATGATATCTACGAATGGTATGTTTCCTCCATGACCTTGGATGAATAAAAAAATATCCGCCTCTTCTTTATTAACTACGGGTTCATATATTGCAATGGGTGTTGGGTGTTTAAATTTACCAAGTTTTATGTTGACTATTTTTTTACGTTCGTCTTGAAATTTCTTCATCTATTTTATTATGTACTTTTTAATTGCTTTGCATATATAAAAAATAAGAAAATAAGACAGTCCTATAAATAATGGAATGTATGTTGTGAAGAAACGTCAAATTGTAATTCCATTTTTTGTAAACTCTTTAATTTCTCTGTGGTCATTTATACCGCTTATTCCATAACCAGAACTAAATAATGAACTCATCATTCATTGAATTAGTCCTTCTTCTCCTGGAACAGGCATAAACTTTGTTGCAGTGTTTGATACATTGGAAACATCAAAGACCTTTATGAAAGAAATACTAATACTTTCATCGGCCTTAACTAATTCTAAACCACCAGCTAGTAAAGAATATGTGCATATTTCTCAACAAGCATATGCACCTATTACAAACAATGTAATCTTTCAATCCTTGAATAATAATTCCTTAAATTTATTTTTTATTACTTTATCTTCAAGATATTTCTTTCTTGTTTCTGCTGATGTGCTGTAAGATAAATGCATAATTTTCTTAATCTTATTAGAAAGTAAAGATATTCATAAATGGATATGGACTGAGAACCCAACAACGAATAAGAAGACAAGAATTACTCAGTCCATAACTATACCACCAACTATGAATCAATAACCTACTTCAACCTGACTTGTAAATTCTATATCTTTTGTATAGACTATGTGGTAGGTTATTGTTATAAATGATGATAATGAAATAATCATTTGAATAAGTTGTCACAATAGAGTATCGACTAATGTTTGTGCTGCAGCTTCAGGAGTTGTAAATCCTCTCTTTTTTAATCACCATATTGTATATGGGGAAGTAATAAAGTTTGCTGGTGTAAAAGGTATAAGCACAAACATAGTCATCGCAAATATGATCCGGTCTTTAGTTGATATATAAATACCTGCCTTTTTTGCTCTGACGGTGTAAAGTCAAGATAATATAAAATACTTTAGACCAACATACAAAAGAAATGAAATTATTATGAAGGACGAACGAGTAGCATTTAATTTGACAGCATCTGACATGCTGCCAAATAATGTACTTAGGTGAATATGTAGAATAGTCGTAAAACTAAGCACTATTAAAGCGATTGAGATACACGCACCAAAAATAATCAATAAAATTCGTTTTCGATTCAGAAAATTATTCTCAACCTTTGAATTTATCATACTAAATATATTTTAACTTACTTTACAAACTTATAATATAACTATGGAAATAAAAGAAATAATTTTAGACGAAACTCACAAAGCTGCACTTAATGATATTTGATATAAGTCAGCAAAACATACTCATAACTTTTTATCAACTGCAGATTTTGAAGCTATTGCTCCAAGAGTTAAATCTATCCTTCAAGGTAAAGAAACAGCTATTTTAGTTTATGAACAAAATAAAATTATTGCTTTTTCTACAATTAAAGCAAAACACATTGAATCAATATTCGTTTTACCTGAATATATTCGTCAAGGTATTGGATCAAAAATTGTTGAATATGCAAAACAAAAACATGAAGTTGAAACAGTAGATGTTAATAAGCAAAATGAAAATGCAATTAACTTTTATAAAAAACATGGCTTCGTTATTTCTGGTGAAACTGATAAGGATGCATTCGGAAAAGGTTACCCAATCCTTCACTTACATTTAAAGAAATAAAAATGGCGGGTGCTGATAAATTAAACGAAACGCTACGTGTTCTAAATAGAAACGGAGAGTGAACTGGACGAGTTGAATCGCGTCAAACCATTCACGCTAAAAGATTGTTCTATGCTAATGCAAAGGTTTGAATTTTGGATATGTCTACCAAATCAGTCTTATTACAAAAGCGAAGTATCAATAAATTAAATAACCCAGGTAAATGAGCTTTAACTGGTGGTCATATATATAGACACGACACACCTATGCAAACAGCAATTTCTGAAGTCATAGAAGAATTAGGAATTAAAATAAATGATGCTAATTTTAAATTTGTTATGATTTTGCCCCCACTAAATGGTCATTCTTTTTCATATCAGTTTGTTTATCTAGCGGATAAAAAAATTAGCAAATTTAACTTGCAAAAAGAAGAAGTAGATACTGTTGAATATTTTAAATTCTCAGATTTAAAAAACGATATGAAAAAACATGAACGAGATTATGCAATGAATTATGCGCGATATGAGCCTATGCTTTTGGAAATTGAAAAAATATTTAAGAACTAGTCCTCAAAGGATGATTGGATTTCTCCTATCACTCTTTTAAATGCTAGATCTAGGTCCACCTTAGCTAAAGCTATTAGGTTTGTTCTATTTGTAAAAGGTACCAATCGTCCTGGTTCAAGTTTATCAGCGATGAAAACTATCTTACCCATCTTTGATATATTTTTTGGTGGTATTACATGATCTTTAATTGAACGCAATATATTAGAATCATTAATCTTAAAGTTATTCCTAATGTATGCGGCACCTGCTAACCCATGCATTGTTTTAATATTAGGAAAATGATCTGTGTTATTATCGCCTACTAATTGCAATATCTTTCATTCTTCAAATTCTTTTGCAATATCATGGTACATTCCAGCCAGTCAAGCCTTTTCAGGATTAATTTTATTAGCAATAGCAATAGCTTTTGCTAAATCAGCTACCCTAAGTGAATGGTTGTATCTTTTCGCGGATACTAGATTTTTCACTCTTTTCTTTGCTATTTCCTCTATATCCATTATTCAAAGAACCCCTCTTTTTCTTCTACTATAGGTTCTTCCTGTTTATCCTCTTCATTCTCTTTTGATAATGAATTAATTGTATTAATCTTTAATATGTGTTTTCCTTTTAATAGACTCACTCGTGTGTCTATGTCACCAATAGAAATTTGTGAAGCATTTATAACTTCTCACTTATTGGAAGAGTCTAATACTGAAATCTTGTCAGAATTACTAACGGCAAAAGCATTTATTACAAATAAAGGGTTTGTTTTACTTTGGAGAACAACAGATTTAGGTTGATTTGTTCTTTTGCCGATAGTTATTGAAGATGTTTTTATTCTCTTGGCACCTTGTTCACACGCTATAACGACATATTCTTTTGATGATTCATTTAGAAAAATAGCGGCAATTGAATCATTATCTTTTAAATTTAAGTTCTTTACACCGCTTCCATTTTTACCAATAACAGGTATCTGGTCAATAGGATAAGCAATTGCGTTTCCGTCCTTTGTTACTACTGAAACATTTGTCTCTACTTTATCAGAGCTTGCTAAAGCAGCAGAAATTAAACGATCATTTTCATCCAATGTCATTACATTTGATACTTTAGGTAACTTAGCAATGCCTAAATCTTTAACTCTTGTTCTTTTAATTTGTCCATTTTTAGATGCAAGGACCAATGTTCTGCAATCTTCTACATTGTTTTCAAAATTAAAAGCATAGACTATCTTTTCATCAGATGAAAGTGGAACGATATTATTAACATGTTCGCCAACATCCTTTCATGCACATTCATCAATTTTATAAGTAGGTAATGAAACATAGTTACCCTTAGAAGTAATAAGAATTACTTTATCGCGTTGGTTTGAATAAAATTGACCAATTGGTGCATCACCATCTTTTAATTTTAAATCATGGTATTCACTTGCACCAAAACTGCGTTTAGAAATATTTTTAACATAACCGTCATTGGTTACAACAATTATATTTTCACGATTTTCTATCGTGTCTTGATGTTCAACAACGATTGTTCCGTTTTCATCGCCAATAACAGAACGTCTTGGGTGAGCAAAAATTTTCTTGTATTCTCTTAATTTACTTTTAATATTATTTTGACGGTATATTTTATCGTTTATTAAAAGATTTAATTCTGTTATGCTAGCCTCAAGTTCTTTAGCTTCTTCTTTAAGACCTTCAACATCAGCGTTTGACAGTCTATAAAGTCTTAAGTTGACAATTGCATCTGCTTGAGCTTCGCTGAAAATAAATTTAGTAATTAGATTTTGTTTAGCAGATGCTTTATCACTTGAGTGTCTAATAACATCAATAACATCATCAAGAATTTTGATTGCTTTAATTAAACCTTCAACAATTTCTTTTCTTATTTTAGCTTTATTAAGATCATAAACAGAAGTTGAAACAATAATTCCATTAATGTGTTCAATAAATGAATCTAACGCTTCAATAATTGGCATTAAGCATGGTTTATGATCTTTGATTGCAATTGTATTGATGGCATATGAAATTTGTAATTGTGTGTTCTTATAAATAAAGTTTTTAACAAATTCAAAGTTCTTTCCATCTTTAAGGTCAATTGCAATTGAAATTCCATTCTTATCTGATTCATCTCTTACTTCTTTTATGTTTAAAACAGGATTGTCTTCAGCTAATTCATTAATCTGTCTTATAATCATCGATTTATTTGTTTCATAAGGAATAGATGTTATATATGCTTGTTTAGATGATTTTAAATCCAGATTACCTCTAATGCTTATTTTTCCCTTGCCTGTTTCGTATGCACTATTAATTCCATCGCGGCCTAAGATTATTCCGCCTGTAGGGAAATCAGGTCCAGGCATTACCTTTAGAATAGATGATAACCTGCAATCAGGTGAATCTATACGTGTGATGACCGCATCAATAACTTCACAAGGATTGTATGGAGGAATATTGGTTGCATAACCAGCTGCAATTCCTGAAGCACCATTTATTAATAAATTTGGAAGTAAACTAGGTAGAACTGATGGTTCTTGTTCACAATCATCAAAGTTATTAACGAAAGGCACGCAATCCTTGGCGATGTTTTGAATCATGAGTTGTCCAAATTGAGAAAGTCTACATTCTGTGTAACGCATAGCCGCTGCTCCATCTCCGTCAATAGAACCATTGTTACCATGCATATCTATCAATGGAATGTTATTCTTTCAATCTTGTGACATACGAACCATTGCATCGTAAATAGAAGTATCACCATGTGGGTGATACTTTCCAATAACTTCTCCAACAGTTCTTGCTGATTTTTTATGTTGCTTATCATAAAACAGCTGCAATGAATTCATTGCATAGATAATTCTCCTTTGAACTGGTTTTAATCCGTCTCTAATATCTGGTAATGCACGATCTTGGATAATGTATTTAGCATACCTTCCAAATGAATCAGACATTATATCCTCAATCGGTTTTAGGTGGATCGATTTAATATCAGACATATTTTAAATATTATAATTATTCTTTAAAATACATTTATAAATATACATGTTATTCTTGGCAACAACTATAATTAATTTATGAAAATATCATTGGTTGAACCCTCAATAAAATATAAAGATAGTTTTCTGAAAGGGATCAATGAATATTTTAATATGGATGAAGATATTGAAGGAACTGGTTTCATACAAAAGAAACTTAAAAACTCTTACACGGATGCGGAGTTCAATAAAGAAATAATCGAGATTTATAAAGAACACAAAAAAGGTGTTAATCTTCCATCGACAGATTGACCAAGTTATAGCGAGACTTGGATAATAGCTGATGGTGTATTTGTAGGTGCTATTTTTGATAAAGATTATTTCCCTACAAAAAATTCAGAGAGTGGTGGAAATATCGGATATTTCACAGTTCCTTCTTTCAGAAGAAAAGGTATTATGAAAAAAGCAATGGAGTTATATATTAAACAAATAAAAAAAGATAAAATCATTGGTTGTGAACCATCAAATATCGGTTCAAGAAAAATAATTGAATATCTTGCAACCAAATTTAAAAATATCAAGGAAGAAGATGGAATTTTTACATTTGATGATGGTACCAAGATAACTTGTATTCGTTGAAGGTTTATAGCATAATGTTTTCATATTATTGTTGCATCTCGGTTAATCAAAATTGTAAAGCAAAAAAAACAATAATATAATTAATATAATGAAACCGTTAAAGACTCAGTCTGTATTTGTAAGTCAAACACAAAAAAATATTAGCGGAGAAAGTGACACTCATTCTGCTCCTTCTAATACGAGTCAATCTTTGAGTCAAACATTTAAATTACATTTAGAAGAAGATAAGAATGAAATGCGTACTACGAAGAAAATTTCTTCGCTTAATCCACACGCTTATGCATTTCCGTCATTCTATAAAAAGGAAATAAAAATATCATTCATAATGTTTATATTTTGGATCTGTGTTGAAATTGGAGCAACTGCAGGAATATTGCTTTTATTGTTATTTGTTTCATGATGATTAGCAATAATTCTAGTTCCAACTTTTTTTATCATATCAGCCAGCTTGATTGTTTATGCTGATAGATTCTATCACTTTAGAAGTGAAGCAAAAACAATCAACTTTAAAGAGTCTAAAGCTTCAACATTGAACATCCAGAAGCTTTACAAAAGATTAAAAGTAGGACACATCAACGTTAACTGATTGAGTGGATTAACTTATGCTGTGTCTGGTATTGTTTTCTTAGTAGTAGCATTTACCTTTGTTGCTGTATATGGTTCATGATCGCAGTTTGGAAAATTCTGAACATACCTTGGAAAATATGGCAATGGAGCTCAATCGTATGACATTACATACTTTACAATTTCATTAATATGTGCAATTGCTTTCTTTGGTACTATATTACTTCAATTTTCAATGTTAATTTTTAATTACATTAGAACTTCACGTATTGAGAATTTTTATGGATTTATGATTATACCACAAGAAGATATCGACAATTTGAAAAAGAAGAAAAACAGAAGGGACTTGATAATCTTCTTATGTATTGTTATTACAGTTATCTTTGCTGGTTTTGTTATTTATAAACTACTTAAAAGAAAACACAATAAAACAGTTGTACAAGTCCAATCATAGATTATAATATATGTATGGCAGAATTAATAGACGCAATTGATCTTAGACCGGGGATGACCTACTTAGACAACGGAAAAATATACAAAGTTCTTGAGAATACATTTAACAAAACATCAATGGCAAAAGCCGTTGTTAAATGTAAAGTTAAGAACTTACGCAACGGTTCAATAACTGTTGAAGTAGTATCTGGACAAAAATTTGAAAAAGCTGATCTAAACTCAACAGTTCTTTCTTTTTCATATGTAGATGGTACAAATTTAGTTTTCATGGATGGCGAAACTTATGAAACAATTGAAATACCAGAAACTAAATTAGCTGATGAAAAGAAATATATTTTTGAAGGTTCAACTGTTAAAGCGCTTAAATATGGTGATGAAATTCTTGATATAGTATTACCCGATCAAGTTGTTGTAGAATTGTTTGATGCCGAGGATGCTGTTCAAGGAAATAGTGTACAGTCAGCTCAAAAGAAAGCATGATTTAAAGATGCCGCTGGTGGACAACACGAATTATCTGTACCACAATTTATTAAAAAAGGTGAGAAAATAATCATTAGCACATCTACTGGCCTATACGTTGGAAGGTCTAAAGAATAAAAAATGAACTTTGTAAAAAAAGAAAAACATGGTAGTATTACAATTGAAGGTCCAGTTATCGAAAATACCATTAATTCTTTAATTGGCGATATTATTGATTATCAACCTAGTTTCATAAAGATTAAGAAAGACGAAAATGATGATTACATCGTTTATTTAGAGTTTAAAAGTATTCCTAGTAGCGAGAGTGTAAAATTAATAAATATGTTATCTCTATCTCTACAAAAAAACATTACTGCCAATTTAGGTATTATTTCACCAAAAATATATTTGGTTGCTACTAGTTAGATATATGGAACTGCAAACACAATGGAAAAGAAGAGTAGAAGTATTTAAATATATTTATGCTATTAGAATGAGCGACATACATGGATCTGTTTTAAAGACTCATGCTTTCGAAAAAAATGAATTTGATGCAGAACAATTAAAAATTGTTGAATATTTTGCTGATCACGAACAAGAAGTAATTGATAAGATCGAAGGACAAATGGCTGAAGGATGATCTTGAAACAGAATATCAAGTGTTGACCAAGCAATTCTTATTGAAGCTTACTGTGAAGTAAAAGCAACAGCAATAGAAAAAAATATTGTCATTGACCAAGCAATTGTAACAACTAAGCACTATTCTGAAGAAAAATCAGTCCCTTATATTAATGCAATATTAGATAAAATATTATAAATGACATATGGATATTAAGGTGAGTAATAATAAATCAAATGCAATAGAGTCACCTTTTGGTTGATATATCTTGCTTGCCGCAAACAGTCTTCTTATGCTTGGGATAGCAATAGGATGGATATTAAGCGAAAAAACTAGCAAAATTTCAAATCAATTCGCTCCAATTGTTTCATGTTTAATTATTTCTACGCTTATTGCTAGTGCATTTTATTGATTCCAAGGTAAAGACTTATATCTTATAAAAAGACATACGAAACAAAAATATGTTAACAATTTTTTCATTAGTATCTTTTTACACGTTCTTAATGTTTTAGTTGCTGCATCATTCCTTATCTGCTTCAATGTTTACTTTACAAGTAACAAATATGGCGATTACAATATGATGTTTATAATTGAATTTTCAATTGTTGCTTTAATTTCTATTGTATCTTTATCATTTTATAGAATTGCTCAATATAAAATTGCTCGAGACTTATCAATCAGGAAGCACGGATTCAATGAAAAAATCAAAGAAGCAATAAAGGAAGAACGAACGAAAGCCCCAGTTGAGTCTAAAAAGGAAACAAAGAGAGAAGCGTCAGCTTCATTCTTTAGTCAGGAAGATGAATCTAAAAAATAAAACGTTTTTCATTAAATCGCTTGGCTGCCGTGTTAATTTATTTGAATCTAATGGTGTGCTAAAGCAACTTTCAGATTTAGGGGCGATATATGTTGATAATGAGAGCAATGCAGAAATAATAGTAATCAACACATGCAGCGTTACTAATAAGGCAGATTCAAAGTCAAGATATGAAATCAATAAGGCATGTAATAGCGAAAAATGTGAACTGGTTGTTGTGATAGGCTGCTATTCACAACTTAATGCAAAAGAAATAGTTAATGATAAAGTAAAAATTATCATTGGTACTGCATATAAATCGGAAGTTGGATCATTAATTAAAGAACTTAAACCAAAACAAACTATAAAGAAAATAATTAATGTTCGTAAGGAAAATAAATTTGAAGCAGATAAGGAAGCTGACTATCGGCTTAATACTAGAGCATTCGTTAAGATCCAAGATGGATGTAATTTTATGTGTTCTTACTGTTTAATACCATATGCACGCGGAGTACAACGTTCAATGCCAGATGGGGAGCTTATCGAAACAATCAAGAATTTAGTAGCAAACAACTTTAAAGAAATAATACTTACTGGTGTTAATACTGCCGGATATAAATACAAGAACGTTACATTCTATGATATTCTAAAAAAGATAGATAAGCTCGATGGCGACTTCAGAATAAGAATATCCTCGCTCGAACCTTTCCAAATCAATGCTAAAATTATAAAATTGCTAACTTCAAACAAAGAAAGATGATGCCAATCGTTTCATCTATGTCTACAATCAGCTGACAACACAGTTCTTAAAGCAATGAATAGAAGATATACATTTGAAAAGTTTTTTAGTTTGGTCAAATTAATTAGGAAGTATTCCAAAAATGCTTCAATCACCACTGACTATATAGTTGGTTTTCCTACTGAGACACTTAAACAATTTGAGAATTCAGTTAAAAACCTTAAAACAATTAAATTTTCTGATATGCATATTTTTCCTTATTCACCTCGTAAAGATACAGCTGCTGAGAAATTGGATGATATAGTTGGTTCTACAGAAAGAACTAAACGTTTTAAAATAATTGATAAGCTAAATATTACGTGTAGAAGAAAATATCTAAAAAGTTTTGTAGGCGAGGATGTTGATGTTTTATTTGAAAAACCTAAATCTAGTGGGTTACAAGTTGGGCATTCAAACTTTTTCTTTAAAGTTCAAGTCAATACTAATGAAGATCTAACAAATAGACTATTTAGAATTAGAATAATTGATATAAAGGATGATGAATTAGTTGGAAATCATTTTTTAATGCATGAAAAAAATATCTAAACGATTACAATCCATCATAAGTAAAATCACTAAAAAAGATAACGTCATCATAGATGTTGGATGTGATCACTGTCTTACAGCGATTAATGCTTTAAAATATGCAAACACAAAGTTTGCATACAATGTTGATATTAACAAAAAACCTTTAGATGAAGGAGTAAACAATTTAAAAAAAGAAAATTTAATAGAAAAAACTTGTAATGTGGTCAATGATGGACTTAACAAATTAGAAGTTAAACAAAATGTCGATTATTGTATAATTTCTGGACTTGGTGGAAATACCATAGTTAATATTTTATCTAATTCCACCGTAGAGAATATAAATGAATATATACTCGTACCGAATGATCATCCAGAAGTAGTAAGAAATTATATTAAACAGAATGAACTAAAGATATCATATGAAGAAATGATATATGAATCAGGTTTCTTTTACTCTCTTATTCAAATATCTAAAACTGGAAAAAAAGTCAAGACATATAATGATATACACTTTGGACCAATTAATATGAAAGAAAAAAGTGAAACATATGTCTTGTACTTGACTAATTTATTAAAAAAGACGGAGTATCTATATGAGCATTCAAAAAAGTCTGAGTACGGCGAATTATGTAGTGCTATAAGGTTGCAACTAAATAATCTTTCTAAAGTTAGAAAGCCCTAAAAGATTATTTACACTCGCCAACAAGATACATATAATAAATATGATTTATGGTGGCTCCTAAACAAAATAACTATCTGCAGCACGTTTCGTCTATTTTGTCTGCTGTGACAACTGTTTTTCTTGCATTAGCAGCACCGCTTTTTTTTGCTTCTAGTTTTTTAGAAAGGTTTGCAAGCGATGGGAGTGACATATGAGTTCTGTCCGCTTTTGGGCTTGAAACAAAATTGCATATAGTTTGTATCTGCCTTCTAGGTGCCGCGGTTATTACAGGCACTTGAGCAAAAACATTGAAATCAACGTCAAGTTTAAAAAATACCAATACTATCACTAAAATCATTGTCTCCCAAATATTATTTATTTTAGGAATTGCCTTTGTTATTTCCGAAGTTTATGCAACTTCTTCTGGATCTCCGCTTAATCCTGACACAAGGCTAGTATTTGGAATCATTGCTTCAGTTTTTCTTTTTCTTTCGTTTTTAATATTCTCACGTTGGATAGCTTCTATATTTGCTATAACGCAAATAGTTTGTATCTCTATTCTTTGAGGCCTAGTGCCGCGTGAAACAAGCGTTCATAAATTTTGTCTTGAGCTTGGCTGACTTAATTTACTAACAGGCGCATCAGTAATTTTCTTCTTTATTTTATTAGATATAGTATTGAAACAAGGAAGCAAAAATAAAGACAGATCTTTATATAGAGAGGGACTTGTAATTGTAAGAATTTTCCTGCCCTTATTCATTTTGCTTTATACTATGACAGCCGCATCTGGTGCACAACAATTTTTTAAAGCCTCAATCTCAGACTTCACCCCTTCATTATTTGACGGAGCTTTTTCTGAATATACCCATTTAGATTCAGGAATTTTTCTAACATTCGTTATTATTGGCGAAGCACTAATTGCAGCAAGCAATATTTCACATAAAAAAATAGACAACGATTCCACAAACAATCTTTCTAAAACTGGACAGTCTTAAAAAGATTGTTTTGCGTTGATTAAAACCTTATATAATAAATATAACTTATGGGTGCCTCTAAACAAAATAACCTTCGTAATATATCGCAAATAATTTTGATTGTTGTGACAATCGTTTCTCTTGCAGCGTCAGCCTTGCTATTTTTCGCTTCTAGTTTTATAGAAAAGTTTGCAGATGGTACAAATGGCACACGAGTTTTGTCTTCTCTAGGAATTGAAACAAAATTGCATATAGCTTGTATTTATCTCCTAGGTGCTGCAATTATTGCTGGCACTTGAGCAAATTTTTTAAAATCATCATTAGGTTTTAAAAACATCATTACGATTACCTTGATCATTATCTCCCAAGGGTCACTTATTTTAGGGATTGCCTTCGCTAATGCTGAAGTTTATCCTATTTCTTCGACATCTCCCGCTGATACTGATGCTAAACTAGCGTACGCAATTATTACTTCAACTCTTCTTTTTGTTGCTTTTTTAATTCTTCTTATAGTTAGTGCTAAATATTTTAAAAGTAAAACATTGAAATGTCTTGCACTGGTTATCGTTTTAGCTGCTGCGCAAATCGCTTCTGCTTGTATTCTTTGAGGCATACTGCCACATGCTACGGGTTCCAAGATACCAGCTCTTTTGTTTGGTGTATTGAATTTAACTATATGTGCGTCAGTTATTGCGTTCTTTAGTTTATTCAACACGGTAATAAAACAAGGAAGCAAAAATAAAGATGGTTCATTATATAAATCAGGAAGTGTAATCGGAAAAATTTGCTTGCCTTTATTCGTTGTATGTTATACTATAACAGCAATAACTGGGGCAGTACCATTTTTTATGCTTGCATTAGCATCTGCCACCCCTCCATCATACATTGGTGATATTTCCGATTGAGCCCATTTAATTTCAGGAATTTGTCTAGCAGGTGTCATTGCTGGCGAAGCATTAGCTGCATCAAGTGATATTTTTCATAAGAAACAAACAAATAAAGTGGGTGTACAAAATACTAAACAAACAACAGATACAAAATAAACAAAAAAGCTCTCGCTTCCAATAATTCGTAACATAAAAAAGTAGGCATTACGCCTACTTTTATTATTTTATGGTGCCTCCTACAGGACTCGAACCTATAACCAACCGATTATGAGTCGGGGGCTCTAACCATTGAGCTAAGGGGGCCTACTGGTAGCAAGGGTGAGACTTGAACTCACGACACCCCGGGTATGAGCCGAGTCCTCTAACCAACTGAGATACCTTGCCATATATGGTCGGGAAGACAGGATTTGAACCTGCGACCCCTTGGTCCCAAACCAAGTGCTCTACCAAGCTAAGCTACTTCCCGACTTTTTTGGTATTTTTGTATAAGACTAAGATTAATAGGATCTCATACATCCATACCTATACTTATTATATAATTCTAACGATACAAATACAATATTATGAATATATTTAGCAAAATAAGAAACAAAGGTTAGAAAGATTGTTGAAATTATTCTCCTGTTTTATGTACGTATAGCGATATACTTGTTTCTACACCGTAAATAACAACCTTTATAATAACTGTTTCGTTTCCTACAAGTTCGTGTTCAGACTTGCTTGCTATACTTATATAAAAGTGTGGTGTGTTTGTTGTTTGTCCTGGTGTTGCATAGATTGCAGGAGAATTTGCGGGTGAAATACTATTAACATAATACTTTGTGTAAACAAATGGTGGAAGTACAGTGTCACCCGAAACACACAACTTAAATACTAAATTGTTTAATGAAGCACCTTGGTCTATATCTCATGCATTAGTACCCACTTGTGTTGCAGTTCCATCTTCAAGCAAAGGAACTAATGATGATTGAGCAGGTTTTCAAGGATTTATTATTAGTTGAGCAACAGCAGTGGCACTATATGTTGGATTTGTAATTGCAAAAGAAATAATTGAATTTTGTTTAATAAGTGCCGAAGCATCACATTTTTTAATAGTAAATGTTAGTTTATTTCCACTACAGCTACCAAGTATTACGACATTGGCTGTATTGGCATCCCACGTGGAAGACCCTATAGCAGAGATTTGAAGAGCATCATCATGATCTAAAATATTTTCTGCAGTTATCGATAGATTAATATCGTTGTTCAAATCTTGCGATACCACGTTACTAATAACCGTTGATGAATCTTCATTGTGAAAAGTATATTTTATGTTGCTTTGTTTAGTAACTGGTTCAACATTACAACTTGATGCAATAACAGGAACAGCGGCCAACGGAAGCGAAAACAATATAAATTTTTTCGTCTTATGTTTCATAACCTTATTATATACAGACGTTTTTAATTATTTTTTGGGTCTTCTTCGTTGCTAGATCCTAGAATACCTTCGACTGCTTTTGTCATAGCTTCAGAATATTTATCTTTTTCTTTTGTTTCATCATCGATAAAAGTATCATCTATTAGCCTGCTTTTATCTAATGTGGCTTTCTTAACCTTTAATCCTCGTGTTTTTTCAGTTGGTGTATCTGCAAATAATTTATAAGGATTTAATTTAGACGTATTATTTCCACTATTTCCAAAACTTATATAATCATTGTTTGGTTTGTTTTCATAATGTGAAGTATCCGAAGATGATTGTGTTCCATCACTGTTCCCAGATATTAAAAGTGATATTCTAAGTTTTTCATCAGTTGAATAGTTAATACCATTAACTATCTTGATGTTTGCTCCCTTTGATATTTGTTTAAAAATATTTGAAATATCAGCAACAATAGAAGGAGGTATTTTATTAGATATCTTTAGGTTAGCAATGATGCTAATGTTTTGGGAACTTACACTAACGTTAGAGTAAGATTTTTCCAATGCATTTTGGATAAGTTGATATAAACTTTCAGAGTCGTAGTCTCCTTCTGATGAAATTATTCTGCTTAAGAAAACAGCATTGCCCTTGAAAAAGTTCTTAACATCATTTAGGTCAACGTTTACATCGCTAGGAACGGTTATTCCTTCAACGATTTCATAAACTATCGATGTAACTTCTTCATCAGCTTCCTTAAAAGCTTCCTTGAAAGAAATAATGTTGCCACAAGCTTTGATTATTTTGTCATTGCTTATTGTTGTTATTGAGTCACTATTAGCTTTTAGTGATTCAAAGCTCCCCAGTGCGTTTGTGTATACCTCAGTTCCTTCTGCAATGATTGAAGGTAAGTTAACTATAGAAATAACCAATATGTTTAATTCTTTAGCAACTTTAGCGATTTCTGGAGATGCACCAGAACCAGTACCCTTTCCTAAACCAGCGATAATAAATAGAACATCAGTTCCACTTAATATTTCTTTAAGAGTATCTATGTTTTCCTTAACAGCACACTCTCCTATAAGTGGGTCACCGCCTGATCCAGCACCTCTTAGTAAAGTTTTTCCTAGTAGAATAGTATTAGTCTTGCCTTTTAGTTTTAACAAAGAGTTATAATCCGTATTTAATGCAAATATATCCACTTTCTCGCCTCATTCTCGTGTTGCAAGCATGTGATTAATAACATTACATCCGGCTCCGCCGACACCTATGATCTTCACGTTAAAACTACCGATACCCTCTTCCAAATCATCAAGGTTGCTATATAAATTTTTCTTATTAGAAACATTCACAACAGAAGAAATTGTTTCACTTTTCTTTTCTTCTTCTTTTTTGTCTTCTAATTCGATAGGCGGAACAGGTTCATTCTTCTTTTCCTCTTCTAATTTAACAGGAGGTACGGATTCACTTTTCTTTTCCTTTTCTTCTTCACCTTCTAATTTAACATTATTTAAAATGTCGTCTAATATTCCCATTATCCTCCTAACTTGGCAGCTCACCTTGTGGTGATTACTCCAATACTTACAAGTATATCATCTTTAATTTGTTTATCAACTTGAATTGAATCAATGTAAGGTGTGATGCTGTATTCAATATTGTTGTTTGCAATTTGGTTCATAGTAACAAAGTCATGAGCAAGCAAAATAGTTCCTACATTTGAATTTTCTAATCCAGTTATATCATTAACCTTGTTGAAAATAAATGCTGAATGTTCACATGTAATCGATAAAAGAACAGTATGAATAAAATCACATGAATAAACACTATATTTTATTTTGTTGTTTACTTTCAAGATATTATTAAATAATGCTGAAAAAACAATATTAACTGCTTTTTCAAAAACATCAATGTCAATTTCTGTTAATTCACAGTATTTGTTGCTGTGTTTATTAATAAATGGTATTTTATCATTAACAAGTTTTAAATTTTGAAGATTATTTATGAAACTTATAACTTCTGCTTCGTGTCCATCAATTTTCAACATATGCTGAATATTTTCTATGGCTCATTTTGTGCCATAAGGAATAACATGTAAATCAACTGCTTTTGATTCATCGTTGTATTCATAGACATATGTTGAATTCGTTCCAATATATGCTTGTCCATTAATACCATCTTCATGTGAGAAATACAAGCTGTTACTAATAATATTAAGTGCAACAATATTTGACTCATTAAGAATATTTTTAAGGTTTGTTAAAAATGTAGGATCAGCTTCGGTATTCTTGTTTGTTAATGGAATATTATCAAAATTAACAATATATTTTTTTATGGTGATACCTAAAAATCTGTCACAGTTTTCTGTAAGATATGAAATTACTTCTTTAATTTTATGAACATTTACAAAATTAAAATCTGCATCAATATATTGAATTTTGATGCTGTTAGAATATAGACAGTTTGTTGTTTCATTATTCTCTAAAACCGTTAATGATATTGCATCATCTTGGAATGATAGAGTTGCGTAAACTTTCTTTAGGTTGTACATATTTTAAATCTTTATTATTGTTCTGAGCTTAGCGCTTCTTGACCGATTATTTTTTTCTAATTCGTCAACCGAGGGCTCAATCGGTTTTTTTGTAAGTGTTTTGTAATTAAGATGTTCATCAATTATTGGTATTTCTTTTGGAATGTTGGATGTTGTAAACTCAGCAAACTTTGTTTTAATGATTCTATCTTCCAACGAATGAAATGAAATTATTGAAAGGCGACCTTCTGATTTTAACAGAGATGGTGCCACATCGATAAATTTTTCTAAGTTATTTAATTCATCATTAACTTCAATCCTAATAGCTTGAAAATACTTTCTTGCTGGATGCTTTTTTTGAAATAATAACTTCTTATCAATGTTACTTTTTATAATTTCAACTAGTTGTGATGTAGTTACAATCGGTTTTATCAAACGTTCTTCAACAATTGCATGTGCCACAGAATTTGGCTTTAGAATTTCACCATATGTTTTGAATATTTTACACAAATCGCTTTGTGTATATTCATTAATAACTGTGTATGCGGATTTATCTTGTGATTTATCCATGCGCATATCAAGTTTGGCATCTGAGTGATAACTAAATCCTCTTTCTATGTTGTCTAGCTGCGGTGAACTTACTCCTATGTCTGCTAATATTCCATCAACTGTTTCAATATTAAGTGATGATAAAATTTCTTTTATATTGCTGTAATTATTCTTAATGATCGTCACTCTAACATCATTAAATTTTTCATTAAGGTATGTTATTGCATCTTCATCCATGTCAATGCAAATTAGTCTTCCATTAGGTCCAAGTTTTTGCAAAATGGCTTCCGAATGTCCACCTCTACCTGCTGTGCAATCAACATAAATTCCATTTGGTTTAATGTTTAGAGATTGAATTGCTTCCTTTAAAAGCACGGGTAGGTGTGTATTATTCATTTAGTTTTTCTGCAATCGCTTCATACGATTTGTCTGTTTCGTTTTTGAACTTGTTGTAAATTGCTTTATCTCAAAGTTCAATTTTGTTGCCAACACCAATGATGGTAATGTCTTTAGAAATGTTCGCTTCCTTTAACAATGTTAATGGGATTAAAACTCTCTTTGCCGAATCTATTTCTATATCAGCAGCATTAGCCAATAATTGTCTAATTACAATTCTTGTGTCCTTTTTAGTCTGACTAAGACTCATAAGTTTTTCAGAATAAAGTGTGAAATCTTTTTCACTTCTACACTCTAAACATCCATCAAAGCCTTTACTTATGATGACTTTTTTTGTAAGGTTGTTAACGAACTTGCTTGGTAATACTAAACGGTTTTTAGTATCAAGTGCATGTTCGAAGGTTCCTAGAAATATCATATTCCACTTTCTCCCACTATCTTACACTTATAATATAACATAATATTAGAAAAATGTTAAAAAAAGCATACATTATGTAATAAATGCATGCAATATATGTGTATATAGACTTTCTACAGCAAAACTATAACTAAAATCATTATTACGAGTGTAACAACAAAAGCTGCGCTTATTCAGATTAAGGCTCTTTTTTGCTTAATGTCTTTAGCACGGCCTTCAGATTTGATCTCAATTATTTTTTGGCTATTATTTTCCATTTTTATTTTCCAAATTGTTTAGCAAATTGAATAAATGTTCTTACCATTACTGGTACATAAACGGGAGATGGAGCTCTTCCTTTGTATTCGCTTGTGAACGCAATGTCTGCGTGTATTAAATGTGAATCACCAATGAAGTATTTTATAAATTCAGCAGCAGTTGAACTTCCTGCAAGACCAGATAAAGAACAATTGACAATGTCCGCTATGTTTGAAACATTAAGTAGTTTTTGGAAATCAGGATGGAATGGTAATCTTCAAATTTCTTCAGATGCCAATGACGAAGCGCTTTTTATTAATTGTCAATTATCTTCGTTTGTTGATCAAATACCAGTGAAAGTTGTACCTAGTGCAAATCTTAGTGCACCAGTTAGGGTAGCAACAGTGATTATAGTATCAGCTTTAAGATCTTTATTAGCGTATGAAACACCATCAGCTAAAGCTAAACGTCCTTCAGCATCTGTATTAGATATTTCAACGGTTTTACCATTATATGCAGTTATTACGTCATTCACTCTGTATGCTTCTGGACCAGTTTCATTTGAAACACAACAAGCTAAACAAACTAAGTTTGTGTTAATTTTTAGTTTTGCAGCTACATACATTGTAGCCAATGAAATAGCAGCACCTGCCATATCAGCATGCATTCCTATCATGTGGTTATCAGTCTTAATATTTAACCCTCCAGTGTCGAATGTTATACCCTTACCAACTACTGCTAATTTTTTCTTATCTTGTGCGTTGTTGTACTCCGCGATAATAATTCTTGGTTCTTGTTCTGGAGTAGATTGTTTACCAACAGCAAGAATTAAACCCATCTTTTTGCTCTCTAAATCTTTCTTGTTTAATACTGACAACTTAACTTCAGGAATGCTTGCAAATTTAGACTTGATTTCAGCTTCGAAGTCATTTGCTGACATCATATTTCCTGGCATTGTAATAAGTTTCTTCGCAAAATTGCAAGCATCAGCTGTTACTTCTGCAACATATACTTCATCTTTATACTTTGTGATATCAACAACAAAGTTATTAATTCTTTGAATCCCTTTGTCTGTCTTGTAACATGCACTGATATCATTAAATTGCTCTGATGATGTTATCAAAGTAGTGATTATTTGTTGTGCTTTTTCTGAACCAGCACATTTAATGAAGCTGTCGATATCAACATTAATTCCCGCTGTTCTTGACTGGAAGAATGCAAATAATGCTTTTTCAAATATACCAGCCGAAAAATCTGCTTGTAATGGCATTATTCAAAAAATGTCGTTTTGATGTTCAAAAAATGTGTTTGGTTTTCTTTTGTCAATATTCTTTTCGTCGTCATACGACAAAGCGAATAAAGTTCTTGAGTGTTTTGTGTCTGAGTTTATTTTATACATAGTGCGCTACCTACTAATATTATAAACATCTAACTACAGAAACATGTCGCCTACTTTAAAAGCATGGTTTCCATTTACCATTTGTTCAACGCTAACAGGTTTTTTTCCAGCGATCTGGATTTTTGTTAATAACAGATTTAAATCCGTTGTAGAAACCTCAATTCCTTTTTTTGAAACGGAAATAATCGTACCAGGTTTTTCTTTTGAACCAATACCGGTTAGAACACTTTCAAATAATTTAACAACTTTTCCATTCAACGTTGTATGTGCTAAAGGAATACTATTTAATCCTCTAATTTTGTTATGTACTCCGCGTGCAGTACCCTCTTTTCAATCAATACTTTCTTCCTCAGGAGTTATAACTTTTGCTTGTGTAACTAGGGCACTATCTTGTTTTTGAGATTTGACATCTTTTGAAAATAATGAAGAAATGTTTTCCTTGACTAATTTATAGCTTGCTTCAGAAAGCTTTTTGTATAAAGTGTCATAAGTTTCGTTTTCTTCAATAACAACTTCTTGTTGAAGTATGATGTTTCCAGTGTCAAGACCCTTTTCCATATACATGATTGTTACACCGGTTTTTTCATCACCCGCCATAATTGCTCTATGAATTGGTGCTCCACCTCTTCATCTCGGCAAAAGAGATGTGTGTACGTTAATACATCCGAATGTAGGTATAGACAATAGACTGCTTGGAAGAATACAACCATAAGCACAAGTTACAATTAAATCTGGTTTTAGTTCTTCAATATTCTTAATAATTTCTTTTGGAGAAGCAGGTTGAAAAATCTCAATATTGCTTTCAGTAGCCAAACGTTTAACCGCTGAAATAGATATTTCATGTTTCCTTCCCATTGGCTTATCTTGGCGCGTAACCACACCCACGATTTCAACGCCCGACTCCAGGAGCGCGTGTAGTACAGAAGCACCGATTTCTGGAGTTCCAAAAAAAATTACACGTTTACTTGGCATATTTATTTCTTTCTTTGTTTGCATTTTTTTGAGCCTTAAGTGCAGCTTTTTGTTCTTGCTTTTCTTTCATTTGGTTAGCTTTTCTCATTTTTAGCTCTTCAGCATATTTCATTGGAGCAATTCATTCCATTTCTGTATCGTAATCTAATTCGCCATCAATAGCTATTCTACGATCATAGTCTTTTTTACCAATCTTAACGTTTAGAACTTCACATTGGATACAACGTGGTTTAAATAATTCGTGTGTTTTTGGGTTTTCCTGAGTAAAACACACAACATATAAATCACGAATAACAGGTTTTACATTGTTTTTAACTTGTTTTTCTTGTCATTTACGAATTTTAATTTCTTCTTTCTTCTTTTTTCTTTCAATTTTTGATAGAGTCGGGATAATGTAATCTGCATTATTTCTCTTAGCAACGTATGATTCAAAAATAGAAGTTCCTCGACTTCCCTCTTCTTTTAAAAACTGTTTTATTGTTTTTCAGACTTCATCTTTATTTCTTCTATTACTAGCAAGTGCTTTCTTCGCTTTGTTTTTCTTCTTTTTAAGATAGATTGGAATACCGATTACTGCCGCAATAAGTAAAAATATAATTATCGGTGATGACATGGTGATTTAATTATATATATTATAATTCACATTTACTATATGTGTTGAACTCACCATGTCTGACAATACTTTTTAACTACAATAACACTTATCTTTTATGTGAAGTTAAAAATTATATATAATAAAACATATGGCTAATATTAAAGCTAACATAAAAAACATAAGAAAAACTGCTAAACGTACTAAGAGAAACAAAGCTAGCATTTCTTCTCTTAAAACTACAAACAAAACAGTTAGAAGCGGAAAGAACGATTTATCAGCTATTTACAAGAAAGCAGATATGGTTAAGGCTAAAGGTAGAATTTCAAAAAATAAAGCTAACAGAATTAAATCAAGAGCAGCAAAAGCTGTAAATAAAAATGCTTTAGCCGCTAAAGCTAACACTGTAGCTCCAGAAGCTAAAATATAAAATTTCCAATGAAAGCTTCAATTAAAGGTGTTATCGCATTTCTCACACTAGGGGCTGTGGCTGTTGCTGCAATGGTATCAACTAGTTGTACTGATAAAGATCCGTATGGTGCAAACTTCGGTTATGGTATGTCTTACCGTATCAGCAATAAAAAAGAAGCTAAATTTATGATCACTCATTGCAAATTTAATACTAGGAAAGTAGATGCGACAACAATTGTATATGATCCTTCTACTCAACCTAACCCACTTACTGGTGCATGCAAATTTGAAATGGAGTACGAACAAATACCGGATCAAGAAGTTATTTTTTGAGATATTGCTTACACATACGCGGAGAACATTATCAGCGGTGATATATCTTCAGCACATGTCTTATGCGGAATTGGCGATTTAGCACTAAAAATTACCTTTGCCGGCGGCACCAACCAATGAGATGTTGAGAACATGACTGTAAGTTATGATAAAGATGCAACTACTTCAGACATTACCGCTTTCTTATATACAGATAATAACACTAAAATTTACACACAAATAAATACCGATGCAGCAGATGCTACAGGAGCTTCGCTAGTATTCTCTAATTCAACTGCAGTCCAAGAATAAACCAAGTGATTGGCCGATACCATTATGAAGAAAAAAGAGTTATAGGGTTTGTCCTATAACTCTTTTTTCATATGTGTATTGTTTCTTATTAAGCTTTTGCGCCCATTACGTTTTCAACTAATGTTTTGAATTCGTCTGGATTGCTAATTGCCATTTCAGATAACATCTTTCTGTTTATTGAAATATTTTGTTTTGTTAGATTAGCCATGAATGTAGAATAGTTGTATCCTAATGCTCTAACTTGAGAATTAATTCTTTGTATTCATAATTTTCTAAAATCACGTTTCTTTTGTTTACGATCATCAAAAGCGTATCCTTTTGCACGTATTAATGTTTGTTTTGCAATTTTAAAAGATGTATGCTTAGTTCCTCAAGCTCCTTCTACTTTTCTTTTTAATGCTTTTCTTCGTTGTCTTGTTGTACTTCCGTTTGTTACTCTCATATTTTCTCCTTAGTTTGGTATTTGTTGTTCAAGAATTCTATTCGCAGCACGAGATAGAGTTCTGTTTTTCTTTAAATGTCTTTTTTGTTTAGTTGATTTGAACTTTGCTAAGTGAGCTCTGTTTTGACAACGGTGTTTTAATTTGCCTGTTCCAGTTCTTTTAAAACGTTTCGCAGCGGCTTTTCTTGTTTTTAATTTAATTTTTCCCATATGTATTCTTTATTTATTCTTAACGATTGAAGCTTCGTATAAAACTGGAGATAATTTCTTTAGAGGAGTTATTACCTTTCCAGCATCTCCGATCAATTCAACGAACTTATTGTAAGTTTCTTCGATTATTTCTTGTTTTGTTCCAATTCTTCCAAATGCTTGGATTTTGAATTTAACAACATTACCTTCTTTTAATCACTCAATAGCATTTTTTGCTCTTCAAGTTAAATCATGAATTCCAATTTGTGGTCTTACCTTAATCTCTTTGGTTTTGCTAACTGATTGATTCTTCTTGCTTGCTTTTTCTTTAGCTTTAAGTTCATATAAGAACTTTCCGTAATCAATTATTTTAGCAACACCAGAACGATTTTCTGAACCTGGAGCGATCAATACTAGATCTAAGTCTGCTTCATTGGCTTTATTAAGAGCTTCTTGACGAGTCATCTCTCCAAGTTTTGTTCCATCGCTGGTGATAACTATTAATTTAGATTCGCGAATTTGCTCGTTTATTGGTCTACTATCCATTCGTTAAGTTTTTATATAAAGAAGAGTATTGACCTTCTAAAATGATTAAAGCAATTAACCCAAGTCCTTAAAGGCATATCAGGTGAGTGTTCCACTACTTTCTTTATACATACATATTATATACGCTTTTTAGTATTTTAGACAGAACACATACGTTCGCATCATTTAATTTTATAATTGATTACAAAAATAAAACATAATACATAATAAATAATAATGATAAGTAAAATAGAAAAAAGTATAAAAGAATACAAAAAGATTGCATTGTTTTTCCACGAAAAACCAGATGTTGATTGCTTAGCTTCTTGCTTTGCATTCATGAAGTTTATTAAAAATAAATTTCCTCAAAAACATGTTGTAATAATAGGGGTAAAAGATTTCTTAGGAGAAAATAGCGATTTTTATGCTAATAGTTTGTTCGAAAACACTTCAATAAAAAATATAGTTAATGATGATGATTTTTTAAAAGATAGTCTTGGAATTATTTTGGATACAGCAAACTCTTCACGCATTTACAATCAAAAGTATGATGCTTGTGCTCGAATAATTGTTATAGATCACCATCCAATTCCAGAACAAGATCCAACAGTTGGAGCTATAGAATGAAAGAATCCTGTGTACTCCGCGTGTTGCGAGATGTTAGCAAAATTATTTTTTAAATGGGATAAGCACGCCGTCAGTAAAGATGTCGCTAAATATTTATATGCTGGAATTGTAACTGATACAGGAAGGTTCTTATATCCAAATACTACTTCTAAGACTTTGAAGATTGCATCTAAATTGTGCAAAATTAATTTTGACCGTAAATCTGTATATGACAGTCTTTATTCCGTTAGTGTTAATGATATTGAATTTGATGGATATGTTAAAAGTCTAATTAAATTCAATAAGAGCAAAGATGTTGCATGAGTAAACCTACCTAAGGGTTCTTTTGAAAAATACAATGTACCTAAAAATACAAATTTTGTGGGCAAACTAGGTAACATTATAGGTGTTGAAGTATGAGCAACACTTTATTATGATGCAGAAAAAGAAGAATATTCTGGATCTTTACGTAGTAAACAAATCCCAATTAATGGAATTGCGGCAAAATATGACGGTGGAGGTCACGAATTAGCCTCAGGATTTAAGATTAAAAATGCTGAAGATTTTGATAAAGTGATTGACGATATTGAAAAAATTGTTAAAGAGAAGAAAACTACTTAATATAAGAGTATTGTTCGTTTAATCATTTTCTATCGGCTTCTGTCATTACTGGTGAAATACCTTTAGTGATATATGTTTCATATCATTTTGTAGCGTAGTCGATATATGTCTTAAAGCTTTCAAGATCTAAATCTATTTTAACTATTCTCATTTCTCTGTTATTGATGTCAAAATTTTCTGGGTGTGCATAATCTTCCAATTTAAGAAAACCAACACACAAACAAGCTTTTGTAGTGTGACGTAAATATAAATATAATCCAACTTGAAATTTATAGTCTTCAGGAATTTTAACATCATTTCCCTCAAATCAAGTTTCTCTCTTTTTACCCTCTCCGCCTGCTTTAGCTTTTGGCACACCGTCACTATTAAGCACCATAGACATATTACCTTTTTCGAATCTATATTGTATTGTATCAATTGATGATGTTTTTATTTCAAGAAGCATTCTGTCATTCGAATAATCAACCGCTCCTTCTTCGTTTACTGGCTCTCCATCAGGTATTCCGCCGAATACTTTGTTGTCTTTAAACATATCAAATTTACATTTCACGGGGTCGTAGCTGATATATTTTTGTCCTAGTTTTTGCTCAACATAATCTCTGATTTTAGGTTCGATTATATTTCCAGCATCCGCAAGGGTTTTATCCATTGTATCCTTGTATAAATTGACCATTCCCATTCAGCAAACAAAAGGAGAGGTATATTTACTTTTCCCAAGAATAGCTGCAAAACGTGTTCCTGTGATTTTTTTGAAACGGAATGACATTTTTTTAATGTATTCTGGTGACAAAACTATTTGGTCATTTTTAATTGTTGATTCTTTACAATGTTCTTTTTCTAAGGGCATAATTAAATTATATGAATATAAATTCTTGCGGATTAGTTTTATGTCTAATATCGCTTTTCATTGGTTTGATACTTGTTGCTGTTTCTCCACTTATAAGACGCTTAACACGAAATTATATATTCTGAGTATTGATTGGTACAGTAATGTTAATTTTGGTTATATACGGTCGTTTCTATGATGGATGGAAGGACTTCTCTAAATACCATAATGATAATGGTCTTGTAACATCAAGAGCATTCTTACTTGATTTATGCCCCTTCTTAGCCATTTCTTTACCTTTGTCCTTAATTGTGGACCAGAAGCGTGTAACTTCGCGTATTTTGGCCCCTTTCGCTGTTTTTGGAAGCATAATCACATTGTTCGGCGAAGTTATTTTCAATGATACAGGTGATATTAATGCACACTGAAATTTGCACTGAATAGTTTTTGGTGGTAATGTAAACCCTATGTTTTTTTCAATGCATGCACTTACATTGATCGTCGGTCTATTTGTTTTAGGAAATAGTGAACCGAAGTTTTTTATTAAAACTATGGCGAATTGTGCCATATTCGCGGTTTCATACTATTCATGAGTTTCTTTAATTACATTTACGATGCATGTCTCGTGCAATACAAGTGGAATCCGTGAATATGATTGAACATTTGGCGAATGGTCAGGAGTTGCTTCGATCTTTGGAAATATGTCGTATCCAGCAGTTGCTATATTCGGTTTTATATTCTCGGGAATATTCATTTTATTAATTGCTGTTGCTTTTGATTTTTTACCCAAAATAAAATACTTTAGTTTCGAGAAGCCAATAAAGAAACTAGGTAATTAAATCTAAACAACGGATATTTGAAACTGATCATAAAAATAGTATGGGAAATCTGACTCTAAATATCACACAACATCTACATTAACTTTGTCTTTTGAATCAAGAATTTTATAGGTCAACTTTATTTTGTAATTATTGTAATTTGCGGAAAATTTCGTCATTGAATGTAGTGTAGTTCTCATCACGTTTATAAATTTTGCTTTAAAATTCTTGGAGTCAATTGTCTTTACATAAACATTATTTATTTTTTCTGTAACACATAAGGATGCCATATTTGCCGTTGAATTTAATGCATATTTAAGAGATCAGTATTCATAGTTGTTTCCTCTGCCAAGCGGCTTATCAACTACTTGTTCACTGTCATATGTATTTGAGTTAGAAATCAGAGTAGAACACACTGCGCAACCAACAGTTACTGAAATACCACCCACACAACATATTAAATTCGCTCTTTTAACACTCATAATATTCGTACCCCTCAATATTACTTATCAATAACTCCTTAACCGTTAGAGCGGGTTGACTGTCCCCTTGCGGCGATATAAAAGAAAAACTGTTTGTAAATTTAAAAACTTTCAAGTTTTCTTTGTATTGTATTTCTAATTCAAGCTCATATAGTCCTGTTGCACTCTCTGCAATATAAAACCCATCCTCCCCATTTATCGATTCAACAACTTGTGACGTGCCAGCGTCGTATGTAGTACAATACGTTGTGCGTATGCTCAAAGTCCCTGTCGAATAAATAGGGCTGGATTGTGTATGTTCAAATGTTTTAATGGAATCCGATCCATCAGTAGAATACAAGAACTTAATTTTGTATTTATTGATTCTATACTGTAGCCCAGATTGAAATTCAATTAACTTGTTAATTGGAGTATCAACATCAATATATTCAGGCAGTGCATAATGAACGCCACATTGCTTTTGTATAGAACCGGTTTTGCTATTGATATACACTGAATCATTAAGATTTATGTTGCCATGCTGATTTTGTTGATTTGAATTATTAGAATATTCAAAATTAAAGTTCTCTCGTTCATTTTGTACTTCAGAAATGAAAGTGTTTAGTTGTTTTTGATCGGCGTCTATTTCTGCATTTGATAGAATATCATTATTTACATTGAAGGTCATTCTTCCCTCAATATTCATCTGGTCAATAGGCTCAGTAATTAATCCAGCACTATATGCATCAAAACTTATGTGAGCTGTATATAGAGAACAAATTTCTTTTTGTACTACCCACGCGGGCACAAGTGTTGATGTTGATAGTGATAAAGCATAATTTTCTACGCTAAACACTGATGTTTCTAGAGATATATTAAATAAATTTAATGGCAGAACACTATTGTGGAGTGTTCAAACGTTTAAATCAAAATATCACTTATTTCCTTCAAATGAAATATTACCATCTACACAATCAATATAAAAAAACTTATTATTATTGACTGGATTGTTTTCTATTTCTTTTAATGAATAATAACTAGTTGCAGCCAACATAACCATAGTACTCCATAAATTCTTTGTGTGCTACCGCCATCTTTCGGTATAGATATGATCTGCTATAACCAATAGCTTCTGCATCCTTGTGTTCGATATAAATGATTTTTAACAAATTTGCACAATTTAAATCAATATTTTGTAGTATGTCATCTATCGCACCACAGTAATTTGTTATCTCCTTTACTTCAACATCTGGTTTACTTTGACGTGCTTCGCCAATGTATTTAAGTTTTATTTGATTTGCGCAATATCTTTTAAATACATCTTTAACAGTTTTTGCTTCGTCTTTAAAATTCTTTATTTTAATTTCTCTCATATTATTCCTTACGAGCTTATAATACAATTTTTTCCGGAAAAAAAGTTATGTGATTTTCTGAGTAATCAGCAAAAATTATAAAAGTTCAAAAATCACTACTTTTTCGTGCATTTTGCTAAAATATTAATATGCACACACCAGATAATAATCAAGAAATTTTAAGAGTTATTGATAATAATGGAAAATGAAATGGAAAGTATTTGAGTCGCAAAGAAGCAAGTACAATTCCAGGGATTCTTTTTAATACAGCTTTTGTATGACTCTATAATAAACAAACAAATTCTGTACTTTTTGAAATTAGAAGTTTAAATAAAAAATATAATCCTGGTAAATATGGTTTAGTTGGAGGGCACGTTGAAAAAGATGATTCAATTGATGAAACCATATATAAAGAAGTATTTGAAGAAATAGGCATAGATATTAAAGACAAAAAAATAACACTACTTGGTATCGCGCAACCGTGCGGAGTATACCGTTCATTCGCTTATAACTACATTTGCTTTTGTGATATGGACATTGAAAAAGTCAAGATTCAAAAAAACGAACTTGAAGGTGTTAAGTATATTCCCTATCAACAAGTTAAAGAAGAGGTTTTAAATAATAGCGATAAATATTCGATCACAAAAGAAAGATATTCCGATATATTTAAAGAAATCGATAAGGTTTTAAGTAAAAATCAGTAAGTAATTTTTCAAGATATAAGTCAGCTTTAAGAAAATAAAGTTTGTACAGCATAAAAAATAGATGGCTCAATGAGTTTAAGCTGTCTATTTATAAACTAAAGACTGTTATATTCGGTGTTGAAATATCAACCAGAATCTCAACTAACGTCAATGTCGGTCCCAGCGCCTATTCCATTTCCGAGATCATGTATTCCATTAGTGAGTGAATCACTATATTTCGCATTAGCTAAAGAACACGATGGTAAATAAATTGTTTTCATTGAGTGAGTTATTTTATCGAAACCTCTCATAACTATTCAAGCCTGAGAATAATCTGTTATTCCTTGAGAATCAACATATGAGTAATAGTCTGCTTCAGCATTATCATTGTGTCCATTTTCCGGTGCATTTCTAACATAATAGTCAACATATATTGGAGTAGCAACACCGTTATCATTGGTTTGCGTAAATCAAACTTCATCTTTACTACCGTTTGCCTCCACATTCAATATATCAGGGCCCCTTAACATATACCCCTCTCCTTGCGGCATATAATAATCAGTGGATTCTGGATATCACCCTAAATTAAAAGGAGTAACCAAATTAGATCCATGCCCGGAACTTGAACCACTGAATCAACTAGATGGGTCTATATCGTTTCGTAAATAGAAAGAGGCGTCATCGAATCTACAAGACGTTTCTCTTGTAGTGTCTGGGAAGAAAGGAGCAGCTGGATCATCATATGTCTCTTCTTGACTTCAGCAATGTTCCTTATCATGCAATCAAAAACCAGGTATTGCATCCGTAGATAATTGGGCATCACCTGTGCTAACAACACTTGCAACACTTCTATTTATATCTAGATACATCATTTGTTTAAATGAATCGATCTTAACAAAGCCATTGCCAGCATCACTAGTATTTTTACAGAACGTATCAATATAGTCATTGAAAGAAGTATCGCCATCATGAAGTATTGGACCCGCGTCTACTGGGAAAGTGGTTTTTTTAAGAGCATCGGCTCATTCTTGGTTATCCCAATAATTAGAATAAGCAGTTATGTAATCATTTGCATCTCCAATATTATCGTAATCTACACTATCATATAAGCTTTCTTCATCGAGTGTAGTTGGAATCACTCTAAGATTATAAGTATCATAAAGATCAGAAGCATATGTCAATGATGTTGGGAAAAGATCTGAAGGAGTAGTTGGAGAAATTTGGAAATCTCACTTGTCTGCTATATAAATGTAGTTGAAATCAGCGGCACTTCCTTCGAAATTATACATGATACCGTCAACATCAATATAACCATTTCGTAGATCATAATCAGAAGTAAGTCATTTAGTTGATCAAAAACGTACCTCTATTTGTCCAGCTTGTTTCTTTATAATGGCATCTGCAAAGCTACCAATCATATCAAAATAAATTTGGTCTCCATCATTATAAATCTTATTATTATTAGCTTGGTTAACAGTTATATCTTTTGTACCAAAATTAGCATATCTTGGAACATATGTGTGATCTAACCTAGGTTTTACGAAATCAAAAATAGTTTTAGCATTTTTACTTGTTATAGTAACGGAGTCTCCTGCTCTTATATGGTATGGTTCGTTCTTAGTTGATTGTTCAACTAATGCGCATATACCAGGAGTTGCTGCAGCAACTACGCAAACACCAAAGAAAGCATATTTTCATCACGCTTTTGATTGATGAACAACCTGTCGTGAAGTGGTATGTCCTTTTTTTGTTTTTGAAGCTTCTTTTTTAAATTTCGCCATATTTGTATTATAATACAATTATGAAATTTAAGAAAATATTATTGCTGTTCTCACCATTAATAGTGGCAAGTGCTGCTTTTCCGCTTCTAACATCATGTTCAAATGCTGATAAAGCAATTAGCATTAGTACTGAATATGAAAACCCAACTTTATCGGCGAGAGGTGACGGAATAATAATGACTGCAAATGTTGCAAATGGTTATGCTCATGCCATATCATGAAATGTTAATGCTATTACCAATGTTTTTGGTAAAGATAATGTAACAGTCACTATTATTACCAAAAACATTTTCAATGATACGTGTAGAGTTGAAATACAAAAAGGTTACTCTTATAAAGCTAGTACAGTTAAAGTTTATGCAACAAATGGTGAATCTACTGGTAATTGTTCTATTAGACTTTCTCCAACTTCTGAATATTATGAAGAATTTTCAATTGACCAAAGTTTTGCCCCAGAGTATTATTTCGAACATTTACAAAATGTTACCCACGAAGAATTGTTACCTACAGAATTGAAAAATCAAGATTGTGTTTCATGAAGCAATTGATTAATGGACAAATATCTTGCATCTGGTAGATATCAAACTGAACACATATGAACATATTTGGAGTTTGGTATGAATTATTTGTTAACCGGATTAGCTCAACAGCGATTCAGTCGTTCACCGGACGGCACTTTAACTGGTTCAGTTACGCTTTCACAAGCAGATGACGGTTCAGGTACGTGATTGTTTAGTTATAACGTTGATATCCCGTCGTCTAGTAAAAAAGCAGTGCATTCAACAAATCTAACAGCAGCACGGAATGACCCTACAGCTAGTCACGGTTGTAATATGATTTTTATGCCGCCACTTTTGACGGATAGCAGCTTTCTTGCTGGAAGTCTTACTGATAAAACATCCTGCGCTTTTCTTGCTAGTCTTTTACCATACTACAGCAATTGTGATTACACTAAACGTTCGGTTGAAAAAGTTTCTTCTAACTGACAATCAAGTGGAGATGAGGTTATCGGCATCTCTCCAAGAGCATCGATTCCGGTTACACAAGAATATACTCCATATAAGGACTTCTTCTATGGAGCAAAGGACGATCTCCCTACAGCAACACAGATTAATGTACATGATCAAACAAACTTAAATCTTGCTGATAAAGATGATATGTATATGAGAAACATTGACTCACCTTTTATCGATGGTGCTAGTGAATTAGCCAATCTTACTGCCGTCTCTACTCTCTCCACCCTTAAAATTAGAGAATTGAAGATAAATCATGAAACTGAAGCATTAAATTATTATTTTGATTTGTCCACTAGATTCTCTTCAAATTATTTATTCGGGACCGCTAAGAATGTTCAGACCGTTATTGACCTTGTTGATATACAACAATGGAGCACCCATGATGATTTAAGATTCAAAACGCGTCCATGAATATTCTTTAGTAGTATATATGTTGATAGAGTTTATGATAATGATGGCCATATGACTATGTTTGTATCATACGACCTTAGCAGAGAATCTAATTTTACATTAGCTGAAGCCATAGACCAATCTTATCCATCAAATTCGCCTTATGGTGAACCAAGTACAGGGACATTTATGAGAGGATTCCAATGAACGGGTGATCTCGCATAGGTAACCCCCTAATCAATTGTTTACTTTAATAACCTATAGACAATAAATTTACAACATTTTTTTAAAACTTATATATAATATAACTAACACATCCTTCTTAGATACATACATTCCTTGCAAATGTGTGCGTTCGATGTATTAATATTTCTTATCTAAAATGCCAACTAAATCACATAACACACAAACTTCTAAAACACCAAAACATTCTGCAGATTCATGCATCAATAACATTAAAGAATATTCTGAACTAGTTTCAAGAATTAACTTTTCTAAGATTAATGTAAACTGTGAACAACCAGACTTATTAGACATTCAAAAAAAGTCTTACGAAAACTTTCTTAAAAATGAAATTGAAAATGTAATAGCTCCTTATTTCCCAATGTCTCATGCAAAGAACACTAAGTATGAAGTTGTATATAAGGGAATCAACATTGAGAAACCAACAAAAACAGAAGAACAATGTCGTTTAGATGGAAGCACTTATGCAAGTTCTTTATTTGTTAATTTAGAATTAATTAATAATGATACAGGAGAAATCATCAAAGCTAAAGCTAAAAAAGGTGCAAAGAATAAAGGAGAACGTGGTGTCTTTTTTGCTGACATTCCTTTAATGACAACAAAAGGAACATTCATTATTAACGGAACTGAAAAAATTGTTATTTCACAATTAGTTAGATCGCCAGGAGCATATATTTACAATGCTACAAGGATTAATAAATCAGCATCATCTTGAAAAGCTGGTTACTTCTGTGAACTTTACCCATCACGTGGTACTGATGTTAAATTCCAATCTAATGACGAAATCGGTATTGTAGATTGTATAGTTAGAAGTTCAGCAAAAGGAAATACATTCGCTTTTCATGCTACTTTATTATTAAAGGCCTTCGGTTTAAATGAAAAAGCTATTCTTGAAATTTACCGTAAAGATACATTTATTGAAAAATCATTAGCTTTTGATGAATTCACTCGTGCTAACATTTTAGAGGATGAAGAAGTTAAAAAACTTAGAAATTCTTTATTAAACAAGAAAAATGCTGGTCAAACAATATCAACTGGTTCACCAATTGAAAATAAACTTAAAAATGCAATCATTAAACACGTTGAGTTAAGTGAAAAACAAAAAACTTCTAATTCAGCTTCTCTTCAAGAACAAATTAATGCATGTTTAGATGTTATCGTTACTGAAAAGTGTGCTAAGAAATTAGTATCAGAAATCGGAATTTCTACAAAAACAGTTGATTCAATTTTAAAAGCAGATTCAACAGAAGTTTCTTTCCAAGATTTATTATTAAAGAGATTAATGGATAAAAAATCTTATGATTTAACTTCTGCTGGACGTTATAAAATTGATCACAAATTCAAAATTAGTGAACGTCTATATGGTAGAATATTAGCTGAAGACATCCACACTAAATCTGGAAGTGTTTTATTTAAAAAAGGAACACTTATTGGACCAGATGAATTAAAAGCAATAAAAGCAGCTAGTGAAAATAATGAAATAGACTGTTTATTCCCTGTTTCAATATCTTCAAATTCAAAAGTATTTGGAAAACAATCAATGAAAGTTGAATGTATTAGTGTTTATGTAAACAATGAAAAGCAAGAAAGCGTAGTTCCAGTAATCGGAATCGTTCCTGGTTCAACAACTTCAACTGCTTTGGTTCTTACTGACTTTATTGCAGCTATATCTTATACAATTGGTTTACCAGCAGGTATTGGGCAATACGATGACGTAGAACACTTAGCTAATAAGCGTTTACGTTTAATACACGAACAATTATTAAACAAGTTGAACGTTGGTATGGCACGTGTTGAAAAATTCGTTAAGGATAAATTAGCATCTATTACTGTTGGTCGTGCAAACGAAGAACAAGTTAAGAAAATCGAAGCTAAAGCAACATTGAATACAATAGTTAACACTAAGGCTTTTGATATGATTGTTAAACAATTCTTTAACCAACACCAATTAACACAATTCGTCGATCAACAAAACCCACTTTCAGAATTAACAAATAAAAGAAGAATTTCTGCGATGGGAGAAGGTGGTATTAGCCGTGACGACCCAAACTTGGACGTACGTGATATTCACCCTTCATACTATGGAAGAATTTGTCCGATTGAATCTCCAGAAGGTTTAAACATTGGATTGATACTTTCTCTTGCTTCATGAGCTAAAGTTGATAAACACGGTTTCATTACAGCTCCTTATAAGAAAGTTAAAAACGGAGTTATTACTGATGAAATAGAATATTTAACAGCTTCTAAGGAAGATGATAAATATATTTGTGAAGCAACAGTTAAAACTGATGCACACGGTAAAATTCTTGATAAGAGAGTAACTGCACGTTATAGATTAAACCAAGAAATTATTGAACCTAGTCGTGTTGACTATGCAGATATATTACCTAGCCAAATACTTTCAATTTCTACTTCAGCTATTCCATTCATGAACAGTAACGATGGAGTTCGTTCAATGTATGGTTCTAACATGGAACGTCAAGCATTACCTTTATTACAACCAAAAGCTTCTATCGTTGGTACTGGTGTAGAATATAAAGTAGCTCACGATTCTGGTATGGCAGTTGTTGCTGAAGAAAGCGGAGTTGTTGATTACGTTGATGGTAACAAAATCGTTATTAAAAGAGGTAACGCTAAAGATACATATAAACTTGTTAAGTTTAGACGTTCTAACCAAGACACATGTATTAACCAAACTCCAATTGTTCACTTAGGTCAACAAATAGAAAAAGGTAAAACAATCGCTGATGGACCAGCAATGGAAAATGGTGAACTTGCTTTAGGAAGAAATGTTTTAGTTGCCTTCACAACATGAAATGGTTATAACTTCGAGGATGCGATCGTTATTTCTGATAGATTAGTTCATGAAGATTCATATACTTCTATTTCAATTCAAGAATACGAAGTAGCCGCTGTTAGAACAAAAACAGGAGATGAAGAAATTACTCGTGATCTACAAAACACAAGTGAAGATGCTAAACGTTACTTAGATGATGATGGTATTATCTTAGTTGGAGCAGAAGTAAAAGAAGGAGATATCTTAGTTGGTAAAATTTCTCCAAAAGGTTCAAGTGGTGAAACATCAGAAGAAAAATTATTACGTTCAATCTTTGGTAGCAAGTCTAAAAACTTCAGAGATAGTTCTTTAAAAGTTCCTCACGGTGGAGAAGGAATTGTTGCTAAAATTGAAAAATTCTCAACTGCAAAGGGTGATCAACTTGAAGATGACGTAATTGAAAAAATTAAAATCTATATTGTTCAAAAACGTAAAATCCAAGTTGGTGATAAATTAGCTGGACGTCACGGAAACAAGGGTGTAATTTCTATCGTTGTTCCAGTTGCCGACATGCCTCACTTAGCTGATGGAACTCCAATCGACGTTTGTTTAAACCCACAAGGTGTGCCTTCACGTATGAACATCGGTCAGATTTATGAAACATATTTAGGTGCTGCAATGAGACAAATGGCTAAAAATAAATTATTAGAATATATTTTTGGCAAACACACACCAGCACAAATGATGACTGAGTTCGGAATGATTCCTGCAAAAGTTGATTGTTTATTAAAATGTGCTAAATCATACATGAAAGATTCAAAGATCTCTTCATATGAAGCCGCTGAGAAGAAAATATCAGACGCCGACCTACAAGCTATTTTAAAATTAGCTGGTATGACTTTCGAAGATATTTCATTAAAAGCTGCTACACCAGTATTTAGTGGTGCAACAAAAGAAGATGTTATCTGTGCACTTTCACAAGCAGGATTCGATACAAAAGATACTGAAAACCTATGTAAAGAAACATTATACGATGGACGTACAGGAGAAGAATATGGTAAGAAAATAACTGTTGGAGTTATGCATGTTATGAAACTTGACCACATGGTTGACGACAAGGTACATGCCAGAGCAACTGGTCCTTACTCAAAAATTACTCAACAACCACTTGGAGGAAAATCACAAAATGGTGGACAAAAATTCGGAGAAATGGAAGTATGAGCACTTGAAGCATACGGAGCTGCATACAACCTTCGTGAATGTTTAACAATTAAATCAGATGATATTACAGGAAGAGAATTAACTTATTCTGCAATCATCAAAGGTCGTCCATTACCAGAAACTAACATTCCTGAATCATTTAAATTAATGACAAAGCAATTGCAAGGATTATGTTTATCAGTTGACTTGATACACAACGATGGCACAACGCATGATGCCAATGATATAACAAGTGTTACTGATGAAGAAGATGCAAACACAATTGACTCAGATCTAAATACCGGAGTGTTGCCGAAGGTAGAAATAATAGACAGCGACGATGAAGGTGTAAATCAATAAAAGAAAAGGAAATAAGGAGTAAATATGTTTAACAAATCAAATCAATCAAAATTAAAATCACTAAGAATCGGGCTAGCCTCTCCAGAACAAATCAGAAAATGATCAAAGGGAGAAGTTAAGAAACCTGAAACTATCAACTATAAAACACTTAAACCAGAACCAGAGGGTTTGTTTGCTGAAGAAATCTTTGGTCCAATCAAAAGTTACGAATGTGCTTGTGGTAAATATAAGAAAGTAAAATACCGTGGTAAAGTATGTGAAAAGTGTGGTGTTGAAGTCACTGAAAACGTTGTAAGACGTGAAAGAATGGGACACATCGAATTAGCTTCACCTGTTACACATATCTGAATGACTAAGGAATTACCTTCTCCATCAAAAATATCTTTATGTCTTGATATGCCTTATAAGCAAGTAGAAGAAGTTGTTAACTTCACTAACTACATTGTTTTAGAAAGCAACAACAGTAAAATCTTCAAAACAAAAGATATCATTGATTTAAATGCTACTAAATTGTACGAGATCAACAGAAAGAAACTTAGAACTGCTTTAAAGGACATTCTTGACAAATTACCAGAAAGTTCATTAGACTACAGACGTGCTCAAGAATATTACGAGAGAATCCGTAATTCATCATTACCATTTTCTCAAGAAGATGTTTTCAGATTTATTAAGAAATATACAGGTGTTGAATTCGGTATTGGTGCTGAAGCAATCCAATACTTACTTAAGAAACTTGATTTAAACGCTGAAAAAGAAGAAATCCGTAGAAAATTATCTCTTGAGACTCCAGGTAGCATTGCATTCAAAAAATTAACTAAACGTTATGAATGTATTTTATGATTCATCCAATCAGGTGTTAAACCAGAATGAATGGTATTAAACGTTATTCCAGTTACACCACCTGACACTCGTCCTATCGTACATTTACATGGTGGAAAGACAACTACTTCTGATATTAACAACTTCTATAGAAAAATTATCATTCGTAATGAACGTCTTAAAAAATTAATCGAAATTAAAGCTCCGACAATCATTTTAAACAATGAAAAGAGAATGCTTCAAGAAGCTGTAGATTCATTATTTGATAACTCTTCTCGTTCTAAACAATCAATGTCTAAGGACAAACGTCCATTAAAATCATTGACTGACCACTTAAAAGGTAAAGAAGGTTTATTCCGTAAGAACTTATTAGGAAAACGTGTTGACTATTCAGGACGTTCAGTTATAGTTGGTGCTCCAGAACTAAAAATGTACCAAGCTGGTATCCCATCAACAATTATCCTAACTATTTTCAAACCATTCATTATTCATGAATTAATTAACAAGTTTGATGAATCTGGAAATGAAATTAATCCAATCGCTGCTAACTCTAAATTAGCTGAAAAGATGATCTTAAGACAAGAGCCAGAAATCTGACCAATCGTCACTAAGGTTATGCGTGAAAGACCAGTTTTATTAAACCGTGCACCAACACTTCACAGACTTGGTGTTCAAGCTTTCGAACCAATCTTAACGGATGGAAAAGCAATTAGACTTCACCCATTAGTTTGTGCTGCGTTCAACGCCGACTTCGATGGTGACCAAATGGGTATTCACTTACCTATATCTCCTGAAGCTGTAGCTGAGGCACGTGACCTAATGTTAGCAAGCTGACATATTCTAGGACCAAAAGATGGTAAACCAGTAGTTGCTCCAACACAGGATATCGTTCTAGGAATCTACTATGTTACATCTGAAAGAAAAGGATTAAAGGGAGAAGGAACTATTTTCTCTTCTGCTAATGAAGTAAGAACAGCATTAATGAACAACGCCGTTGAATACAACACAGTTGTTGGAATTTCATCTGATTACTTTGTTTCACTTGGTAAAAAGAACATACCTGCTAATTCAATTTTAATAACTACTCCAGGAAAAGTAATTTTCAACGAAACTCTACCAAACGATTTCGACTACATTAATAATGCAAAGAATCTTTCATTAAATGGCGACGACATCGTTAGCAAAGGTGAGAGCCCAGCTAAAGCAATTGAAAAATATGTTCCGCATGCCGCTGTTACTAAATCAAACTTATCAAACATTGTTCAAAAATTAAATGATAAGTATGAAACAGAACAAGTTGCTGAATACATGGACAACATTAAGAACACAGGTTTCAAAATGTGTACTAAATCTGGTATAACTATGTCAATATTTGATTTACCAGAATATACCGGCAAAGAAAAATTCATTTCTGCCGGTGAAGAAGAAATTGTTGATTACAAAAATGATTTCGATTTAGGTTTAAGCAATGATAACGAAAGATATATTAAAGTTATTCAAATCTGAGAAGATAAAGCGAGTAAGATTCGTAGCGACTTCAAAGCAATTATGAATGATACAGAGAAAAATGGCCAAAACTCAACAATTATCATGGCCAACTCAGGATCAAGAGGAAACGTTGCACAGTTCTCTCAATTATTAGGAATGCGTGGATTGATGAACAAGTCATCTGCATATGACCAGATTGGTACTAAGGGAGATGCTAAACGTAAAGCTGGAGAAAAGCTTGGTAAAGCAATGAACGACGATACAATTGAAACTCCTATTAAACACTCTTTAGTAGAAGGATTAACATCAACTGAATACTTTAACTCATGTTACGGTACTCGTAAAGCCATGGCCGATACAGCGATGAAAACATCTAAATCAGGTTATCTAACTCGTAAGCTAGTTGACTCAGCTCAAGACATTATTGTTACAACTGATGACTGTGGAACTACAAAAGGTTTATTGGTTAAAGCAATCTTCAACTCTGATGGAGTACAAATCGAATCTTTAGAAGAGAGAATTAAAGACAGATTCTCAAACCAAGATATTATTGATCCAAAAACTGGTGCAGTAATCGTGCCAATCGGTGAATTAATTTCTCCTGAACAAGCAAAATTAATAGCAGCAAGTGGTATTGAAGAAGTAGAAATACGTTCAGTTATCCACTGCAACTGTGAACATGGTGTTTGTCAAAAGTGTTTCGGTAAAGACTTAACAACTAAGAAAGTTGTTGAAATAGGTACACCAATCGGAGTTATCGCAGCTCAATCAATCGGTGAACCAGCTACGCAGTTGAACATGAAGTCTAAGCAGACTGGAGGTTCTAAAGGTGCCGGAGGAAACGTGGCCGAAGGATTTAAACGTTTACAACAGATTCTTGATGCTACACCACCAAAAGAATATCAATTAGGAACTGCATCTCACGTTAAGGGAGTTGTAGAAAAGATTGTTAATGATGGTCAAACTCTAGTTATCTGTGTTAAGAACAACACTACTGGTGAAGAAGAGAAAATTGAAGTTAAAAATTCATCTTCAAGAGATTCATTGCGTATTAAAGAAGGTATGCAAGTTTCATACGGTGATCTAATCACAAAGAATAGCTCACTTGATATTAAAGAATTATTAACATTCTCTGGTATAGAAAAATGTCGTCACTACATCATTAACGAAGCTCAATCAGTTTACCGTCAACAAGGTATTGAAACATCTGATAAATACTTGGAAATTATTGTTCGTCAAATGACTAACAAAGTTAAAATCCTTAATGCTGGTGATTCTGATTTATTCGTTGGAAAAGTTATCGAACTTTCTGAATTCACAAAGTTGAACACAGATTTACTTCTTAAAAACAAGACTCCAATCACTGCATTGAGCCTAGTATTAGGATTAGATTCAATCCCAGCTCATGGTAAATCATTCTTATCTGCTGCTTCATTCCAAGATTCAAAGAAAATATTGACAGATGCTGCCGTTAAGAGACAAACAGACTTCTTATTTGGTTTAAAAGAAAATGTAATGTTAGGTGGATTAATTCCTGCCGGAACTGCATATAAAACATCTGAAGAAATTATCGAAAACGGTGACAAAATGTATAGAAAAGAATACTAATCTTTACTATCATAGCTTATGAAATCAAACGAGTTTGACGTAATCGTTATTGGCGCAGGACATGCTGGTCTCGAATCTGCTTTTGCCTCGTCAAATATCGGACTTAAAACAGCCTTGATCACTCTTAATGAAAAAACAATTGGTATGGCTCCATGTAACCCATCTGTTGGTGGTCCAGCCAAAGGAGTTGTCACAAGGGAAATAGATGCTTTAGGAGGAATGCAAGGCATTGCTGCAGATGCAAACCAATTGCAAATGAAAATGCTTAATTCTTCTAAGGGTGCTGGTGTAAGAGCGTTGAGAGCTCAAATAGACAAAGTAACTTATAGTGAGTGATTCATTAACAAAGTTAAAGAACAGAAAAATTTAACATTAGTTATTGATGAAGTTTCTGCATTAAATGTTAAAAACGGAGTTATCACTGGTGTTAATACAGTAAAATCTGGCACTATTAACTCAAAAAAGGTGATTATTACCGCTGGAGTTTATATGAAATCAATAACTCACTGTGGTCTTCAATCGAAAGTAGAAGGACCAATGGGATTAGAAAACTCTCGTACACTTTCCGACTCTCTACGTGAACTAGGTTTCAAGATTATCCGTTTAAAAACCGGAACTCCTCCACGTGTTCTTAAAAGCTCAATCGATTTTACAAGAATGAGCAGAGAACCAGGTACAAATAAAAAGTTATCTTTCGGACACTTTAACCCATTTTACTTACCTTTTAAAAAACAACAACCATGTTTTTTAACATACACAAATTCTAAAACACACGATATTATCAGAAGCAATTTAAAATTATCTGCAATGTATTCGGGTAATATAAAAGGCGTTGGACCTCGTTACTGTCCTTCAATTGAAGATAAGGTCGTAAGATTTTCAGATAAAGAAAGACACCAAACATTTATGGAACCAGAGTCTATGCAATGAGATTCTATTTACTTGCAAGGTTTATCTACTTCTCTTCCTGCAAACATTCAAGAAGAATTCGTACATACAATCAAAGGCTTAGAAAATGCAAAGTTCTTAAAGTATGCCTATGCAATTGAATATGATGCCATTGATCCAACACAATTATACCCCTCATTAGAAACTAAGGCAATTAAGGGACTTTATTTGGCCGGCCAAGTAAATGGGTCAAGCGGATATGAAGAAGCGGCAGGACAGGGCTTAATGGCGGGAATAAACGCAGCTTTGGCATGTAAGGGACGTAAACCCTTAATTTTAGGACGTGATGAAGCGTATATCGGCGTCATGATTGACGACCTTGTAACAAAAGGAATAACTGATCCATATCGTTTACTAACATCACGTGCTGAATATCGATTGCAGTTAAGAGATGATAATGCTGATGATAGATTATGCAAACACGGTTATGAAGCCGGATTATTATCTAAATCGAACTATAACCTTTACTTAAAATGAACAAAACAGATTGCTCAAGTTATGACTTATCTAAAAAATAAAGGTTTAAGTTCTGTTCCTACTTTAAGTAAAAAATATAAAAACTCAGTATGTTCATTGTACGAACTACTGAAAAGACAGACTGTACATCTTAAAGATGTACTACCTGCAGCTAAATTCAAAACATTAACACAACCTGTTATCGATAAGATTGAAATAATGATAAAGTTTGAAGGCTATATCAAAAAGCAAGACAAATATATTGATAAATTTAAAAAATGAGAAAAAATTGATATATCTTCGATTAGAGATTATAGTGTTATTGAGAATCTTTCACTTGAAGCACGCGATAAATTAAATAAAATTAAACCACAGACTTTAGGACAAGCAGAAAGAATTCAAGGAATTAACATGCCCGACTTAATTGTTGTAAAATTTTACTTAGAACAACAAAAGAATGATGAATAAAAAGGAATTTAAAGAAATTATCACAACTCTGTTTCCAAATGTAAACGAACAATTTTTCGCTAAAATTGAGATTTATAAGGAATTTTTACAACAATATAACGAAAATGTTAATCTTACCAACTTATGTGATGAGCAAAAAGTGTATGGTGATTACTTTTATGAATCAGTTGTCCCTTATGCTCATATAGATTTCAGTAAGATAATTTCTGTTCTTGATATTGGTTCAGGAAGCGGTATTCCTGGTGTCGTTTTAAAGCTTCTGTTTAATAATATAGCTTTAACAATAATTGAGTCTAATAATAAAAAAGTTACATTCTTAAAAGCATTGTGTGATAAGTTAGATTTAAACGATGTTAAAGTCTTATACACACGTGCGGAGAACATTACGAACAGTCAAAGAGAAAGTTTTGATTTAGTAACTTCAAGAGCTGTCGCGCCACTAAAACCAATACTAGAAATTTCTATTCCTTATGCTAAAATTAATGGGATAATTCTAGAACCTAAATCTAAGAACTATAAAAATGAGTCAGTTGGTTTAGAAAAGTTGGTTTCAGAATTAGGCGGCGGCAATATACAAGTAAAGAATTTTGAATCTGTACAAGGCATCGAGCATAATGTTGTAATTATTGAAAAAGTCTCATTAACTCCTAATGCATATCCCCGTCAATGATCTAAAATAATAAAGGACGGGAAATAAAATGAATGTTACACTGATAATTAACAAGGAGTCTCAATACGAGTTAAATATAATTACAAATATCTTAACTTTCAAAACAAACAAACGAGCAAAAAACTGCTTGATTGTTGATAAAGAGATTTGTACTAAAATTATCGGCGAACCAAAAAAATCCAAAGTTATTTATAAGCAAAAATTTTATAGTGAAAACGGATTAAATATCTTTTCAATAAACGATTTTAAAGAAGATGTTGAAAAAAATGAACATCTTTTAAAATACTTAAAAAAAGAATTTATAAATACAATTTATATTAAAGATAGGAGCAGCGATACAGCAATATCATCTCTTGGAGTTATTTATGTTGTCTATGATGCTAATTCATTTACAGAAAAAGATGTAATATCTGATTATGCTTCAGTTCGTACTTCCAATAACAAACCAATTAATGGAATCATAATTTACAATTATACAAATGAAAATTTCTCACATTTAGAGAAAAAATCTAAGATAAGAGAAATGTTAAATAAAACTAAAAAAATATCAGATTCTACTTCAATAATAACATTACCCGCTAACGAAGCAATGAATACATTTAATAGTAAATCAATTACTTATGTTGCGGACAATAGATGAACAGAATACGCTCTAATGTTTGAAGAGATATATAATATATTTGATTAATAAAATTTATGAATTTTATAGATGAACTGAAATGAAGAGGTCTAATTCAAGACATTAGCGACGAGAAGAAATTTTTGGCTTTTGCAGAAGCAAAAGGTGGCCTATATATTGGATTCGATCCAAGTTTTAAATCAATACATTTAGGCAATTACCAAACACTTATGGTTTTAAAACGTGCAGTTGAATGCGGACATAAAGCATATGGGCTAGTTGGTTCAATTACCGGTATGATTGGTGACCCAAAGCCAAGCATTGAGAGACAAATGCAAGCTAAAGAAGTAATTGAACAAAACGTAGTTGCTCTTACAAAACAACTTTCAAAATACGTTAAGTTTGACAAATTTTTTAGTAACATTGATTTTTATGCGAATATGAAAGTTTGAGACTTCCTACGTGATATTGGAAAGTTGGTTAGTGTCAATTATCTTTTAGAAAAAGAAGTAATAGCACGACGTTTAGAACACGGTATAAGCTATGCTGAGTTTTCTTACACGCTTTTGCAAGGATATGATTTTTTACACTTATATGAAGAAGAAAATGTTATTTGTCAATCAGGCGGTAGCGACCAATGAGGCAATATTGTTACTGGTCTTGAAATGATTAGAAAATCACACGGTACTGATGCCAAAGCTTGTTGCTTTTCAATACCACTACTTTTAAAACCAGATGGAACAAAGTTCGGTAAATCAGAAGGTGGTGCTATTTATCTTGATCCAGAACTTACTTCTCCATATACAATGTACCAATTTTTATTAAGTCAACCAGATTCAATGATTGAAACAATGCTTAAGAGATTTACTTTCTTAGATGAAGAAACAATTGGAAAGATTATTGCTGAGCATAAAAGTGAACCATCAAAATTCTATGGACAGAAAGTTCTTGCTAAAACAGTAGTTACAGACATTCATGGTGCGGATGAAGCTAACAAATCCATAAAAATTTCCGATGCTTTATTTAGCGGAAACATGTCAGCTTTATCTTCTGATGAACTATACGATGCTTTATCTGGCACAAATGTTTTCACTGCCACAAAAAAAGAATACCCAACATATGAACTATTAGTTGAAGCAAAAATTTGTAAATCTAATTCTGAAGCTAGAAAATTAATTGAACAAAAAGGAATTAGCTTAAATGGAAAAGCCCTTGATAAAAATGACACTACAATAACTGCTAATAATTCAATTGACAATAAATTTTCTTATATTAAACGAGGCAAAAAAGATTACACATTAATTAAATGATTTAATTAATAAATTATAATTAAAGTATGTTTAAGTCAATGATTGGTTCGATTGTAACCAAACACATGAAGAAAAAACTTGATGGTTGAACCATTAAGGAGGATGACATCACAGAAATTCTTAAAGAAATAAGAATTTCCCTATTGGATTCCGATGTCAATTTGCTTGTTGTTAAAAACTTTATTAAAGCTATCAGACAAAAAGCTGTAGGTTTTGTAATATCTGCTGGTGAAGAACCTGAAAATGTTTTATTAAAAATTATTAAGGATGAATTAATAGAAATACTTGGTAAGAATCAGAAACCATTAAAGACTGATTCTAAAATCTCCAAGATTATGATGGTTGGTTTACAAGGTTCTGGTAAAACAACAACTTGTGCTAAGATTGCATACTATTACAAAAATAAACATGCAAAGAAACCGTTATTAGTTGGAATCGATATCTATCGTCCAGCCGCCATTGAACAACTTCGTGTTTTGGCTAAAGAAATTGATGTTGATTTCTTTGAAAAAGGAACCCAAAATCCTGTTAAAACTTGTGATGAAGCAATTGAGTTCGCAAATAAAAATGGTAACGATTTAATTATTTTCGATACAGCAGGTCGTTTACAAACAAATGACGAACTAATGGATGAACTTAAAAATGTTCGAAATAAAGTATCTCCAGATGAAATTTTAATGGTTGTTGATGCGATGAGTGGTCAAGACATTGTAAATGTAGCCACTGTCTTTAATGATGTACTGACTTTAACAGGTTTCGTATTAACAAAACTTGATAATGACGTTCCAGCTGGTGCGGCATTGTCTCTTATCTCTTTACTTAACCTGCCAATAAAATTAACCGGATCTGGCGAAAAGGTTGGTTCGTTAGATATTTTCTACCCAGAACGTATGGCTGATAGAATTCTAGGATTAGGCGACATAATGACTCTTGCTGAAAAAGCAAGTGATGTACTTGATGAATCTAGAACTAAAAAATCAATTGGCAGAATGCTAGCAGGCAAAATGGATTTGGAAGATTTGATGTATCAAATGCAACAGATGTCAAAAATGGGTTCACTTGGTTCTGTTATGAAAATGCTTCCTAATGCTCCTAAAATTAATGAATCACAGATCGGAGAAGCCGAGGACAAAATGAGAAAATGAAATATCATGCTTTCTTCTATGACTTTAAAAGAAAGACGAAACCCTCTTCTTTTTAAAAAAGAACCTAGCAGAAGATTACGTGTTATAAACGGTTCGGGTAGAAAGCCTGATGAATTCAACAAACTTTTATCTGAATGAGAGAAATCGAAGAAGAGAATGGAAGAAGTTGGTGCTAACATTAAAAAAGGTAAAAACCCTTTCTCAATGTTCGGCGGAAATAAAATGTTTTAATTTTTATAAGTAAAACGGGAATATTTTTAATATTATAGTGTATAGGCCTTATGCAACTACCACCGTTCTTAATTGTAAAAATGATACAGATAAATGATGGCATTAGACCGTTTTACTTTTCTACTACATCAAATTTCTTTGATAAATATAGTACTGCTCCAAATAAGGATGGCAAAGTTATTGTTGTTGACAAGAGTAATATTTATTGAATTAAGTCAATTTCCTTAGAAGATTTCGCAACATTAGACTTTGTAATGGAGAATTTTTTTGACGATTCTTCCTATTGTCATAAGGTGTTATGTGATTATTTTTATAATAAAGGTCATGCAATTTATGAAACTCATTAATTACATTACATAATATATATGTTATGGAAAAACACGCTAAACGAGTTAGAAAAATGTATCGTGCAAGTGATGCTAATAAAAAATTGCTTACAACTTTTAGAATAACAGCAGGTACATTGTATGCACTAAAACTTGTTGCAACTAAGCACAAGAAAACAGAAACAGATATAGTAGAAGCTTTGATTTATGAATGTGCCAAAAAAGATGGAATCATTAATTCCGATGGTATTGTAGATAAAAACCTTATTTCTGAACTTCACGAAAAACATAGTGTTAAATAATAAATTCAATAATTATTAACTCGAGTAAATAAAATATATAATAAAAATATGGTAAAAATTAGACTTACACGATTAGGAAAGCACAAATCTCCCTTTTATCGTATAGTTGCGGTTGATTCAAAATGTAAAAGAGACGGTGATTTCATCGAGCTTATTGGAACAGTAAATCCAAAGGATGGCGCAATTAAAATTGATGAAAAACTTACACTTGAACTTTTAAACAAAGGTGCTCAACCTTCTGAAACAATCAAGAACTTTTTAAAGCAAGAAGGTATTTGAAAAAAATATTTAGACAGCAAGTCTACAGCAACTACTGATAAAAAGAAACCTGCAGCCGCTAAAAAAGAAGCAACAGCTAAGCGTACTGGAAAAAAATATTTAAAACTTAAAGCTAAGAAAGCAACAAAGAAAGCCGCTCCTGCTGCTTCAACTGAAGTTTCAACTGAACCTAAAGCTGAATAATTTTAATGAAAATTACTATTCTAACTTTATTTCCTAAAGTGTTTGAAAACTTTTTAGGCGAATCTGTTATTAAAAAAATAATAACTAAAAATAAAATTAAAATTCAGACTGTTGATTTTCGTAAATTTTCTAAAGAAAAGAATCATAAGGTTGATGATTACCAATATGGTGGTGGCGCAGGAATGGTTTTACAATTGCAACCACTTGTTGATGCAATTAAAAAATATCGTACAAAAAATAGTAAGGTCATTTTAATGTCTCCACAAGGTCAAACATTTAATCAAGAAAAAGCTAGATCATTATCCAAAGCAACTGATTTAATTTTAATATGTGGGCACTATGAAGGCTTTGATGAAAGGATTTTAAATTATGTCGACGAGCAAATTTCAATTGGAGATTATATTCTAACTGGTGGAGAGCTAGCTGCAATGGTTATTGTTGATGCCGTCATTAGATTAACAAGCGATGGAATATCAAAAGAATCATTAGAATGTGAAACATTTGACAATAATTTACTTGACTACCCTACTTACACTAAACCTGTTATTTATGATGGTTTTGAGGTGCCAAAAGTATTACTTAGTGGCGATCATAAGAAAATTGAAAACTACCGTAAAGAACAACAAATAATAAAAACAAAAAAACTTCGTCCTGATTTGTATAATATATATACAAGCAGTATTACTAAAGACAATGGCAAAAATAAATAAAGGCGAACTAATTAAAGAAGTTGAATCAACTCAATTAAAGGATAATGTCCCAGAAGTAAGAACTGGAGATACTGTTTCATTACACATTAATATTACTGAAAACAATAAGTCTCGTATTCAAAAATTCGAAGGTGTTGTTATGAAAACAACAGGTAGCGGTTTAACTAAATCAGTTACAGTTAGAAAAGATTCATCAGGTGTTGGTGTTGAACAAACATTCTATTTACATTCTCCATCATTAGTTCACGTTAATGTAATTAGACATGGTAAAGTTCGTCGTGCATACATTTCATACATGAGAGAACGTTCTGGTAAATCTGCTAAAATTGAACTTAAGAAAACTCATAAGGTGGCATAATGCCCAGTGGAAAATCTAATGCTTCTGTTTCTAAAAAAGAAGCTGCAACTAAAAAGGCAAAGCATTTAATATTAAATAATATTACAATTTCTAATGCTAAAGGCAATTATGTGCCTCGTCGTGATTATATCTCGAGAGTTCATTTCCAAAGTTTTTATCATATTGAAAATTTCACCAAAAGAACAATAATCGGAGCATTTCTTGGTTTATTGTTTGCTTTAGAACTTATCTTCTTTGTAAAATCTCCGGGAAATTATTCGACTGGTATTGGTGCGATTGTTCAAGGAATCGCTAGATTAGCTTTTACCATGATGGATAAAAATAATCAAGGTGCTAGTATTAATTGAACAATATACAATTTAATCTACTGGTTACTTTATTTTATTATTAATATTCCTCTATTCATATTTGCATGAAAAAAAGTTGGTAAGCATTTTACAATTTTGTCTATTGTTTTTATGGCATCAAGCTCAGTTTTTGGATTCGGTATATCAGTTTTATTTCCAAATATTCAAAACATCTTAGTACTAGGAAACACAATCCCGATGGGTACATATCCTGGAAACGATGTTACACAGTCAACAAATATCTTTGCACAATATGGAGTAAATTGTGTTCCATTCTGATATGTTCCGCATAATGGCGGCTCATCAATTGATCCTAAGGATATATTTGATGATGATACCGATCCTTTTAAAGCGTATGGTTTATTTTTCTATTCTGTAGCACATGGACTATGTTGCGGTTTAATTATTTCTGTTCTCTATATAATTGGAGGCAGTGGAGGAGGAACAGACTTCATTTCTTTTAATCTTAAAAACAAAGGTAAGAGCCTAGGGAAAGTTATTTTAATAACAAACTTGATTACTACATTTACAGGTTGTACATTAGGTTCGTATATACCTTGCGGAATTATTAATTCCAATGGATGAAGTTGACAATTCTTATTATCTGCAAATACTGTTGCTTCATTCTTCTCATCAATAATTTTCGTTATGGTCTTAAATGTTTTCTTTCCAACTAAGAAATTTTTGAGACTTGAAGTTTATTCGGAAAAATCAGTTGATATTGCAAAAGCTTTACTTGCTATAAAGTATGCTCACTCCGGTACTTTAGAAGATGTACAAGGAATTGATAAATTCCAAAAATATTCAAAGTTATCAACTGTTTGTTCTACTATTGAAGCACCAAAAGTTATTGAACTAGTGAGAACAATTGATAATGTCGCGCTTATTACAGGTACTCGTGTTGATGAAATTGATGGTTGATACTATGATTACCGTCAAGGCGACACACCAAATAAACCATCAGCTGCTGTTTTAGCATCGGGGAAGTAAGTATATGTCTGTTATTAATTGATATCCAGGCCACATGGCCAGAGCCAGCAAAAAGATTCAAGACATCAAAACTGTTGATGTAATCATTGAAGTTGTTGATGCACGGGCAATAGAAGCGAGTAGTAACAGTGAAATCGTTGACACCAAGAATAAAAGTGTAATTAAAATTGCATTAAAATCAGACATAGCTGATACAAGCACTATTACAAATGGCAATTGTCTTATTGGTTCAATAAAAGATAAATCTTTTAGAAATATTATTATCTCAACATTAAATACAACAATGAAAGATAAATTTGAACGTGCAAAAGCTAAAGGTATACTTAAACCAAAGTTTTTGGTTTTAGTTGTAGGATTGCCAAATGTTGGTAAATCATCATTGATCAACTACTTAGTGGGAAGCTCAAAAGCAGTTGTTCAAAATAAACCAGGTGTAACACGTAGCAATTCATTGGTAAAAATTAATGACTTTTTCTATTTGTATGATACACCAGGAATAATGTTTAAGAAAATAGACAAAGATGAGACAGGTTTTGTTCTTTGTTTATTGAATTTAATAAATAAAAATATTATTCCATATGAACAAGTTTTGGAATTTGCTTTTAATTTTTATAAAATTCATTATATGAAGCAACTTACAAATATTGTTGATTTTCAAAACAGTCCTTCTTTTTCTGAGTTTACAGATTTAGTTGCGAAAAAATATGGTTTCATAACTAAAAATAATGAGATAGATAAAGACAGAACAGAACAGTTTTTATTTAATGGTTTCGTAAATGGAACCTGATTTAAAGTTAATTATGAGCGTTAAGAAGTCAATGTATGAATATGAGGATAAATATTACGGAGAAGGCTATAAACTGATAGCTGGAACTGATGAGGCTGGTCGCGGAAGTTGAGCTGGTCCTATAGTTGTTGCTATGGCTATTCTTCCTAAAGGTTACAAGAATGATGCAATAGATGATTCTAAAAAACTATCAGAAGAAAAAAGAGAAATTCTTTTTGAACAAATCATTAAAGATGCTCTCGACTATAACATAGTGTTTATTGATGCAAAAGAAGTTGACAAACTTAACCCTAAAAAAGCTAGTATTTTAGGAATGGAGTCTTGTATTGAGTCCATTAAGACCAAGCCAGATATTGTTTTAATCGATGCAGAACACATAAAATCAAATATAAAAACTGTTTCTATAATTAAGGGCGATGCTAAATCTATAACAATTGCTGCCGCCAGTATTTTAGCCAAAGTATCACGTGATAGATATATGCGTAGTCTAGACAAAAAATATCCTAATTATTACTTCGCTAAACACAAAGGGTATGGAACAGCATTACACTTAGCGGCTTTGAAGGTTAATAGTCCAATAGAAGGGTTGCATAGATTTTCTTATGAACCTATTAAAAATTTATTAATGAAGAGAAAGTAAGAATTATTTTCTACTCACACATAGCATTATATCGTGCCACATATATAATATTTATATATGTACAACCATAATTTAATCGAGAAAAAATGAATAGATATTTGAGAGAAGAGCAAAATCAATTTATTTATTGAAGATAAAAGCAAACCAAAGTATTTCTTATTAGATGCAATTCCATATCCCTCTGGTGCTGGGCTGCACCTTGGACACATTAAAGCTTTCAGTGCGACTGAAATGATATCAAGATATAAGAAAATGTGTGGTTTTAATGTACTCCACGCGACCGGGTGAGATGCTTTTGGACTTCCAGCTGAACAATTTGCAATAACAAATGGAGCAAGTCCACAAGTTTATAACAAGAAAAATATTTCTTACTTTAAACACCAACTTAAATCTATTGGTTTTGATTATGCTGACAATAGAGAAATAGATTCAACAGACTCGAAATATTATGAATGAACACAATGAATCTTTTTAAAGCTATTAGAAAAGGGTTTAGCAGTTAAACAAGAAGTTGAAGTTAATTGGTGTTCAGGTTTGTCAACTGTATTAGCTAATGATGAAATTGTAGAGAAAGATGGAGTGATGGTTAGTGACCGTGGAGGTTTTCCAGTTGAAAAACGTCTTATGAATCAATGAATTCTTAAAATTACAGATTATGCTGATAAGCTAGATGAAAGACTTGCTGACTTAACACAATGACCAGATTCTACTAAAAGCACTGAACATGAATGAATTGGTAGATCAAAAGGTGCAACAATTCACTTTAAAACAGATAATGGTGTTAATTTTGATGTTTTCACTACAAGACCAGACACAATATATGGTGTTACTTTCATTGCTTTCGCTCCTGAAAACGAACTTGTGAAGCAAATTACTATTCCAAGTAAAGAAGAAGAAATAAAAGCTTATATTAAGCTTGCAAATTCTAAAACAGAATTACAAAGAAAAGAAGAAACTAAAGATAAAACCGGTGTGTTTACTGGTACATATGCTATTAATCCATTAAATGGTAAAAAAATACCAATCTATGTTGCTGATTATGTATTAAACAATTATGCTACAGGTATTGTTATGGGAGTACCTGCCCACGATGAAAGAGACTGAGATTTTGCTAAGAACTATAAATTAGATATTTCATTCGTTATAAAATCTGATTCAGAAAATGAATGTTATTCAGGTGATGGAGAACACATTAATTCTGATATTATCAATGGATTGAACAAAGAACAAGCTATTGATAAAATTATTAAGGTTTTAGAGGAGAAAAACCTTGGTAAGAGTTCAGTTACATACAAACTAAGAAACTGAACTTTTTCACGTCAAAGATATTGAGGCGAACCAATTCCTATTCTTTATGATGAGAAAGGACAAATATCTGTTGAAAACGAATTACCAGTCGTGTTGCCTGAAACAGACGATCTTAATTCTATTAAGCCATCAGGTGATGGAAGCTCTCCACTTTCAAGTTTTACTGATTGAGTAAATGTTCAAAAAAATGGCAAACATTTAAAACGTGAAACCGACACAATGCCAGGTAGTGCGGCCACTTCTTGATTCCCTCTTGCATTTATCACTAAACAAGATGATGGTAGTTACCTTCCTCTTGATTCTAAAGAGGCACAAGAATTATTTGCAAGATGAATGCCAGCAGATTACTATGTTTGTGGTTCAGAACACAACACAGGTCACATTTTGTATATGAGATTCTGGTTTATCTTCTTAAAAGAAATTGGAATTATCAAAGATAGTACACCGGTTATTAAACTTATAAACCAAGGTTTAATTTTAGGACCAGATGGTAAGAAGATGTCTAAATCAAAAGGTAATACAATCGACCCAATGAATGTTGTTGAAACACATGGTGCAGATGCACTTCGTTTATATGCTGCTTTTATGGGACCATATTGCGCAACACTTCCTTGAAGTCCAAGTGGATTAGACGGTATGAGACGTTGAATTGATAGAGTTTATAGGTTCTATACTGAATTAATTAAAGAAACAACCGATAATGAGAATGAAATTGAACCAAGCTTAAATATTGCATACAATAAGTTGGTTAGAAATGTAACAAGAAGTCTTGATTCTTCATCATTTAACATTTGTATATCTGAAATGATGATTTATATTAATGAATGTTACAAAAATACAAAATTCTATAAAAAACACCTTTTAGGTTTCCTTTCAATTCTTTCTTGTTTTGCACCATTTATTTCTGAGGAAATCAATATTGAAGTTCTTAAGAATAAAACACCAATTAGTCAGACAAAGTGACCAACATTTGATGAAGCATTAACAATTGACAAATTATATAATTTACCAATAAGTGAAAATGGAAAACACAGACACACTATTGAAATTCTTAGAGATACTCCTGAAGCAGAAGTTATTGAAAAAGTTATGGCTGAAGAACGTATTATCTCTATCCTTAATGGTAGAAAACCAAAGAAAATTATTTATATTCCAAATAAGATAGTAAATATTATTATTTAACATGGAATTAATTAAATCAAAGTCTAACAAATTAATTAAATCCATTACCAAACTTATATCTGATAAAAAGTATCGTGATGAAACTTTCTGTTTTGTTGCCGAAACTTGTAAGGTTGTTAATGATTTAATTGCAAGTGGTATTAAATGTAGAAATTTAATAATAGCGCACACGAGCAAGTATTTATCTAAATTCCAAGGTCTCAAAGATATCGATATTAGTGTGGTCGACGATGACGTATTTAAGTCATTTTCTTCGTTAGCAACATCAGATGGAGTATGCGGTATATTCATTAAAGTCAAAACTAAATTTGTTTACTCACAAGAAGGCAAATATGTTGTTTTAGATCGTATTCAAAATCCTGGCAATCTTGGTACAATCATCAGAACATGTGTTTGTTTTGGTATTACTGGAATAGTTATTACGAATGATAGTGTTGATATTTATAATCCCACAACTATTAGAAGTTCAATGGGCTCTTGTTTTGCGATTCCAATCTTAGTTTCCACTTCATTGAGTGATGAAATAAAAAAGATGCAATCAAACAAGATTAAAGTTTATGCTACAATGCTTTCAAAAGAAGCTAAAAAACTAAATGATGTAGTTTTTGATAAAGGAACAGCAGTAATATTTGGAAATGAAGGAAAGGGATTAGAACCATCTGAAATAAAAGCTGTTGATGAAAGCATATATATACCTATAACAAATAAAACGGATTCTTTAAATGTTTCCATAGCAGCAGGCATAATTATAAGTAGGATGTAGTATGAAATTTAAAAGGCACACAATTATTTTTAAAAAGAGACATTTCTTATTTTCAAAAGGAAACGTTTTCTTTATTCACGGTTTTGACTCAAATTGAACCGTTCATAAAAATTTACTTATGGATCTTTACCACGAAGGTTACAACATTTACACAGTGGATTTACCAAACCATGGATTAAATATAGATTTTGATAGACAATTTTTATTTTTAGACTACATCAGGTTTTGTAAAGGATACGTCAATCTTAAAAATAAGAAAAAGGTAATATTGATCGGACATTCTATGGGTGGTGGTATAGTTTCAGCTATCTCTCACCAAATTAAAAATCTTAAAGCAGTAGTTCTATTAGACCCTTTGCAAAAAGGAGCTAAAGCACACAAAGCCAAGAGACTTCTTGCTAGTATTTTCAACAAAGAATTACATGAAAAAGTCAAGAACTGACTTGCACCAAAAGCGGCAAATAAAAATTTTGACGGTAAGAAACTGCTTTCTGATTTAACATCTGAAGCTAGCGATAAAATAATTAATTACGGTTTAAGCAGAATTGATGTTCCATTGTTAGTTGTTTTCGGTGAAAATGATTACATCATACCTCCAGAACCATCTGTTGAGCACATTAAAGAAAATGCTAAAAAATCCCCACTTATAAAAGTTGTCCTTATTAAAAAAGCTGAACACTCTCCTGGTGTTGAAAATGAAAAAGAAACACTGAAAGAAATAACTTCTTTTTTATTAAATATATAATTATAGATATATGCCACGTAAACACTTAGTTGCATCCGGAATTAATAAGAAACAACAGCTTCAAGCAAAGGTTTGACAAAAACTTGCCAGAGAAATAAAAGCTGCTGTTAAAGTTGGCGGTCCAAATATTGATGCAAATCCACGTCTTAAAGCTGCCGTTGATAAAGCGCTACAAAATAACTTGTCTAGAGAATCAATCGAAAGAAACATTAATGGTTCAAACAATGCTGAAGACTCTAAACAAGTTGAGTTTGAATGCTACGGACCACAAGGAATACAAATTATAGTTGGTGGTTTAACTGATAATGTTAACAGAATCACTTCTAATTTAAGAGGGTACTTATCTAAACTTCACGGAGATATAGCAAAACAAAACTCAGTTAAAATATTTTTTGATAATGTTGGTTATATAGCTGTTCTAAAAACAGACGCTATCAACATTGACAAAATAATGGAAAGCACAATGCCATATGAGGTTATTGATATTGTTGATCAAGAAGATGCAATTGAAGTAAAAGTATCTCCTAAAGACTTCTATGCCGCCAAACAAGCACTATCCGATGGCAATGCTAAAATACTTGATGCTGAAATAAAACTAATGCCTCAAAACATCATTACAGAGTTAACGCAAGAAAATGTTGATAAACTTGAGCGTTTTATTGATTCATGTAACGAAGATGATGATATGCAATGAGTTGTTACTAATTACGAAGGCGACTATAATTAGTATTACTTCTTATTTATTTATAATAAATAAGATATGATCAATAAGAAAGTTATTGTTATAAACGGCGGAAGTAATACCATTAAGTTTAAGACATTCGATTACAATACGTTAAACGTTGTGTGTAGCGGTGCGTGCAAACGTATAACTGTTGATGGTGTTTTCACGTTAAAAATTAACGGTAAAGTTATTGATGAAAAAGCAGATTTTACAACATTTAACAAAGCCATAAAATATTTGGTTAACGCTTTTAAAAAATATGGTCTGATTGCAAATAGTGCCGATATAATCGCTTTTGGACACAGAATAGTACGTGGTTCAAGCGAGAATGATAAAGCTCAAGTCATTAATAAAAAAGTATTTAATGATATTAAAAAGAATTGTTTTACAGCTCCATTGCACAATAAACCAGAATTAGTTGTAATCAAAGCATTTAAAGATGTTTTACCAACTTCTAAGCATGTAGCTGTATTTGATAGTGCATTTCACCTAACAATGCCTAAGCTAAATTATTTTTACCCCGTTGAGAAAAAGCTTCGAGAGAAATATGATATCAGAAGATATGGAGCACATGGAACTTCATACAAATACATCACAGCAAAAATGCAAGGCATTTTAAAGAAAAAAGAAAACAACCTAATAATTTGTCATCTTGGTAGTGGCTGTTCAATATGCGCAATTAAAGATTCAAAATCTTATGACACATCTATGGGTTATACGCCACTAGAAGGTTTACTTATGTCAACAAGATGTGGAAATATTGATGGTGGTATTATTCTAGACCTTACACAAAACGGTATTAAACCAGAAAACCTTAACAACTTATTAAATAAAGAGTCTGGTTGATACTCTATAAGCGGTATGGCGGATATGCAAGATAATTGTCAAGTATATAAAACAAATAAAAATGCAGCCTTCGCAATAGAATTATTTTGTAAACGAGTTGCGGACTACATTGTTACTTATGCAAATAATCTTGAGAACATCGACGCTATAGTGTTTACTGGTGGTATCGGAGAAAACTCGCCATTTTTAGTTAATGAAATAATTAAACGTGTTAAATTATTAAAACTTAAAATAGACAGTAGCTTAATTTGTAAAAAATATGTTGATGATTATAAACTAATAAGCGCCAAAGATTCAGAATGTAAAATCTATTGTGTGAAAACGGATGAAGAAAAACAAATCGCAATAGAAGTAAGGGAGTTAATAGATTAGTATGTCCGGAGATTCATTATTGTTTTGATTAATACTTAGTTTTATCGGTATACTAATTCTTTTTTTCCTTGTGCTTACAGTAATGTTTATTTGTCATTACGATAATACTAAAAAAATGTTTAGGATCAAGGAAGAAATAAGTGAAATTTTTATGATTACTGAAACTAATAAATTCAAATACTTATCATCGTTAGCAAAAAATAATAAGAAAATAAATGAAATTTTATCATCACTCGTAGGTTATAAAACAGAATTGATTGAGGCCATAAAAATAATCAAACTTAAGATTTTTAAAGCTACTGAACTTAATGCCAACTATTTATATTTCCCAACAAGAAAAATTATCGTTGACATACAAAATGATTTAAAAAAATGCGAACAATTATCTGACAAAATTAAGAAAATTTCAGAAGTTTCTTCTCAGTATACAAAAAATATTTCTAACTTGATTGTTGATTACCGATATATTACAGCATCACTTATTACTTTCTATGATTACAATTTAGCATTGGAATACAGAAATGAATTCTTTAGAGAAATGTTGGAGAATGTTCAAGAAAAATTAATTGAGTCTAATAACTTTATTTCAAATGTTAATGATGAAAAACTTTTCCCAAGCTTGCTTGCACTTAATAACAGCATAGATACCTTCTACAAAAATATTAATGATTATTATTTAACTAGCAAAATTCACGTTCACCTAAGAGCTCTAAAAGCACGTATTGAAACTGAGTTAAAACCAGCAATTAAAAATTTATCATCAATAGACCAAACATTTGTTCAACAAGCAACCAATAAGAGTGGAATACATTTAGATCAAATCAAGACAGCATTAATGAACAGAGACGTAGTTGCTGCTAAATCTCTGTCTATTGTAGCGTGTCGTGATTTAGAAACTAGTGTTTGAAAAATTGAGACTGGTGATAAAACAAATCTATTAGTTCAACGTTCTATTAAATGAGTTAATGACCAAATATTAGCACTTAAAAAGATTAACAAAGCCACAAGTGAATCTTTATTCAAAATTAGAAATAATCTAGGAGGTAAAGACTATAAACTTGAAACAGAAATCGGAAATATTGCGTTAAAAATTAATGACCTTTCCTTATCATATGCATCATTGACTGATTTATATTCTGGTTATGATGCTGTTGAAAGACATAAAATTATTCATAGAATAGATGAAACAGTGGCACAAATTTACGATTTAAAGGATAGAGTGGCTAATTTGGCAAAAGCGATTAGTGAGGCATATGGAGAATCTATTGTAATTTTTGATAAACTATCAAATTTAAAATTATTCTTCGCACAACTGCTTGGACATAAACTATCAAGTGGAAATACACCAATCGAAAATTTGGAAATATATAAACGTAATTTGAGCACAATTGATACTCTTTATGAAAAACTTTCTGCAGATTATTCTGGCAATAAGGAAGTTGTTGAAAATGAAATTGAACATTTACAAGAAGAAGTAGCTTTGATTGTTCAAACATATGCATTAGATAAAACACTTAAAGTGTATGCTGAAAGACTTATATTTTTCACAAACAAGTATCGTAATGAAGCGGCAGAAATCAAACAATTTCTTAATTTAGCAGAGGCTTTTTATAAAAAAGGCGAATATTCAAATACTGTTAATCTACTTATAGACACACTATCATTAATTAAAGAATCAGCGGAGGGAAGCAAAATAGCCTTTAATTAATATGTACTTTACATCACTACAACTCAAAAAATTTATTTATAAAACATTATCTCAAAGCAATATCTCTGAAGCTACGAAAATTCAAGAAGAAGTATTGCCATGAACAATTCTTAATAAAAGTGCAATTATCACTTCAAGAACTGGTAGTGGTAAAACACTTTGTTATTTATTGCCAATTTTAAATAATATTGATTTAGAATATAAAGAAGTGCAAGCACTTATTGTGTTGCCTACTAAAGAACTTGCTCGTCAGGTTTTCTCTAAATTAGAAGAATTTAAAAAGAATGAACCGCTACTTAAGACACTACTATTAGTTGGTAATGAAGATCAAAAAAGACAGATTGATAAACTTAAATGTTCTAAACCTCAAATAGTTGTAGGTACGATCGGGAAAGTTCACGAATTCGTTAAAAACAAATTGATCACTAAGAAAATTAAAACATTCGTTCTTGATGAAGTTGACATGCTATTCGATTTAGGCTTTAAAAAGATAGTTGACGAATTGTTCAGCGCTATCGATTCAAACAATCTACAAAAAATTGTTTGTAGTGCTACTGCTCATGAATCATTTGCTGGTCAATTGAAAAAACATTTAAAGAATACAAAAGTATTCTCAACATCTAGTTCAATATGAGAAAACAAACAAATTAAGCATACGATTGTTTACTCTAAAGATAACTACAATCCATACGATACTCTTGTAAGATTCTTACCTAATATTAACCCTTACTTTTGTATAATCTTTGCCAACACTAAAGATGAAGTAAATAAGATTTATCAGATTCTAGTAAATCAAAAATACAATGTTGCAATGCTTCATAAAGATTTAACAACAAGAGAAAGAAAGAATACGTTTAAAGATATTAATGCAAACAAACTTCAATACCTTGTAGCTACTGATTTAGCTTCAAGAGGTATTGATGTTGTAGGAGCTGATGTTGTTATTTCGTTTGGTTTGCCTGACGAAGATATTTGATATATTCACCGAGCAGGTAGAGTTGGCCGATATAAAAATATCGGTGAAGTATTCGTTATATATAAAAATGGTATAGATAATAAAATCATTAAATTCTCGCACAATCGTATCGATTGATGCTACTCATTACTAAATAGTGACAATACATTAAGTGATAAACCATTGAGACTTAAAGCTCCAAGGAAGATAGTTTTTGATGCAAAAACAAATAATGAGATTAGAAAAATAATTAACGTTAATTCTCGTAAAGTTAAACCAGGATACAAAAAAAGAATTAAAGAACAAATCCAAAAGGTTAAGCAGAAAAAGAAACGAGAATATATAGAGTCAAAAGTTAAACAGAACTTACTAAGAAAAAACATAGAAGAATCTAAGAAAAGGAATATATAATAAGTACGTTATAAGTTTTTTATGATAACAACTGACAACAAAAAGAAAGCCGTAGTATTGGTTGATCCAATATCTACACCACGCCGTCTTATTCCGATTATTCATGATAAAGGATTAACTCCAATTGTTGTCTTTACAAATTATTCTTTACATCCAGAAAATGAAGTATATGAATTATCATCACTTATAGATGAAACTATTCAAGATATGACAAATGAATTTGGCGAATACGCTGTATTCATTAATGAACCCATGGAGTTTAGTGAATTATTTACTACACTTTCTCAATACGAGGTGAAAGCTGTAATTAAAGGTTCTGATGGTGGAGTTAGACTTGGAGAGCAAATCGCACAAGCATTTAAATTGCCTTCCAATGCTGAAAATTTCTTTGATTGAGCGATGGACAAAAACGCTGTTAATCAAAAGTTAGCAGAGAAAAAAGTTCGTTCAATAAAGACGGTTATTTGTAATAGAAACGATAGCGTTAGTTCTATTATTTCAAAAATTGGTGGGATATTTCCTTTGTTCGTTAAACCTTCACTAGGTGCCGGTGGAGCCAATTCTTATACAATATATACCGAGAACAACCTTACAAGAGTTTTAGAAGAAATTTTTTCTCTTAAAGCCGGTGATAAGTATTTATACGATGAATTATTGGTACAAGAATTAATAGACGGTGAAGAATATGTTGTTAATACTTATAGCGAAAACGGTATACATTATGTAAGTGATGTATGAAAATATGTAAAAGCTGTTACTAAAACAGGAGCATTTATATATCGTAACACTATCCTACTTAAAGGAAAAAGTGTAGTTAAAGAAGATTGTGTTAAATATGCAATCGATGTTCTAAATGCTTTAGGTTTTAAAGAAGGACCATGTCATATGGAAATAAAAGTTGACACAAAAGGACCAGTTTTAATTGAATGTAACTGAAGAACAATGGGAGGTAGTCAATTTTATGACAAACCAGTTTGTCTTGGTCTTTCACAAAACGAACTATATTTAACAACTGCACTTGATAATAAATGATTGTATACAAATGCGAGAAATAAACTAGCAGAATATGAATATTATTGTGAATGTCTGGATGTTATGCCACAAGTTTATGGAACTGTTAAAAAAATTAATATTCCACATTTGCTTAAAAAGCTTAAATCATTCCACACTGATGTAATTTTCATTAAAGAAGGACATAAAGTTATTCCTGCTCAATCTATTGATGATGACCTTGGTAATCTTCAGTTTATGAGCAAAGATTATGAAACAATAAAAAAAGACACAGAGTTATTTACTGAGATTGAAGATAACTATCTTGAGTTATTTTTTGAGTTCGAAGAAACTAAAGATCATGAACTAAATTTACAACCTACGTCAGTTCAAGAATATGAAGTTTTCAAAGACTTCACTAATAAAGAAAAAGTCGCTGTCATCACAGATGAGCCAGATAAGTTTGCTGACTATGAAATAATAGATGACTTTCATCATGCACAACACCTGAAATGTAAATACATTTTGGTTGATGTAAAAAGTGTATCAAAAGATATAACAGAATGTTATGATTTCATCGATGACATTGAAAAAATAGTTGATCAAGATACAACAATAGTTTTCTCAAATAAAACATTAAATGCTGCACCGTACGGATTTGAATATTTATTGTGTTTAAATAATTTAACACCAATCATTCCGAGTGATTCTCGTTTGGTAAGTGGTTTTAGTTTTTGATTCAAGGACTAATCTACTTGAAATTGTACACCATTAAGCAACAGTGTATCACCTGTTTTAGCACCAGCTTTTTTAGCAACTTCATCTAAATTAACGGTTTGCATTTTCTGATTGAATCTCACAATATTATCCTTTGTATCTAATGGTATTTTGTGTTGTCAATAAGTTAAAAATGGAGAATTCACTTCGAATATACCATCTACCTTGATTACATCAACTGATTTGTCGACGTTTGACTCCTTTAATTTAATCTCAATCTTTTTAGATTTTTTTGCTTGCTCATTTTCGGCTCTCTTTATTTTAGTTATTATCTTTCCGCATTCATCGAAAACTTTATCAAGCAATTTATCAATACCATCATTCTCTTTTGAACTTATAAATGATACATTCTTAAATTTAGCTGAAATTTTCTTAATATTAGCTTTCGATCATTCTGTGTCAGCTTTACTAGCCACAAGAATAATGTTTTTATTTAATAAAATTTTTGAATATTTTTTAAGTTCGTCATTTATTTGTTTAATGGATAATAAAACATCTTCATTGTCATTTGGATCTAGTGAAACTAAATGAATTAAAACATAACATCTTTCTATATGTTTTAAGAACTCATGCCCTAACCCCTTTCCGCTGCTTGCTCCCTTTATTAATCCAGGCATATCCGCGAATATTAATTCTTTCCCTTTGTTCTTAACAACGCCTAGAACCGGTGTTATAGTTGTAAACTGATAATTAGCAATCTTTGGTTTGGCGTTTGATATTAAATTAATTAAAGTTGATTTTCCTGCATTAGGAAATCCAACAATACCAACATCAGCAATATATCTAATCTTAAGTAATATTTCTTTCGTTTCTCCTAAATCACCATTCTCGTGGAGAGTTGGCACCTTATTGAATGATGATTTAAAAAAGGCATTTCCATATCCGCCTTTACCGCCCTTACAAATAACAAATTCCTGACCAACACTTAATATATCAACGATTATTTTTTCTGTTTCCGCATCATAAACAGTAGTTCCAACTGGAACCTTGATGTAAACATCCTTCCCAGCTCTACCAGACATCTTTGCAGTAAAGCCACGTTCTCCATCTTCGGCTGATATTTTCTTTTTGTTTCTTATATCGAAAAGTGTTGAAACATTATTATCACCAATAATAATAACATCTCCTCCTTTTCCGCCATCACCACCATAAGGACCACCATATGGAACACCAGCTTCTCGTCGTCATGATACTATTCCATATCCACCACTACCAGACTTTACCAATAATTTAGCTTCATCAACAAACTGCATGTTTTTATTATAACCTCCATATATAATGATAGGAACCTTGTTTTTGAAAGATATTTGATATTATTCAATATCTTCATATATATTACATATATGGAATTTAAAAATAAACTATTCCTTGCTCCAATGGATGGAGTGACCAATAAAGAGTTTAGAGACGAATGCATATCTGCTGGTGCTGATGTTGTTTGCACACCATTAATTAGTGCGAAAGATATTATTGCCAATAAAGAAAAAGCGATCAATGAAATAAACTCTATTAAAGGTCAGCACGCGTGCGGAGTACAAATATTTTTCTGTTCAGCTAATGAAGCTGTATTAGCTATAAAACAAATACTAAATATATTTCATCCAGACTATATAGATTTAAATATGTGCTGCCCTTCACCAAGGGTTTGTAAAACGGGTGCTGGGTGTTCTTGAATGAGAGATCCAAAAGGAATTGCTAAAGTTATTAAAGCGGCAGTTTCTGCTTCTAGTGTTCCTGTAACAATAAAAATTAGAAGTGGATGAAATGCTGGACGAGTAAATGCTGTCGAAATATCAAAAATAGCACAGGATTCGGGGGTATCAGCCATTTTTATTCACCCACGAACCAAAGATCAAGGTTATGAAGGAAAAGCGGATTGAGATGTCATAAAGAAGATAAAGGAAAGTGTGCATATACCTGTGATTGGCAATGGTGACATAACAAATTATGAAGACTATAAAAGAATGAAAGAAGTAACAGGATGCGATAGCGTTATGATTGGACGAGCAACAATTAAAAACAAGAACATATTTAGTGATATAAAGAAGAATTATTAATTTTACAAGCACAAAAAAATGACACTGTTACGTGTCATTTAATTGGTATTGATAGAAGTGTTTACGCTTCTATTTTTACTTTAGCACCAGCAGCTTCGAATGTTGCCTTAATTGCGTTAGCTTCTTCAGGTTTAATGTTATCTTTAATAACAGATCCACCTTTTTCTACAGCAGTTTTAGCTTCCATTAATCCTAAACCAGTAGCTTCACGGTATAATTTAATAACTGCAACTTTTTGAGGTCCAGCTTCAACTAATGTGATAGTAACTGATGTAGGAGCTTCAGCGGCTACAGCAGGTCCAGCAGCAGCGGCTGCTACAGGAGCGGCAGCGCTTACTCCGAATGCAGATTCAATTTCTTTAATTAGATCGTTAATCTCTAATAAAGTCATTTCTTTTAGTGATTGTATAATTTCTTCTTTTGATATTTTAGCCATATTGTTTTCCTTTCTTATATTATATATTTTTTGTTTCCCCAACGGCTTTTAATCCGTATAGGAAGTTTCTGACTGAAGCTTGTAGACAAGATAGTAACATTGAGTATAGTCCTTCTCTATTAGGCATTGTTGACAATGCTTCAAGACGGTTAGCAGGTATGTGGTTAGATTCAATAATTCCATCTTTATATTTAATAAAGCTGTGAGCTTTAATAATATCATAGATTTCTTTGAATGGAGCAATTTCATCTCCAAAACTAGCGATGATTGAACATGGTCCAGTTATTTCTTCGAAACCCTCATTACCGCTAAGCTTAACTGCTCTGTTAAAAATATTATTTTTAGCAATGTACATTTTTGCATTAGCTTCGTGCAGTTTCTTTCTTAGGGAAGTAATTTCTTTAGCTGTTAAACCCATGTATTCAAAAACTAAAAAAGATTTTGCTTTTTTTAGGTCTTCAGCTAAGTCATTAGAAAGTTGAGCTTTTTGTGTGATAATTTCTTTCATATTCTTCCTTTGCAATAAACACAAAGCCACCATTGAATAAAACAAAGGGGTGACTGAGGTTTAATAAAATTAAATAATTCCTCGGTAACATTATTAAAAGCAAAGCTTCGTTACTGTCTTTGGTGTTATTGCATAGTTATTATATATCATTTAAACCGGATATTAAAATAAATACTACTAGTTATCTAAAACTTTATTCGGGGTAATCGTTTGTTACAAATGTGAAATTAGGAAAAAGAGTGGAAGGCACTAAAACTCCAACGTAACCTTCTTCACCATATGCACCTCCAAACCCGAGTTCTACACCGCCACCATTGCCATCATAATAATAACCACTAAATTCGGTATAGTTATCATGCGTATATTCAACTACTTGATCTTCTAGTTCTGAGTTTTTTGCAATGTTTTGTTTTAAATATTTGTAGCCGTAATAATTGAAGGTGACAAATTCTTGTTCATCACTATCATAGTACTTGAGAGTGCATGGAGAAAATATAGAATATGTGGTAATAGAAAATGCTATATCTACATTGTCTATCTCTTTTGGAACGGTAGTTATAGCACCAAAACCAGTTTTAGCATTATTTGTAAGAATGTTATATGTTCACGTTTCAATAATAGGTATAATGTCATAACTTAAAATTCTATAGTATGAGAGTAGATAAGAAGTTTTATTTTTCATATTATCTATATCAAATAAATATGTGTCTAATATGTCTTTTGATTCGTTGTAGTCGCTACCGCTATATTGTAAATCTGTTATTTCTGCAGGAGCTGCCTCAGAAAGTTTCTTAGCAAACTCATTTGAATTCATATTTTTTGAAATATTGAAGTCAACAAATATAACCTTGCCGCTATTCTTTGCGCTGCTGCACGAAGTTAATTGTGCAACAGCTATTAGACCGACAACTGAAGTTGATAAAATTGTTATTAATGGATATTTAAATTTTTTCATATTTATGTTATGTTTTCTTTGCGATGAAATTGAATAATTTTTTTGATAACATTGTTAGTGTGGAAAAAAGACTAATTGAAGTGCACCCCTAAATTACTTTATTATGGGTATTCATGCACCGCAAATGTAAAATTAGGAAAGAGAGTAGGCGGCACTAATACTCCAATATAATTGGGCCCGCCATATGTTTCTCCAAAACCAAGTTCTACATAATCGCCGCCGATATCATAATAATAGTCAATGATTTTGGCATAGTTTGCTTGTGCATATTCAGTCGTTTCTTCTTCCGGACTGGAATTTTTTACAATATCGTGTCTAAATTGTTTGTACTCATAATAATTACTGGTAACAAAATCATGTTCATCAGTGTCATAATACTCGAGAGCACAATGAGAAAATATTGAATACACAGTTCAAGAAAGTGTTATGTCCACATTGTCTACTTCACCTGGAGCAGTAAGTGTAACGCCAAAACCAGTTTTGGCATGATTTGAAAGAATGTTATACGTGAAATCTGCATGAATGTCTATTCAACCGTTTAAAGTTTTATAGTAAGAAAGTAGATATGAAGTCTTATTTTTCATATTTTCTGTATCGAATAAATAGGAATCGATTATGTCTTTCGATTCATTATAGTCACTACCGGTATATTGTAGATCAGTTACTTCTGCAGGAGCTGCATCAGAAAGTTTCTCTGCAAACTCAATAGAATTCATAGTTTTTGAAGTATTGTAGTCAACGAATTTAAATGTGCTGCCATTCTTTGTGCCACACGAAGTTAATTGTGCAACAGCTATTAAACTAACAACCGAAACTGATAAAATTGCTATTAATGGATATTTAAATGTTTTCATACTCGCGTTACATTTTCTTTATAACGAAATTAGATTAATTTTTCATTTTTTCCAATAACATAGTTGAATGTAGAAAAATGACTAATAGAAGCGCACAAAATTATTAGACATTGCTATTATTTCGGTATTCTATAAGTAAATTTTTAACTTCAATAATATTCTTTGTTCTAAATATTTTGTTGATTAGTTCACTGCTATTTCTAAAATGCTTCAGATAGTTAGCAATATGCGGTCTAATTTCTAGAACAGCTAGTTTATCTCCAATAGTTTTTTGAAGTAAATCTATGTGTTTATTAAGAATTTCAAAAACTTCTAAATTATTTATTGCTTTAGGAGTTTTCCCATCTTTTAGATATTCATCAGTTTCACGGAATATTCAAGGGTTACCAATGCACGCTCTTCCTATCATGATTGCATCGCATTTAGTTTCATCTAACATTCTCTTAGCATCATAACATGATTTGATATCACCATTGCCTATAACCGGTATGCTAACGCATTCCTTTATTGATTTAATAAGATTTCAATCTGCTTTTCCTGAGTAGCCTTGACTTCGTGTTCGTGGATGAATAGAAATAGCACTAGCACCAGCTTTTTCAATCAATTTAGCAACTTCGACACAATTGATGTTCTCGTTATCTCAGCCACTTCTAATTTTAACAGTTACAGGGATGCTTACAGCATCTACAACACTTTTCACAAGTTCATAAATAGCATTAGGATTTTTAAGTAAACCACTACCCGCTTGCTTTTTAACTGCAACTTTATTTACGGGGCAACCCATATTAATATCAATAATGTCCGGTTTATAGTTTTCTTCTATGAATTTTGCGGCGCTTACGAAATCTTCAGTTGCACTTCCAAATATTTGAATTGAAATTGGTCTTTCTTCATCAGTGAATTCAAGCATCTTATATGTTTTAATTGATTTGTACTTAATAGCCAAATCACTTACCATTTCAGTACAAACCAAACCAGCGCCCATTTCTCTGCATATTTGTCTAAAGGCAGAGTTGCTTATACCTGCCATCGGAGCAAGAACAATCTTATTTGAAATTACAACATTTCCTATCTTAAACATGTAAACTTGAAGTAATTTTTGTTAACAAGACAGGTGTTAAAGGCTTCGACGAAACAACATAAGCAAAATTGTTATTAATTTTAGCTTCAATAAAACTAGGAACTTTTGATAAAATACTCTTATATACTTTTTGATTAATTTCTTGATCAACAAGTATTTCATTGCATTTCTTTGTCATTTTAATTACGTATAGTACGTGGTTGTTTGAACGCAATGAGAAACGAATAACATTGATGCTACCACCTTGTTGATAGATGACGTCACGGTATGCATGATATCCTTTACACTCAATGTTATATTTAGCACATTTGCCTTCATCCTTTACAAAAGATACTTTAATGATGTGCTGGGTGTTAATATTGGGTTTTATATATTCAATGTTTGTTCCATCATTAATGATTCCTTCAATGTAATATTCAGATGGTCAGTCTTTTTCAGTAAGAGGTTTATTTTTACCAAAGTGCTGATATGCAGGAAATACTATGATAGGCGATATCATGTAATAAATATCTTTAAATGCTGATTCATTTAGTTGAATGAAGTTTTCTTTTATTGTCGCTAAATCATAATGGTAAACATTAGTTGCAGATAAAGAAATTTTCGGAGAATTATCTGAATTATTTCAACTCATAAATTCATCATTTCCTTTTCTAAGATATTCTTTAACTCTATGCCTGTCAGGTTTATTGTTATCTAATGCAGATGATGTGTCAGTAACTGTTGTGATTTTGCCATCTTTTTCCATGATGAAATCATTATTTACATCTAAAACTTTTAACATTTCCTCTTGTGCAAGAACAGTGAATAACATTCTAAACTGAGCTTCATCATTTCTTCAACATGGGAATCTTTTGTTAAACTCACGAACCTCAAGAGGCAATAATTTCTTAGCTTTATCATAGTTATTAAAGTTAAGTGATTCAGCTATGTCATTTTTTATCGCAACAGTTGTCTCATAACTGAATTTAGGAGCTGGTAAACTAGTGGAAATCATTCTAGTTGAAGTGTTTCCTTTTGAATCTCTATAACTCGCAGTACCATATCATGTATGCATATATGTTGACATTTCAAGTTTCTTGATTATAACTGCCGCGTTTTTAAATAAAGAAAGTGAAAGACATGATTGCACAGATTCATTATCATTAAATGAAATTTTCGGAGCAAACTCTTTTTTATTTACTTCTGACAAAAAATCATCAAATTTTATAAAACCTGTTGTTTTTTCAATAATGTCCATTATTAGTTTAGTTTGAATCAAATTTAATAAAGGATTTACTTGTTCATATGCCGTTTTAACCTCTTTATCTCTTTTAGCAATAACCTCAGATACATCTTGAGCACCTTCCGCACTTAATAATGCGTTATGTTTATTTTTAGCATGAAAATATAGGGGTAATCATATAAATATTAAAGGCAACAAAATGAAGCAAAGAACAAGAAATGTTTTCTTTTGAGAACTAGCACTGTTGATTTTGCTAATAACATCATCTAGTCTATCTATTTCAGCAACTGTTTCTTTGTTCTTTTCTTCATTAACTCCAGCGCTTTTGATTAGTGAATCAAGAGTTTCCTCAACAATTTGCTTGTTTTTAGCAATAAGTGTATTTTCAAAATACTCAACAACGTTTAATGATTCATTCATACTTATAGTATATTTTAATGTATATTGATTATTTATATAATACATATATGGGAATGATATTAGATACAAGAGTTAAAGACAACGAAGGTTTTGCACCGACAGTTCAAAATAAGGAGCAACAATCAATGGCTTCTCCAACAGCCAAGTTTATGTTTTATGTTCTTTGTCTTGTGACATTAGGTTTATTCTTTATTTATAAAATAACTAAGAAAAACTGGTTTAACAGAAAACAAATATCTATTAATACTGCTGCTTCTAATATTGATGTTCAATTGATCAAACGTAAAGATACACTTGTAAAATTAGTCGATGCTACTAAATCATCTGTTAAGTTTGAAAAATCACTTTTAACTGATGTAACAAGACTTCGTGGAATAAATGGTACTAAGAACTCTAATGAAATATCTGATTTAGATGCAAAGGTTTCAGGAGCATTCGGAAGATTAATTGCTACTATGGAAAACTATCCAAAATTACAATCAACCGAAACTATTCAAAGTTTAATGCAAACGGCTGATTATTGTGAAAGAGAAATAGCTGCTAATAGAAGAGTATATAACGCTGAAGTTAATGAGTTTAATCAAACTTTATTTGTATGACCATCAAGCGTTATATCTGCAAAACTTCATTTATATACTCTTCCATTAATTAAAGCTTCAGAAGAACAAAAGAAAGACGTTAATTTAACTGTTGCATAATTTTATAAAATTATGCCTAGCATTTATAAAAAAACCGATGATACAACATACGCTCTTGGAAAGACACTTGTTTTTGAATTATTAAAATTTAGTCCAAAGCAATGTACATGTGTTTACATTTCTGACAAAACAAAGAAAGACGAAAGCTTTGCTGAAATAGAAAGGCTATGCAAAGAAAATAATATTGGCATATGCTTATCAAATAAGATATTTAATAAGTTATCCGATAAGGAGAACTGCTATGTTATTGCTGAATTTAAAAAATGGAATGGTAAAATTGACGTTAATGGAAATCATATTGTTTTGGTAAATCCAGCTAATACCGGCAACCTTGGAACAATAATGAGAGCAGCACTAGGGTTCGGTATATATGATATAGCTTTAATTGGCTCATCTGTTGATGAATTTGACCCCAAGACCATACGAGCATCAATGGGTTCAATATTTTCGCTTAATATTGAGCATTTTAATGAATACAGTGATTATTCTAAAAAAGTTAGTGAGAATAGAAACATCTACCCCTTCATGTTAAAGGCAACAACCAATTTAAAAAACGTTGTAGTTGACAATAACAAAAAGTGATCGCTGATTTTTGGAAATGAATCTACAGGTCTCGATGATTCTTTTTTAAAGATCGGAGAACCGTTGATTATCAAGCACACAAAAAATATAGATTCATTAAACGTTTCTGTATCTGTAGCGATTGCCTTATTCTACTTCACTGATTTCAAGAATTAAGGATTTGTTGTTTTTGCACCTTTTTTTCTTCCTTTAACACGTTTTCAACGAATGGTTCCATCCTTCTTGATATACTTCTTTTCTAAATGCCAAGGTGTGTTTTGGTAGTTGTTTCGTCAATTGAAGAAAGCAATTACAATTGAGAATAAACTAAAAGCTGCCAATAATGTTAGTAAATATCAAATATCACCAGTAGCACATGAGCTGTTATATAAGTATCGTCCATTACTAAAATCCTCAAATTGTATATAACGGGGGTTCATAGCTGTAGATATACCGTATACTGAAAGGAAGTTATGGTTAGTTAGGAAATTTTCTATCTGTTCTGGAGAATTCATAGCTCCAAACCCATCAAGGTTTATATCTATGTGTTTTAGGTTTCATCACGATCTAGGAATTGAAACGTTATTAAGCAGAAAAGCATATAGCATATATAGCGCAGGAAAGAAGTTACCAGCCATAAGTGAATTGCCAATCGTTGTTGAACGTTTAATATTTCTGTGTGGGTATCTCATAGCATAATGAGAAAATATAAAAAAATACACAGGAGATACTCCATGGAAGAATGCTGAATAAACCCAAGAGGCTGCTGTATTAGATAAAGAGTGTGTTGCTAACCCTCCAGGAACTAGCAAAAGTCAGTATATCAAAAACACAACTGTAATATAACTACCCACTAGTATTAAGAACTCATTCGTATCAAACAACTTTCTTGATTTATAAAAGAAGACAAAACAGATGAAATAAAATCAAACCATGATGTTTGTGATATTTGTAAAATAACCTAAGAAGTGAAATATAAAAGTTTCTCCACCAACTAATATTCATTCTTTCTTAACAAAACAAAGATTGAAGGTGTTTCATAGACCATAACCAATTATGCACGTCATTAACGCCAAACCAGCAATGCCTAATCAGTATGCTTCTTTTGTGTGGTCATGTATACGTCCTCTAAATACAATTTTCTTTTCTTCTTTTCTTCGGAAAAGCGATATAACAGACATTGTTTAATTACGTTGCTTTTCAAGCATTATGGTTTGCAATAACTAAAGAGTCGCAAATAATTGTTGAAATCATTAATAAAACTCCAATTGCAAGCAATACTCATAGGAATGTGTGAAAGTTACGAGATTTCATAGTACCATTTATTCCTACGACTCAAGAAGCAACTAAGAATAAGAAAGGCAATGCAGGAGTACATAAAGAAATTATTCCAGTAACCCATCCAGCAGAAGCTGTTTTGCTAACTCATGAAAGTTTGTCTGCTCCACCAGTTGCGTGGTCAACTATATGTTTGCTTTCAAGCATCATAGGTAGTTGAACAGAGAACAACATAACAATTACGAAAATTATGATTCCTCAAATAATCATAAGTGTTTTTCCATTTTCTAATCAATTATCTACTTTAACTGTGAACTTTGTATTTTTAGCAGTTCTTTTCTTTTTGCTAAACTTTTCAAAATCAACTCTTTCATCAGCGATTGGAAGAGTGTGATCTTTCTTAACTACTTTTGTGGCGTTATGAGGAGTTTGTTCTTTTTCTTCGATATCTTCAGAATCATTATATTGAGCGAATGAACCAACATTTGAATTGATGTCTAGGTTGTCATTAGAAAGCACTGTAGGAGGCGGTGTGAAATCATTCGAATTCTTTTTACCGTCTACTTTATTTTTTTCTAAATCTTTTTCGTCGCTCATTTATAATGATCCCCCTTTATTTATTTTAATCAAAATTTCGTCAATTTTTCGTGTACTATCAATAACTTTATCTTTTTCGAAGATAATAGTGGGTACTTTTTTCATATTCATGTGCTCTGCGAGGGCTTTTCTGAAGAAACCCTTAGCTTCATTTAGCTTACTAACCATTGAGTCAATTTTGCTTCTATCATAGGTATCTACTAAGACAAAAACAGTACTTCTATCGTCTGTAAGCTTAACATATGTGAATGAAACGAACTTCAAATCTTTATTATTTAAATTATATTTAAGTGTATTGTTTAAGATATTTAAAATTTCTGATTTAATTCTTTCATTTTTTCTGTCAGCAATCGCATTGTTAGTCTTATTCATGTTATTTTTTCTCAACCATCTTGTATGATTGGATGATATCTCCTACTTCAAAATCAACAAAATCAGCAATAGTTATTCCACATTCATTTCCAGCTACAATCTTGTTGACGTTTTCTTTAACATGACGTAATGATGTGATTGAAGAATCACAAACTACTTCTCCCTTTCTTATAACTTTTGCCTTATCTTTACGGTTTAATTCTCCTTTTTCTACCAAACAACCAGCAATTGTACCTATTGATGAATGTTTTCATAATTGTTGAACAACAGCAGTTGCAGTTTCTTCTTCAACCATAACCTTGTCAAGTGTACCTTGAAGTAAAGAAGTGATTTCTTCTGAAAGTTTATAAATAATATCGAAAAATAAAATTTTAATTTTATTGTTATTAGCTATTCCAGCAACTTCATGATTTGGTTTAATGTTGAAACCAATGATAATTGAGTGACTAACTTTTGCCAATTGTATGTCAGATTCATTAATAGTTCCTATTGCTGCTCTAACGATGTGCATTTTAGCTCCAGGTACTTCAATTTTTGATAACAATCCCTTAATTGCTTCTAATGAACCGTGAACATCTGTTTTAAGAATTATGTTAAGTTTCTTAATTCCATTTTCTTCAACAGTTAAAGCTTCAGATGTTAGTCTAGTTTGTAGAGCACTTGCTTGCATTTTGATTGTCTTTGCCAATTCCTTAACTTCTTTTTCATCATTTGAAACAATGAAGTGGTCACCCGCAGCTGGTGTTTCATTTAATCCAGTGATCTTTGCAGGTTGTCCAGGTAAAACTTCAGTTAATTCCACTTTGTTTTCGTTTAACATATTTCTAATATGTCCATACGCAGAACCCACGATAATAAAGTCACCCTTCTTAAGTGTACCGTTCTTAACTAAAACTGTAGCAACTGGTCCTTGTCCTTTATCTAAGTTTGCTTCAACAACAACGCCTGTTGCTAATCTGTTTGGATTGGCTTTTAATTCAGCTATTTCAGCAAGTACTAAAATATTGTCTAATAGTTTATCAACACCGACGCCACTCATCGCACTTCCTTTAACTACAATTGTTTCTCCACCTCATTCTTCTGGTGTTAGTCCTTTTTCAGAAAGTTGAGTCATTACTCTTTCAACATTAGCATTTGGCTTATCAATTTTATTGATGAAAACAATAATCGGCATTCCTGATGCTTTTGCGTGATCTAATGCTTCGTCTGTTTGTGGCATAAATCCATCATCCGCAGCAACAACAAGAATAATTATGTCGGTAATAGAAGCTCCTCTTGCTCTCATCTCTGTAAATGCAGCATGTCCTGGTGTATCAATAAAAGTTATTTTATTTGAATTGTATTCAATTTGGTATGCACCAATATGTTGAGTAATTCCGCCTGATTCCCCTTTTACGATATGTGAATTTCTGATATGGTCCAACAATGTTGTTTTTCCATGATCAACGTGCCCCATAATAGTAACAACAGCTGGTCTTGGTTTTAAATCTTTTTCATCGTCATTTGTCTCAAGGTTAGCAAGTAAATTTGATTCGGTAATTTCTTCCTTCTTTTCAAAGTCATAATTAAACTCTAAACATAATTCACCAATTTCTTCTTCTGAAAGAATAGTGTTAACATTTAACATTCTTCCCTTCATGAAAAAATATTTAAGAATCTCAGATGCAGATTTTCCAATTTTATCAGCAAATGATTCTACTGATAAAGGGGATGTAAAAATAAAAACATTGTTTTGGACACCAACATTTACTTTTTTAAGTTGAGATTTAAAGTCAACTGCGGTTCTATTGTCACGTCTGTTAAATTGTTTTCTCATTGTACCTCCTACAGTCGAGAAGATAATTATTCTTCGTCGTCAGAATAGTTATCCTCTGTTTCGTTTTTGTTTTCTCTTTGAACGTTATTGTAATTGTATTTCTCTTTAGCTAAACCAGCGAATATGTCGTTTTGGTTTCCAAAAGAACTTAATGAAGATAATAAATCTTCTTTAGATTTTTTAGCACCATTCATTGAAGCGTTATCATAACGAGGGAATGCGTGATTGTTGTTGCCATGGAATGTTCCTCTTGGTCTGTCGCCACCTTCTCTACGTTGACGAGGTTGGTAAGGAACATGAGCTTCAACTTTCTCATATTTTAATTGGTCTTCTTCAGCTTCTTGTTCGTTTAATATTCTAACATCAGCATTTAATAATTGAGAAAGAATTTTAACGTTAGCTCCTTTTTTACCGATCAATAAAGCAAATTTTTCAGGTTTAGCTATAATTGTTACTTCTCTCTTGTCTTCTTCTGTTTCTGGTTCTTCTATAGAAATACCAACGATTTCAGCCGGTAAACAAGCATTAACAACAAAACGTTTGTAATTATCTTCTCATTCAATTACTTCAATTCTTTCATTGTTTATTTGTTCGCTAATTGATTTAATTCTGCTTCCACCACTTCCAATAACAACTCCTACAGCAGGAACTGATGCTTGGTGAGAAATTACAGCTACTTTTGTTCTGAAACCAGCACTACGAGCTATGGCTTTAATTTCAATTATTCCTTCTTTAATTTCAGGAATTCCTTCTGTTAATAAATATTTAACATAACCACTGTCAGCTCTTGAAAGAGTTATAGGGAAATCTTTTGAAGCTTGTGATTTAACACTCTTAATTAAGAAATTATATTTTTTACCAGGTAAAAGTTTTTCATCGGGGATTTGTTCATTCTTAGGCATAGATCCAAATATTTCGTTTCCTAAATTAACAACTACAGAACCTCCGTGGTCAGAATCATTTCTTTCAACTTCAGCGTTTATAACTTCACCAACTCTTGGTGTTCAATCAGAAAAAATTTGTTTATTACTTTCAGATGTAATGTTGTGTTTAAATAATTGTTTAATTCCATTAATAATGCTAGTTTCAAGTTCTGAGATATCAACTTCTTTTTTAACTACATCTCCAACCTTTGAATCTTTGCTGTATTCTTTTTTAGCATCTTCAACAGAAATTTCGCTGTAGTCATTTAAATCATCATAATCTTCAACAACGTTAAATAAAGTTTTAATAATTAAACTTTCGTTATTTAAATCGATTTCAACTTCTACGTTTGATTCTGGGTATTCTTTTACGTATGCTTTAATGATTGCATCTTTAATGGAATCTACCACCGTATCTCTCGGTATCTTCCTTTCATCCGCTAGTGCGATTATGTTGTGTACGAATTGTTTGTTTGAATTAGCCATGTTTTCTCCTTTTATTATTAAATAAGGAACGGCTATTTAAGTCGTTCCTTACGCTATCAATACATATTATATATTAAAATTAAAAAATTTTACAAATCTCGCGATACACTTCAATATGTATCTGAAAGTCCCTTGAAATTTGGGATTGTTCAGGCAGTTGTTAAACCAACGTGAATCGAGTGTCCTGTTGTAGTTGAACTCAATAAAAATGCATTATCATTAATCCTGCCAGCATTCTCTAAACTATATATAGGAAAGAAATAAATTGCATCGAAATCAGTGCCTTTAAATGACTTCTCTCCTAAAACGGGCATTAGTGCATGTGTGCCAGATGCAATTTGTAAGTCTCCATTTAAATTGCTACAACCTTCAAATGTACTGGCTCCAATTGTTGAAATGTGGTCAGGAATGATTAAGTTTCCAAATAATCCTGTGCATCCATAGAAAGCAGAATCGTCAATAGTATGAAGATTAACTGGTAAAATTAAATCAGTGATTGAAGAAGATGGCGAAACAAAAGCACCACTAAAAGCTTCTGCACCAATTATTGAAAGCTTTGATGATGATGAATCAGCATCTTCGAAGAATTCATTACTAACACTTAAAATTTTTGTATTCTTAAATGCTCTAGCTCCAATACTTTGGACAGTTCATGGAATTTTACCAACAGTAAGGTTTGTACATCCTGCAAATGCATCATCACCAATCAATGATGTGTGATTCGATAATACAACCTCAGTTATATGTGTACACCCTTCAAATAATGAATCAGTAATATCCTTAACATTTGTTGGAATGTAAACTATACCTGTAAGACCTATACACCCTTTAAATGCTGAGGCACCAAGGCGCTGCATAGAATCTCCCAAAGCAATAGATGTTAAGGCGGTGCAACCCTCAAACGCAGATGAACCTATTTGTGTTGTGTATGGTGAAACATTAAATGATCCTTTAATGTTTACATTGTTTTTGAAAGCATCATCGCCAATTTGTACAGTATAACAAACACCATCGCCATCTTTAACTAAATCGGGCATTTGAAGATTAGTTGAATGATATGTTGAACCATCCGTGATAGTATAAGTATGTTTCACCGTATCACATACACCAACTAAACTTCCACTTTCTGCGCCGACTCAGTCGCTTCCATCTACATTTTTTGCATCAGTAGCATAATTATCAGTATTGATTTCAATTTGGGTTTCATTACTGCCAACGGTAGCAGTTATTACATATGTTTTTCCGATTACTTCAAATCCTGGTATTAAAACTAATGAAGCAACATTATGATCTGAATATGAAATCCAGTGAAGCGGTCTTGATAATGGTCCTAGATTATCAGTTATGCTTCACTCGATATTTTTATTGGCTCCGTGAAGAGTCACCAAACATGTTGAGTAGTGCTGGTTAAGTGTATTGGTACTAACACTTAACGATATGCCATTATTACACGATGTTGTAGATATGAATGTAACAGCAGCAAGTGAAATAAGTACAGGAGATGCTAAAAGATATTTTCATTTCTTCATATATGTATTTTATATATCGCATGAGTAAAAATATCAATATTACACAGAGAAAAATGAATATATTTTTAAACAAAAATCAAAATTTCTTTTAAAAATTAGACGCTTATTTATATAATAAATGTAACAAATATGCATTGGCAAAATAAGGATATTGCGGTAACAATTACGATACTTATTTTGTTCGTGCTTTCTTTCTTTTGTGCTAGTTTAGAGACAGCAATAACAGCAACTCCTATATATAAGTGAGAATCTGCTTTCGCTACTAAAAAGAAAGGTATGTTATATAAACGCGTTTATATGATGCTTAAGAATTTTAACTTAACATTAGGAAGTTGTATTATAGGAAACAATATTACAACAATTGTTTCCTCTGTATTATCTGGACTTTTGTTTGATGATCTGTTTAACTTTAATAGCGCATATATTCTTCTTGCAACAATGTTTTTAACATTCTTCTTAATGATTAGTTGTGAATATATACCAAAAGTATTGGCTAAAACCCACAATATTCGTTGGTTAAAATTATTTGGATGAGGATTATATGGGTTATATGTCATTACATATCCATTATCATGAACATTTGATAAAGTTTTCAATAGAAAAAAAGGACAAATAATTACCACAACAAAGCAAGAAATAAAACAATTACTTGATATTGCTAATCATGAAGGAACAGTAGAACCAGAAGAAATGAAGCTCGCTAAGAAGGCATTAATGTTTAGCAACACAAAGATTGTAAAATTCATGATACCAAGAAAGCAAGTTGCATATATAGATTGAAATTGCACAATCGAACATTTAATTGATCAACTTTCTCGTGATCATTATTCACGTCTTCCAGTAATGAAAAACGATAAAATTGTTGGTTATGTTATGGGAAAAGAAGTGGCTGTTATTTACATTAAAAACCCGAAGATTAATTGACATAATTACATCTTCCCTGCGGAGTACATATGAAACCAAGCCACTCTTCAAGACGCATTGGCTATGATAAGAAGAAAGCAAAGACACATGCTTATTGTTACACCAACAAAAAAGACAAAAAGAATGATTGGTATTATTACAGCTGAAATGTTAATCGAACAATTAACTGGACAGATTTACGACGAAACAGATAACTAATTATTTGCGTGAAATAATAGATATTTGCAAATATTTCTTTCTCTCTAACAGTTCCTCTTTAATAGATGATTTGTTGATAAAAAATAAGCATTTAGAACTCATAAATAAGAAAAATATTTATTTTTCTCACATATATATATATAATATCCATATAAAACTAATAAGAGGAAATAAAAAATGAAAAAAATGATAAACAAAAAAAGAAATATAGCTTTATTCGCTGGAGTAGTATGTGTTGGTATAGCAGCAATAGTTGCGCCAATAATTACGTCTTGTGGTAGTGGAAATGGTGGCAACAATAATAATGCGACTACACTAGTTTTAGAGAATTACGACTTTGGAATAGAAGAGATCACAACTAAACTACAGGTGACTCCAATCCTAAACATGAAACCACAATGAGACACTATCCTTCTTACGGATATTCCAATGCCTGGGAATTCAACATCTATGGTGTTTCTATTGCTTTATACGCTTATGGAAGCTCGAGGAATATATGCGTGTGGATTTTGCACATCAGAAATCAGTGACGTAGATACCGATGGATCCCTCCTTGTCATGCCTGGTATGGCACTTGATCCTTCGAATCCAACCGCTGCTATGTTTGGTGTACACCATTTATATGGTTTAGCTCTTTCACTAGAAACGGCAGACATTATATTTGCAATGGAACAAGGTGAAAGTCCAATGGATTATTCTTATGTCGTTCATGGTGATGCTGTCAAGGTTGATATTAATATATTTGATGACATTGAGCCTTAATTATTGTATTATTTACAATTACTAACATCGTTTGAATTTCGAGAATTATTCCTATTAATAAATAGCAATACTTACAAAGTATACGTCTTGTTTTCCGTCAATTACTTCAATACTTAAACCAAGAGACTCAGCAAGGTATTTTTTGATGTAATTAAGATTATTTTGTAATAAATCTCTTCCAGCAATAATTGTTGCATGTTTTTTCTTCTTTATCGCAGAAGCGATATTGTCAATTGTCGCTTTAGCTGCTTTTTCAAAATCGGTATTACCTACAATAATTTTCTTTTCTACTATGCCGATATAGTCATCTTTCTTAACAGAGATATGTGAGAACTTAATATCCTTCACTGATTTAGAAATTTTACCATAAGATATTTTCTTCATAACCTTTTGCATTTCGTTGCTGTTTTCTTCGAAATCTTCTTCTGGGTTGTACGCTTGACACACAAGGTAACTGGCAACAACGTCACGAGTTGAAATAATTTCACATTCTATTTTCTTACTCGCAACAAGCGCTTTTGCTTCTTTTGCTGCTAAAACTACATTTGTATCATCAAGGACAATAATTATTCTTGAAGTTTTTGCAGCATTAATTGCATCAATAAATTCTTGAATTGAAGGGTTTCCAGAAATTTCTGAATTAATTGTAACTTTCGCTTTCAATGTTTTCTTGAAAATTTCTGAAAGAGTTTCAGAAGGAACTGTTGCTATTATTTGTGGCTTAGTTGATAAATGCTTAGTTGTTTTTGTTCTATTAACCAATTCTTCTAAAGTAGTTCCTGGATTTCTTTCAAGGAATTGGTTAGTCATATTCTCTACCTTAACTTTGTTAAATTCACCATACTTTGATGCGAACTCTAAAATTCTATATGGTTCAGCAGAGTGAATATGAACTTTAACTAAATTATCATCAACAACTACAACCATAGAGTCACCTAAACGACCCATTTGTTTTTTGAAATCAGTTAAATCAAAAGTTTCTTTATCTTTTTGTGCTAAAGTAACTTTAGATTTAAGTGTCATGATAAATTCATTACAATAACCGAAACCTTCGTTATTATCAGCAAAAGTAGAAACAATTGATTTCTTCTTATCTATTTCTTTGTTTTCTTCTTCTTTATACTCTTTGCCCTCGTCTAAGCTAATAGCTTTTAACATTCCCTTAAAGAATTGAACTAAGCCATATCCCCCAGAATCAACAACACCAGCTTCTTTTAGATCCTTAAGCATTTCAGGAGTTTGCGCTAATACTTCTTCTGATTTTTTAACAGTTGCTTCAAGAACAGCATCTATTGTTTTAAAAGAAGCAGCATTTTCTGTTAAATAATCAGAAGTCATTCTTATTACTGTTAAGATTGTTCCTTCTACAGGTGTTGCAACTGCAGCATAAGCAACTTCTTTTGCTTTTTCAAAAGAGACAATCATGCTAGGAACATCTAATTCTTTTTGATTTTCTGCAAAATTAGAAGAGAAACCTTTAAATATTTGTGATAGAATAACACCTGAATTACCACGAGCATTCATTAATAAACCACGACTAAATTGTTTTCCTAGTGTAAATAACTCAGTATATTTAGTATTTTTGATAATATCACTTGCACCTTGACAAGATATTGTCATATTAGTTCCTGTATCTCCATCTGGAACTGGGAATACATTCAATTCATTTATGTAGTCCTGTTTCTCAGCAACTTCCTGGCTTCCTACCAAAAACATGTGCTTTAATTTGGTGGCATCAATTGTTAATAAATCATTACTCATATTAGTTAGCTGTTATATTTATATTAAACGATTTGCTTTGCAAATCGAACTGTTTAGTAAGTTGAATATAAATGTTTTGTTGTAGTTTAACACAAATATTATACACACTAATGATGCTTTCTAATGGTTTGAAGGTTACGTCTATGGTCTTACTATCTTCGCTAACTTTTATAGAGAAAGAGTCTTTTTTCTTACTTATACCTGGAACCATACGGATGATATTTGTAATAATATTTGTAATAATTTCTGAATTAAAAATTATTTTATTTTGGATACCCATGTTTTTATTATATGTTTGCTTATTTATTAAAGATTGTGTATAGCATTAGACTAAGCAATGTTTTATTGTCTATGCTCATACGCAGATTATAATAAAAACAGTGAAGAAGATAATTATTGACGAAAATACCGATGGTCAGAAAATAACTCGGTTTATGCAAAAGTCATATCCAAATATGAAAGTTGGAAATATATACAAATGACTTAGGGATAAAAGAATAAAAATTAATGGTAAGAAAGCATCTGATTCATATATTTTACGTAAGAATGATATCCTTGAACTATATATCAATGATACAGATCTAGTTCAAGATAATGGGATAAGCTTTAACACCAATGGTGTTGGATCATTAGATGTTGTTTATGAAGACGATAACATAGTTTTAATCAATAAACCTGTAGGTGTAATCAGCCAAGATGATGACAAAAACGACGAAGATACAGTCAATAACAGGCTGATTAAGTATCTGATTGATAAAAAGACATGATGACCAGGTAAAGAACTAAGTTATCAACCAGCAATAGTTAACCGATTAGATCGTAATACCAAAGGTATAATTATTGCTGCCAAGAACACTTCTGCCGCTAGAATCCTAAGTGAAAAAATTAAAAGCAAAGAAGTTGAAAAGTACTATATTGCTAAGATTCACGGAATCATCGATCCTAAACAAGGAGTACTTAAAGATTTTTTGACAAAGGATTCAAACAACAATATTGTTAAAGTTACAAAAAAACCTATTAGTAACGATTCAGTTGAAATAATCACTGAGTACAAAACAATTTCTCATGATAAAATCAATAGTTTTATAGAAATATATTTAAGAACTGGTAAAACTCACCAAATTAGAGCACATATGAATTATATTGGTCACCCATTATTTGGAGAGAAAAAATATACTTCTATAAATTTCCATGACAATGAAAAATATCAAAACCTAACTTCTTATAAAGTTAAATTCAATTGAAAAACAGATGCCGGTATTTTAAATTACCTCAAAGGCAAGGTCTTTTCAATTGATGTTAAAACAAATATATAAATATCTTTATCTAGGTTTTATAATATTAATATGAAAATATTAAGTAAAAAAGATTCAAATGGCACTCTAACTATTTCAGTACAAGCTGATCAACAATTATGAGAGAAAATACAACAACAAACTTTTAATTCTTTATCAGCTAATGTTACTGTTCCTGGTTTCAGAAAAGGTAAAGCACCGCTTAGCAAAATAAAATCAATGATTCCGCAAAGCGAAATCTATTCACGTTCAATCAATAAAGCGGTTACTGAAACTCTTAAACAATTAAACGGTAGCAAAGAGTTTGAAGAACTTGAAATCATCGAAGATTCGCCTAAGGTTGATATTCCTAAAATCAATGAAAAAGAATTAGTCATTGATTTTACATATGAGAGCAACCCTGAAATAAAAATTGGTGATCTAAAACAAATTAAAATTCTTGCTGCTAAAGAAAAGATAACTAAGGAAATAGTTGATGCCGAGTTTGATAAATTAATTAAGCGTTATGTAATGTTAGTACCTAAGGAAGATGCTACAATCGAAAAAGGTGATGTAGTTACTTTTGACTTTAAAGGATACGATGGAGATGTAGCATTCCCTGGTGGCGAAGCCAAGGATTATGAATTAGAAATAGGCAGTGGTAATTTCATACCAGGTTTTGAAGAACAAATGATTGGTTTTAAAAGCGGAGATAAAAAATCAATTGAAGTTTCTTTCCCTGATACATACCACGAAAAGTCACTAGCAGGTAAACCAGTTAAGTTTGAACTTGATATTCATGATGTTAAAACTAAAAAAATGCCTATCATGGATGAAGAATTTATATCTAAATTCGGTGTTCCTGAAGTTAAAACTGAAGAACAACTTCGTGGACATATTGAAAAACAATTAAACGAAAGAAATGAATATAACTACAAACAAAATGCAGTTAGAGAAATATCTGAACAAATTGTAAAACTTACAAAAATATCTCACCTACCTAATGTTTTAATTCAAGAAGAAAAAAAGAAATTAGATAAAGATACAGAGAATAAGGCAAGTCAAAGAAAGATTTCTAAAGATGAATACATCAAGAAATTCCTAGGTTACCAAACAAAAGAAGCGTATGAATCTGCAGTTCTTGCTGGTTCGGAGACAAATGTTACTTTAGCTCTTGCTATTAGTCAACTAATAGATGACTATAAAATCGAAGTTTCAAACGAAGAGATAGAAGCTCAAATTGAAAAACTTTCTAAAGTATATGGAATGAGTGTTGAAGAACTTAAAAATAAACTTAATGGTAATACAGATCAAATCTATATCATAATACAACAAGAAAAATTATTTGAAAAATTAATAGATAATTTAAGCAAATAACATGAAAGCAAAGAAAATTCTATTTTCAATACCATTAGCTGCAACCGCAGGTGTTTGTTTGGTTGCCTCTAGTTGTACTAGTTCGAATTTAGAATTGACTATAGGAGATTATTTCGGTGAAACAAATGCCGCTAATTTCTTTCAAAGTGAAACTGAAACACACATAGATCTATATGGAAGCGGCGGAAGCGGCGATTATGACTTTTATATAAATTCACCAATAAGCTCTGAAGCAAAAGCGGCTATTTCAGTTGTAAAGTCAGGTAAGAATGCTCAACTTATTATAAAATCATTATTTGATGCTCCTCTAGATAACCACCAAAATGGAGTTGAGATTATTTGTCTTGATAACAAATCATTAGAAATGGCTAGAAAAATCATTAACATTAAAACAATCGGTGAAGGTTATGAGTTAGTTGCTACTAAAACACAAAATTTATATGACCAAACCGATCAAACACTAACATCAACATCATTTAATATAACTATTAGACATAAAGACATTGATACAATTGTTGATGATGTTGTTGAATGAACAATTAATAATTTAAGTTTCATAGCTACTGATAACAGCGGAGTTCAACACGATGTGCTTTATCAAACGAATGGGTCAACTGGTTCAGACAATCTAAATAAATATACTTTGTATAGCTATAACCAAAATAGAAATACCATCAATATAACTGGTATACATAATTCAAATTTCCCTAGACCCGACTTTATTGATGGCACAGGTGCTTCATTAAAAGTTAAGTGTAATATTAATGTTAAATATAAATATGTTTCTTATACATTTACGGATTCAATCGATATTTTTAATTTACCTCCTGCTCCATAGAGGCAAAGATTAATATTTCTCCGTTGCTTATACGTTCAAGTCTTCGACTAGACCGTGTATAAACATTTCAAGATCAAATTCTTGAATGTCTCCTAATGCTTCGCCCAAACCTATAAATTTAACCGGTAGGTTGAATACGTCTTTGATAGCAAGGACAATTCCACCTTTTGAAGTAGAATCCATTTTAGTTAAGATTATTCCAGTAAGATCTGTCACCTCATTAAAGGCATTAGCTTGTTTAATTCCGTTTTGACCTGTTGTAGCGTCTAACACCAATAATTTTTCACATGGTTGCGTTTCATCAAACTTCTTAATAATGTTATTAATTTTCTTAAGTTCATTCATCAAATTTGTTTTATTTTGTAAACGTCCAGAAGTATCACATAAAACGATTTCTGTGCCATTTTTCTTGGCATATTCTACACCAGCATATATAACGGATGCAGGATCTTGACTTTCCTTTTGCGGTGTAAAAATAGGTACGCCTATTTTATCTGCTCATTGTTTTAGTTGTTCAATTGCGCCTGCTCTGAAAGTATCACCAGCTACAAAACAAACTGAGTATCCAAGTTGCTTATACATGTTTCCAAGTTTAGCAATAGATGTTGTTTTGCCCACGCCATTAACACCACACACTAATATAACATTCATTTGATTCTTCTTAACATTTAATGAAGTGTTTACATTTGTATCCTGTATGTAATAAACAAATAGTTTATCAATAATGATTTCCTTCACTAATTCTGTGTCAACAATATTTTGAAGTTTTATTTCATCGACAATTGAATCTAATATCTTTTTTGTTGAACTTGAACCTACATCAAAAGTTATTAACATTTCTTCGATTGCTTCAATTAAGTCATCGTCTACACGTTTATGTTTTTTTACAATTGATTCTACTTGTTGTGAAAGGATAGATGAAGATTTTTTTAAACCAGCATCAAATTTTTCTTGAACTACAAATTGTTTTTTCTCATTTGTATCCTTGATTTTTGAAGCGACATTATTTTTACTTTTAAATAATGATTTAAATTTTGAAAAGACACTCATAACTATGCGGCAGATTTAGATGTTTCACTTTGTTCTACTATTTTTTTAGCTTTCACTAATGAAACAGGATAAACATCGGTTACACCTTTAGTTTGCATTGTTGTTCCATATAGAGTATCACATCTTTCCATAGTTCCTGGTCTGTGTGTGATAACCAAAAATTGCGTGTTGTTTGAATATTTTTGTACTATTGAACCAAATCTTTCTACATTAGCAGGGTCAAGCGCAGCTTCAGCTTCATCAAGAATTATTAATGGGAATGTTTTGTTAGCGAGAATAGCAAACAAAATTGATAATGCGACTAATGTTTTCTCACCACCTGAAAGTAAGTTCAAATACACAGATGTTTTTCCTGGTGGAGTAGCAATAACGTCAATTCCGCTTGTGATAATATTGTCTGGGTCTGTGTATTCAACTTTACATTCCCCACCACCAAAAAGATATTTGAATATCTTAGGTAATTCTTCATTTGTTTTAGTGATTGCATTAGAAAAATCTTTCTTAGCTTTTTCATCAAGTTCTTTTATGATGCTAGCTATTTCGTTTCTAGCTTTCTCTAATTGATCCTTTTGTTGAGTTAATTCATTAAATCTTGCGCTCTTTTCTTCTAACTCGGAAGCAGCTTCCATGTTTATGTTTCCTATTTTATCTAGTTCATATCTCAACTTAGCAATTGTTTCACGAGCTTGATTTTCAGACATAGGTAGTTCATCAACATATACTTCAGCTGCATGTTCTAAAGTCATTCTATAATTATCAATTATTCTTGATTTAGCATTTTCTAATACAGATTCACACTTAATCTTATTGTTTTCGTTTGTAGAAACACTATCACGATATTTATCGATTTGGAATCTTGATTCAGTAAGTTTAGCGTCTAAATCACTAACTTTAGAATTGCTAACTGCTTTTGTTTGTCTTGCAACATTAATTTCTAAATTCAATTTATCTTTTTTAGAGTTAAGTTTAGAAATCTTTTCATTTAATGAAGATTCATCATAATCTGTTTTTGTTTCAACACCAGCGCTTGATGAGAAAGAGTTATAATCTATCTCATATATTGATAATTGTTTCTGATTGAAAATTTCACGTTCTCTATATTTATTCAATAATAATTTTCTTTCATTTTGTTTACCTGCTGATTCGTTAAATTCATTAGTAGTGCTTTCGAGTTCTTTTCTTGATTCATTTAATGAATTTTCAATTGATTTGCTTTCATCGTCTAGAGTTTTAAATTTCTTTTCAAGAGCAGCTGGTGACATAGAATAATTAGCCTTGTTATATCCGCCCGTCATTGATCCGCCAATGTTGATTGTATCGCCATCAAGTGTAATTACTCTGTAAGAGTGTGATATGTATTTAGAGATTTGTGTAGCATTTGCTAGATTATCACAAATAATTATATTTCCTAAAAGGAAAGAGAAAATATTAGCACTTTCATTTTTGCTACTATTTACTAATTTTTCAGCAGTATTAATGAAGCCAGGTAAAGATTGGATTAACTGTAAATGTTCATGTCTAATTTCCCTTCCTTTAATTGTGTCTATTGGTAAGAATGTTGCTTTACCAGCTTTATTGTTCTTTAAGAATTGGATACACTCTGTAGCGTCATCTTCTTCTCTAACAATAACGTATTGTGTTGCTTTGCCTAAAGCAATACTTATTGCCTTATCATATTTCTCATCAACAACTAAAAAGTCTTTAACTAAACCAAGAACACCAGCAAGGGAATGTTGATTTTCAACTATAGTTCTAGGACCAGCATCTAATGAATTATTAGAACTAAAAGTTTCTTGGATTCTTCTTAGTTCAAATCTAATTTCAGAAAGCTTTAAATTAAGATCAGAAATAGTTTTAGAAATAGTATCTTTTTTCTGAGATAACTGCGTTAAGACACTAGCGTATGTTTCTATTTCTCCTTCTATTTTATCAGCACGTGATTTAGCATCGTTGATTTCAAAATTACATGAAGAAATTAATTGCTTATAAGCGCTGATTTTCTTTTCAATATTTTCACTATTAATATCAAGTTTTAATGAACTTGTAATTGATTGTTTTTTAAGTTCAAGATTGTTGATTTCATCAACAACGTTAGAAAGTTCGATAGAGTTTTTTTCTATAACTCCATCAGATGATGAAACATTTTCTTTTGCAAGTTGTAGAGAATTGTATATTTGTTTAACTTCTGGTTCAAATATTTCTAATTCACTCTTTGAATGAGAAAGTTCTTTATCTATAACTGCAAGTTTATCCTTGTAGAACTTAACATCCTTTACAAGAATAGTAAGTTCTAACTTAGTTAATTGGTTCTTAATTTCTGTGTATATTTTAGCTTTCTCAACTTGTTTAGATAACTTCTTAACATCTGCATTTAGTTCATCAACAATTCCAGTAATTGAGCGTAAATTTTCTTCAGTTTTTTCTAATTGTGAGTTTGTTTCTGCTTTCTTCTTTGAATATAAACCAATTCCCGCAGCTTCTTCAAAGATAGTTCTTCTATCTTCTGGAGATGTTTCTACAAATCATTGTACCGTTCCTTGAGAAACAATACCAAGAGACCCTTTAGAAAGACCGGTATCAAGGAAGATATCTTGAATGTCTTTAAGTCTAGCTGGTTGGTTATTAACGAAATATTCTTGAGATGATTCTCCACGTGTAATTTTTCGTGTAATAGACACTTCTTCAGATTCATAATGTAATTGTTTCTTAGAGTTGTCAAACACTAAAGTTACCTCTGCCGATTTAGCTTCAGCATGATCTTTTGAACCATGAAAGATAACATCTGTTGCATTCTTTCCTCTTAGGTTTTTATTTGATTTCTCACCTAAAACTCATTTTATAGCATCTACGATATTAGATTTTCCAGAACCATTAGGCCCGATAATACCCGCCATGTTTGATGAAAAATTAATTTCTATTGGTGTGGCGAATGATTTGAAGCCGCTTGCTATAAACTTTTTAAGGAAAATCATTTTATTTTATTGTTTTATTAGATACAGTGATTTTTTTGTAAGCATTATGTGCAGCTTCGTTCTCAGCTTGTTTGATTTTTGAGCCAGAACCAGTGCCATATAATACACCATCTACTTTTACTTCAACCGTATATATATTATTATCATTATTTATTGGTTTATATTTAATTTTATTTTTACCAAGTTTTTTAACAATTTCTTGTAATATAGATTTTCAATCACGGCTGTCATTAAGAGAATTAATTTCAAAATAATGGATAACAGTTCTCTTAATTATTTTGTAAACTTCTTTCTCTCCTTGGTCTAAGTAAACGGCGGCAACAAATGCCTCAAAAACGTCTTCCATAATTTTTTCACTTATACCATTAGAATGTATGACGGAATCACCTACTTTAATACAAGCTCTAAGTCCTAAATCTTCTCCCGCTCTAGATTCAGTTGATGTTTGTACAATCATTGAACGAGATTTTGACATATCTCCTTCATTCATATTTGGATGTTTTTTAAATAAATGTTCACTAACAATCTTTTGTATTAAAGCATCACCTAAAAACTCATATCTCTCATAAGAGTATGAAAGTTTTTTATCATTTTGGTATGATGAATGAGTGAAGGCTTCTTCGTAAATTGAAAGATTTTTAGGAACGATTTTTAACTGTTCAAGTAAAGCAGATATTTCTTTCATTATTTTATATTGTTTCTGATTTGTTCTACAACCTTTTTGTCAACAACGCTAAATAACATATTTAAAGCTGAACAAAATTGTTGAGCATCTGCACTTCCATGTGTTTTAACAGCTGATTTATTTAAACCTATTACAAAAGCTCCAGCATTGTTTTTATAATTGAATGTTGATGTAATTGATTTAATTACACCAATTGAGAAAATAGCTCCCAATAGATTTCAAGGCTTCTTATAACCGTGCTTAATAACTGAACTAACTCCCTTAAGTGCTCCTTCAGCTGTTTTAAGTACAATGTTTCCAGTATATCCATCTGCAACTCAAACATCAACTTCACCATTTAATAATTCTCTTGTCTCAACAAAGCCAGTATAATTAAGTTTTTTATCTGCTTTGAAAAGTTCATTTGCCTTATGGTGATACTCAAAACCTTTTTTATCTTCTGTTCCGATATTAATAACGCCTATTTTAGGATTTTTAATATTACGGATAAGCTTACAGTATAAACTTCCCATAACTCCAAATTGGTATAGGTCTTCGCCGTTACACTGAGTATTAGCTCCACAATCTAATAAAACAAGACCCTTTTTATTAATAGTAGGTAGGTATGGCATAAATGCAGGCTTATTTACACCTTCAATTGTTTTTAATAGTAAGAAACAAAGAGAAACATAAGCCCCAGTATTTCCAGCAGATAATACTCCATCTGCCTTACCATTTGCTGCTAATTCAATAGCTTTGTACATTGAAGTATTTTTGTTTCTAATTACCGCAATAGGATTATCTGTTTGCTTGATGAATTCATTTGTGTGAACAATTGTGAATTTTTCACCCGGCTTAATTAAATCTTTAATTAGTTTTTCATCACCAACTAAAATTATTTCGCAATTTTTGTGATGCTTTAAAAAAACCCGACATCCGTTAATTGCCTCTGAAACATTATTTTCAAAGCCCATTACATCAACTGATAAGATCATACTAGTTTTTGTATTTCCAGTTTTTAACTCACATTGAACCAAGTTGGTCGTTATAACGTCTGTCATATACCGCTATACGTCCACCTTCGGCAAATGCTAATCTAACTACGTTGGTTGCATCATTTTGTTGTCCTGAGTCCATTGCACATTGAATTAATAGATTATCCATAACACTTACTCCGAATTTGGTTGTTAATTCTTCTCATGATGAACCATGTACATCATCATAACTTATTTGTTGAACAGCAACACGAGAACCAATACCACGATTTGCATCGGCGCTATCAAGTATGACATTGAGGTTAGGGTTATTTGGGTTTTTCAATTCACCCTTTGCTTGCGTTGTATATGTTGTTAAATCTATAGATGTGATACCATATTGAGCGCCGAAATCACCATACGTTCAAGCATTCCCTAAGTAACTATCTAAAACAGCAATATTGCCATCATTGTTTTCTTTATGATAACCTAGAATTATAGCGGCAATGATTGCTGCTCGTTCTGTGCTTGACATAGGTAAAGTATCATCTGCAATAGAATTATGTTGTGTGATAAGAAGAGAAGCATCGGTTCAGTTATCACCAAGATTAGTTTTAATATTACTATTAATGTTTAAAATTGAATTTGTATCATCGTTCTTTGCGGCTACTCCTAAACGGTACATTAATGTATTTTCGTTAGCTTGTGCTGCTCCTGGATATTTTGCACCTCAAGCAAAGTCATCACTATTTCCTATTGCTCCAAATGAATATAAAGCACCTGTTGCGTTGCTGGTAGGATTAGAATAAGCTCATCCTTTGTTAATTCCGCTTCCGAATAAAGCATCACTAGCGGTAGAAGAAAGTGAATTAGTTGTAGATGTAATTAAACCTTGGAAACCGAATCCATCTAAACCTTCGTAATAACCGCCTAATTTGCTCATATCTGCAAATGAATAATAGTTGTAGTTACTATCAGATGCTTTAATGAATTGATCTGGAGTAGGACCGACAGTGCCAGTTGTATATGTTGTATCGTTTAAATTTTCATATCCAGCATGTATTCCATAAACATTTGCCGTTGTAATAGTGTCAGCGCCTCCATCTCCTATTGGGTTATTAAAATCTGTAGAGTAAAGTGTATCATTCTTAGAAACTCAAGCAATATATGCTGACTGATCAACTTTTATTTTTTTACCCAATCATGAAAGGAAATTGGCGTAATTACCATCCTTCACATATTTTAATGTAGCTTGATATTGAAGATAATTCAATTGGTCTGATGAATATGAATTTGCAACGTCGCCCTTAGTTAAATTAGCATAATCATATTGATCTTGTAAAATGGTTGTTAATTCATCTGCTGATGTCACATTTTGTGCATATGAGTTTAATGATGTATCAGATGAACTTAGTAATTTAGAAGATAAATATTGTGAAGCGATTGCTTTCTTCATAGTGCCATCATTAAGTTCTTGAGTATAAGAATCACCGATATAGCTCTTGTAAGCATCTAATTTAACTTTATTTGAAAAATTATTAGAAGAACCGAATGAGTTTAAAGCGTAATTAACACCAGATGTTACAGCATCCTTTAACCCATCATATTCGCTGTTTGTTCCATTCTTTACTAATATGTGTTCTGATAAATATTTACTTCCAGATTTATCTAAATCCGGTTGAACACTTGTCGTATAGAATGAATTGAAAGTTGAGTCATAATAAGAATTAAGTGTTGCGATGCTTCTGTTAGTTGCGTCGAATGCAGATACACCAAGTGAATTTTTTATTGTAGAAAATGCATTATCAATAATACTCTTTGTACAAATATAATTTGTTGCAATTGTAGGGTTTCCGTATGTATCTACTTGTCATGAAGTATCATCTGCATACTCAGAAAGAGTTTTATCGCCAGAAATTAAAGCAAATCCTAATTGAGTTGCTAGACCGCTCTTATAGTATTCATATGTTTTAGTGGCTGGAGAGTTGTTATATCCGTATGCACCATTTGCAGTGTAAGCTGAAGAGAAATCAAACATTTTCTTGTTAGAAGAATTTCAATTAGAAATAGCTGAGTTATATAAAGTAATAGCGTTTAAAGCATTAAATAGGTTATACATTTTATTTCAAGAGTCCGCAGAAATTAATTCATCAGTATCGTGAAAAATATTATAGAAAACATTTCCTGTAATTGCAGAACCAGCATTTATTGCTTCATCCGCTATTGTTAATAAAATATCATTTGTGTTGTTTGTGAAGTATGAACTTAATTCTCCGCTAGCATTACAGAAGTTAAAGCTAGGTGAAGTTGAAGTTCCGCCTGTATAATTTTGCGCTTGGTTTGCTAATTCTTGTAAACATCTTGCTTTAAGAATAACATTCTCACGTGCTTGTGAACTTACTGGAGTGTTGATGAATTCTGTAATTGGTGAAGTTAAATATCCTGCACAGTCCAAACCTATGATGTGAACACCTGGTTCTTCTCTAATGATTATGTATGGTAAACCTTGGGTACCAGCACTATTTGCGATTTGGTACGAAGGAACTTCTTCGCAATAACCATTGGTGTACCAGTTAACTGAATCAGCTGGTCATTGTTTTAATGTGCCATCATTGAATATGTCCAACTTAATATTAGTAGTCAGCCTGTTTGGATTATAAATATTTGTTAAATCAAACGTGTTCGGGTTAGTAATATTTGAAATAGGATTGGCATCAGGGGTGGCTGATTTAGTATTGGTATATAAGAAATTGTTCATGATATCAGCGTTTACACCACCAGCCGTTCCTCCTAATGTTTTAGGGTTTAGTTTAGCGTAACCCATTGTTTGTGCTTTTTGATCTGTAGTATCAGGATAACTGTTTCTAATGAAATAATCACTTGTTGTTCCACTTGTAAAAGTATTTCATAATTCTGCAACTGAAGCAGCATATGTTTGGTTTAAACCTGTATAAGCATCGGTTCCAAGGTTAACTTTAAATAAAGTTGAACTATCATCGGTATAGTTCTTATTAATTTCTATAGCACCTGTTATTGCTGCTCCGCCTGGATTGTATGCTCCGAATGGGTTAAGTTTATAAGTAGGAGCTACACTTGTACTATTTGATGCAAAGAAACCACCATGAGTATTGTAACCACTATTATCAGTTACCATGTCATAGTACTTAGTGTTTGTGTTATACAATGTGCTGTTGTCAAAGAAAGGGAACATATAATCGGCAGAATCACTTGGTTTTATAGTTCCATCTGGTGTTTGTTTATAAACACTATCCATACCAGCGGCAGGAGTAGTATATTTTCATAAAGTCATTGATGTTGATACAGAATGTGTAGCTTCTAACATTTTTTCAAAAGTATAGTGTTGAATGCTAGCATAATCAGAATCACGTTCTTTATCGAAACTATTTTTTGGAGATGTGCTTGATGCTGTTGAACCATAGAAATCAATAGATTCTCATTTATTAACAATAGCCGATGATAAATTGTCTTCCATAATTGGAGTTGATTCTAATTGTCCTTGTGTATAAACGTCGATTGGATCATTTAAACCTCCAATAGCTGAATTTTTTCATGTTCCATATGAACTATAGTTAGCAGGAGTAGTGTGGTCTTTTCTCATGCCTAAGTAAGATGTTTTGAATATTTCTCCAGTAAAGAATGAACGAAGCGCTGAATATTCAGAATCTTGAAGATAAGCAGCTTTTGTTCCACCTACAGGGTCTAAAACTTCGTTTTGGAAGTAGTATGGTCAGTTATCACCGTGTTGAGATTTATAGTCACTTACTTTTGAATCATAATCAGATTTAGCGGCCTTAACTCATCCATCTCATCTATCTTGATATATTTTCTTATGAGCACCATCAGCATTTGTTTTAACGTAGTCATACCATTTGCTTATAAGCTTATTAACAACTTGAGTTTTAAAAGCTCCATTTGAAGAAGAATCAGTAAGAGCTTGTTTAACTTCACTCTTAAGTGTTCCTGCATCTGAATCGCCGGCCAATGTATAGTCACCAAATTTTGTACCATCTCCAGTACCTACAAGATTATTTAATATGTCAGAGCTAATTGAGTTACATGAAGTGACTATAAGAGGAGCGACTGTTGCTGGAACTAACAGTAGTAGTAATTTCTTGTTAAATTTTCTTTTCATATTATTTATAATTTATTATACATAAAAAAACTCTTACGCCCACACATGAGTTATATTCAACCTATTTTTCTATATGTTTTATAAAATATTTATATGCCGGCATTAATTTTAGAAAACATTGACATCAATATTGGTGATAAAAGAATTTTAAACAATATCAATCTTAAATTAGAAGATAGGGATGTTGTTGCTTTAGTAGGTCCCAATGGTGTAGGAAAGTCCACTTTGCTTAAGGCGATCATGAACCATCCATCTACTATTATTAGTAGAGGTAATATCGAGTTAAATGGTGAAAAACTTGTCGGACTTTCTACTAATAAAATAGCTAAAAAAGGTATATTTTATTGTCCTCAAGACCCACCAATGTTAGAAGGTGTACAAACTTTAGATTTTTTAAAACTAATTGCAAAAAATTCAAGAGAGAGCAATGATTTTAGTACTTCATATAAAAAGATACAATCTTCTCTTAAAGAACTTGAATTACCACAAGAGATTTTATTAAGAGATATTAATGTTGGTTTTTCTGGTGGACAAAAGAAAAAGCTAGAGATTCTACAATCTAATCTTTTTGTCCCTAAAATCATGCTTTTGGATGAAATTGATTCTGGACTTGATATTGATGCAGTAAAAATTATTGCTAAGCATATAAAGGAAATAGCTAAGCATACAATAATCATTTTGATATCACATCATAATGAGTTTATTAGTGCAGTTAAACCCAATAAGGTTGTTGTATTACACAATGGTACTATTTCTGAAGTAGGTAGTTCAAAAATTATTAAAAGGATTGATAAAGAAGGATATAAATCCTTTATAAAGTAATGAAAGAAATTGTTATCAATGAAAGAGAAAATGAAAATTTATATTTAATTTTCGATATAGAAGATAAAGATGATGTCTATAATTTTGACAAACAAGTTAATGAGAAGGAAATAGTTCGTTTTATTGTCTATTCATTAAACAATGGATATAAAAAAGAAATCAATTTATCATTCATTCAAAATAAGAACACATGTGTTAGTTGTGATATTAGGTGTTTGTGCCACAATGGCGCTTATACAAATATAAATATTTGTAATAGCGTTCTAAAAGAGCAAACAAATACCATTTGTGAACAAAGAGTTCAAGGAATAATTATGGATGCTAATAGCAAGATAAAAGTTATTCCACAGCTTCGTACTAACAATAATGTTACAAATTCTTCTCACGAAGTAAATATAGGTTATATCAACCCAGAACATTTATTTTATTTAATGAGTCGCGGGTTAACTAAAGGAGAAGCAACTAATGTTATTGTTTCTGGTATGTTCTCTATTGAAAGAAAAGAACTTATAGATAGTGAAGAAGCAAAAAAACTTGATGCTGCTTTAAAGACTGTTCTTAATTAGTAATTCTCTGTTTCGAAAGGATTGTTGGCTCAGAAATAATCTTGACAATACTGTTCACTTGGCACATTTCCTCAAGCATCTTTTCAATCAGCAGCTACAAAATCAGCTCAGGTAGGTCATACAATATTGTCCTCGTCCGGGCTTAAGAAATAAGTTTGTGTTGCATACTGTAAACCAAGCTGTGCTACGTGGCTATCGTATGTTGGTATAAGTTTGTTTGTACGTTCTCCATGTCAAGTACCACCCATTAATTGACCATTGAAAAGGTAAGAATCTGCTTTTTTATAACCTATACAAAAATCTTGCTGGCTTGCCATGAAATTAGTTGGAATCGCCAAATTCACACCATATACTATTTGTATTTCTGCATTTGCAAATTCTTGGAATCTACGCCCATTATTATCATAATCATTAGAGTTATTAAATCTTCGTGTAGCATCCGTATAAAAATTGAAATATTCACTAACGCCTTTGGCTAAATTAATATAGCATTTATGTAAAAAATCATTATTTGGTATTTCAGTTCATCAAGAAGGGTCGACTTCTTGACCACCACTTCACACGTCTAATATTCTATCAAAGCCTGAATACCTAGCGTATACACCACCTTTTGTAATAGTAGAAAGAGTACTCATTGGATCTGAAAAGTCTGGACCTCATGCAAATTTACACATACCAAAATCGTGCTTACGGTCAGTGTGATCAACGAAGTCAGTAGAGTTTATTGATTCTACCGTATTAAATTTTAGAGGAGAATCAAATGTTCAACCACTTGTGTTCGATTTATAACCCATAATTGAGTTAATCATATCTTTTTCGTTTTGCATTGTTGTAGAGATAGTTGCACCATTGATTAGATACTCTAAATTTGCGCTGCTACCTAAACCGGCTTCTTGTAAATCGCTAGAAACTTTTTCGGTTAATATTCTAACCATAGAGTCTAAGGCTAGTTTCTTATCTAAAGGTGTGTTTGCGGCAACCCAACTATTAATTGCAATAAGAAAATTTTGTAATGGAGCATCTTCAGAAGGAAAATTGTTATTTTCAATATCTCTAAAAGCGTTAAGTGCTATAAAGGGGTTGAATCTAAATGCGGCTTTTGCGCGTGATGCTATGGCATTATCTGCTAAATAACGGCTTTCTACTGTTTCTAATCCACTTAATTGTGAGTTATAACCAGCTGTTGACAATTCATTTAAAGTGTTAGCGAATGTAAAAGAGGAAATTTCATTTGTTGGTAAATCACATTCTCCTTGTGGAGTTTCGATTCCTTGACCCAGTAATTCGTTAATATACTCTGTATATGATGTTGGGTTTGCTCTACCATTGACTGCATATGTATCACCACCAGTAAGGGCGTTATTTTCACATGCTGAGTTCTTATATCCGTCAGTGGCGGCATCATAAGAATCAACGGTAAATTGTGGAGAATAATTATTAGAAATATCAATGGCTTGGCCATAATAAGTTGCAAGATAGTTTGAGTTAAGCATAAATGCAACATAAGCTCTAACCGAAGGAATAGCTCATGGTAAAACGTCAGTTTGATCCAAGCCACTAACGTGAGCGATATTTGGTATTAGAAATGATGTGAACATTGCAAGAGGATTTATTTGGTTATATACAGCACCGAATTTTGGTTGATCTACATTATTACCAACAAATTCTTTTCATCCTTGTTTATCAGCAGGTGAAACAGTGAAATCATCTATATCACCAGAGGTAAATGCCAAACGTGTACTTGATGGAGTGGTACTGTTTGTGAAAATGAATGTTTGTTTTTTAGGAGCTTTGATTGGTTTGATACCATTACCGTTTTCTTGATTTCCTCAATAATTTTCGTTTCTTTTTCAAACTAACTCAGAATTTGGAGAATATTTCTCTATTAGATAAGGACCAGAGTAAAGCATATCCTTTCATCCATTTATTGTTCCATAACTTATACCACTCGTATCTGATTGTGTATAATGGATCGCTTTAAATGGAGTTAGTCCACTGAAGTCATATGATAATATTTCTTGAAAAAAGTCTGCAGGTTGGTTAAAGAATATTTGTACATGGTCTCCTTCGCCGCTTGCAATTCCTGGAGTTCAAGTGATTGCTGGTTTAGTAAAATCCCCCTTTATATTATTTGGTACTTTATAAGGAATTGGATCACCTATTGGTGTTTCATCTTGGTTGTTATGAAATCCTTCATATAAAGGAATTTCTGTTACAGAATTCTCAACTTGACCATAGAGACATTCACGTAGAAGAGTTTTTAAGTTTATTTTTGCAACTGCAGTCTTAATTTTTAAGGCATCACCTGTTAAAATTTTTCCATCTTTATCATGGCTACAATCAAATAGATAGTTATATGCTGGGTCAGGCGGTGTTCCATCATCTAGCAATGTTGAACATTTTGACGCTAGGTCTACTAGATTATCGCCATTATATAAAATATCTGTTCATAATGGACCTGTATCAGATGAATTAGAAGGGTCTAATATCCATAATATATCGTTAACGAATCCTTCACCGGTAATAAATTCGTCTCTGTCTCCTTCTGGCAATGCATTACCTTTTCAGTCGAAGTAACGTGGTCTTATAGTGTCATCGGTAGTGTTACCACCCTTTCCATCACGCATATAGAATGTTCATGAATCTTGATAATAGTCTTCTGTTTCTGGTGTTGTGTGTCAAGGAGTATCATAACGGTCTATTTGCTCGCTTTCATCCATAATTACACCACTTTGAAAGTTTCCAAATTTATCATAATAAAATGTTGGTGCATCTATATTACTGTAATAGTCTTCTGTATCTTGATACCAAGATTGATTATGATAAAATGCTCTAGGTTTTGTGTGAGTTGTACGTATATTGTCAATATTTATAGTTCTTGACATTAAACCACTATAAGAACAAGATGTTAAATTGAAAAGAATAGCCACAGAAGACAATGGCAATAATCATGATAACTTATGTTTAAAAAATTTCGTGCCCATTTTTGTTATTATATTTATAATATTATAAAATAGAACACCGATGAATAGCAAAACTGAACAACAGCTATCTGAAATATCTAATATTTTAGTTCAAAATAAAAAAAGTATTGGATACTTGCGTTACAAATGCAAACTCGCTAGGAAAAGTACTCAGTCTTTCTTCATCGATCATCCAATACTTTCTTATTCAATTAGACGTATCCTTATAAGCATCCTTATATTATTCGTAGGTTTAAGTTTAGTATTCTTTCTTGTACGTAGTACTATTGTTGATACTCAATTTTTACCACCAAATATAGAAAAATTAGGATGAGACGAAAAACAAATTGAAGTGTATCTTGCTCAAAAAATGAAAGAATTAGGACTTAGCGGTTCATATTGGGGACAACTATGACATTTCTGATACAACATATTACCTTTTATTCCTAAACATGTCTTAGTATCAGAATATGTAGATGGTGCCACACTTCACTCTGTTTATGCAACCAAATTTGTATATTTTGGTGTTACGTCATCAATGATACTTACTGCTGATTTATCTGTTAATGGTTTGATCAGCGATGCATTACCATACTCTGCTGCATTTGGAATCATTGCTATTATCTTCAGTTATTCAATTGGTATTCCATTAGGAATGTTAGCTGCTAAAAACTCTAGCAAAAAAAGTGGTAAAGTATTGAACAATGTAACCATATTAATTTATTCTTTACCAGCCGTTGTTGTTGTTTTATTACTTTATATTGTACCAGTTTCTCAGTTCTGACAATCAAGTTTGTTCTTAAGCGGCTCAATATGAAGTAAGTTCTGACCTGAAGTAACAATGATTTTATTGTTTACACCAATAGTAATTATTATGTCTCGTCGTTACTTCATGGAAGAAGCAACTAATGAATATGCTCGTTTTGCTTTATCTAAGGGTGTTTCTGAAAATAAAGTTTATGCAAAACATATTTCGCGTAATGCGCTAACCTTTATTATTAAGGATATACCAAAAGATTTAGCTTTAAGTATTTTTGGTTTCTCTATGATTACAGAAACTCAATGAAATATTCCGGGAATGGGAAACCTAATTGTTAAAGCATTATCTCCTGGTCAAACTGACCCATTATTTATTTTGGCTTATATTACAATGTCTTCTTTCGTAATAATCTTTGCTTCATTAATTTCTGATATTGTCATGGTTAAGTTAGATCCAAGAATTGCTTTGAAAGGAGGAAAGAATGGCTAAGAAGAAATATAAGATTGATGGCGAGCAAGAATATACCGTTCATTTCCATGATAAGTATTTTGTTGATTTTAAGACTAAAATCGCAAACAACAAGGAAATATGGAATAGGCATGAATATGTTGGTGCACTAGCTGAACAAATCAATACAAGGAAAAGTAACTACTGAAGAAAGGTTTGAACAAAAACCTTTAAGAATTGAGAATTCCTTCTTGCTCTTTTGTTCATTATAACTTTAGTTATTTTATCGATTGTTTTCTCAGTTGGAAAGACAGCGGTTCCAGATGGAGATGCACGTCCAAGCAACACTCCTGCTAACCCTTCTTGAAAATATCCATTTGGTCTCGGTCTCCATGGTGAAAATTATTTTACCGAAATTTGAATTGGAACAAGAACGACATTATATTTCATGCTCGTCGTTATTGCACTCCAGCTACTTATTGGTTTGATAATTGGTTGTATTTGAGGATTCTACCGTAAATCAGATATTTTATTTATAAACGTTACAAACATTATTCAGATAGTTCCTTCCTTATTGTTCATTGTATTTGGTATATTCTTATTCGGTAAAGGTTTCTGACCGGTTGTTGCCGCTGTCACTATCCAGTCATGAATTACATTCGCCATGGCAACCCGTGTACAAGTAATGTATGTTAAGAATAGAGAATACAACATTATGTCTGGATTATTAGGAACTCCTTCATCAAAGATAATCACAAAGAACATTTTACCAAAGGTTATGCCAGTTTTAGTTTCTGTTGCAGCATTTGCAATACCAGATGCAATTGCTCTAGATGCAACACTTTCATATTTAAATTTCGGTTTCGTTGACGGAAGTATTAATACATCATTAGGATTTATAATTCAAAGTGTATCGATGACAACATCGTGAATGGAATTCCCAGGTCTAATTGTCTTCCCAATGTTGGTAATATCTCTACTTTCATTTGCAATGTTTTTGATTTCAAAAATCATTGCTGATAACCTTAACCCAAAATCACACACATAATATGAGCCAAGTAATTCTATCAGTAAAAAACTACAATATAAAATTTCTTAAAGATAAGAAGATTTTGTACATAACTAAAAATATTTCATTAGATTTATACGCTGGTGAAGTACTTGCATTAGTAGGAGAATCTGGAAGTGGTAAGAGTGTATTTTCTAGCAGCTTAATAAACCTATTAGGTTCTAATGGTTATATTACTGGTGGAAAAGTAATATTTGAACCAAATGCACCTAGACCTGTTGATTTAACTTCACTTTACCAACATTCTGTAGATAAAGCTGCTAAAAAACGTTTTATAAAATTCAATAATAAAGAAATCAAGAGATTGAGATTACTTGAAAATGCTGCAGAAACAGAAGCAGATAAAAATCAAGTTACATACAAAATTAACATTTTAGAAAAAGAAATTAAATTATACAGCGACATTCTAAAAAACAAAGGTAAATATACTAAAAAATATATTAAGGAAAAAACAAGAGATGTTCGTGGTAAATATATTGCTACAATTTTCCAAGATGCATCACTAGCTTTAAATCCATTATTATCTGTAGGTAATCAAATTTGCGAATCTCTTAAACTACATACAGATTTACAAGGTAAACAAATAAAAGCAAAGGCAATAGATCTACTAAAAGATGTTGGAATTAACAATCCAGAAGATAGTTTCCACATGCTCCCTTCTAACTATTCAGGAGGTATGAGACAAAGAGTATTGATCGCTATCGCTATTGCTTCTAACCCAAAAATATTGATTGCCGATGAACCAACAACTGCATTAGATGTAACAATTCAAGCTCAAATCATTGAACTTCTTAAGACGCTTAAGGACAAATATAATATGTCAATCATCTTTATTACGCATGACCTTGGAGTTGTTGCAAACATTGCAAACAGAGTTGCTATTATGTATGCAGGACAAATTGTTGAATACGGTAAAACTAAAGAAATATTTTATGATCCAAAACATCCATACACTTGGTCATTACTTTCATCTTTACCGCAACTTTCATCCGCTGGTAAGAAACTATCTTCTTTAGAAGGAACTCCACCATCTCCACACCAAGAAATTATTGGTGATCCTTTTGCAATCAGAAATAAATATGCAATAGATATAGATTTCTTATATGATCCTCCTTTCTTTAAAGTAAGCCCTACTCACTATGCTAAAACATGGTTATTACACGAAAATGCACCAGTAATTAAAAAACCAATTATTTTAACAAAATTAACTAAACTTTTGAGAGGAGTAATTAAATAATGATTGATAATATTTTAAGTGTTAGGAATTTATCTGTAACATATAAGAAAAATAAAAGAAACATAAAGGTTCTTCACGAAATTAATTTAGATATCAAAAAGGGAGAATCTTTAGGAATCGTTGGAGAATCTGGAAGTGGAAAAACAACTATCTGTCGTTCTATTATTGGTGCTGGTCCAATTACCACTGGAGAAATTTTCTTTGAAAATAAACCAATTAGAGGAAGAAAAAATGATTGTGAAAAACTAATTGAAGAGTTCATACAATCTCACGAACAACTATCTGAAAATGAAATGTTTTTTACACGTAAATTATATAGAATTGTTAAGACTATTTCTAATAATGCAGCTAACAAGATCATCATTAACTCTGCTGAAAAAATGCTGCAAATAAATAACATCTCTGTTACTGTACTTAATAGACTTTTTGAAATCGTTAATTCATTACATATCTGTCAACCAAAAGCAAAATGATCAGAATTACTAGAAGATATTTATGCTATATTAACATTTGAAAAAAGCATTAATGAAAATTTAAAACTAATTCTTGCTCCAGAATTCACAACTGCTCATGTTTTAGAAAAAACACAAATAATGATTAATGCACACAGCATTGCAATCCGTAAAGTTAAAAAACTACTAAGCGATTTTAATAGTCACATAGCTAAAACCACAAAATCATTAAAACCTGTAGTGCCACTTAATAAAAAGTATGTTAAGAAGAATATGCAGATTATCTTTCAAGATCCTTCAAATTCTTTAAATGAAAGAATGTCAGTAGAAGACATAATTGCAGAAGGTATTAAGAACTTTAAAGGTGAACTTGGAATTAAAACAAAAGAAGAAGTTTATAAAATTGTTTATAAAGCAATAGGCCAAATGGGTTTATTAGAAGAATACGGCAGCCGTTATGTTCATGAATTATCAGGCGGACAAAAACAACGTGTAAGTATTGCTAGGTCTATAGCTCTAACTCCTTCATTCATTATTGCAGATGAACCAATTTCTTCGCTTGACGTTTCAATTCGTGCTCAAATTCTTAATTTGTTAAAAGCATTACAAAAGAAAATGAAACTTACTTACTTATTTGTAGCCCATGACTTAAGTGTAGTAAGATTCTTTTGTGACCGAATCTGTGTTATGTATAAAGGAAGAATAGTTGAAATAGCACCAACTGAAGATTTATTCAAAAAACCACTTCATAGATATACAAAGGTTCTTCTTAACTCTGCACCAGTTGGTGAATTAGACAAAGCTGGTTATGAAAAAAATATTGAAAAAACATATGTTGATAAATCAACTCCATTTAATCCGTGTGTTTTAAAAGAAGTAGCTAAAGGACATTTCGTTTTACTTCCTTATAAAAAAGAAGACTAAGATTAGTTATCTAGTATTGTAAATAAAGTGTGAAGCTTTTCAATATCTAAAGATTCAGCTCTAGCTTTATCATCTATTTTTATTTTTTTAAGTGCTTCAAGAATTTTATCTTTTTGATAAAAAAGTTGAAGATTATTTACAATTGTTTTTCTTTTAGCGGCAAATGAAACTTTAAGGAATTTATTAAATTTTTTGTCAAATGGCTTTCCATTCTTGACTAGTCTTATAACTTCAGACTCTACATCTGGTGCTGGTGAGAAATTGTTTTTCGATACACTTAATAACTTTTTAATGTTACAGTAGTAAGACACAGCTGCTGTAAATGAGTTGTATTGTTTGGTATTTGGTTTAGCAGTGATTCGTTCTACCATTTCCTTTTGCAACATACAAATAAAGTTATTAACATGATTAGATTCTAAAAACATTCCTAGAACTAAAGAGGAGATCGAATAAGGCAAGTTCGAAATTAAAATAGGATTATTGTATTTTTCTGTAATCTCATCAAAATTTTCATTAAGTACATCGTTGTTTATTACAGTTACCGTTGGATATTTATTTTTAATAAACTCACTAAATCTTTTATCCAATTCTATAGCTGTAAGCGGTTTATTTAATCTAGTCAAGAATTCAGTAATCGCTCCAAGTCCTGGGCCTATTTCGACAACCTGGTCATAATCTTTTTCGGCAGCAAAATTAGCAATTTGTTCTGCAATTTGTTCATTTATAAGAAAGTTTTGACCCATTTTTTTAGATGGGTTAATACCCTTCTCTTTTAAATAATTATTTGTTTCAGTAACATTCATTATTCGAGACCGAGTTTTTCAAGCTTAGCTTCTAATGTACCGTGTTTTCTCCTGTTTCGAAGAATAATCTTATGCATTAAATATGCTTGACCTATTGAGAATAAAGAGTTGAAGAATCAGTATACACCAACACCGGTTGCTGACATAACTACCATGACAGCCATTACTCCCATGAAGACTCATTGAATCATCTTAGTTTTCTTTAATTGCTTTCCACCTTTTGATGTTGAAGCTGTAGCACTTCTGCTTCTTCGCTTAGCTCACATTTGCGGAAGTTTCATAGAAAGAATTTGAAGTGGAATTACTAACAAGATGAAGAATACGTACGTTCAACCGCCATCTGTAAATGATCCAGTAATTTCTGAAATTGGCGAATATGAGAAGTTTCAAATTCCGAATAAGACAGAAGCTTTAATTGGTCTAACGGTTGTAACAACCCTATAAACGACCATGAAAATTGGAAGTGTAATAAACATTTGTTCCATAGCAGCAAATGGTTTAATTTTGTGCTTAGCATAAATTTCCATTACTTCTCTTTGTTTCTTTTGACGAGAAGCCATGTCTTTTGAATCTTTATACTTGGCATTTATTTCAGATATCTTTCCTTGTACTTCAGTCATCTTTTCATTTTGTAAAGTAGACCTAAGAGTAACGATTATTGAAAGGGCTCTGATGATGAACAATAAAACGAATATCGCAAGCAATGCATTTAGTCCACCAGTCATACCTCTAAGTGGGTACATTATAGCAACAACAAGTTTGGCGCACGGTCATACGAATAACCCATAAAATAAACCATACTGCATTGTAAAGTCTGTGAACGTGTTATAATGTACTCCGTACGCGGCAGATAGGTCATATCTTCAGTCACCAGTTGTTCCGAAAAGATATCCGAATTCTAATCCTCCACCAACTTCCTTGTCTGTAGCAATTGTTGCATCTCACATTGACTGAAAACATCCTCAAACACCGACCACCATAAAGAATGCAAAAATAGCAAGTTTTAACCACTTAAATATTTTCTTTAAGACGTTATTAACATTGCTAGCTTTTGTCTTTGGTTTGTGCCAAAAGGGACTCGGATTCGTTGATGAACCTAAATTTAAACTAAATGCCGGTTTTATACTCATATTTATCCTAATTTATTATAAAGAGAAACAAATTTATCTTTGTTAATAATATAGTTATCTATATTATACGAATCATTAACAATCAAAACCACATCATAACCTTTAATTATGCTTATATCGTGTGTGAAAGTTCTGATCTGTCTTTTTATTTTATTTCTCAGAACTGCTGTTTTGAACTTTTTCTTGTTAGCAGAAATACCTAATCTAAAACAGTTAATATTGTTTTCTATGTACTTCATAGAATACAAATTATTATTTAATGTCTTTCTATTGTCAATTACTTTTTTAAAATCTTTGTTACGTTTTAATGCAACAAAATTCTTACTTTTCATCAGAAACAGTTAATTTATATCTTCCTTTAAGTCTTCTACGAGCGATAACTTTCTTTCCGTTCTTTGTTTGACTTCTAACTAAGAAACCATGAACCTTTGCTCTTTTTCTTTTATTCGGTTGGAATGTACGTTTCATAATGCTATAAATATTATATGTTAATTTGTTGTTTTTAATATTATATTATAAATAGCATGTCAAAATTACTTGATTCGAACGAATTTATTGCAGCAATAGAAGACTTGAAGGCTAAACTTAAAGACTCTATTAATACTTCTGTCTACAATAAAATTGTAAAAAATATAAAGTTCCATAGTTTTTCAAACAACACACTATATATATTGTCTGATTGCAACCTTTCAAAAACTTTATTGAAATCAGACTACAGCGATCAAGTTAAAAAAATACTTTCTGACAAGTTGGGCCAAGACATAAATGTTGATTTTATAACTGGTAGCGATGTTCTAAATCTAGAAACTTCTCCTAAAATTGTACCAAACAATGTTTTAAGTGAAGGTATTAATAATAAACTAACATTCGAAAAGTTTATTATTAAAGACTACAACAAATTACCGTATGCAGCATTATCTATGGTTGTTGAAGGTAACTTTAAATTCAACCCTATATTTATATATGGTGGTGTTGGTGTAGGTAAAACTCACTTATTACAAGCTTTTGGTAATAAATATATGGAAGTAAATAAAAACAAATCCTTACTATATATGGAGACAACTGACTTTATAAGAAAAGCATATACAGCAACAATGAAAAATAAAGAAGGTGATGGTGCTTTAGAAAAATTCAAAAGAGATTTTTCTAAATATGATGTTCTAATTTTTGATGATATTCAGTTCTTTGCAAATAAAGAAAAAATCAGTGAATACTTCTTTTCCATTTTCACAGATGCTATCAATGATAATAAGCAAATTATTTTATCATCTGATAAATCACTTAGTGAACTAAGCTTCTTTGAAGAAAGAATTAGTTCACGAATTTCTTCTGGTGTAACATTTAATATAGTGAAACCAGATTATCCAACAGTAAGAACAATATTATCAAATAAAATTAAAGATAATGATTATGGCTTTAATTTTACTGATGAATCATTAGAATATATTGCGAATAGAGTAAATTCTGATATTAGAAAACTTGAGGGAATAATAAATACCGTTAATTTCCATGCCATTAATACTCTATCGCCAGGAGAAATAATCACATTAAATAAAGTTAAAGAAATTTTAGGTAGTGATAGCAATATCATTTCTGAGCACAATTATGATATTGATCCTAATATATTTATTGAGAAAATATGTAGTGCCTGAGGAGTCATGGCTGACAATGTTAAAAAGAAAGGCAAGAATCCAACTATCGTTAGAATGAGAGACCTTTGCATATATGCAGTTAGGGAACGATTTCCTAACATGACTCTAGCAGCGATTGGTAATATTTTCGGTAATAGAAGTCACTCAACAATAAAAGAATCTATAGAGCGTGGTAAAAAATCTATTAGAAAAGATCCGCAAGTTGCTGCGACAATTGAAAGAATAATTAAACACTCTTAGTTTATTGAAGGTGTTTATTTAAATCAGCAATCACATTTTTAAAACCACTCGCTGTGGGAATGATTGAATTTCTTTTCTTAAGCAGCTTAGCATTAATTCTCTTATAAGAGAAGAAATATTTATTTTGTTTCTCATCAAAACTCATAAGTTTAAAATTATATGTTTTGTTTATATCAAAGAAATCATGTACATCTGAAACTAGATAATCACTAATTTCGGAGATGTGACAAATACCAGACACACCATTAACATTAATAATAATAAAGGTTGGAAAAATTTTAGTTACTGTTCCAGAATATATTTCACCAGTTTTTAACATTGAATTATTCATATTCCAATTATAACCAACATTTATAGTTTTAACATATATGCATGTTTTTATATTAATGGAGATGGGACACGAGCATAAGCATTATATTGCGCAAACAATTTGCATGTACTATTTATAATAGACTAACATGGTGGACATTGGCTAATTGTTTTTAAAAAAGATACATTATAATAAGCGTATGGCTAAAAATAAATCTTCTAAAAAACAACAACAACACAATCACTGTCCACTTAAATCTCTATATGTCATAGCGATTATCCTATTATTTGCGATATGTGCATTTCAAGTTTCTATTCAATTTTCTACTAATGACGATTTTACTGCTCCATTGTTCTGAACAGCAATTGATTATATAGCTGCTATCGTAGCAGTTGCATTAACCGCTCTTAAAGCAACTATAGCAATTAAACATAAATGTTGCTGCTGCGCAGTTAAAGCTGGTGTTCTTGGATTTGTAGCAATTGTATTTATCGCATGAATCGCTATTGACTACGTTAGCGGAGATGTAGAAAATTATGTTAGTGTATTAAAAGCATTAAATTTTGTTTCATTAGCTATTACTTCTTCATTACTTCTTTTAACTGTTACACCTATTATTGGAAAGCTATTAAACTGCGGAAATTCTAAATAAATTTCTCTTTAATTCTTAATAAATCTCTTTTTTGTTCTTTTTTTGTTTAAAAAGTATATACTATATGTAAGCCCTTAGATTCCGATACACCAATAGAAGGTGTCACAGTCGGAAACTAATCGTGTGAATAGAGTAAGTAATGAAATCTGAACTAAGAATTAAATTATCGTCTTATGACCACGACTTATTAGATAAGTCTGTGAAAAAAATAATTGAAATTGCAAAAACAAACAATTGCGAGTTTCGTGGTCCAGTTCCACTACCTACTAAAAAGGAAGTTTTTACTTTTTGTAGATCTGTCCATGTAGATAAACCTTCTATGGAACAATTCGAAAGAAGAACACACAAGAGACTTTTGATTTTATCAAACACATCTGGAGAAATAATGCTTGCCTTGAAAAAAATGATACTTCCTTCGGGAGTTGAAATTCACGTTCACATCTAAGAATAAAATATGAAAACGATAATTGGAACAAAAATTGGAATGACTTCATTGTTTGATGTAAAAGGTAAATCAATACCTGTTACAATTATTCGTTGCGAGCCTAATAAGGTATTGGAAGTAAAAGCTTCTAACAACTTAGCTAACAAAGATGCTTATAAAGTTGGATATGAATCTAAGGATGAAAAGAAACTAAGCAAACCTAAAGCTGGTATTTTCAAAAAAGTTGAATCAGAAGGAAAACAATTTATTCAAACTATCTATGAAGACCAACAATATAACGTAGGTGATGAAATAAGTGTTAACATTTTTGAAAAAGGTGAATATGTTGACGTACAAGGATTAACTCGTGGTCGTGGATATTCAGGAGCTATCGTTAGATGAAACTTTAAAATAGGTCCTATGTCTCATGGACACGGATACCCTCACAGATGACAAGGTTCAATTGCGATGGGACGTGGAGGTTCACAAAAGCAAGCCGTTCCTAAAGGTAAGAAAATGGCTGGACAATACGGACATGAAACAGTAACTATTCAAAACCTAGTAATCGTAGATGTTGATACTGAAAAGAATTTAATATTAGTTCAAGGTGGAATACCAGGACCAGCAGGTTCAATCGTTACAATTCACACAGCAGTTAAGAAACCAGAAGCTAAATTGAACTATGATTTAGTAACTAAATCTAAACAAGTTGAAATTGAAAAAGCAAACGAAGCTGCAGAAGACAAGAGCGCAATTCATAATGAAGCTGTTGCTGAAGCAAAAGCTGAGAAAAAATAATAGAAAGGAAATAATATGACAAAGATTAAAGTTATTAATGTAAACAATAATATAGGTGAAAAACAATTCGCTAAGTCTTTGTTAGTGCTTGAAGTTAACAAACAAGCAATATTTGATAGCGTTATTGCTGAAAATGCTGGTAAAAGACAAGGTACACATTCTACATTAACTAAAGCTGAAGTTAGAGGTGGAGGAATTAAGCCAAGACCACAAAAGCATTCAGGACGTGCTCGTCAAGGTTCAATCAGAAACCCTCAATGAGTTGGTGGTGGAAGAGCATTCGGACCTAAACCAGGAAGAAATTACAAGAATAAAGTTAATTCTAAAGTTAATACCTTGGCTTTAAAATCAGCTTTTACTGAAAAAATGCTTGCTAACAATATCAGTTACTTTGTTACAGACGGAGCATTAGACTTCAAATCAAAGAATTTCACTAAACTTCTTGAATCAGCTAAATTAAATTCTACTAGAAGAATATTATTTATCCTTGATAAAGAAAATGCATCTGATAAAGCAGTAGCAAGATCAATTAAAAACATGAAAAACGTAAGTGTAAAATGTATTAATAGTGTTTCTGTTAATGATATCGTACTTGCTTCGCACGTTTTAATTAATGAAAACGCTGCTGAACAGTTAGGAAAGAGAGGAGAATAATATGGAATTTACAAGAATAATACTTAAACCAATGCACACTGAAAAAACTTTCGCTATGCAAAACGGCACACCAAAGAGACTAGCTTTCTTTGTAGAGCCTAAGGCTACTAAGAATGACATTAAGATTGCTTTCGCTTCAATATATGGAATAACTCCAGATGCAATTGCTACGCAAAACAGAAAACCAGCTGCAGTTAGATCTGGAACAAAAAATCCTGGATTTAGCAAACTTCAAAAAATTGCAATTATTACTTTGCCTCAAGATGCAGATTTATCTAACACTAACTTAGGTGAGGAACAGGTAGCTAATGCTATTAATGCTGGAACATCAACTGCTGAACTTGAAAATCTAACTCCTGCTCTATCTAATCTAGAAGAAAACGGTAAACAAGTTGAAGTTGTAGCAGTTAAAAAAGAAATTGACTCAACAAAAGTTCACGCTGCTAAGAAAACAGTGGCTGCTAAAAAAGAAGTACATGCAACTAAGAAAACAGCAGACGTTAAAGAGGAGGTTAAAGAATAAGTATGGCAGTTAAATATATCAAAGCCCGTTCTAAGGGTAAAAGAACATCAGTATTAATCGACTACAAAAAGGTACTTTCTAATACTGCACCTCAAAAATCTTTATTAAGATCTCAATCTTCTAAAGCCGGAAGAAATAACCAAGGTGTTATTACTGTTAGATTCCAAGGTGGTGGAGTTAAACAAAAATACAGAATTATTGACTGAAAGAGAAATATCACAAATATCGAAGGTACTGTTAGTTCAATTGAATACGATCCGAACAGAACTGCATTTATTTCATTAATCGTATATCCTACTGGAGCGAAAGCATACATCATCACACCACGTGACCAAAAAGTAGGCGATAAGATTATTAGTAGTGATGCTGCTGATATTAAAATCGGTAACTGTATTAAAATTTCTAATATTCCAGAAGGTACTTTCATCCATAATATAGAATTAGTGCCTGGTAAGGGTGCACAAATGATTAGATCTGCAGGAAGCTCAGCTCAAGTTTTGGGTAAAGACGAATCAGGTAAATTCATGATGATTAAACTTGCTTCTGGTGAAGTTAGAAAAATACCTAACGATTCAAAAGCTGTAATCGGAAGCGTTGCAAACGAAGACTGATACTTAGTTAACTTCGGAAAAGCTGGACGTGCTAGAAAAATGGGAATTAAGCCACATGTTAGAGGAACAGCGATGAACCCTAACGACCACCCACACGGAGGAGGAGAAGGACGTCAACCAATTGGACATGACTCTCCAAGGACACCTTGAGGTAAGAGACACATGGGAGTTAAGACTCGTAAATACAAAAAAGCTTCTACAAAATTAATCGTGAGAAGGAAAAACAATAAATAAGGAGTAAATTATGTCAAGAAGTTCAAAAAAAGGCGCATTCGTAGATCAAAGCTTAATGAAAAAAGTATTAGCTGCGAAGGAAGCAAATAGCAAAAAACCAATAAAAACATGAAGCAGGAGAAGTTCTATTTTCCCTGAGTTTGTTTCCCTAAACTTTAGTGTATATAATGGAAAATCATTCATTAACGTTTTCGTTACTGAAGATATGGTTGGTCATAAGCTTGGCGAATTCGTTCCTACAAGAACTTTCAAACAACATAGTGCTAACAACAAGGCGGCTGTAGCAGCTAAAGAAGCAACAGGAGGTGCTAAATAATGACAACTAGAGTAATACAAAAGAATGTGCATATTTCTCCAAGACACGCTGGTTTAGTTTGTGATTTAATCCGTGGTAAAGATGTTAAAGCAGCTCTAGTTATTCTTCAAAACACTGAAAAGAAAACAGCTTCAATCCTTATTAAGCTTTTAAATTCAGCGATTGCTAATGCTACTAACAACCACAAGATGAACGCTGACAAACTTTACGTTTATCAAGCTTTAGCTAACCAAGGTGTTACAATTAAAAGAACATTGCCAAGAGCCAAAGGATCTGCTAACCTTCTAAGGAAACGTCACTCACACCTTGAAATCATTCTTAGTGATGATGCTCAACAGAAGACAAAGGACTTCGAAGCAATGAAAGCAAGAATTGCAAAGAGAAACCAACACAAAGGTAAAGAAGCAGTGATAGCAAAACCAGTAAAAACAATTAAAACAATAACTAAACAAACAGCAAAAATACAAAAGGAAACAAAGAAAGAAGCAAACACAGAAAAAGGAGGTAATGAATAATGGGAGCAAAAACAAATGCAAACGGAATACGTTACGGTGTAAATAAGAACTGAATCTCTAGATGAACTGCTCCTGATTATGCAACCACTGCAAAGTGAATTGTTGAAGATGAAAAGGTAAGAAATTTATTCATCAAAACATTTACTACTGCTCAAATCGTTAGAATCGAAATTGAAAGAACAGCTAAAGCTATCTCTATTTTTGTTTACTGTGGACAACCTGGAATAATCGATGGTAAAACAGATGAAGAAAAGAAAGCATTCTTAGTCAGCATCAACAAAATCGTTGGAAGAAAAATGATCGTTAACCAAAACATTATCTCTTATGATAACCCAGCTTGATCAGCTCGTGTAATTGCTAGAGAAATAGCTGATGATATCGAAAACAGAACTCCTTTTAGAATGGCTATGAAGAAAGCCGTTAAGAAAGTAATGATGGCTAAGGCTAAAGGAATCAAAACAAAAGTTGGTGGAAGACTTGGCGGAGCAGAAATTGCTAGAAGTGAAGGATACGCAGAAGGAAACGTTCCATTATCTACACTTCGTGCTGATATTGACTATGCTTTAGAAGAAGCACACACAACTATGGGAATCATCGGATGTAAAGTTTGAATCAACCGTGGTGAAATGTTCGGTTCTGGTTTAAACAATCAAATTCCTGTTACAAAACCAGAAATCATTGAAAGAAGACCACGTGGAAATTTCGACAGAAACAGCCATGATAAGAAACCAGCAAGCACTTTCAAGAAACCATTTACTCCTAACAAGGATTCAATTTCAACTAGAAACACAGTAAGGGAGGGAGAATAATTATGATGCAACCAAGTAGAATGAAATACCGTAAACCGCATAGAACAGTTTACGAAGGAAAAGCAAAAGGAAACAAATTCATCGTTTTCGGTGAGTATGGTTTAATGGTAGAAAAAGGAAAAGGAAGAAACTGTAACGGATGACAAAAAACAGGAAACTGAGTTTCTGACAAACAATTAGAAGCAGCCCGTGTAGTTTTATCAAAAGTACAAGCTAAATACGCTAAGCAAGACGCAAAAATGTGAATCAGAGTATTCCCTCAACTTTCAAGAACTAAAAAGCCACTTGAAGTACGTATGGGTTCAGGAAAGGGAAATCCTGAAACTCAGTGTGCTGTAGTTAAATCTGGTACAATTTTATTTGAACTATCAAATGTTCCAGAAAATGATGCAAGAAATGCTTTAAGAAAAGCTGGAAACAAATTAAACGTTGTTTGTAAAGTTGTTTCGAAAGCAGAATTAGGTACAGAAACTGCCGCTGAAGTAGAATTGAAAAAGAATTTCAGAAAACCAAACGTTATTAAAAGGAGATAGTTATGAATAAAGAATTAAGAACAAAAACAAACGAAGAGCTTTGTACAATCATCATGAGAATGAAACTTCAATTATTGGAGGCAAGATTTGCAATCGCTAATGGAGAAATTCAAAAAACTCACAAATTACCTGAAATTCGAAAGACAATCGCTAGAGCTTTAACTATCCTTGAAGAGCGAAATACTAAGGTTTCTATAGGTACTCATGGTATAATAATACATGATGCTAAGACTGGAGAATCTAAAGCAGTAACAGAGTTAGTAATGAAAAACATTTCTGACACTAATGCTAAAGAAGATAAATCAGCTCACAAAGCAGAAGCTAAACACACAGCTGCTAAAACTGAAAAGGTAGTCAAACAAGAGCACAAGACAGAAGCTAAACATGCTGCTGCTCAAACTGAAAAGGAAGTTAAACCAGTTCACAAGGCTGAAGCTAAAAAAGCTAAAGCAGTCTCACAAGTTGAAACTAAAAAACAAGTTATTAGAAGAAAGGTGGGAGCATAATTATGGAAACAATTAAGAGTAACAAAACACGTAGAGTCTTCGTTGGAGAAGTAATTTCAACAAAGATGAACAAAACAATCGTGGTTGAAGTTGAAAGAAAGGGTCTTCACCCTTTATATCACAAACTTGTTATTTCTCATAAGAAATATCATGTTCATGATGAAGAAAACAAAGCACAAGTTGGTGATATTGTTGAAATAATGGAAACACGTCCTCTATCTAAAACAAAGTTCTACCGTTTGGTAAAGATCAGACAGAAAGCAGAATAAGGAGGAAATATGGTACAAGTAAGTAGTAGATTAAAAGTTGCAGATAATACAGGAGCGAGAGAAGTGGGAATTATAAAGATTCTAGGAAACCACCAAACTCACTATGCATATATTGGCGATATAGTAAAAGTTTCAGTAAAGGATGCATCTCCGACTGGTCAAGTTAAACTTCACCAAATGTCGTTGGCCGTTATAGTTAGAACTGTTAAAAGTTTTAGACGTGCTAATGGTAGCAGAATTTCATTCTCTGAAAATGCATGTGTTTTATTAAAAGAAGATAAGACTCCACGTGGAACTCGTATTTTCGGACCAGTAACTCGTGAATTAAAGGAAAAAGGTTTTGCAAAGATTGTGTCTTTGGCACCGGAGGTATTGTAATGAAAAGATTAATTAAAGGAAATAAAGTAAAAGTAATATCTGGAACACATTCTACTAAAGAAGGTGTAATACTTTCTATTAACTACAAAGACAACACAGCAATTATTGAAGGTATTAATGTTATCAAGAGACACCAAAAGCCAAGTCAAGCTAATGAGAACAAGGGTGGAATTATATCTAAAGAAGCTCCAATCCAATTATCAAAACTAGCATTGGTTGTTCCTAAATCAACTACAGGTGTTAGTAAAATAGGTTATTCTACAGAAAAAGGTAAAAAAGTAAGAATAGCTAAAAAGACAAAAACGGAAGTAGGAGGTAAATAATGAAAAAACAAATTAATAAAGAAGCAACACTTAAGGGGCAATTCGAAAAAATGATTGCAGATTCTTTAATGGAAATACACCATTACAAATCAGTAATGCAAATACCTAAGCTTGAAAAGATAGTAATCAATGCAGGAGTGGGTGATGCAACTAAGGACGCAAAATTAGTTGATAGCATGGCAAATGAAATTGAATTAATCACAGGCCAAAAACCAATTAAGACAAGATCTAAGAAAGCAATTGCCACATTTAAATTAAGAGAAAATCAAGAAATTGGTGTTAAGGTAACGCTAAGAGGCGATAAAATGTGAAACTTTGTTTCAAACTTAATAAATGTAGCCATTCCTCGAGTTCGTGATTTCAAGGGAGTTCCAACAGCATCATTCGATGGACACGGAAACTACACACTTGGAATTAAAGAACAAATCATCTTCACTGAAATCAATTATGACAGTGTAAAGAAAATAAGAGGATTCGATGTCACATTCGTTACTTCAAGTAAAAACGACGAAGAGGCAAGAGAATTATTAAAAGCAATCGGAATGCCGTTTGCAAAACAAAGAACAAAATAAGGAGAAAACATGGCAAAAACATCATTAAAAATTAAAGCAAAAAAACATCAAAAATACTCAACTCGTACATATACGAGATGTGTTCGTTGCGGCCGTTCTCACTCAGTTTATCGTAAATTCGGATTATGTAGATGTTGCATAAGAGAATTAGCATACAAGGGCCAATTACCTGGTGTAAGAAAGGCGTCTTGATAAGGAGGTAATATGATTATAGATCCAATAGCTGATTTAATTAATAAAGTGAATAATGCCATCCGTGCAAAATTACCTTCAATTGAAATTCAAACTTCAAACTTAGCCACTTCAATTTTAGAAATACTTAAGAGTGAAGGATATATTTCTAACTTTACTTCTAAAAAAGCAGAAGGAAATAAGTCTTTTACAACCGTTTTATTAAAATACAAAGGTAAACAAAACGCCATCACCGGTTTAAAACAAATTTCTAAACCAGGATTAAAGATTTACTGTGAATGTCAAAAACTTCCAAAGGTTCTTAATGGTCTTGGAATTGCTGTTGTTACTACAAGTAAAGGTGTTATGAGCGATAAGAAAGCTCGAATTGCAAACTGTGGAGGGGAAATACTAGCGTACGTTTGGTAATTAGAAAGGAATATTATGAGTAAAAAAGGAAATAAATTAATAAAAATACCAAGTGGAGTTAGTGTATCAGCATTAAATGGTGTTGCTACTGTAAAAGGACAATTAGGAGAACTAACTGTTAAATACCCAGTAAATGTTATCGACATCACTAACGAAGGAGACACAATTAAGGTTTCTCGTGCAAATGATGAAAAACTTGCTAAGAGCATGCACGGAACTGTACAGTCAAACTTATCTAACGCTGTAACTGGTGTAAGTAAAGGATTTACTAAAACATTAAAGATTACAGGAGTTGGATATCGTGCAGCTTTATCTGGTAACAACTTAACATTATCTATCGGATTCAGTCACCCAATCGTTTTTGCTATTCCAGCAGGTATCAAAACTGTTGTCAATAACCAAACAGAGATTGTTATCTCTGGATACAACAAAGAAACGGTTGGTGAATTTGCTGCTAACATTAGAGCAATCAGAAAACCTGAACCATACAAAGGAAAAGGAATTGCATACTCTGATGAACACATTATCCGTAAAGTAGGAAAAACAGCCGAGGGGGCTAAAAAATAAAAGTTATGAAAAAAGTTAATATCAACCGTAGAGACAAGAGAGATCTTCGTCACAAAAGAATCACAAACAAACTTAAAAAAATACACAACGAAAAACACCGTTTGGTTGTCACTAAAACTAACGCTAATATTTTTGCTCAAATCGTAGATGATAAGACACAAACAACAGTAGTTGCTGTATCAACTTTAATGATTAAAAAACCAGGAAACATTCAATCAGCTACAGAAGTTGGACAACTATTAGCTAAAGCGGCTTTAGAAAAGAACATCGCTGAAGTTGTTTTCGATCGTGGGGGACACAAATACCACGGACAAATAAAAGCATTAGCTGATGGTGCAAGAGAAGGAGGTTTAAAGTTATAATAACTTTATAGATTAATATGTTAGATAATCAAGAAATCAAAACCGCTGAACAATTAGACGTTATTGCTGAAAAAGCAGTTGAGTCTGAACCAAAAGAAATTTCAGGCCCAGCTTCATCTGGAGTACAGAACAAAACTTTCGGTGGAAACACAAGAGGTAGTTTCTCATCTGATGGTAAACCTGGATTCAAAAAACCTGGTCAAAAAAGATGAGGCATGAACTCAGACATGGAAGAAAAAGTTGTTGACATTAAGAGAATCTCTAAAACAACAAAGGGTGGACGTAGAATGAGATTCAGTGCTCTAGTAATCATTGGAGATAAAAAAGGCAAAGTAGGATACGGAATTGGTAAATCAATCGAAGTTCCAGTTGCGATTAAAAAAGCCCTTAAGAACGCACAAAAGAGTATCGTTAATGTTGTTATTAACAAAAGAGGAACTCTTTACCACGAAGTAACAGGTAAAACTTGTGCTTCTAAAGTATTAGTTAAACCAGCTCCATTAGGAACAGGATTAATTGCCGGTGGTGCTATTCGTTCAGTTATTGAACTAGCAGGTTATAAAGATGTTTATACTAAAAACTTAGGTGCTAACTCAGCTCTAAACATGGTGCAAGCAACTATTGATGCATTAAAACAACAAAGACACCCAGGAAAGGTAGCACAAATGCGTGATAAACACGTAAGTGAATTGTAATTGGAGGAAATATGGAATTAAATAATTTAAAATATACAAAAGGATCAAGAGGACACAAAGTTAAAAGAGGACGTGGTTTTGGTTGCGGATTCGGTAAAACAAACGGTCGTGGAACAAAAGGTCAAAACTCACGTAAATCGGGTGGTGTAAGATTAGGTTTCGAAGGTGGACAAACTCCGCTTTACCGTAGATTACCTAAATTTGGTTTTAACAACTATAACTTTACAACTAACTGAAACGTAGTAACATTAGAACAAATCAATGGTTTAACAGGAACTATCGATTACAAAGCATTAGTTGATGCTAAAATTATCAAGAATAACAAACTTCCAGTTAAAGTTATTTCTACAAAGAAAGATGATTTTAAACTTAACCAATTAAATGTTAAAGCTGCAAAAGTAACAAAAGGTGCAATCGCAGCAATCGAAGCTTCCCACGGAACTGTTGAAATAATTGAAGTAGTCGCTAAGACGAAATAAATTATGGAGACAAACAAACCAAGTAGAAGCACAAAAGTTTTTTTAAAGGATTTATTCACTAACAAAGCATTGCTTTTATCTCTGTGCGTTAGTATTTTCCTATTAATTCTTTTTCATATATTTGAAACTATAACTTTACCTGGAATTAAATTACCTGCTGACTATGCAAACGCAGAAAACTCTTTTGAAGGAATGCTTAACTTGCTAGCTGGAGGAGGATTAAGCAGAATGTCATTATTTGCCGTTGGAGTTGGTCCTTACATTACTGCTCAGATTATTACGCAATTATTGTCAAGTGATTTAATCCCTTCAATGTCAAGAATGGCTAAAGGTGGAGAAAGAGGTAAAAGAAAATTAGAAATCATTACTCGTATCATCACTGTTCCTTTCTGTGTAGCTCAATCTTACGCAGTTGTTGCTTTAATTCTTAATAATAACGGAACAAGTGCTGACCCAATCACAATCTTCGGTGTTTCTTCATTATCTGATCTTTCTGCAACACAAATGATTAGCTTGATTTTGTTATTCACTGCAGGAACATATATTTGTATATTTATCGCAGATATGATTACAAAAAGAGGAGTTGGTAATGGAATTACATTATTAATTCTAGTTGGTATAGTTTCATCTCTACTTTCTAACTTTGAAGTTGCATTCCAACATATAGCAAGTAAAATTGGAACTCAAGATGGTAGCATTATTCACACTCTTAACGTAGTATTATCATGTATGTTGTATGTTTTATTCTTTGTCATTATTCTTTGTGCTTGTATTTTCGTTAATGGTTCAACTCGTAAAATTCCTATTCAACAAACAGGACAAGGTTTAACTACTAACACAATAGATTTACCATTCTTACCAATTAAATTAAACTCAGCTGGAGTTATCCCCGTTATCTTTGCGTCATCAATTATGACTATTCCAGGAACAATTGCTCAGTTCTTATCTGCTGATAATGATGGTAAATTATTTATTGAGAAGTACTTAATCATCGAATCATATAGTGGATTGAGTCTTTACTTTGTCTTAATTATTCTCTTTACATTCTTCTACTCATATGTCCAGATTAACCCATCACAATTATCTGAAAACTTCGAAAAGTCAGGAAGATTTATTCCTGGAATAAAGACTGGTAAGGATACAGAAAAGCACATAACTAAAGTTTTAAACCGTATTAACTGAATTGGTGCACCATTCTTAGGAGTTGTTGCCATTCTACCATACATTGTGTCCATGGTCACAGGAATCCCTTCTGGTCTTGCCCTTGGAGGTACTGGAATCATTATTATCGTTACAGGTACATTAGAATTATGAAATTCTATTCGTTCTGCATCTACAACAACTGGATATAACATTACCCGTAATAAGATCGAATCTAAGATATACGAACAACTTGACACAAAAGAAGAAATTAAACAACTTTGATAACAGATTCAATAGTGAATTGTTATTGCGTGTAAACTATAAACATAAAAAAAGCAAACTAATTATTTGTTTGCTTGACTTTTATAAGAATTCATTATTTGTCTAATTTGAGATTCAGAAGGTTTTCTACCCATTTGAGCGTACATTGCTCTAATTTGTTGTTCATTAATTGGTGGATTATTCTTTAATTGTTTTTTAAAGGCAGATGCTGCTCATCTATAACCAATAAAAGCTCCCATTATTAAAGCTCCTACGATACCTAGTACCATTCCTACAATTGCGCCTGTTGACATATTACTAATATTATATATCTATAATAACGACTATTAACATTCTTCTAAGAAACCTGACAGTTTCATAGAGTCTTTTTGGTTATTAAATCAAAGAAATAACACCCCCAACTCCAAATTTACCACACCCCCAACTCCAAATTTACCACACTTTTATGTATAATAATAACATGAATGATAAAAGGTATACAATTAAACGTCATATCAAAGAACTTATAAGTACAACTGCAAAGGAATATCAATGTGTCGTCCTAACTGGTCCTAGACAAATTGGAAAGTCTACACTACTGATAAATTTGTTTCCAAAGTACAACTATGTTCAGCTAGATAATCAAAAGATCATAAATGAGGCAAAACTAGATCCCGAATTATTTATGCAAAAATATAAAAGTCCATTGATCATTGATGAAATACAAAAAGCGCCAATACTTTTTTCATACATTAAAGAAAAAATAGATCAAGATGAAAAAGCAAAGTTTATCGTTACAGGAAGCGAGTCATTTGAATTGATGAAAGGTATCGGCGAATCTCTTTCTACAAGAGCCGCTATCATTAATATGTCTTCTTTGTCAATAGCGGAGATAAATAAAGAACCTATATTTACTTATAAACCAGATATAAATCTATTTCTAACTAGACGAGCAAAAACAAAAACTCAATATGAAATATTTGGTGATATCATTAAAGGAAGTATGCCGGATATTATTAATGGTAATAAAACTAATATTCAATTGTTTTATAAGTCATATATTGAAACATCAATTATCAAAGACATGAAAGAAGATTGAGTGTCAATAAAAGATGGAGGAAAGTTTATGGATTTCTTGAAAATTTTAGCAAGCCAAACTGGGCAAATATTTACAACACATTCCATTGCTAAACTTTCTTCTATGGATGACAAAACATGTGCAATATGATTGAATGGATTAAAAGCAATGGGTATAATCTTTTTTACTCATCCATTTTCAAAAAACATTATTAAAAGAATAATAAAAAATCCTAAATTATATTTTTATGATACAGGACTTGTAGCATATCTTTTAGGCTTTACGGATACTAAATCATTATTAAATAGTTCTTTTGCCGGACATATATTTGAATGTTATGTAATAAGCAATATCTATAAAGGATTTATTAATGCTGGGCAAAATCCGTCTTTGTTCTACATAAAAGAACAGAGGCTAGTTGAAGCCGACAAGCAGAAAGAAATTGATTTGATATTAGAAGGGGAAGGCGGCAAAGTGTATCCAATAGAGATTAAAATGCGTGTTTTAGCAAACATACATGACTTTGATAACGTCTCCCTTCTAAATAAAGAAAAAAACGAAATTGCTTCAATGACCGTTGTATGTTGTGCCACATCGGTAACGACTTTAGGAAAAGACAAATTGGTGCTTCCAGTTACTTGTTTGTAAATGTAGTAATCATCTAATAATTGATTTATAAAGATTATTTATGAAGTGCATTTACAAATCTATATAATACAAATATGAAATCTAAAAAAGGAAAAATTTCTTCTAAATCAAACAAAGAATATAGAGCAGAAGCAAAAGAATGCATTAAGGCTTATAGCGGAAGACTATTTGCTGCACGTGCTTCTGTAGCACTTATAACTAATGGCCTTGATATGGCAAGTAAAGCTGCAGGATCTGCAATTGGAGGTTTGTTTGGAAAAAGTAAATCTGGAGCTAACACAGCCTCATCAATCCAACATGTATTAACTGATGGTGCTACAAAAATTGGTTTAGCACGTGTATACACTAAAGTTGCTAAGAAGCAAAAATTTACCATATCATCAGATTTGTTTGCTGGAATAAAAAATAGATTTACATATGGAGTTAGACTTAATTTTATTTTACCTTTCTATTCACTATTAGCATTTATATTAGGTGCTGCTATTGGATTCGGAATAGGAAGCGGTATTGGTTACGGTGTAGGAAAACTTGCTGATTATCCAGCAATTATTGATAGTGAAGGACACACAATGAAAGTATGAATACTTGGTGGGATTATAGGAGCGGTTATTCTTGCCTTCTTATTTTACTCGATTAATAAGTTCAGATATGCACTTGTCTACTACGTAGCACAAGATGAAAAACTAAAAGTACAAGATGCTATGGACACAATCAGCGAATCTAAAAATCTATTAAATGGTTATAAAATGAAGCTTTTCGGAATTGAATTCTTTTATTGATTAATAAACACTTGTGTATTATTGGTTGGAGTAGGAGCAGCTGTTGGTTTAGCATTTGGACTAAAAGGAGCGAGCCAAAACGCTTCCATTATAGCCGCTAGTATAACGGGAGTAGTTGCACTAATTGCGTTATTAGTTGTTGCCTATATAACAAATGGAAGACGTCAAGTGGTTAAAGCGTTATTTTACTTAGATCTTTCCTCTTTAAAAGGCAATAGCATGGTAAAGAAATAATTGATAAACCTATCAAGTATTGTTTACACATTTTAGTAATTTATTAATATAATAATAATACATTAGCAATAATGTAAGCTTTTGCCGAATTAGGCATACACCGAAAAGAAACACATGGAAAAATACGAAATAATGCTGGTTATAAACCCAGAACTAGATAAAACTGCTGCAACAAAAGAGTTGAACGAAATTTTATCTTTAATTAACAACAATAAAGACTTTAAAATTACTGATTTAGGAAAGAAGGAATTAGCCTATACAATAAACAAAAATAGTAAAGAATTTACTCACGGTTTATACCTTCTTTTAAACTTTGATTCAGAAACTCCAGTTGATTTTAATGAATTCAACAGACTTTCTCTATTAGATAAGAACGTTCTTAGACACTTAATTATTAACTTAACTAAGGATTATGGATGAGCTGCTATTAACAACCCTAAGAAAGTTGCTAAATCAAAAATTAAACAAGAGAAGTTCTTAGCTCGTAAAGCTGATTACGAAAAGAAAAAAGCAACTTGACAGAAATCACTTGATGAAAGTTCTGAAATGTCTGCAATTATAGACGAGGTTGGTACAGGAGAATCGAATGAATAAAGTATTCTTAGTTGGCCGTTTAGCTGGTGATCCAGAAGAAAAAACAACCACTACTGGTACAAAGATGTCTAAAGTTAGCATCGCTGTACAAAATAGCGGAGCTAAAAAAGAAACATACTTCTTCCCATGCGTTGCATTTCAAAACTCAGCAACATTCCTTAATACATACTTGCATAAAGGAGACATGGTAGCAGTTGATGGAAAGTTAACTAGACGCGAATATACAAACGAAGCCGGTGCTAAATCTTCTATTACTGAAATAATTATTGATAGCATTAATTCAATTGGCGGTTCAAACAGCAAAGGCAAAGATGATTTCGCTGAAAAAACTCCATTTAAAACAAGTGCAGTAGAAACAAACGATAGCGATAATATAACAGATTGAACAAAACAATTAGAAGGACAAGGAGAATAATATGATAAACAAAACAAACACAACAGAAAAAACAACTAACACTACAACATCAAAATATCCAAGCAAACCAGCTGCTAAAAGACCATGCCGTCTTTGTGCGCAAGGAATTAACTTTATAGACTATAAAGATGTTGAATTACTAAAGAAATACATTGCTTATAACGGTAAAATTCTTCCAAGACGTACAACAGGTATTTGTAATAAACACCAAAGAATGATCGCCAATGCAATTAAAAGAGCAAGAATTGTAGCTTTATTACCATTCATAATTGATTAATTAGGATACTTCCTAAATAGAAAGAATATTTTATAAGTGTGTTCATCAAAAAAGTGAGCACATTTTTTTAACTATTGTCCTATTAAATTAAAGGCTTTTCAGTCATTTCTTTTGGAATCTCTTTGCCTAAGTACTTCAATATAGTTGGAGCAATGTTACTTAATTTTCCATTACTCGCCAATTTTAATGATGCATCTGTAACTATGAAAGGAACAGGAGCAACAGTGTGGCTTGTAACTGGTTTTCCTTCATCATCACTAACTTGGTCTGCATTACCATGGTCAGCAGTAATAAATAGTGTTGTATTCGTTTCTTTCGCCTTCTCATAAATCTTTCCTATACATTTGTCAACAGTTTCTACAGCTTTTATAGTAGCTTCTAGGTTTCCTGTGTGACCAACCATATCTCCATTAGCGAAATTACAAACAATAACGTCAGTAGATGACATATTTTCTAAAAGCTTATCACATACTTCATAAGCACTCATTTCAGGCTTTAAATCATATGTTGCAACTTTTGGACTTTGTATAATCACTTTCTTCTCATTTTTATAATTTACTTCAATACCACCATCAAAGAAAAATGTTACATGCGCGTATTTTTCTGTTTCCGCTATTCTAAGCTGAGTTAAATTATCATCTTCAAGTACTTTTCCAAGAACATTTTCCAACTTTGTAGCAGGGAATGCTATTGCATTAGGAACAATACCTTCATAACTCATCATTGTAACTAAGAAGATATTTTCTTTTCTAATTTTAGGAACATATTCATAATAATTAGACCCATATACTAAATGACACATTTGTCTTGATCTATCTGGTCTAAAGTTTAAAGACACAAAAGCATCTCCATCATTAAGTTTAATCTCTTCTACTTTGTAGTTTGAGTTGATTGCCGGTTTAATAAATTCATCATTTACACCAGATGCATAAGAATCTTCTACATATTTTACTGGATTGCTAAAGGCATTATCACATTTGCCAAGAAGTGTCTGGTATGCAATTTCACTTCTATCTCAGTTTTTATCTCTATCCATTGCAAAATACCTACCACAGATTGTACCAAGCTTAACGTTGTTTTCTTTTAATAAATCATATAAAACACTTACATCTTCCTTAAATGATTGTGGTGCAACATCTCTTCCATCACTTACGGCGTGGAAAACAACATTAGCATCTTTAGTTTTACAGAACTTAATTGTCTCAACAATATGGTCTCAACTTGCATGAACTCCACCTTTTGAAGTTAGAGCAAATAGATGAACTTTAGAGTTATTCTTCTTTGAGTGTTCAATTGCAGCATTTAATGCTTCATTCTTATAGAATTCTTTAGTCTTAATAGCATTATTAATGATTGATAGACCAGTATATACTATTCTTCCAGCTCCTATATTAAGGTGCCCTACTTCACTATTACCCATTTGTCCTGCTGGAAGACCAACTGCTTCACCACTAGCTTCTAGAGTAGTATTAGGAAATTCATTAAGAAGTTTATCTAAATTCTCCTTTTTGGCATGGTGTACAGCATTACCTTTGGTATTTTGGCTAATACCAATACCATCCATTATTATTAGAATTACTTTCTTATTCATATAAGAATATTATATTTTAGAATATTCTAATGTACTTTCTTCTTTTTGTTATCTATCTTAGTTTTAATCAAAGGAAGACCGAACATAACGAAGGCAAAAAATATCAAAGTAACAAGTGTTAAGACAACTGTAACAATGTTTGTTGTAAAGTCACTATTGCTAGCATAATCACCATCGACTTTATAATAAACTACTAATGCGATGTTGTAAAATACGCTTACAAGAGTATATAAAACGCTGATTCCAATAACTATAACTGCAACTCATCCACCAACAATAGCACCTTTAGCTTTTGTATTATCAATCTTTTTAGTTTTACGGTTAAGGATCATGCCAATGATAGAGGCTGCAATTCCTAAGAATATAAATAAAGCGCATCAGTTTGACATTAAATCACTAAAACTAAAAATACCTTGTGCTTTTGCAGTTGCTATTGGAGAGTTACTGCTTAGATTATTTACAAAGAAAAGACCAACTATTGTAACAAACAATAAAACTGCCATCATAAGTACATAACCATATGTTGCACCAACTAATGTCTTAGATGATTCGTTATTAAACTTTGCTTTAATTTTCTTAGAGAAAACAGCTTCATCCCTAGCAATTAGTCCTTGGTAATATTTTCCGAATGTCATAAAAGTTCCATTAATACATGAAAGAATTGTAACAGCAATAATAACTTGTATTACTTCGATGAAAATATTAAGACCTTTTATGCCACCTCAAGCATTTCCGTTATCTTGGTCTAATTTTCCGCTATTACTAAAAAGCATTAGAGATAACGCAATGATAATGTAAATGAAAGTTATTATGGCAATACCTAATCCTAAAGCACTTCCAGCAGATTGAGGTTTCTTCATATTATCAATTTCACTTGCCGGATTAAAGAAACCGTTATATGCAAATAAAATAGCAGGAATAGAAGCAATCACACCAACTGCGGGATTGATCTTATCAAGTAAAGGCGTAGACCCTGAATCGCCATGAGGGTTTAATGGAGTCATTGAACCATGGTGCATTCCTACATAGACAAAACCAATAACAGCTGCTATAACAATTGGAAAGAATTTAAATAATACAAAAACCTTGTTTTGTAAATCACCAGAACGAGAAGATACTGCAGATGTAAATGTGAATCATGTAACAATTGCAAAAACAAGAAGCACTGCAGTTCATCAAGGAATGTTTCAATTTAGTCCTTCTGCTAAGAACTGAATGGAGAAAAAAGCAATTGCACATATTAGGAATGGTAAATATAGAAAACCATAGAAATTTCTAAATGCTTTATATAGATATTCATTTGTATATTTCTTTACTCAACCAACAATACCTAATGATTGATCTAGTCCTTTAGCTGAACATACTTCAACTAAAGCTAGTCCCATCATTAGACAAGCAATACCGGTAATAACCCAACATGATATAGCAAGTAATAGACTATTATGAACGTTTCCTAAGATAGAACTATTCTTAATAAATATTCCTGCACCTATAGTTGAACCTATAGTCAGTAATACTGTAGCGAAAAAAGTTATTTGTTTACTTTTTGTTTTAATAGTAGTATTCTTAGGAGTACCAATATAACCTTTTTTCATTTGCTTAATAATGTTATAGTATATAGTTTTAAATAAATATTTATTGCTTAAAAAATATGCATAAAATCACAGGTTATATATAATATATAAAATATGAAATCGCAGACTCAACTTGGGACACCAACAAATTCAAGACATTTAAGCACATTTTCAGCTACTTTAATAATAATTGGTAATATTATTGGAGTTGGAGTATTCTTCAAGAATATATCAGTTTTCAGTGTTAATGGTAATAATGCATATGGAATTTTAATCTCATGACTAGTTGGTGCATTAATTGCCATTTCAACCGCTGTTTGTATCGGCAAAATAGCTGGAATTAAAACAAAGAAAGAAAATAGTGGAATGGCTGGATGAGTTACTAATATCCTTGGTCCTAAAGCAGGAAATTTATTATTTGCTTTACTCCCATTTTGTTATTTTGGATTCTGTGCGATATTATTCTCTGTTTTAATAAGCGAGGCTTTCTTCTCTATCATTTCAACTGCTACCGATTGAACACCACACTTTGGATATATTGCTCTTTTTAGTGTCGTTATAAGTGTTTATTTCTGTGTTGTTAACTGCTTTAAACCAAAATTCTCAAACTTATTTTCTAAATATGGAACTATGTTTAAGTTTATTCCAATTATGACGATTATAACAACAGGAATAATCTTTGCTGGTATTCATGGTATTGATGGTTCTTTCTTTAATGGCGGCACAAATGGTACAAACGGCATAAGCAAGCTTTCTATAACAGCAATTTTTACTTGTTTACCTTCTGTTATGTTTTCTTTTGATGGTTTCTCTAGTGCTGGTTCTATTTCTTCAAGAATTAAAAATCCTGAAAAAGGAGTTCCACTTGCAATGTTATCAGCTATGATAGTGGCTAGTGTAGTTTATATATCAGTTAGTTTAGCTGAAATTTTCTCAGGTGCAAGTTCTGTGTTTGCTTTAGCGGGTTATATCGGAAACGATGATGCTGAGAAAGCTTTTAATATTGTAATTGCAACTTTTATATTTGCTTGTACATTATTTTCTTGTAATGGTCTAACAATGGCTGCAGTTTCAACAATGCAAGCAACAGCAGAAGAAAACAAGATAATCGGAAGTAAAGCAGTTACTAAAAAATTTACAAAAGATTTACATGCTGGTGGTTTTTATTTTCTTTGTACATTGTTAGTTGTATTTTTAATATTTACATTACCATGTATTATTCTTAATGGCGACCAAATTTTAGATATTTCATCTAACGCCATTGTTGTAGTATTCTTCTTTATATATGGAACAATGATCTTTGTAGCATTGATTAAATTTCATTTATTTACAATACTACAATCATGTTTGGCGGTGTTTTCTTCTTTGATGTGTGTTGGATTAGCTGGTTACTTTCTTGTATATTCATCAATAGTAAAACTTATTCACGATGCAAACGAGCCAGCAGGTGCGGGTATGTTAGATGGCGGAAGTGAACAATTTAAATATTATGTTGTAGCAATTATTTTCTGAGCTTCTGTTATTGTTTTCGTAGGCTTTGCATTATTAAATATGTTTTTAATGAAATCAAAAGATAACAAGAAACAACTTGCAACAAAGAAATAGATTTATTCTACTTCCTGGATTCTATATTTGTAGATGTTAGTTTTTCTATTTGCTTAGAGTATGGTAAAATAATACCATATATGGTAGATTTCTACTATAATATACATATTATGAAATTCAGAAATGAAAAAATAGAAATGGCCCATTCATGTATGATTCAAAGTATATATGAAGTATCTAAAATAGAAGGTGTTCCTTTTACTTTTCCTCAAACTGAACAAATTGTTTTAAAAGAACACGATGCTAAGTTTGAAAGGAATTCTATTGACTTTGATACAGTTATTAGACTTAAAAGAGGATACGAGATGTGTTTAAGGCTTGCTAATGATGAAGATAATTTTATCACATTCAATGATATAGCTTCATTGAACCAAGTAATCGGACAGTATGCCTATATTTCTTATGGGGTATTAAGAACTACACAACCAGCCGTTAGGTATGGAGAAAACGTTTATAACCCTCCAGAAGAAAGTGACACTAAACGAAGTGAATGGAAAAAATATCTTACTATCACTAAAACTTCTATAGATAGCATTTTAGAACAGTTCTTTTACATCATTAAAGAACAATGTTTTAATGATGGAAATAAAAGAACAGCCATTCTTGTAACTAATGTTCTTTTATTAAAAAGAAATATTGGGTTCTTAGAACTAGATTTAAACAAGATCAACTTATTCTCAGAAACAATTTTTAAATATGACCACAATATCATAACTATAAAAGAAGCAATAAAAGTTATTAAAGACAATTTTATTGTTTCAAATATACATGACAGAAGAACTATTCCTCACTTCGATGAACATAAAGAACAAATCCATGAATTAGAAGAATCATTAAGAACCAATAATATAACTAAGAATCAACTAGCGAAAATGGTTGGTTATGATCCTTCTAATTTAAATAAAATATTAAGTTTTAAAATACAACCATCTGTTAGGATTGCGAAACTAATAGGAGATATTTTAAAAATTGACTGGAAAATATTTTTCGATTAATAATTCTGTAATAGACTTATGTAGTAAAAAACATTTGCTATTCTTTTAAGAGCGTAGCATTACAAACGATTCGAATACTTAAATGAATCCTAAATTTTGTGATAATTCACTGTCGGCAATTGTCAGCTTTCTGAAAATGAACTTATTATTTTATAAAGTATAGGGTAAGAATTAAATTTCCCATTTGGTGTATAAATGTTGATTATTCCATCTTCTCCTATAAAATTGTCTCCAAAAGAAATTGCATTGAAAAGAGGGTCACTACTAATGTACAGATTGCTTATTTCGCGATCTTCGAGAACTTTTGCTCCCATTGTACCAGTATAGTTAACTAAGTTTATTGTTTCGGTTGATGGATCACCATATTGTGAAGCAGCAAATGATTCTTCACCTATGCTTGCGGAACCATTTATTGTCAATGTTGTGATTAAATTACAAGCGTCAAATGCATAATCTCCAATCGAAATCACATTGCTTGGAATAGTTAGTTCGCCATATATTTTCGTGTCATGGAATGCGCTTCTTCCAATTGCTAAAATGTTGTTAGAAAAATTTAATGGTGCACTTAGATTGGTACATGAATCAAATGCACCTGCGCATATATTCAAAACTGTGTTTGGCACATTTGAATTAGTGATACCGCTAAGATTAGCAAATGCTGAGTTACATATGACTTTGGTTCCCTCTTTAATCGCAATTGAACCTGCTGGGTTTTCACCACTAGTGGTTACATTTCCGTACTTGCCAAAACAATAGTAAGAAGATCCGTTTTTTAAATAATAGACATTATCATCGCCACAAGTTATCTTATTATTTTCTCCATCAGTGCCACTAACTATTCCCGTGCCTTTGAAAGCTTGATTGCCTATATCAACAGCAGAATTATCTCCAATAATTAAACCAGTAAGTGCTTGACAGTCTCGAAAAGCGGCATCCCCTATTCGAGTAACACTACCAGGGATTGTGAGTTCTCCAGCGAGAAAGGTACAATTATCAAAAGCGTTGTCATCGATACTTTTTAAATTACTCCCTAAATTTACGCTTTGAATTCCGGTGTTATAAAAACATTCACTGCTTATCTCAGAAACACCGTTTGGAATTACTATGTCCCCTGCAAAAGTTGAACACCCCGAAAAAGATGCACTGCCTAGAGTAGTAACACTAGACGGGATGCCATTTGTCAATCCTGCAATACCCGTCCCTTCAAATGCCGATTGACATATGACTTTGGTTCCCTCTTTAATTGTGATCGAACCTTCTGGGTTTGTTCCACCACCATCAATTACATTTTCATGTTTGCCAAAACAATAGTAAGAAGTTCCGTTTTTTAAATAATAAACATTATCTGTACCACAAGTTATCTTATTATTTGTTCCATCTGTTCCACCAACTATTCCTGTGTCATAGAAAGCTTGGTAACCTATATCAGTAGAATTACCTTCAACAATTAAAGCATCAAGACTCTCACATCCATAAAATGCTTCTTGTCCTATTGAGGTGACACTGCTCGGAATTGTAAGTGTTCCTTGAATACTAGTTTCTTGGAAGGCTGACTCCGCAATTGTGATGAGACCATTTCCAAGAATTAAACTAGAAATTGGACAAAGTTTAAACGCATCTACCCCAATAGAAGTAACGCTATTAGGGATATTTAATTCACCTACTATATTAGAATACTGAAAAGCATTGCGCCCAATTACTTGAACATGATTGCCAAGGTGCAAGTGTACTTCTTGCGCTAATGCACCAAAGGCACCTTCTCCTATGACAGTTACACTGTTTGGAATCACCAAATCCCCTTGTATATTTGCACTTGAAAATGCGCCATACCCAATCGTTTTAACACTATCGCCAAGTGTTAAATGTGTAATGCCGGTGCAGTTATAAAAAGCCTTATCACCAATATCGGTGACATTTTTACCAATAATAACACTTTCGATATTGGCATTATAAGCAAAAGCTTCATCATTAATTTTTCCCGTAGAATCTATAGTTACTGAACCGCTTATAGCAGCTAACATAAATGCATGAGCACCAATCTCAACAAAATATTCCTTGCCATCATAAATTACTTTATTGGGGATTGTTAAATTATGTGCGGTAAAGGTGGTATCTTCATGTGGAAAATAAGTAATTGTGTGTGTCATTTCATCAATGAAGAACCCATCAGCTGCAAAAGTTCCACTTGTACGTCCCTCTCAATTAGAACCGTCAGCTAAATATATAGACTGTGGAGTATTTTTGGAACGGCACGTTAAAACAGGAGCTACTACAGCAGCTGTTACAGCTGCTATTGCCGCTAATGATAATAAAGTTATGGTTTTCTTTTTCATATACAATTAATTATAAAGAAAAGTTTAAGCTTGTTACTTCTAACTTTTTTATATTATTAATTTACTTATATAGTTAGTTTGTTATGTTTTCTAATAGAAAAGTTCAAGACTTTAGACAATCTCTATTGTTACTTAAAGTCTTAGGAATGTTTCTGTGGTTAGATCTATTCATCTAAAGCGACATAGATTTCTTCAAGATCATCTAGTGCTTGGATTGAGATATAGTATTTGTTTGCTTCAATATAATCATCCAAATAATCAAGCAATTCTGTTATGTCACCACTTGCATATGTACCAGCCTCAAGATAATAAAGCCATACCAAGTTGTCTACAGAAGAAGATTTGGCAAATATCATACTGGCGTCAGTCACAGAACCACTCGCACCTCAACTTCCATAATTGCCGGGAGCGGATGTACTATATATAATTGGGACTTTGCCTCAGTCATTAATAGTAACTGTTCAACTATTTACAATTAATAAAAATATTTCCTCCGAAATAATTAAAAATGTGCCTTCAAGAAGGAATTTATTAAATTTTCAAACAAATGCTTTATCCGCTAGAAAGGAAATGAAATTAAATCTTGGCGATTTTATGTTGAAAATTCCAGAAAAATCAAAATTTTCCATCTGTTTGGCGGAGTTACCACTAAAATATATTAATGAAGTGTCCATTGTATTACTATTCACGTTAACACAAGCACTAACATCCAAACTTCCATAAGAATTATAATTATCTTTTATATTAATGTCTATAACATGCAACGTCCCACTACCATTGTTGTATTCCATATTAATTATTCCCGATAAAGTTAAGGTTGAATTTTCCATTATTGAATTAACAATTTCAACAGCATTTATTGCTGATCCTGATGTGCTAACGTTTATTATGGCTGGAACATCAACATCAACGTTTACACTACCAATTTTAACACCTGCAGCTGCTGCTAAACCATCAGTGCCGTCTTCAGTGTTTTTATTCTCAACATTAAAAACACCGCCCAACATAGGAGGGGGCGAAACCGGATGATCGTTATCATGAGTGCCAACGCTTTGAAGTCAAATTCCGAGTGCAATAGTAGTGTCTGTGCACTCTTCTTCAGAAGATAACACTACATTATAAATACCTTGAGTGCAAACCCCCCCAACTGCACCAAAAGCAAAAATACCAACTGCGGCAATCGTACTTCCATCATTACAAGAGTTATCTATATTCATTGCACTGGTTTTGTAGAAATTCACCTCGGCATTTTCTTTAATATTTTCTGTATAACAACCAGCACAGTGTGAACTTGTGATAGATGTAGAAGCATTAATTGTTCCTCAAACATTAATACTAGCGAAGTTTGATAAGTATGTAGTGTATATTCCGAAGCAAAACGTTCCCCCATTAACCGAAATTGTTACAGGGCTGGAAATGTTTAAAATGCCATGATACTCAAAACCCACTATTGGCGAAGTGCTTCCCATTAACACGCCAATTGAACATGTTTCATCGGCTGTAGCTGTCGTATTAATGGCACCATTTAGCAAATTTACATCTTGATCGATTCCAATTAATAATCCATACTCAATGGTGCCTTCAATTACAAAAGAGCTTCCTGTATAACCAACCCTATTTGCATAGTGATTTAAATCCAAAAGCACATTATGGCTGGAAATGTAAGTACCAAAAGTATCAGAATAGCCTATATAAACTGGGACATCACTTCCTACCAAATCACTTGTATGTATAGAAGAAGTAGTAATTGTTATAGATATATTGTTGATTGTACAAGCTAAATCTCCACTTATACCATATATTGGTGAAGCAACATGTACATTGAAGGTCCCTGTGGCGTTGGCGCCCAATGTGCCAATTACATGGTTGCCTTCGCTTATACTTAGTCCAGTAGCCGCACCAGTTGGGTTTGTTATTGTATAAACAGCATCAGCGACTGGCTTCGTATTATCTGGCTGAGCAAAATTATACTCATAATCAACAGCCCCAGTTACACTATAAGTTTTCTGGCCAGTTGGTGTTATTGTTTGGGGATTTGGAAGCTCAGCACCAATTGAAATTGCTAAATTACCACTTATACCGTAAGCTAGTGAAGCAACATGTACATTAAAGCTTCCAGTATCGCCAGCAGACAATGTACCTGTTACACGACCATCTGCTATACTTAGTTTACTAGCCGCACCAGTAGGATTTGTTATTGTATAAACAGCATCAATGATTATTTTTGTGTTTTCTGGTTGTGTAAAACTATATTGATAATCAACTGTTGATGGTACATAGTATGTCTGTTGGCCAGTTGGAGTTATTGTTTGGGGATTTGGAAGCTCTTCACCTATTGTACAAGGCAAATCACCACTTATACCAAATGCCGATGAAGCAACATGGACATTGAAGCTTCCAGTATCACCAGTTGCTAATGTACCTGTTACACGACCATTAGCTATGCTTAGTTTACTAGCCGCACCAGTTGGGTTTGTTATTGTATAAACAGCATCAGTAACTGATTTTGTGTTTTCTGGTTTAGTAAAACTATATTGATAATCAACTGGCCCTGTTGCATCATATGCTTGTTGGCCAGTTGGAGTTATTACTTGGGGATCAGGTATTGATGTATTCCCCCCTCCCTTATTGTTACTACATAGGGTTAATGGTAGTGTAGTCGCAAGAACAACACCTGCCGTTGCTGTTACTAAACCACATGTACTTAATATCTTTTTTAAATTCTTTTTCATAATTTTCCAATTTATTATAAAAAAAGTTTTTAGAAAAATAGCAACTTTTTTGCAACATTACTTGAAATATATGGTTCAAAGCATATATGAAGTATCTAAAATAGAAGGTGTTGGTTTTTCTCAAACCAACCAAATAAAAAGTTTTAAAACAACATGATGCTAAGTTTAAACTTAGGGCATATTCTTTTTATTAAAGATTATGACTTTACTGAAGCGGTTCAGTCTGTTAGTCCTAATTTAGTTTTTCAACCATTGGCATGATCTTGAGTATCACCATATAAAGTGCCGGCATTTTCTCCTATATTACCATTTAAATTAACGACGCTTAAGTCGGCATTAACCTCTCCTATACAATGTATTTCCATTAGTGAGGTACATTCGCCAAAAGCATCATTTCCAATAGAGGTCAAAGAATTTGGAAATGTTATTGAGGCTAGTGAATTGCAGTCTCAAAAAGTAATTTCATTAATGGTTTCCAATCCTTCAGGAAGTGTTATTGAGGTTAATGCTTCACATCCAGCAAAAGCAAAACTACCAATTGTTGTTAATGAACTCGGAAGCGTTATTGAGGGCAATGAAAAACATTCACAAAAAACATTATCACCAATAGAAGTTAAAGAGCTTGGAAGCGTTATTGAGACCAGTGAATCGCACCAAACGAAAGCGGAATCACCAATGGTTTCCAATCCTTCAGGAAGTTTTATTGAGGTTAATAAAATACACCCATTAAAAGCATATTCATGGAGGTTTGTTAAAGAATCGGTATTATTTTCGTCTAATGTAATATCACCATATACTAAATCATCGACTGTTACAGTATTGTTGGTTCATTTACCTTCACTATTTAAACCGGTTACCAATGCTTTTCCACTTCCACAGTCAAATAATTCAAATGTTGTATTCCCTGCAGCTAAGGAAATGTTTGTTATAGAAAAACAATTATCAAAAGCATAACCACCAATGCTGTTTAATGAACTTGGGAATGCTATCGAAGCTAGAGAATAGCAGTCTTCAAAAGCGCTTTGTCCAATAGTTTCCAATCCCTCAGGAAATGCTAGTGAGGTCAGTGACCAACAATTTTTAAAAGCCAATGCCTCAATTTCTTCTAATAAGCAACCATTGAATGTTACTGAGTGCAGTGCAGTGCAGTGCAGTAATTAAATGCTGAACTATCAATTCAAGTTAATGAATCAGGAAATGTTACCGAGGTTAAAGGAATGTGTTGAAAAGCTATATGACTTATTTCTGTCACCCCATCTGGAACGACTAATTTAGTGCCTCAACTATAATTGTAAGGAGTTTTAAAACCGCATAAAACACCTTCTTCAATTTCTAAAAGTGACTCATCAATTACTTTTTCACTCGGTGGTGGAGCTGGATTAGAAGTGCAACGAGAAACGTATCCTATTCCAAATCCGCCTCCAAGCAATAAACATGCACATATACTAGATAATGTTATTTTTGTAAAATTTTTCACAATATTATTATAAAAAATTTTTCAAAAATATTTTGGTTTAGTTAACTAAAGCGTATGTAATAGTATATGGACCGTAGTAAACGGTTGGGTTTGTTTTAGGTTATACCAACAGAACTAGCTGCAACCGTTAGTTGATCTTGTTAATAGCATGCGACAAGTACATTATGCAAGATAGTTTAAAGGAGAAACAAAGGTATAAAACAGCTTAACAATTTGTGGGTACAAATTGTTATGCGGCACCATTCACTATTTCTTATTTCTCTCTTCTCTGACTAATTCAGATACTTCTTCATAAGACATGTATGGTGCGTTGCATTTGTTAGCACATTCTTTACCAAATTCTAAAAACTTATTTAAATCAAATCTTGAATCATCAACTTCAAATGGTATTCTCCCACATGAAATACTTTTAGTAAGCAGAACATTCAGCAATGTAGAAAGATTCATACCAAGTTCCTTACATAATCTTTCTGCTTGCTGTTTCTTAAATTTATCTACTCTAAAGCTTACTAATACTTTTTCCATAAAGATATTGTATATTATGCTGAAAGGCTATTAATGTCTTTTTTAGTCATAATTACTTTTAAACCACCACCTAGACAATGTCATAGTCTAAACATTGTATGTGGTCAAACACCTACAATGTTTACTCTTACTACAACACAAGTCTTATCTTCCATAGTCTCTCCTATATATTTGATGCTACAGATAAGACTTGTGTTGAGCAATAGAGGTGTATGACATACTGCGGTTTTAGCTTTAATATATTGTTGTATATATCTATATTGGATGTTAAACCTAGTGACTAAAGTTGCGCAACTTTAGTCACTAGGTTTACGAAAATATTTATAATATCATTAAGATTATGGGGTATGTTTATCTAATTAAGTGTGAATGGAAAAATTCTTCTCAAATAAAATTTGGATCAGCAAAAAATTGAGAAAAACGTATAGGCGTTTACAATACGTTTAATCCCTTTGTTGAAGTTTTAGCTACATTTAACACAACATCCTCTGATAAAACGGATGGAAAAGATTTCGAGCATGAAATTCAAAAACAATTTGTCGACCTCGGAAAAATTAAATTCACAGTTGCTTCTTCTGCGGCAAAAGAATCTGAAACAGAATGATTTGAATTTGACAGTGACAAAGCAATTGAAATTTTTAAACAAATTATTGGGTGAAAGGGACAGCTAGCCAACCTAAAAGTTTATGAAGACGATGAAGTAACCGCAGAAATTGCTCAAAACAATGAAACTGGAAAACGCATTATAAGACCTAAGATGTATTTTAAAGACATTGGAATTAATAACGGCGATAATTTAATATTTGAATTTCAAAATATCAAAGAAAACACCACTGTGCTTGATAATGAATCAAACATTATTTCATGAGGATCAGAACACGGCACCTATTCTAATATTACTGCAAAAATTTACAATAAATATAGTTTGTGGCCTAAGTCTCATAAATTTGCCCAGCCAGCAACATTATTTAAATTTAAAGGAGAAACATTAAAATCACTAGCGGAAAAAACAATTTGAAAAAAATAGTATGAGTAATATGGAAAATAAGCAAATCAAATCTAAAAAAAGGGTTGCAGACCATGGTGAAGTTTTTACTAACGAACGTGAAGTGAAAGCTATGTGTGATTTAGTTAAAAATGAATGTGATAGAATTGAAAGCAAGTTTTTAGAACCAGCATGTGGAAATGGCAATTTTTTGCAGGAAATTTTAAATAGAAAACTAAAAATTGTCAATAAGATTTATAGAAAATCTCAATATGAGTGAGAACTCAATGCCCTTAAGGCTATTTCTTCTTTATATGGGATTGAACTATTGTCTGATAATGCAATTGAATGTAGAAAACGTCTTTATGATAACTTTGAAAAACAATATAGACACAATTTTGAAAATATTGATAAAAATTATTTAACTTCAATTTTATATATCATTCACATGAATATTGTAAATGGCAATGCCCTAACATACTGTCAAGTGAGCAATAATGTTGAACAAACCAACTCGCCTATAATATTTTCAGAATGAACATTCGTTAAAAAAGAATTTATTAAGCAAAAGCGTTATATGTTTAAAGATATATTAAATAAAAGCGAAAAAAATAATTATTCTGATATTGTTGGTACTTTATTTGATGAAGACACACAAATCGAGTACTTAAATTCAATTAAACCTATTGTAGTTGCTGATTTCCCTATAGTACATTTCAAAAAAATGTGGGAGGTATGCAATGGCTAGAAAAATTTTAAATGAAAATATTAAATCACTAAAAGAAAAAGCGAGTCAATATGGTGTAACGTTCAATAAAGAGCCTAAAAAATATTCTGTTGGTATGGTTGAGCTAAAAGATAAAGAAATAGCTGATAAAATGCCGGATATTTATGAATTCTTAGCTGATATAAACAACGATGAAATTAAAACGCCTCCAACTATCGCAAAAGCAATGATTGATTTATTGCCAAAAGAATTATTTTCTAGTAAAGATTCTACATTTCTGGACCCTTGTGTTAAATCAGGTGTTTTTCTACGCGAAATAATTAAGAGACTTAATGAAGGACTTAAAAAACAAATTCCAGATGTATGTGAAAGAATATCTCACATACTCAAAAAACAAATATTTGGAGTGTCAATGATGGAAATGGGCGCATTACTAGCACGAAGAAGTATTTATTGCTCTAGAGAAGCTAATGACCCATTGCGAACATGTGCGATTAGTAGCTATGATGTTTCTGGCGAAAAAACACCAAAGATGTCGTTTGATACTCCAGAAGGAAATATTTTGTTTAAACGCTGTTTACATAATTTTAAAAAAGGAAGATGCACAATTTGTGGTGCTAAAGAAGAAACTTTTGGGGAAAAAGCGACAACTATATTGAACGATCAAGGAAAACCTAAGGAAGATAGAAAAGGAAATATAATAAAAAAAGAGAACCATGCATATCCATTTATACATGTACAGGACCCAAAAACTATTTTTAATATGAAATTTGATGTAATTATAGGCAACCCGCCTTATCAGTTAAATGACCAAGATACAAATTCCGAAAACAATAACTCTTCTAGTGCTTCCCCAATATACAACAAATTTGTAGAGCAAGCAAAAAAATTAAATCCGAGATATTTGGTGATGATTATTCCATCTCGTTGAATGTCTGGTGGGAAAGGATTAGATATGTTTAGGAGCTCCATGAAGGACAAACACTTGACCGTTGTTCATGACTTTATGGATCATAAAGATTGTTTTCCTAATGCTTTTATTGTTGGCGGAGTTATGTATTTTTTATGGGAATCTGACAAAACAACAACAATCACAAAATGGTTTTCGCATGCATTAGGCAGGATCGTTGAATCTGATCGAGATATTTCCAATGATACAAAAATTATTAGAGAAAATGACGCATCGCTTCTCAAGGATAAGATTTTAAAAAATAAAACTAAAACATTTGATGAAATTGTGCTAGAACATAAACCATATGGTTTACGTTCTAGCTTTAGAGACTTTTCTAAAGAACCAATTAAAGGAGGCATTAAGCTTTATTACAATGAAAAAGCTCAACTTCAAGAAGGGTGATTGCCAAAGAAATATAAACTAACAAAAGGTGCAAATTTGCTGTCTGAATATAAAGTTCTAATATCAAAAGCAATCTATACTTCTTTTGCGGGGCAAAGTAAGTACGGATTGAAACCCTTTATATCTAAACCTAATTCGGTTTCTACGGAAACATATTTAGTTATTAAGAGCAAAAACGAACAAGAAGCTAAAAATATTATTTCATATATGAAAACAAATTTTTTCTATTTTCTATTGTCTATTGCAAAATTATCCCACAACACCTCAAAGAAAGATTTTGCATTTATTCCAATGCAAGATTTTTCTAAAAAATGAACAGATGACGAACTCAACAAACTTTATGCTTTAAGTGATGATGATCTAGAAATTATCAAAAGATACGCCCCTAAAAATGAAAAAGAATAATAAAAAAGAAGGAAATAAAATTTATGGATATACGGCACCCGAACTACATAAATGGAATGGGTGAATTAAAGTAGGTGAATCAAAAAGACCAAACACCATTGAACGTATAATTGAACAAGGCCGTGAAGCTAAGCTAATAAAGATAGTTGTTATAGATGGAATTTTTGCACAAACTATTACTGGTGAATGATTTTCCGATAGAGATGTAAGAAATGTTCTTGAACGAGCAGGATATCGCGTAGATCAAGAATGGGTTGAAGCGTCCGAAGAAATTGTTAGAAGAGCCATAAGTTCATTGATAAATAAAGAAGAATTTCATAGGGACAGGCCATATGACTTTAAACCCAGAAAAGAACAAGAAGATTTTATAAATTACACTTCTAAATATTTTCTTTCTCCGTCACACCCACTTAAGAAATTTTTATGAAATGCAAAAATGCGTTTTGGAAAAACGTGTACAACTTACTGACTTTCTGAAAAAATGAAATTTAAAAGAGTTCTAGTAACCACATTTAAACCTGCTGTGTCAAAGTCGTGATTTGATGATTTGAATTTGCATAATGATTTTGTTGATTGAAAATATATAGATAATAGCTACACCAATGAGGAAAGAAAAAAAATATTGAATTCAGATGCAAAAGTTGTGTGTTTCATTTCGCTACAAGATTTATTGGGCAGCACTGAAAGTGAAGTAAAAGAAAAAAATAAAATTATCCATAACACCGAATGAGATTTAGTTGTATTTGACGAGTATCACTTTGGTGCTTGAAGAGATAAAACATCCTTCCTTTTTAATAAAGATAAAGATGTTGAAGAAAAGCAATTTCAAACAGATGATGAAAACAAAGACGAATCAGAGATTGAAGAAATAAATGCTATAGCTAAAGAAAGTGAAAATATTGAAAAACAAATATTCAATATTAAAAATAAATATAAACTTTATTTATCCGGCACACCATATCGAGCCATAGGTAGTGGGGAATTTCCTAACGAAGCAATACTCGACTGAACATATGAAGATGAGCAAAGAGCAAAGGCGTTGCATGCCTCCGAAGGAAGCAAGAGCCAATACGCTGATTTGCCTAGCATTCATTTTTATACATATTCATTACTTCCAAAATTAAAAAAAGAAATCGGCCAACAAGGTAATGATAAATTTTTATTAAACGAGTTCTTCTCTGCTAATAAAAATTCTAAAGGCAATTACATTAAGCCTTTTTCATTTAAATATCATAATCAAGTTTTAGAATGGCTAAAAACGATATGTTTAGAGGTGTCACCATTATCTATAGAAGATATTAAAAAAGGAGCGAAAGACCCAATAATGCCATTTGGAGGATCTGCTAAACTAAAAGATGGGAGCATATTTTCGTTGCAACAAAAATTACTTCACACAATTTGATTATTACCAAATGTTTCATCGTGTGAAGCAATGTATAATTTGTTAAAAGCTAATGCATCCTATTTTCCTAGATGCAAAATAGTGCGAGCATATGGCGACCACTGTGGATGTGGTGCCGACGCTATTGAACCTGTATGTGAAGCGATTGGAAGTGATGGTACGATTACAACAACAATAACACTAACCTGTGGTAAATTAACCACTGGAGTAACTATTAAGGAATGATCGGGCATACTGATGCTTTCTGATTGCACAAGTGCGGAAAAATATATGCAAGCAGCATTCCGTGTTCAATCCCCTTGAAGAGACAAAACCAAAAAAATCTTGAAAAATGAATGTTATGTTATTGATTTTTCTCCGAATAGAACATTAATGCAAATTAAAAACTATAGTGTTGACTTGAACAGTGACACCAATAAAGAATTAGATCACAAAAGGACATCTACTGAAAAAATTTCCGATTTTTTGGAATATACAACCATCCACCACTTTGATGGCCATTACATAACAAAACTTAATCCAGATAATTTAATTCAAACTGCAATTCTCGGAACAACAACTAGCAATTTGGCAAAACGATTCCGTGATCATAGGCTTATTAATTTGTCTAATGACATAATACATTTAATAAATGCTGATGATAAAATTAAAAAGATTCTAGATAAGATTGATGTGTTTAGAAAACATGGCGATTACAAAATTTCCGATATGGAAAACGATGTTATTATTATCGACAAACCCGATCCTACTCCGACTGGCCCTAAAGGTCCAGATGGTAATAGCACATATACGCCAGAACAATTAGCTGAACTTAAGGCTAAAAAGGAGGCTCAAAAAAGATTAGCAGGTGCTAGACAATTAATGAAAGACAAAATTGGTGCATTCTTATGTACATTACCTGTTTTTATGTATATTAATAAATTTAGAGAAGAAAAGCTAGAAGACGTAATTGAATTTATTGAACCTGATTTATTTGAAAAAGTTAGCGGTCTTAGCATTAGCGATTTCAAATTATTAAAAGATAAAGGTTTTTTCGATATTACGATGATGGATGATACAGTTTTACTATTTAGGGTTCTCGAAGAACCTTCACTTCAATATCTTGGAATAGTGCGTAACGCCGATAGAGAATGAGGACTGTTTAGTGCTACAATTAAAAGGGAAGATGTAGAAGAAATCAAAAAAGAACTGCTGAAAGATTAATCTTTTTAAGAAAATACATCAACCCTATCGTCTATAATGAAAAAAATGTAAAAAATGCCCGACTAAACAGGTTTTTAAAAAAACATAATCATTTTAATGTTGCTTTTTCATATATCACCACGTGATTATTAGATACTTGGGCAGTATCTTCGAAATATGAAGGAATATAGTGCTGTTACAAAACTTCATAAAATGTTTTAATTCTTCTTGCATAGTTTATTTTTTATTCCAATATTAACAAAGTATAATTATTGTTTTATACTTTTTTGATTATGAATTAATTGCTGTTTTCCACTGGAATCAGAATATAGAAGAGCATTGTAATTTATACCATTACCATTAGATATGATGTGAGCAATCTTATACAAAGTTCCTCTGTCTTGGCTATATTCAACAACCATTCCTTTTACATCAATAATGGTAAGTTCATACATAGTTTTCTTATATTTCAATCAGATTTTATTACTATTTGATAATTTATTTAATGACAATATATTGCTATTAGAATTACCACCACGATTTAAAGAATAATTATTCGCAACTTTACATTTCGCGTTTTCGTTTTCATAACGAAAATATGGTGAAATTTCTTTATTAAGTTGCATAATTTGATACTGAGATAATTTTTTTGCTCCATATGTTTTTTTGTTATTTGAATTCTGAAGTAGAATTTTATCTATGCGTTCCATAAGAGAGGTGTAGGGATTAGATTCAAAATCAGCATATCAAATTTCACTGCCTAAATCTTTTAAATCTGAAATATGTTTTAGCTCCTCAAATAGTACATTCTCAGCATCTGAAGCTGTTCCATTGTTTATTTCATAAACGCCCAATATCCGAATGATAAAATACCCGTGATGAGGAGTTCTAATATGTTGCTTTAGCCTCATATTATCTTTTGCATCGGACTCGCCAATTTTAACAATCCGATCAAATTGGGTTTGATATATATAAATATAAGGCTTATCCATTTTTATATTATAAACTATCTTTCATAACTGTTCAGTTTTAGAAAGATCATTTATTAAAAGATATCTGTACAAGTTGCTACAGTCATTAATTATAAAAGATTTCTATTTTCTTTAAAAAATTATAGATAGGATTACAAATTCATAATTCGCTTACTTCGCCGTTTAATCATTCAGCATTGTTGGATAGATCATAATACATTATTTGCTGAACTATATCATCAATAGTAAATAAACTTTTTTTCTTTACTTTTACATCTACCAATTTATCCCCAAACAACAGATCGCCATCGCCTAGTATAAGAGGTTCAGGTGTCGGTCTATTTAATCCTTTTTTAAGACCGCCTCCAAATACAACATGTTCATTTAAGGAAGTTCAATCAAAATTTTTAGTTAATTTGAATGCAATATCACCATATTTCTTAATAAGATTTAACAAATCAATATATTTTAGATATTCAGAAAACTTCTTTGACACAGGTACGCCTACTCTTCCGCTTCCCGAATTAAGCCCTAATCTTAACGCTTCATTTAACAAATTATTTTGTTTTTTAGCAAACTCCTTGTCAACTGCGCTGTTTATTGCTGCACCACGTAAAAACATTACGTCATCATCCGAAGCAAAATTATTATGCAATAACTTCAAATATTCTTCTGTGCACGTGCCAAGTAAAGCGTAATGGTTTGGAGGTGATAATTTGAAATCAATTTCCTTGATAGGTTCCATTAAATTTGTATAGATTTTATCTATATTGTATTTTTTACATATATATACATAAAATGCTGTTTTATTTTTTATGTGGCTGGTTACCGGCATTAATGGACATTTTGATAAGATTTCGTTTATTTCTTTTGTAAATTTAGTCTTCATACTCTCCCTACTTCTCAAATTCCGATTTAACTGGAAACTTCTTATTTAAAAACTTTTTAATTTTATTGTTCTCTTTTATATTTTGTCTTTTACTTGCATTAATACAAAACAAACTAGGCCTAAAGAAACCTACAAGTCATTTAGATCTATTTTCACAACAAAGTTGAGCTCTAAAGTGTTTAACACTTACTAAACCACCGACATATTTAAATTCAACTTTGTTTTGTTTTCTTAAAAGTAAATAGATAAAAAATCTTTGAATAGCAAAATAGTTTCTAAATTGACCATGAATGGTTGCATCAAAGTCTTTTTTATATTTACTTTTTTCTATTACCCAGTTATAATCTGACTTACAGTGTGGAGTCATATTATGACAATCCTGGTAACATTTCTTAGTTACTTGACCATTTGCTTCAAAATTAGCAATATATGTCATTGAATCATAATGGTTTCTAATTTTTCCACCAAATACCTTTAATGTGTAAATAATTGGTTTACCATCTTCATTATAGAAGTAAGACTTTTCTAATGGTTTATTAACCATCATATCATCACTTGCTAATATAAAGTATTCAGATAGACCTTTAATTCTGCCCATTACCGCTTCAATAGCATTAGTATTGAAGTTAGGTAATGCATCAGCAGGAAAGATTTCCTTAAGGTCGACTAACTTTATCTTATCACTCTTAAAATTTAGAAAGTTAGGTTTTTGATCATCTACAATGATATAAATCTTATTTATTCATGGTATATTCTGTTGTACAGAACGAAGTGAATATAAAAGTTCATCAGCTTGAATGATATGGTGGTCGCCATTAACTTCACTAGTCTTGTTAATGTCTAAACCCATAGCTTTAAGCTTTTTATTTTTAAATTTTATATCGTTTCCATCACACCACGTATAAACTAGATCAATCTTTAAATTATCAATTTTGTTACTACTGCTCATCTTATAATAATTATATGATAATATGTATATTAGCTGGTGGTGAAGGCTCAAGACTATGGCCTATATCAACACCAGATAACCCTAAGCAAATAATTAAGCTTAATAATTCAAACTCCTTAATTCAAAATACATATTCTCTTTTAAAAAAGGTTTCTAAAAGTATTTATATAGTATCAGAAGAAAGTCACTATAAAAAGATACTTAAGAGTATAGATGGTTTATCTAAAAAGAATATGATAGTTGAACCATGTAGACGTGGTACAACTAATTGCTTATTATTAGCTGCTAAATATATCTCTGAGCAGCTAAAAGGCAAAAGTGATGGAGAAAGAATTCTTTTTATTCATGCTGATCATATCTTTGATAATCAAAAAGAATTCGTTAAGTCCATCAACCAACTAAAGAAGATAAAAGATAAGTCTACTATAGTTATTGGCGGTAGAAAACCAACATACCCTGGTACAAAATATGGGTATGTGGAAACTAAAAAAGGTGAAAACGGTTTATATAAAGTCGTTAAATTTGTTGAAAAACCAGATCAAAAGACAGCAGACCTACTATTTTCAAAACCAAATTACTTTTGGAATGAAGGTTTTGTATCTACAAGTATTACATCTTTAGTCCAATCTTTCCAAAAATATAACCCTGCAGTTCATGAGAATTGAATTGAACTTGAAGCAACTAGTTTTTTAAAGATTAAAAATGTTTATAAAAAACTACCTTCAAGTTCAATAGAGAAGAGTTTATTAGAAAAAGCTGATAATGTTCTTTTATTACCAATCTCTTTTGGTTGAACAGATTTAGGAACATACAATTCTTTATGTGATTCCTTTGATAAGAATAACAACTATAATGGTGGTCAAAATATCTTTGAATTAGATAATACAAAGACATTTATCTATAATGCTACTAATATTAAGATAGCTGCACTTGGTCTTAAGAACTTAGTAGTAGCATTAACACCAGATGGTTTATTAGTTATGGATAAAGAAAAAGAAGAACTTGTTCCTGAAATCTTAAAACAAATAACAAAGAAAGATAATGAAAAATAAAATATCTGTCAATATCTTGATTCCTGCATACAATGCTGAGAAAACAATTGTAAATTGTTTACAATCTGTTTTCGAACAAGACTATGACAATATACAAATCATTATTATCAATGATGGTAGTACTGATTCAACTGATAAATTATTAAAAGAAATATCAGTTGAACATAAAAACATTAAGGTATTAAAACAAACTAATCATGGGTTAGCGTATACCCGTAAAGCATTAATAGATAAAGCTTCTGCTGATTATCTTGTTAATCTTGATGCAGATGACACTTTAACAGATAAATACAGCATATCTAATCTAATTAATGCTTCTCATAATGGACAAGATCAAATGGTATGTGGTAAAAGGAATCTTGTCAAAGACAATAAAACTCGTTCTTTATTTATTGGTTCTTGCTTTTCAAAGAGAGCTAACATCAAGAAATATAGCTTTCGTACTCTAGGCTTCTGCACAGGAATATTGATCTCAACTAAGTTTATTCAGAAACATTTTAACTTCGATATCCATTATGGTTGTGCAGAAGACAGAATGTTAATGTTTTCAATCTCTCCTTACATTGAAAGATTCTCAGCCATAAACAAATATGTTTACAATTACTTTGTTAATTCTGATTCTATGACACATTCTTCTAAACATTACCGTATATGTAATGAAGACTGAAAGAATGTTAATGACTTCCTTAAACTTTCTACTAGTAAATCACTTAAACAAGACAAGTTTGTTGAAAAACTAAGACGTATCTTTGTATTTGATTGTTTAGCAAATGCTCTAAACAGAATCAAATACATGACTTCTAAAGAAAAGAATGATACAATCCTACAAATAAAAGAAGTTCTTCACTCCAATAACAGAAAATTTACCCGTCCATCTGGTTATTGGAGAGTACTTGCTTATTATTTTTACTTTAAACCAAAGTATATATTAAAGTTTAAGTTATAATTAAATATATGGTGCGGTAGCCAAGTGGTAAGGTCCGAAGCTGCAACCTTCGTATTCGCTGGTTCGAGTCCAGTCCGCACCTCCATTTTGCGCCCATAGCTCAACTGGATAGAGCGTTTGGCTACGAACCAAGAGGTTGCGGGTTCAACTCCTACTGGGCGCGCCATAACTCTTATCTAAATGCGAATATGCCCTGTATATTCGCATTTTACATAATGCATCCATAGTTCAACTGGATAGAACGTCTGACTTCGGATCAGAAGGTTGAGGGTTCAACTCCTTCTGGGTGCGCCAATATATAACAAGTAAAATAATCTTAACAACAATTTTATTAAAGATTATTGTTTATAATTTAAATAGAATTATTTAATAAATAAAAACAAATGAAAGAATATCAGGAATTATTAAAACACATATTAGAAGTTGGTAAGCAAAAACCAAATAGAACTGGCATTGATACTATTTCTACTTTTGGTTACCAGAATAGATATGATATTTCTGAATCATTTCCTTTACTTACAACTAAGAGAGTTGGTTTTAAAACAGTAATTAGAGAATTACTATGGTTTTGTAGAGGAGAAACAAACATTAGGTCACTAGTTAAAGACAAATGTAATATTTGAAACGAGTGACCGTACAAAGCTTATTCTAAGAGTGATGAGTTTAAAGGTGAAACTCAAGAAGAATTCATTAAGAAAATAATCAATGATGAAGAATTCGCTAAGAAATGAGGCGAATTAGGACCCGTTTATGGTAAACAATGAAGAAACTTCGGTGGTGTTGATCAATTGCAAGAAGCAATTGATACAATTAAAAGAGATCCTGAGAGCAGAAGAAACATTGTTTGTGCATGAAACCCTACAGAGATCAAAGAAATGGCCAAGAGAGGCCTTCCTCCTTGTCATTCTCTATTTCAATTCTATGTTGACACACAAGAAAAAACACTTTCATGTCAATTGTACCAAAGAAGTGCTGATTCATTCTTAGGAGTTCCCTTTAATATTGCTTCATATGCTGCTCTAACTTATATGATCGCTGCTTTAACTGGTCTTAAACCAAAAGAATTCATTCATACATTTGGTGATCTACATGTATATGTTAACCACTTAGACCAAGTTAAACTACAATTATCAAGAACACCAGGTAAACTACCAACTCTTAAATTTAAAAGAATACCTAATAAAATTGAAGAGTTTACAGTTGATGACTTTATCCTTGAAGGATATGAACCACAAGAGTCTATTAAAGGCGAAGTAGCAGTTTAATCCATTACATATTCCAATAACATAAAAAAGTTGCATCTATTAAGAATGCAACTTTTATTTTATAATGGTGCACCCGAAGGGACTTGAACCCCCACTCCGTTAAGAACTAGATCCTAAGTCTAGCGCGTCTGCCAGTTCCGCCACGAATGCCTAAAAATATTATAACAAAACTAATGCGATATATTTATAAGCATAATTAAAGTATTTAATAATGTAGGTTATTGGTTTATTTTTGTTACATGCTTAAAAGTTATATAATATTATTGATGGTTTCCATCATAGGGGGGCTTGCTTCCCGCTCAAGGATCAAAGCACAGATGTAAAATTCTGTGCTTTTTTAGTCGCTATTAACAATTTTATTTATAAAATCTAATATTGTTTTTCTAAGTTCCAAAGGAACCACATGTGTTTTTATTTTATTAACATCTGTTAAATATGACGAATCTATTGTGCGTAGTTTATCCAAAGCAATATAAGAAGTTAATGTTTCGTTGGTTCTTTTAGAAGTTCATTTATAAAACTCCAAAGAATTTTTATGTTTCTTTGTTGAGCATTCCATAATTAAGGCTTTATATTCCAATGATTCAGCATTAGAAATAACAATCACTGGTCTTGTTTTATTAATGTTCATTTTGGCGTAATTCTTAATAATTCTTTCTGGAATTACATACATTTCTCATTTATGGGTGTTTCAAGTTTTACTCATATCATATATATTATAACTAGTAGTAAATTCACTTAAAATTGTGTTATTCTAAGCATTCAAACACCAATATTACAATTTTTAATAATAATATTATTACCTGTTTGAACAACAAGGCTTGGTTATAATCGTATCAGTAACGCTTTTAATAATGTAGGTTATTGGTTTATTTTTGTTACCATAACTATAATAAATATATGAGAATCATATTATTAGGAGCCCCTGGTTCGGGTAAAGGAACATTAAGCAACATATTAATCGAAAAAAAGGGATATGTACAAATATCAACTGGAGATTTATTTAGAGAACAAGTTCAATTAGGAACTGAATTAGGTAAAAAGGTTGAATCTATTATGAAAGCTGGAGAATTCGTTCCAGTTGAAATTACAAATAAGATTCTTGAAAATAAATTAGCAGAACTTAAACATAATGATAACATTATCTTTGATGGTTATCCTAGAAACATTGAACAAGCTAATTATTTATCAACACTTACAAATATTGACAAGGTTATTGAAATACAAGTTTCAGATGATATTCTTTTAAAAAGAATAGTTGGAAGATGAACATGTCCAAAATGTAAGAAAATATTTAATATTTATTCTCCAGACATGAAACCCGCTAAAGAAGGTATTTGTGATGCATGTGGTGCTCAATTAACTCACCGTGCTGATGATAACAAAGAATCATTTGCTAAACGTATGGAAATCTTCCATAAATCAACTACTCCACTAATTGACTATTACAAATCTAAAGGTTTATTAGTATCTATTGATGGTAACGGTGGATCAGCAGATATAATTACAGCTTTAACTGGTATATTGTTTTAATTAACTATATTTCTTCTAAATATACTTCTTCTGTAATCTCTTTAGTTCAGAAAGCTATTTTCTTTCAGTTAATTAGTTTAGCGTAGTGTTTATAGTAATTAACTATCATTACAGTAAACATTCCACCAACTGCAGCCGTTATTCCGGCTCCAGCACATCCTGTAGCTGTGTAGCTATTGATGATACTTGTCATGTTGTACCCATATATTTTGTCAGGATCTCTCATATTATCGAAAATATAGTCAACATCAGTATCTATCTTTCTTGTATCGGCAGTTATGTTGATGACAGATGATAAAGCATTACCTGATTTCAAAGCAAGTCCTACGATCATTAATCCTAATAGTGCTAAAATAAATGACATATTTAAAATACCATATCCTGAATTTCTATTGTAAATGCAATTTAGTACAAATAAACTAATATCAAATGCTAATATAATTGATGTTAGAATTACTAAAACTAATGGGTAGGTATTTAAATAAATACCGTCTTCTAATTGACTAACATCAAATAGTTTTAATCTTAGGGGGTCTAAGCTAATAATAGCAAATGCATCAATTGTTATATGTGGTCTATGTCACTGAAAAAACCACTTATCAAACAGACCCAAGTCTATTTGTACCATTGCTACGCCAGATCCATCTGGTTCTACAAACCCAGTAACATGTGCATCTACAGTGGGTAATCCGAAAACACCCGCAGCAAGCAAAATAAACATTGTTGCCGATAAAATTATTGAAACAGTAAAAGAAATTTTAAGGCACTTCTTAATACCTAAATCTTTCTTATCTACTAGTTTCTTTATAGCCATATTATTAAAATGTCACTACACACAAAGGATTATGCTTAGTGCTGCTTCATTTCTGACCTGACACATTTCGCCACCAAGGTTGTAATGACATTGTTATTATATTTTATGTATGAGTAAAAAATAAATTACTTTTTACTTGACTTTTTGCTTGCTTTACGTCTAGCTCTATACTCTTTATAGTTTCCTATACGTCTTTTAATAGTTAATACCGAAGTTAAAACTCCAACTAAACCAAATATAAGGAAGATGATTCCGAAGACCAAGAATATGCTTTTTGAATCAGCAGTCATACCTCCATATATGCATAGAAGGATTACTCCTACTATAGCACAAACGACTCCTGTTAAAAGTCCCATTAAAACACCACTTCTACTTTTCATATTTAATATTATATATTAATTGTTTAATAAAATATAAAGAAAGTTGAGCTATTTATCAAAAATATCAACTCTTTTGCTCAATAAGTATAATTAGAATTTAAAAATAAGGTTCTAATTATACATTTTTGGAAAAAGGTATAATATAATAACATTATTAGAGCATTATTATACATTTTTGCAAAAAAGTAAAATATGAAAAGACAAGGTGAAAAAAGAACGATAATTAAAGAAAATAATGCTAGTTATGAATGTTTCATTCCTACAAAGCTTGCTGATCTACATGATTTAAATATCAATGAAGAAATTAACAAATCAATAGTAAAAGCCAATATAGAACTCGCTAAACTAGAAGAAGCTTCTCTTAACATTCCTGATATAAATACATTTTTAGCTGGATATGTTTATAAAGAAGCTCTATTAACAAGTAAAATAGAAGGAACACAATGCACCATGGAAGATATATTTGATGAAAATAATCCAGCAAACATTAATCTTGAAGTTGAAGATGTAATTAGATATCATAAAGCATTAAATGTAGCAATACATGATTCTAATAGACTACCACTATGTAATAGAATGTTATGTCGTATACATGAAGAACTATTAAATGGGATTGATAGTAAATATCCAGGAAGTTTTAGAAGAACACAAAACTGAATTGGAGGTAAAGATATTAAATCAGCAAAATTTGTTCCACCTAATCCTGAAGAAATAAACAATTTAATGTTAGATTTAGAAAAATTTATTAATCATAATGAAAAATACGATTTATTAGTCGTTATAAGCCTTGTACATTATCAATTCGAAACTATTCATCCATTTTTAGATGGTAATGGAAGAATAGGAAGAATGATAGCGTTGTTAATGATGTTGGAAAAGAAAGCATTAACATATCCTATTTTATATTTATCATATTTCCTTAAAAAGAATAAACTAGATTATAGTGAGTACTTAACAAAAGTTAGAAGAACTGGAGATTATGAATCTTGACTCCTATTTTTTATTAATGCAATAGCAGAATCTTCTAAAGAAAGCTATCTTTCTATTAAACAAATTGATAATTTAGTTAAAAAGCACAAACATATATTAGAAGTTAAAAAATGTAAAAAAATAACATTTAAAGTTTTTGATATTCTTTTAGAAAAGCCAATAATTAATATTAAAACAATAAAAGATAGACTTGGTGTAACTTTTAAGACTGCTTCCCTTCAAGTTAAAAAAATGTTAGAATATAAGATTTTATCAAAAACTAGTCAAGTACAGAAAAATCAAACTTTTGTTTATAAAGAATATTTAGACATTTTATCAAAAAATACAGAGATATAATAATTTTACTATATGACAACTATATATTATGTTAGACATGGTCAGACAGACATGAATGCTGCTGGACTATGAGCTGGTAAAACTAATGCTCAATTAACAGATATTGGCAAACAACAAGCTATTAAGACAGCTAAAGATTTAGAAAACACTAAAATAGATGTCGCTTATGTTTCTCCACTTGATCGTGCTATTAATACCTTCAACTATATTAATGAGTTTCATCACCTTACTCCTATCATAGATAAAAGAATAGAAGAAAGAGGTTTTGGCGAAGCTGAAGGTAAAACAAGTGATGAAACAATAAGTAAAGAAAAAATGTATGATTGAAATCTAAACTCTGATTTCAATATTGGTGTTGAAAAGATAAAGGATGCTTATAAAAGAGTAGAAGAGTTTTTAAATGAAACATTAAAAAACAATAAAAATAAGAATATCCTAATTGTAGCACATGGAGCCATTGGTAGGATGTTTGATGTATATTTTAATGGTTTACCTGCCAATGGGATAATATTAACTGGTCCTAAAAATGGTGAAGTAAAGATATATAGTAAATAGCTCATAAGCGCTTTCCTTCGCAAAAACAAAGCAATAACATAGTTATATAGTAACAAATTTATATAATAATATTGATGAATAAAACAAAAATAAATCCTACTAAAAAATTTAAAAAATGAATAGCTATATCCGGAGCTTCTAGCGTAATAGCGGGTGCGGGTGCTGGAGTAGCAGCAGGGTACGTTATATGAAATAAACCCGCAGTTGTGAATTATCATATAACTGACTTATCACAAACTTCACTGCAAGTTGGTCAAAAAGTAGATATAACGATTACTAAAAATGGCGAGAAACTTAGTAGTTTACCAAGTGGTTGAACTTTAAAGACTTCAACTCCTACTTTTATATCTATTACAGAAAAGTCTGATGGTGGAGCAGTTAGTACTTTAACATTTACTAATGCCATAAACCTCGAAGAAAATGAAATAGAAGCTAGAATTTCTTTAGTCGATAAAAATGATAATGAAAAATGGATTCATCGTAGATTCCCATGATTTAATTGATCAAGGATATCAATTTGAGATAAGTCTTCCTACTAAGGTTCACTATTCACTTCCTACATATGATACAGGAAGTCATACATGTCCTTTCATTGTAACTTATGTTAATGGATTGCAAGTAGAGAACGATACAGAAGTTACATTAAGTTTAAAAAATGAACTTGGTGTATTATTGTGTTCAACAACTCTCACTATAATGGAATCTATCGATGAGTATGTAGTCAATAGTTCATCTTCAACAACCCCATTAGTATTTAACGGTGCTGAGGGTGCTGATACATCGACTATTACCGTTATAAAAAATAGCGTCGCAATGGATACCGATACTCTCGAAAATCTAGGCTATTCATTTGAATCTTCTCTTCCAAATAACGTAATCGTTGTAATTGAAGGCAATCAAATAAAAGCTAAATATATAAATGCGTTTGGAATTACTCAACAAACAGAAGTTACTATTTCATTGCTTGGACCATCGCATAACTTATTATGCTCAACAACTTTAAACATAAGCGAATATGCCCCTGATTGATTATCGCAAACATGGTACCTTACGAATCTAACTGCAGAGCAATTATCTAATGTGGGAGATAAAAGAGCGCTCAGTGTTTTTATCGGCGATGGTTCACAAACACCAGTTGCATTACCTCAAGGATATTACTTTGAAATTGGTCGACCAGATAAGCTTCACGTAGTCAAAGATTTGGATACAAACAACTGATCAGTTGTTTATCAAACAGCTTCTCCACAAGAGTTGCAAGTTGCAATATTACTTCGCGATAACATGGGAAACGTTGTTGCAAGTACTTACATAATTTTAAACTCAACTAGTAACGTCTGAAGTATTCCAGACTTATCTAGCATAACATTAAAAACCTTAGGACAAACAGCAACATTTGAAGTCTCAGTAGATTCAGGAGATGGTAATCCCCCTACTGTTTTACCACCAGATTATGTTTTCATTACTTCTATCCCGAATGTTACAATAACTAAGGTGCTTCCAGATGATCCCACAGATTGAAGATTTAACGTTACATATACAACTGGTTCACGTGAAGACGCTACAATTTCAATATACTTTGAAAACTCTTCTAAAACCGTGTTGGCATCAACGTCTATAAATATAGGCAAACTTAAAAACGTTTTCTCTATGTCTTATGCTGGAGGTTCATTGTTTGTTGGAGATTCAACAATTTGTACAATTCTTATGAATGGCGGTTCTGCCGTTGGAGAAGTAAACCCGAATTATAAACTTGAGGTTGTTAATAGTAGTTATGCAGCTAATGTAATAATTTCTCCATCGTGAGATGATGCTACATGAACTATAATATATGTATCACCTGTTAGTGGGTCTACACCTGTTTCTGTCGAAATAGGATTAATTCCTAAAGATGGAGGTTATCCTGCAGCTACTATGCACGTTACTGTAATACCTGATGTTGGTCCAAGGATTAGTGGAGTTAATCAACGTATTCTCGGATACAATAACTATATCCCGTTTGACCTTTATATAGATGGAGTCAAACAAACCGGACTTCCAGAAAATTATTCATGAAAAATAATAACGGTAAATAAAGAAGAATTTCCCGATATAGAAGTAGTTTCTTTTGCTGATCCAGCAGGCAACTTTAAATTACAACCTACCGTGGCAGGACAAGCAAATTACCTTGATGATTTGCCACAGGTAGGAACGAATGATGTAATGCTAGTTCTTTTCAAAGACGGCAATCCTTGTTTATCTGAACCATTCTATGCCTTCAGAGGAGATCAGACTCCTAAACTGTAGTTTTTCTTAAAACCAGACCCATCATATATAAATAATCTGGACTATTAACAAAAATTCAAAAAAAAATATAAGATTTATTCAAGATTTATACAGGAATTATTCTTAATTAGAAAGTGCGCAATAATTATGTGCATAGTTATAAAATTATTAAATCGACTAATAATCCAGTAAAAGTTGGTGATACTATTATTATGGAACCTGCTAAAATAAAATCAAATATAAAAGGAACTCCAAAGAAACCTTCTAAATTTGATACTATACTTCAAAAAATAGATCTCTTAGGTACAAAAGTAGAAGTTCTTACTTCTGACATGAAAGAAGTAAAAGCAAGGATGGAACGTGTTGAAAACACATTGCAAGAACATAGTGATATTTTTAAACATAACAACTTAAAGTAGTTTATAGTTACTTATATAAAAATAGATAAAAAAAATCGCCCTTGCTTTCACAAAGACAATCTTTTTTAACTAACCAAAGTTCTTACAAGCTGTTATACAGTTTTAATGTTTGTAGATTGCTTTCAAAGTGAGACCTTACCTTGAAACAATTTTCTTCAATCATTTGCCTCGCGTTGGCTAATAATCTAGCTATTAATTTTCAATTTAGATTCGCAATTCTGTAATTTTCTACCATATTGTTAACTCGGCCCCCGAGCATAGCTTTATGATGTTAAACTACGTGAATTGTTTTATTTCAATCTACATACAAACTGTTTTCACAACTTGCATAATTGTTATATCTATTTTTTTATTTAATTTATCAAATTTTTTCAATGTATTTATACATATTTAATGGATTTAATATAGAAGGTTAAGGTTTTATCTATATATGCACCATTCTACTTATAATTAATAATAAGGTTATGAAAAATAAATTCTGGAATAAAAAAATTATCACACCCATGATAATGGCTTCTATGAGTGGAGCAATTGTTACTTCTACAGCAATATCAACTTCATGTTCTTCTACTTCACTTCCTGCAATTAAATATGAACTTAGTTCCTCATCAACTGTTGCATATGGTGCTACACTAACGATTACAGCATCATATACTGGTGAACTCGTTGAAGGTGAAGTATTCCAATGAGGAGGCTTTAGTGAAGGCAATAACAATGGTATCGTTTTCTCTCTATCTGAAGCAGATGATAAAAGTATATTAACAATCACTAATAGTAACTCAGCTGATGAAGATAAAATATTTACTAGTATCATCATTGCATATAATGGTAAATCTACAAGCGTTGAACACATTATATGCAAAGAACAAAGTACCGTTATTACTTCAAGCATTACAACGCCTACAAGCATAAATTGATATGAATCATTGGTAATCACTGTTAGTGCTACCCATAACCACAGTGATTTTACTTGAAAAAATATAAATTCTGATCAGAATGTAGAATTTGAGTTGAGTAATGGTAGTGGAGTTAATGATACTCTAACAATTAACAATATAAATGCAACTAATTCATTAATGCTTTTAAGTAATATTAAAGTTTCATGTAATGGAAGTGAACTACTCATTCCTACAATTACTATATTTCCACAAGCTACTGTAATTGATTTGGACTATAGTCTTCCAATAGAAACAGGCAATATTACAGTGCCTTATAATGGACAATTAGTTATTACAGCAAGTTCTACTCATTTTGTGGGTAAATGCAAATGAAATAAACCTGCTAATGGTAATGGTATTACATATGTTGTTAGTGGAGATAAAAACGAAATTCTTACCATCACTAACAACAATTCTAATGGTACGGTAGTGATTCCAGCCAATGTAATCAATGTTACTAACAACTATGCAACTAAAAATGTTCCATACTCTGTTACTCTGCCAATTATTGAAATTGGATTGTCGTATAGCATTGGTCCGGATGCATCAGGCTATATTACAATCCCATACAGTGAGTCCTTAACTATAATTGCTAGTGATCCCTCTGGTTTTGTGGACGATTGTGTATGAACTAAGCCCGACGATGGCGACGGAATTACATATGTTCCAGGGGGGGGCTAATAACAGTACTCTTACCATTACCAACAATAATTCCAGTATCAAGAAAGCGATTCCATCTAACGCAATCGGAGTTTCTAACAATGGGACAACTGCAAGTGTTACAGCCACTACCATCATACCTCCCGCATGAGGCGGTGCTACAGTAACCACCACCAACCATACATACAATGTTGAGGTTGATGATGACGCTGCCTTTGCTGGCTTACTTTGTAACATGTCTGACGACTACTACTATTTCGATGTTGGTACAGGAGGTACTGAACAAATAGCAAAAGTAGACATGAAATCAATTGCTTTTATATATGATGGAACATTGGAGTCTATAGGAGATTATTTTCTTAATGGATGCACTAATCTGGATTGTGATATAATTATTCCTACAACATGTAAAACAATAGGAAATAACTTCTTATATGGAGACACAAGATTCAATGGGAATGTGGCACTTCCTTCTGGCACAGAAAGCATTGGAGTATCTTTTATGTATCAATGCGAAAAATTCAATAAGCCTATTTCCATTCCTGGTAGTGTCACGACTATTAATGAAAATTTCATGAATTTGTGCAAAAAATTTAATAGCACAATCTCCCTTAACGAAGGTACTGTGTTTATTCATTCAAATTTTCTATTCGGTGGTAGTCTGTATCCCTTTAACCAACCTATAGTTATTCCAAACTCTGTAACCTCAATTGGAAATGATTTTTTGGCTGGAAACGCCAATTTCAATTCACCTATAACTTTATCTAATTCTCTAAAACAGTTAGGCAATGGCTTTCTTTTTGAATGTTCCACTTTCAATCAAGATGTAACCATACCAAATGGCATGGAATTAATTGCCTCCAGTAATACTGGACACGGTTTTTTAACGAGATGTGATAAAATGGTTCATACTGTTAATTTCGGTTCTAATGAAGCTAGTATATTTGGTGATAGTAATTATAAGCAATATCACATGTCGGCAGCAACTAACGATGTTGATTGCTACACGAATGGTATTAAAATCAAAGGCGATTATGCTGAATCTATCCATGAAGTCCTTCCCGATAAAACGGACTCCACCCCTTTTAGAAAACTTATTGTAACAACCTAAACACACTTTATAACAAACATTAAAAGGGCAGACGCTTTATCGCGAAACGAATATTTTATGAGTCTCGCTATTAATTTTCAATCTACATACAAACTGTTTTCACAACATGCACCATTATACTTATAATTAATAATAGGTTATGAAAAATAAATTCTGAAATAAAAAAAATTATCACGCCCGTGATAATTGCCTCTATGAGTGGAACAATTACCGCTTCTGCATCTGTATTAACTTCATGTTCTTCTGTAAAACCTGAAGTTAAATATGAACTAAGTTCTAGTTCTACTGTCTTATATGGTGCTACACTTAAAATTACAGCAACATACACTGGTGAACATATTAAAGGTGAAGTTTTCCAATGACAAGGTTTTACTGAGGGTGATAACAATGGTATTGACTTTTCTCTATCTGAAGCAGATGACAAAAGTGTATTAACTATCACCAATAGTAATTCTTTAGATGAAGATAAAATATTCACCAACATAGCCATTGGTTATAATGGTAAAGCAACTAATGTTAAACATATCACATGTAAAGAACAATACACCGTTATTACTACAAGCGTTACAGCTCCTACAAGTATAAATTGAGATGAATCATTGGTGATCACTGTTAGTGCTACACATAACCACAACAATTTTACTTGAAAAAATATAGATAATGATGATAATGTAGAATTCGATCTAAGCAATAGTAGCGGAGTAAATGATGTTTTAACAATCATTAACAAAAATACCACTAATTCACCAATAATTTTAACCGGTATTAAAGTTTCATCTAATGGAACTGAAAGCACCATTGCTACTATTACTCTATATCCACAAGCTACTGCGATTACGTTGGGATATAGTATTCCGGCAGAAACTGGCAATATTACAATTCCTTTTGGCGGACAACTAATTATAACGGCAAATTCTTCTAATCTTGTTGGTAATTGTGATTGATATAAACCAGGAAATGGCAACGGTATTACATATGCGGTAACCGGAAGTAACCACGAAATTCTTACCATTACTAACTACAAATCTGGCACTGAAGCAGTGCTTCCATCCGATTTGATCCACGTTACTAATAACGGAACAACCGTAAATGTTGAAAATACTATTACCCTACCAATTATTGAAATTGAATTGGGATATAGTATTCCAGCTGATGCTGGCAATAATATTACAGTTCCTGTTGGAGGAGAACTAGTTATAACTGCAGGTTCATCTCATTATGTTGGTGATTGTGTATGAAATCATCCTGGTAGTGCCAATGGTATTACATATGTTGAAGGTGGTGATAATAACAAAACCCTTACCATTCATAACAATAACACCAGTTCTGCAGTAATTCTTCCATCAAACGAAATCGATGTTACTAATAACGGAACAACTGTAACCGTTACGGATACTATTACTCTACCCGAACCAGTTACTGTAATTAATTTGTCGTGTGACATTGTCCTGGACGATGGCTATATTAAAATCCCACATGGACAAGATTTAGTTATAACCGCGACTTCCACTCATTTTGTGGGTGATTGTTCATGAACTTATCCCCCCCTGGTAATGGAATTACATATACGGTAGGTGGAACCGATAAAAATACACTTACCATTCACAATGGCAATTCCAGTATCAAGAAAGCAATTCCATCTAACGCAATCAGAGTTCTTAATAATGGCACAACCGCAAATTTTACAGAAACTACTATCATACCTCCTGTATGAGATGGTGCCACAATAACCGCTAGTGGCGTTACATACAATGTTAATGTTGTTGATGATACCGCCTTTGCTAACTTACTTTGTAGCACGTCTAGTGACTACACGTTCCAAATTGTGGGAGGAGGAGAACAAGTTGTGCCAAAAACATTAGTAACTTCGATTGCTTTTATATATGATGGGTTATTAACGTCTATAGTCGATAATTTTCTCAGTGGTTGCACGTCACTGAATTGCGATATAATTATTCCTACAACGTGTTTAGCGATAGGACATAATTTCTTATATGGAGGAGAAAACTTCAACGGTAATGTAGTTCTTCCTTCTAGTTTAACATCTATAGGCGTTGCCTTTCTTAGGGGTTGTCCATTTTTTAATTCCGATATAACCATTCCAACATCCTGTTTGACGATAGATGATGAATTTTTATATGGAGCAGAAAGATTTAATGGGAATGTAACACTTCCTTCAAGTATGACCAATATTGGCCAAGATTTTATGTATGGATGTAAAGCATTCAATAAACCCATTTCTATTCCGGGCATTTATCAAATTAGGTCACGTTTCATGAAAGGTTGTGATACTTTCAATAGTACAATCACCCTTAATACAGGCACGCATGAAATTGGTATGCAATTTCTAATGCCTATTGGTGCAAACACCTCTTTCAACCAACCTATAGTTATTCCAAACACTGTAACCACAATTCGAGATAATTTTTTAAGTGGTTGCACACTTTTCAACCAACCTATAACCTTGTCTAATACTCTAACTCATATACAGCACAGCTTTCTTTATGGTTGTACTGCCTTTGATCAAGATATAACCATACCGAATGGCATGGTATCAATCGCCTCAGATAGCTCAGGAAGAGGCTTTTTACAGAATTGTGATAGTATGACTCATACCGTTGACTTCGGTTCTAATAGTGATGGCATATTCGGCGGTGCATATAAGCAATATCACATGTCATCAACCAACCAAAGTGCTAGTTGCGTCACGTCTGGTATAAAAATCACAGGCACTTATGCATATGAAATCCATCTAGCCCTTCCTGATAGCGCCACTTCTGTTCCTTGCAGAAAACTCGTTGAAGTCTAAGTGCCCCTTATAAAACCACCAAATTTTATAAGGAATGTTTATAACAGTCATTTAATCATTCTTATAATATATATTAAATGGCAGTTACTAAAAGACAAGATGCTTTATCATGAGACGAGTACTTTATGAGTCTAGCTATTATAGCATCTAAACGAAGTGCCGACCCTTCTACACAAGTGGGTTGTGTAATAGTTAGACCTAATAATAAAATTGTTTCATTCGGATACAATGGTTTTCCTCGTGGAGCTAAAGACGGAGACTTCCCTTGAGAAAGAGAAGGCGAATGAATCAATACTAAATACCCTTATGTTGTACATGATGCAATAAATGCAATATTAAATGCTTCTGGGGCTGATCTAACTGGTTGTAAGATGTATGCTAATATGTATCCATGTAATGACTGTGCAAAAGCTTTAGCACAAGCTGGTATAGCTGAAATTATTTATCTTGAGAATAAACATCCTGAAGATAAGATATACCAAGCTGCTGCTAAATTAATGGAAATATTAGGCATTAAATGTAGAAAATATGAACCAACAGGCAAAAAAATCATAGTTGAAGTTTAATATCTTATAATATATTTATATATTAGAGGTAAATTATGGCAAACATGGAATTAATAAAAAAACTTAGAGATATGACACAAGCTGGTGTTATGGACGCTAAGAAAGCTTTAGAAGCAAATAACGACGATATTGAAGCAGCAGTTCAATGATTAAGAGAAAAAGGAATAGCTAAAGCTGCTAAAAAAGCTTCTGCTGTTGCAACCGAAGGAATAGCTAAAGTTATTATTCAAGATGATGCTGCAATCATTTGTGAAGTTAACTGTCAAACAGATTTCGTTGCTGCTAATGAATTATTTTCTGATTTAGTAGACCAAATAGCTTTAACACTATTAGAAGCTAAAGAATATGATATTGAAAAAGCAAAACAATTAAAACTTTCTTCTAATGAAACAATTGAATCAGCTTGTTTATCATTAACAGGAACTCTTGGTGAAAAAATTGAACTTCGTAGATTTGAAATTTTAGTAAAAGATCCTAAGCATAACTTTGCTATGTACCAACACACAAACAGAAAAATAGCTGTTTTATTAAAGATTAGTAATAAAGTGTCTGATCAAGTAGGAAAAGACATAGCTATGCACGCTGCTGCTATGGCTCCTAAATTCTTAAACAAGGAATCTGTTGATGCTGACTGATTAGCCAATGAAACAAACATCTTAAAGGAACAAACATTAGCTGAAGGTAAACCTAAAGAATTCGCCGATAAAATCGTTATTGGTCGTGTTAATAAGTTATTATCTGAAGTTACTTTAGTAAATCAACCATTCGTAAAGGATCCATCAAAGACTGTAGAAAAATATATTAAAGAAAACAATGCAGAGTTATTAACATACGTTCGTTACGAAGTTGGAGAAGGTATTGAGAAACAAGTAGTTGATTTTGCAGCAGAAGTTGCTGCTCAAATGGCTAATAAGTAATCTATATGGAGTGAAACGAAATTAAAGAAGAATTTTGTTTAGAAGCTGATGATGTTATATCTTGACTCAATAATGAGTACGATAAACTTCGATGCGGTAGAGTTAACCCCAAAATATTTGATTCAATCAAGGTAGATGCTTATGGTGAATTAACTAGTTTAAACCAGATTGCTAATGTTCAAGTTAGTGATGCTCGTAGTATTATCATTAAGCCTTACGACAGAACATTAATCAAAGAAATTAACACAGCATTAGTTTCTTCTAATATGGGCGTTAATCCACAAGTTAACCCAGATAATATCAGAATTAACTTTCCTGCTCCTACTGAAGATAGCAGAAAGCAAAATGTTAAAAAAGCTAAAGAAATTCTTGAACAATGTAAAACAAAAATAAAAAACATCCGTCAAGATTGTAAGAAGATGTATGAAAAACTTGAAGGAATAAGTGAAGATGTTATTCATGGTTTTAATGATGAATTAGATAAGATCACAAAAAAATATAACCTTGAAGTTGAAAGTATTTTCGAACACAAACAAGTAGAACTGCTTAAAATATAATGCGTAAAATTTCAGAAGAACAAAAGAAAACATTACTTACCAGATCAAAAACCGGTGCTTTTTTAACTGCGTTTTGTGTTTTGTTAATTATTGTTGGTGTTTTCTCTGATTCACGTAGCAGTGATAATGGTGGATTTATTTCTCAACTTAATGAAAAACTATATCCTTTATTACCAATTCTAATGTCAGTTGCATTAGTTTTGATACTTACATGAATACCATTTGCCGTAGCTAGAGAATTAGATAATTGCTTTACAAAATTTGGTTCACGTAGAATTAATTTTTGAATTGGTCTTACGATGCTTTTAGCGGCTTTGATTCCAACTATATACATGCTCGTAAGCATATATCTTCCTTATTACAATTCTGACGTCAACATCTTATGATGAAATTCAATAATATTCGCATTTGTCCAATATGCAGTGCCCGGATTACTTCTAATACCTGCATACTTTATTTTAAAGAAATCAAATAACTTTAATAAGGTTAACTTGTTTGGTTATTCATTTATTATTGTCCTACTTCCAATTCTATTAATTAATGTGTTTTATCTTTTCTTTGTTAGGTCATTTGCTACAGTGATGGTAATCGTTTTCCTTGTATCAATGACTGACACATGAGCATATATTAGTGGTACTATTTTCGGTAAACATAAGCTAGCTCCAATTATCTCGCCTAAAAAGACTTGAGAAGGTGCTATTGGTGGATTCTTAGTTGCTATTTCTCTAGCATTGCTATTAATGTTTACTTTCTCAATTGGTGAATCACAATTTAAACTTCAAACAGAATTCTTCGGAGCACAATATCAAAGTGCTGGAAGTGCCAAATGAGGTCCAGGTGAAACTATCGGTTGATGAATGTTCACTCTCGCTATGTTTGCTGTATTATCAGTTTACTCAATGTTCTCAGACCTTTTATTCTCGGTTTTCAAAAGAAAGAACAAAATTAAAGACTATTCTAATATCTTTCCAGGACATGGAGGCTTACTTGATCGAATAGATTCACTAGCTCCAACACTAGTTCTTTATTCGGCTATAATGTTCATCGTTGGTGTTTGTTCTACCTTTATAAACCATACAGATACAATTCTTACACCAGCAGCTGCTGCTATATCTGGAGCTTAGTTGTTTTTATGGTTAATAAGCGAATTGTATTAGGTATGTCAGGTGGAGTTGATTCATCTGTGTGTGCATATTTATTAAAAAAACAAGGATATGAGGTTATTGGTTTGTTTATGCAAAACTGAGACACCTACCTTAATAATGATATAGAGGGGCACACACTTGATGATGAAAACCAATGTAATGCTCAAAAGGATTTTAATGATGCTAAATTAGTAGCTGATAAACTAGGAATCGAAATACATCGTGTAGAATTCATTGAGAAATACTGAAACGACGTATTTAAGCACATGCTCGCGGAGTACAAGAGAGGAAGAACACCAAACCCTGATGTTCTTTGCAACAAGTATATAAAGTTTTCTGAGTTTATTGATTATGCCAAAAAGAACTTTAATTGTGAACATATTGCCATGGGACATTATGCTGGTACAAAAAAAGTTAATGGGAAAACAACACTTGTCAAATCAAAGGATGAAGGGAAAGACCAAACTTATTTCTTATGTTGATTAACTGAAGACCAAGTTAGCAAATGTACTTTCCCTCTAGCCAACTTACTTAAATCAGAAGTGAGAACTATTGCAAAAGAACAAAAACTCGATAATTGATCAAAGAAAGATTCAACTGGTGTTTGTTTTATAGGTGAAAGAAAATTTAAAGAGTTTCTATCAAACTACATTGATTACAAAAAAGGTGACATTGTGAATATAGACACTAATGCTGTGGTTGGAAAACATGATGGAATTATTTTTTATACTTACGGTCAGAACAAAGGATTAGGTCTTGGTGGAAATGATGAACGTTTTTATGTTTGTGGAAAAGATTTAGATAAAAACATTCTGTATGTAGCTGATGAAAAACACAAAGTTAAGTATCTATCTTCAACCTCTTGTGTTGTTGAAGATTTCAACTGGATAAATGGAGATCCTAAGAAAAAAACACAGAAGATAAAGATTAGATTTCGACACAGACAAGAGTTGATTTCTGGTGAATACAAAATTGAAAAAGATAAAATCATCATTAAGTATAAAAAGACTTTAAGTGTGACACCAGGTCAATTTGCTGTTTTCTATAAGAAAAACACGTGCTTGGGCGGTGGAATTGTTGCAAAGATATTATAAATATTAACGAAACACGCATATTTTTTGATTATTTATTGTAATATATAAGTATATGCCAAAATTTTCAGAAGGTATAAAGATGGCTGACGTTGTTAACACAGCCAACCGAGAAAAAGCAAAAGAATATCTTCAAATATTTCAAACAAGGCTAATTTTAAACGCGACAGCTTCGCCCTTATTTAAGACTAAACTTATTGATTCTACAAATAACGGAATATACGATTTATCTACACTTAATTCTCCTGTTCCAGGTCTTTCATTACTTCAAGCAATTCTTTTTGGAAATCTTGTTGAATATAACCCTAACATTCCTGAAGATGCTAAGACAATAAGAATTCTTAAAAATTTATTCCTTGCAAACACTTCTTACAAAAAAGAATCTGGAAGTAATGCAACATATGTTGGATGACCTTTTTGTTTTGGTACAAATGCTCCTATTTTACCACCTCAACCTAAGGAAGATGGCAGTTTACCAACAGAAGAAGAATATACTGCTGAATATTCTACAAAAACATTCTGTGGACCATTACTACTTTGAAAGATAAAAATTTCAGTTGATGAACACTCAAACATCGTTACTGTACAAATAGCAACAGATGATGAAGGAAAACCTTTGATCACATTAAACCCTGAAATCATAGTTCGTTCATTAGTTCAACACAAAAACTTAAACATATCTCCAGAATTAAAAATTGATTTCGATGCTAGCAACTTACAAAAATTTGTTGATTCAATAGTTGCATCATATTCACAAACTGGTTTCCAAATTACAGTTGAAGAACAAAATAGATTAGTTGAAATTCTATCTAATTTTGCTTACACACAATATCAATACATTGACACTTTACAAATAGCTCCTCAATTAAATGGACAAGACTTTTTATTAATTGAAAATGCAGTTATCGGTTTCTATAAACAATCATCAGCCAGTGGTTCATTATTCTTCGACTATAACAAAATGCTTGAAACTGATGGTCCAGATTACATGAGTGATTTACATAACCACATTACAGATACACTTAAACTATCTAAATTAGAAGGAACAGAGTTCCCTGAAGGTTTTGTTAAAGAAATCATCCCTCTAGACTACTCACAAAAGAATGCTGCAAGAATTTCAATTAACTCTTCGCTTGTTGTTCAAGGACCTCCAGGTACTGGTAAATCACAAACAATTTCTAATATTATTGCCAACTACATGTATTTATGCAGATCATGTTTATTCGTTACAGAAAAGAAAACAGCAGCCGGTGTTGTTTATAACCGTCTAAACAGATTAAGAGCTTACTGTTTAAAGTTCTATGATGCTGAAGCAGATGCTAATGACTTTACAAGACAAGTTAAACTAGGACTAGGAAGAATCCGTCAACTTTACGGTGCTTCAGCTATTACAGATGAAACAATTATTTTAGACCACTCTTCAAGAAGAATTGATGAAATCTTTAAAGAACTAAACTCATTCAAACTCGCAATGCACTCTGAGCAAGGAAATAAATTCCCTAAGTTCATTGTTAAGTTCAATGAAGAAAAAGAAAGCATTTATGCAGGATTAGATTATGTTAGAAACATTATCCCTTCATTTGATAACCAAAGAGACTTCTGGTCATTCATTAAGAAAACTGTTGATGACTCTCAAACATTTACAACTTTAACAGGAATAAAGAACTCATTTAATTTAACAGATGATCAATTTGGTAAATTAATGGATTTAGCCATTCTTTATGATGGTACATCTGATAACGTTGTAAGAGCTATTCCTTACTATTTAAAACACGGAGAAATCCTTGATGATATAGATGAAATGTACTCTGAGGTTAAACCTAGAAGATACAAAAACAATCCTGACTACATAGCTCTTGCTGCTGCTTTTGCAAAGATAGATGAATTCTCAATCTATACATTATGTTTAAAAGAAAAAGACTGATTTAATAAGTTCAGCGTTTTCGTACAACAAGAAATTTACACAAAGATTATTGAATTTAACAAAAAGTTCAATGCCGAGAATTTCGATTTCAAAACTGCTCGTGAACTTCCAAACGTAATTAACTTCCTTAACCAAAACGCATCTGAAATAATGATGGATGGTCAATCTCCTCAACAAGAACTTAGAGACTTATTTGACGATAAACAACGTGATGATTTGATTGCTTGTGAAACAAACTTCATAAAATCTATTATTAAAATTTTAACAGCTAATAGAGATTTATATGATCAATTCAACAGCTTATATGCATATATTAATTCAGTTGATGTAGTTCACTCTATTAAATCAATTTTAACAAAATACAATGCTGTTATTTCTCTTTGTTTCCCTGTAATTATTTCATCTCCTCAAGCTGCATCTCAACTTCTACCAACTAGACGTGGTTTATTTGACCATGTAGTTATCGATGAAGCATCACAATTATCAATTGAAAAGGCAATTCCTATTATTTATCGTGGAAAAAGATTCTGTGTTCTTGGAGATAGAAAACAGACACCACCAACTGATATTGAAGAAAATGTTAATATTCAACCAGAAAGTTTGAAATCATCAACAACTATCGATGACAAACTTGAATGAGAATTGCTTTCTGGTGTTAAATCACTTATTGACTACGCTATGCAGAAAGTTCAATGTACAACATTAGACTACCACTACCGTGCAACTAAGAAAGAATTGATTAACTTCTCAAACAATGTTTTCTATAATGGAAGATTAAACATTTGTGATTCACCATACAAAACAAAGAATGGATTAAAATTAGTTAATGTTAATGGTAAATATGTTGATGGTATAAATGTAGTGGAAGCTGACACAATTATTGCTCACATAACTCGTTTATGTAATACACCAGACCATGGATCAATAGGTGTTATTACAATCACTCAAGAACAATGCGACTACATTAAAGAAAAATTAATGGCATCACACTCTCGTTATGTTATTAATGAATTAACAAAGATAAACCACGAAACAGGTGAAGATATTTCATTATTTGTTAAAACAATTGAAGACGTACAGGGAGAGGAAAGAGATAATATCTTCATTTCAATTGGTTGATCTCGTGGACCTACTGGAAAAGTTAACAACAACTTCGGTGTAATTAAGAAACCTTACGGAGCAAACCACGTTAACGTTGCAATTTCTCGTTCTAAATATAACATGACTATTCTAAAGTCTTTTGAATCTCACGATATAGATACTGATAATGATGGAGTATTGATCTTGAAAGAATTCCTTGAATATACAGAAATTCTTGACAAAGTTAAAGATGTTAATGCTCCTGAGATTGAAAACATGTTTGTTAAATATACAAAGGATACTATTTTATTAAATGCTGACATGTCTGAAAAGGGTTCAGAATGATTGGCTCGTGAAATTGGTGAAGAACTTGAACCAAAATTACCAAAGAAATACAAATGTGTCTATGGTCACCATGAAGGTAGCTTTAAAGTTGGTATTACTATTCAAAGCACTACTGACAAATCATACGTTGTCGGAATTATAACTGATGAGTTTGACTTTGATCCAACAATTCCAGGAAAAGAAAGAGACTTCTATTCTCAAAACTTCTTGGAACTTAAGGGATGAAAATTCATTCGTGTTTCTGCCATCCAATGAGCACAAAAAACAAACAGAGATGTAATCATCCGTAATTTGCTTGCTTTCTTAGACTACCAAATCCAACTTCTAGGCAACACAAACAAAGAATTAACTGGTCAAGCTAAAGTAAATACACATTCACTTAAATTAGAACCAATCCCTGTTACTTTCGGTTTCTTTGAAAAAGACTCAGAGAGAAAAGCACGTCTTGAAAAAGGACAAGATAATGTATTATCTTTAGATTTAGCAAACGCTAAACCAGTTGATCTAGGTGAAGGTATTGATATTCTTTCTCTTGACAACTTAGATGGAACAGCTCCTGCAGCTGCACCTGCTGTAGCACCAGTGTCTATCCCTGAAGTATCTGTAGAACCAGCTTCTATTCCTACAGCACCTGCTGTAGCTCCAGCTGCTAAAGCACCAGCTACAACTAAAACTGTTGCAAAAAAGAAAGTTGCTACTAAGGCTGCACCAAAAAATAAGAAACCAACAACAAAAAAAGTAGTAAAATCAAAGAAAGGAGTAAATAAATAATGTCAACAGTCGAATTATTAATTTTAGTTTCCATTCTAATCGGTTTATTTGCAATAAGCGGTTTGCTTTCTATTGTAGTAATTCTTAACTACTACAAAGAAATGAGAAAATATCCTCATGAAGTAATTGAAATTTCACATGATGGTTTCGTTTACAAGCTAGGTACAGGAGAAATCCTTTCAGTTTACAAAATTAAAAAACGTATTTTAAAAGGTTACATATACTATATTGGTACAAAAGATAACATTTTAAAATATGATGATATTTCAGGAAAGATATCGCACGGAACCCATGAATCAGAGATGGATGCTGACCGTTTCTTACCAGGACCTTACTGAAAAGAACTTAAATTTAAAACACCTACATACAAATAATGAGAAACCAGAAGCAATTTACAAAATCAGTTAGTTCTTTAAAAATAGAACACAGAACATTATTATTAATGTTAGCTGTTGCCTCAACTTTAACTTGGCTTATTTTCTTCGTAATTGCTTCATTAATCGCAATCTTATTTATTGATCACACATATGTTGGTTGATTCATTGATTATGATGAACTTACAAGCAAGTATTCACTTACTGCATGAAGCTGATTATTCATTTCATTTGCTGGTGTTATCACATTACTTTCAATTTTTGCAGCTGTATGATACTTATTAGATATAAGAGAACACTTAAGAGAGTTAGAATATGCTGATACAAAAAGAAAACTTGCTATTGCGAGAGCTGCTGGTAAGATTACATTTAAAAACAGTGCTCTAAACTTTGAAACTGATTCTAAATCTAATAAAATGCGTCAAAAAGTTAAATTAAGTAAAATAGTTAGAGATTCTAAGGGTAATATCGTTTCACAAAAAAGTACAGGTTCATCTAATTCATTTACAAGCTTCATGAGTACTGAAAACTAAACAGTATAAGTGTATTTATTAAATATGAAAACCAGCAAAAAGAGTAATAAATACCTTTTATACCTTATTCCTTTTATTCTTGCTATGTCACTTTGTTTGCAATTTGCAATAAAGCCTAGCACCTTTTTAACCAACTGGAGTTATTGTGAAACTTCGATCATTGCTCTATGCTTAGGATTGTGCAATTATTTACCTTTTGCATATAGAGTTTTAAAAACAAAAGATACAAAATCATTTAGTATTCTTACATTAGAATGCAATTGTACAACAGGATGCTTAGGATTAATAATTATGCTAAGCGGTTTCTCTTTCTCACTCCTAAATACCCATACACATGGATTATCAAATGCTGAGCTATACATGCGATGAATACCAGACATTATTGCTTCACTAGTGGGTTTATCAGCGGCATTATTAGTGTTATTTAAGAAATGATCTAATAAATCTAGTGACACCAGAGTAATTAGGCAAAAATACAATGCAATAATATGAATTCTTATTGTTTTCTTTGTTATCGCGATAATCGCTATATCAACTGTTTTATATGCAAGAATACATTATTGAAAACCAACATCATCTCATGGTTGAAAGTGACTGTATATTATTACAGCTATTTCAGCCTGTATAGCTATAGTTGCAACCATTCCAACAGTGGTTAGAGTAATCTTAACCAAGCACACTTACTCAATAAGTTTGTATTCTAAAGTATCTCTATTTTTAGCGATGATAATATGAACACTTTTAGATATACAAACACTACAAAAACAACACTTAAGTAACTATTGAATACAGTTAATGTCTGATGGTCTTGTTTTCTTATGAACAACAATCATTTTGTTTTATAAAATAAGCAATATTTTATTGGCACGTAAAAGAAATATTACTGAAAAAGAATTATATAATTAAATCACTAAGTAATATTTAAAAGTAGTGTTTTATATATAATATATATAACACAAACGGTATTTAATAAGAAAAATGTCAAAAATAGAATTCATAGCACTAGGCGGTTTAGACGAAAAAGATAATAAATGTTTCATTTTAACAATTGATGAAGAGATTTTTGTGATCAATGCAGGTATTTTAGTTCCACCAAATGCTCAACTTGGAGTTAAAAAGATTACACCAGACTTTAATTGACTTATTGAAAGAAAAGCAGCTGTTAAAGGAATATTTATAGGACAACCAGAATACGCCAATTTTGGTAGTTTAGAATTTTTAAACGAATACTTTTCTAATACACCAATATACACAACAGATATCGGTAAAGAAATAATAAGTTCATTTTTTAATTCAAATTCATTTGAAGAAGAAAAAAGAGAACTTAAGTTAAATTTCAAAACCGTTGAAGGACTTAAAACTGAAAAAGTAGGTAGTATCGATGTTATTCCTTTTAAAACAACAACAACAATCCCTAATACTGTTGGTTTTGTTTTCAAAAATAAAGAAGACTCAGTCATTTATATTGATGACTTTATAATTTCATCAAACAAGGTTTTAGCATTCACTAACCAAATTCAACAATTGCCTTCATTAATAAACACACCAAATAAGATATTAATAACTTCTATTGGTAATGTTGATAAAATATCTGGATTTACAGCTCCATCTCACACAATTAGCCATGATATTGAAAATATAATTGCTGATGCAAAGGGTAAAATAATTTTTGCTACAACAGATTCTGATTTTTATAAGATGTTTTTCATCATGAAAATGGTTGCACAAAAAGGCAGACCTATTTATTTTTACGATAAACTTGCAGAACAACAAATGAAAACTATGTTTGCGAACAAATATTTTTCATTTAAAGCACCATTTAAATTCCTTAAGAGTGAAGAATTAGCAACTGCTACTAATGCATTAATAATTGTTACTGCACAAATAAGCAATCTATACCCATTACTTACAGATATTATTAATGGTGATGATAACTTAATCAAAATAGAAAAAACTGATTCATTCGTTGTGGGTTCACCTACAATCAATGGTTATGAAAAATATCATGCTGAATTGTTTGATGATGCAAATGAAGCGGACATAGAGAACATTGTTGACTTAGGTAAGAAAGTTAGCCAAATTAAAGCTGGTAATGAAGATCATAAGTTCTTAATAACAACTGTTAAGCCAAACTACATCATTCCTGTTGGTGGTTTATACATGGATTTTGTTAATTATAAAAATGTTGCTTCTTTATCAACAAACAGAGAGAGCGTAATATTCGCTGATAATGGACAAAAAATAAGATTTGATAATGGTAATTTACAACGTTCATCAAAAGAAGACTTCATTCATCTTGAACCTCAATTCATTGGTAGCCATGGTGTTGCTGATTCTGGCGCTTCTTCTATGTTCGAAAGAGAACAAATGAAAAACAATGGAGCATTAGTTGTATCGTTAATGATTGGCAAACAAACAAAAACAATAAGTAAATATAATTTTGACCAAGTAGGAATTGTAAATATGGATGATGCAACAATAGCGGCAACTAATGAAATTAATAAAGAAATAGTAGAAGACCTTAACAAGTTATTAGCGGCTAGCCCAACCGGAGAAAACATCGATTTGAAAGAATTCAAAAACATAATCAAGAAAATATCTCAGAAAAAGTATGAAAAGAAATTTGATAAAAAGCCTTTAGTTTTATCAACAATAATATTTTCTAAAGGAAATTAAATATGGACACCAAAAAAATTAATACACAAGAAGTAGATTTATCAAAAATAAATAAACAACAAGCCGTAAAACACAGAAATAAACTATTAGATAAAATAATATTTATTTTTATCTTTGTATTTACAGTGCTTAGTGCAATCAGAGTTCCTTATGTTGGCTCATATATTGATACACTAGTATTTGAGTTTTTATTTGGGTATGCTAAGTTCATAATTTACGGTTTCTTATTGGTATGAAGCTTTATGAAAATATTTAATTTACATTGGGCTACATTCTTTGAAAGAAAAACATTATTATTTGGGGTTTGTATCTTGTCATTAACAATGTCTGTAGTTTTATCGTGTATTGGGTATGAATTCATTAAAATTAAGAATAATTTTGCTGAAATATTCGCTGATTATTTCGATCACTGAAAGTCTTATTTAAATAATACTAATTGATCGCATTATTTCAATCATATCGGTGGTGGTGTTATTGGAACTTCATTATTTGCCCTTTTTGACACATTCAGTTTTGTTCTTATTTTTATTGTTGGATTCTTCTTGGTCTCATTTTCTATTGCGCAAATCTTGAACAGACCTTCTTCGAAAGTAATCACATGAATTAAAAGTAAAATTATTTTATCTCTTGGTGGTTCAATTAAAAGACCAGCAGAGATGGAAGTTCAAAAAGGTGATAAAGACGTACATTACATTTCAAAGAATAGAATTCTTTTAGAATCACGTCTTTCAACAACTCCACCTATATCTTTAATAGAAGATACAAGTGTAGATAATTTCTTCGAAAACAAGAGATTTATCGAAAAGTTTGAAGTTAAACTTACAGAGTATTTTTCAGAGAACCATATAAAGGTGAATTTTGATAGCATTTCAGTTATGCCGCTATATTATGAAATCTCATATGAGGCTGATTCTCAAGAAACAATTCAAACTGTTATTAATATGAAGGATAGAATTGCTGATAAATTCTCAATAAAAGACTATTCTGTTTCATATAAAGGTAATCTTATAACTTTTGAGATTCCTAATACAGCACCTTCTAAGGTATCTATGAAGACTATTTTAGAGAATTGTAAGGAAGTTCCTAAATTATCAGCCGTTGCAGGATTAGACAATGCTTCTAAACCCTTACTAGTCGACTTTCAAAAGACACCTAACATATTAATAATAGGAAACTCTGGTTCTGGTGCAACTATGCTTTTCTCGGAGTTATTATCATCTGCATTATTCCTTAACTCTCCAGCTGATATGGAACTTTTACCTATATATGAAAATGAAAGCATATTTGATCTATTTGGAGAGGTTCCACACATGATTAAAGATAAAAAACTTGATACAACCAATATTGTTGACTATTTAAGCAATATCTTGGTATATGTCAAGAAGAGAAAAAGCGATGATAACAAAAAGATGCTATTGATCGTCTTCACAAATTTTGACAAAGTTATTTCAGAAAATTTTAAAGCTTATTCAATTTTGGCTGAGATTCTATCCGTTTCACAACAATGTAATACTGCTGTAATATTAACTGCTTCATCGGTTAATAAGGAATCAACTAACAAGCAAGTATATAAGGAGATTAATTGCATGTTCGTTTTACGTTTATCAACTATAGAGGAATCTCAAATAATATTCGAAAGTGAACGTGGTTACCATTTATATGGTAATGGTGATGGATACTTCTTTAATGACGAAGAAGGCGGCAAAACAAGATTCCAAACATGTTATATGAATCAAAGAGAAATTGAAAGCTTGATGAGAACAATTAATACATTCTATACAAACAAATAATTTTTTGCGATATATTTAATTTCTTTATATAATTTATTTTGAAAGGAAACATTATGGCCGCTAAAAAACCCGCTAAAAAGTCAGAAAAGGAAACTTGCACATGTTCATGTTGTAAGTGTTCTGGTAAGAAGAAATAAAACTAACTATATTATTTATTAGCCTTGGGTATGAGTAAATCAGCCTGAGGTTTTATTTAGCTTATTTTCAACTAAATCTTGATAACTAGTAGCTTGAGTTGAAGCGAATTTACCATATTTAGTTGTTGATGTTGAGTAATCATTAGCTCAAGCAAGAACAGTGAAAAGGTTATCACCACTGATAGTTACACCATATAAAGTTTGAATTTCAGCAGCGAAACTTCTAAATTCTTTAGCTTTTTTATCTTGTCTAACATAATCGTCAGTTGAGTGACCAGCTTCTCATTTTTCTTGTTCTTTAGTTGAAGAAGATGGAGCTTCTGGCACGCTTTGTAATCTTGTATTATCGTAACTGCTTCATTTTTCAAATGGTGTAACGTGTGTTGATATATACCAACCATCACCTGCAGATGTATAGTGTGTGTGTCAAACATTCTTATCATTTCATTTTGTGTGTGTAGAATCTCAAGTTGAACTGTAAGAATAATTAGTGTCAAAAATATAAGAGAATATACCAACATTAAAATCATAAGCACTATTAATAGCAAGAATTCCGGTAGAAGAATTCGCACTTCCATAAATATCGTCGTTAATAGCACCTTCAGTATTTAAAAATGAATATTCTTGTGTTGAAGACCAGCTTGTGCTATTGTCATATGCTACAACTAATGCGTAATTTCCGCCGTTAGTTACATTTCCACCATATACTAAATCTTTAATTGTTTTGCTAGTACGACCAAGATCAGTGTATTGTGTGTGTGTTTGATAATCCTTACCGTCTAAGTAAATAGGTTTAATATCTGACAGGGAAAAACAAGCTGTTGAATTAAACAAAACAAATGAAGCTGGGATTAATAATAATGATGTAGATAGTAATTTAAAATTAACCTTCATAATATAATTATATTATTTATTAGCAAAATACTCTAAAATTTGTTCTATTTTTATAACTTCTTGCTTCATAGTATCTCTATCTCTAATGGTTACTGTTTTCTTTTCTACACTATCGAAGTCAAAGGTAATACAATAAGGAGTACCAATTGCGTCTTGTCTACGGTATCTTTTTCCGATACTTCCTGATACGTCAAAGGCAGCACTAATATTCTTATTAATTATTGTGTTAAAGATTTCTCTTGCCTGTTCAGATAACTTTGTTGCTAATGGAAGAACGGCAACTTTATAAGGAGCTAAAACATAAGGCAATCTAAAAACTTCTCTTGTTTCATCATTTTCAAGATTTTCAACATCATATTTATCGCAGCAAATAGCGTAGAATAATCTGTCGCATCCAACCGATGGTTCTACAACTTCAGGAACAATTTTTGTACCGTCTGGTTCAACATAGCATAATTCCTTACCAGATTCTTTAGTGTGAGATGATAAATCATGAGTACCTCTGTGAGCTTGTCCTCAAAGTTCAGAGAAACCATGTGGGAATCTGTAATATATATCAACAGTTCTCTTAGAATAGTGAGATAATTCATCCTTAGGTATTTCTTTATCCTTTAAGTTTTCCTTATTCATTTCTAAAACATCAAATAAGAAACTATGAATTTTAGCTTGTCATACATCAAAATCTTTCATTGAATCTTCCGGATAAGTGAAATACTCAATTTCCATTTGTTCAAACTCTCTAGTTCTGAATATAAAGTTACCTGGTGTAATTTCATTTCTAAATGATTTACCTATTTGACACACAGAGAATGGTAATTTCATTCTTGTCGTTCTTTGTATTTGCATAAAATCAACGAAGATAGGTTGACAAGTTTCTGGTCTTAGGTATACAGTTGATTCAGCTTCTTCAGTAACGCCGATAAATGTTTTGAACATTAAGTTAAACTTACGGATTTGTGTTCAATTCTCTTTACCACATGCAGGACACTTTATATGGTGGTCTGCTATTGTTTTTTCTAATACTTCAAATGAAGATGCTTCACTTACGTTAGCATCTGGTGCAAATTCTTCAATTAGTTTATCAGCTCTAAATCTTTGTTTACATTCTTTACAATCTATTAATGGATCAGAAAAGTTAGCTAAATGTCCTGAAGCTTTATAAACTCTAGGATTATCGATAATTGCTGAATCTAGACCACATGCATTAGGTGATTTAGTTACAAATTCTCTTCATCAAACTTGTTTAATGTTGTTTTTAAGTAATACACCTAATGGACCGTAGTCTCAAGCATTAGCTAGTCCACCATATATTTCAGAATTAGGAAATACAAATCCGTAAGTTTTTAGAAAATTAACGATTGTCTCCTGCTTTAAATCTTTCATACGCAATAATATAATAATATTATACATGATGATATTAACTAAAGCGGAGATTCAACAAGAATTGTTGATCTACGGCAAGAATATTAAGAAGAATATGGTCGCTGAAGTAGCCATGGTAACCATCACTGTTTTATTATTATTTTCAAGTGTTTTATTACTTTGTTTAATAGCAGCTGAGAACGTTCCAGAAAACTATTATATTGGAGTTGCTGCTATCTTAGGCTTCTTTATAATGGTCTTAACTATTCTTTCTATCTTTTGGTATGTAAAACAACATAAAGATGCACAAATTCATATGCCTATCGTTCCAAAACAAATGGCAATAGACATATCAGCAACATTAATAAATCTTTTTAATTATCTTTGTGCTATATTTGCAGTATTCTTACCTCAAATGATTCATCATTTTAGATATGAGGATGCTGAATTGGTTGTTTTCACTATTCAATCTTCTTTGATTTTCTTCTTCTGAGGTGTGCTTTATCCAATTGCAGCATCCATGGTAAGAAAGCATGATGAAGTAGCTGCATTACGTTTTATGCATTATGATGTAAACGAAGTTAAGAAATATCTAGCTTATCTTAAGAAGGTTTACAACATAAGAAGAAAGAGATTTGATAAAGAATTACCTATTCAACTTGCTAAACACTCACAAAAATTTATAGAAAAACAAAAAGATAATCCAAGATGACAGCCAATAGGAAATAAGAAGTTTAGTTTTGATACACGTCGTGCATTCAGAGACGTAGAATCAAAAAAATATACAAATGAATATTTCTTGTTTAAATTCATTATTTTTTGCGACCTATTCGAATACATCTATAAAAACATACCTATGGATAATCACGAATTTTATTTAAACTTATTTATACGAAGTAAAAATAAAAAGGTTGCTCATAAATTTTATAAGCATGTAAATAGACACATAAAAAAATTAAAAAAGGGTATTGCCAATAAGGCGAAGAAGCAACGTGCTTTATAATTTTTATATAATATAAATATGTTAACTAATTCAGCGGTTAAAGGCCGTGTTTTAAGAAAATCTCAGCAAACATTATTAACAAGGTCGCTTATTGTAGCGGGCATATCTTTCTTGCTGATATTTGCCTTCTCCTTTGGCTTTTATAAGATATTAGATAGTATTGGAATTGAGAAGTCAAGTGAAATCGTAAATGTAATGTATATTTTTAGTATTCTTCTAATAATTGGTTCTATGTTTATGTCAATGTACATTTGGACTAGAATACAGAAAGTTTCTAAATATACAATTATTTCTTGTATTGTTGCCTACGGAATTGCTGAAGGTATTGCATTTGGAGTATTATTCTATGCAATTGGTTTAACAGTTGGAACTGAATCAGAAATCTTATCATTTGGCGATCTTGCATACTGTTTCTTATTTGCTGGATCTGTCTTTGTGATAGCCGGTTTAGTAGGAATGGCTCTTACTGCAAAAACAACATTTACATTAGGAAAGTTCATAATGGTTATGTCATTAATTATGTTGCTTATGTTTCCAGTTATGTTAATTATGTATTTGTGTGGAGCTACAATGGGTAATGGAATAATATATGCAATATATGCTGCAATGGGCTTATTATTCATTGGATATATCGCATATGACTTCTCAGTAATTAGCAAAATGTCTGAATTTGATTTATTTTCAGATGATAAAGTTAAGCTTAACCTTACACTTATGTTTGGTTTTAAACTTTTAATTGATTTTGTTGGTTTATTGTGAATTGTTATTAGATTAGCAATGCTTTCTCGTAGATAAAATAAGTAAAACGACTTTTTTTCGGATATTGTATTATTGGGATGACCAATAAAATAAAATACGGAATCTTTGGTTTTTTATGTGCATTAGTAATGTGTTTGCTTTTTACATGCACGGTCAAAGTTGAAAAGATTGAACCGGCAAGCGTGGTAGTCAAGGATATAAACAATACATTAATTGTCGTTGATAACAAGACTAAGAAATATATTGAATCACATTCTAAGAAAGCCGAGCTAAGACTTGATAACAAAAAAATAAGTGTTGGACTACATTTCTTATACTCAGAAGATAATGGATATTTCTACCAATGTTATTTTAATGAATATGTTGATTTACAGGTTGGTATTTTCCCATCAAACATTAAACTAGATTCAGAGTTGCTATTAAATTGTATTTTTGACAAATTTATTTAACAAAAACAACATCCTTTATTTCTTTAAAGTCGTTCATCAACACTTCTTTAACTCCATCATCGAATGTTTGATCAATAAAAGGGCAATCTACACATGCTCCTAAAATTTTAATAGTCAGAATACCTTTATCATAACTTACGAACTCTAAATCTCCACCATCATTCTGAATGAATATTCTTAATCGTTCAATAGTTTCTTTTATTTTTTCTTCTACGCTGTTCTTACCCATATATTTATTCGTTGCCTTGGTTTTTTATTTCTTCAAGGATAGAAGGAGAGTTTTTAGCAAGTTTTTTAATGTTCACCGATTCGAGTTTATCGTTCGCTAATCTAAGGTTGCGATCAGCTCCTAATAAATTTTCCTTTATTTTCTGCAAGCCAGTTATTTGTTTGTCTATTCCTTCAATAGCTTCAGTAAATTTTGTATTTGCCAATGTATAGTTTCTCCCGAAATTATTCTTAAAATCACCAAATGCTTGATCAAACGAAGCTACATCTACATTCCTATCCTTAATTAGAGCAATCTCTTTTTTTAATTCTAAATTCTTGGCAATTCCAAGTCTTAAAAAGTTAATTATTTCTAAGAAACATTGTGGTCTGATAACGAACATTTTTTCATACTCGTACACATTAGTTATCCCCATATATAAATCATTTTCCTTCTCCAATAAAGATACAAGAACGGCGAATTCACACTTTTTTTCATTTCTATCTTTATCAAGTTCTTTAAAGAAATCTTTGTTTTTCTTCTTAGTCGCAGTTGTGTCATGTTCGTTTTTCATTTCAAACATTATTGACAATGCCTCAATTCCATCTACGATTTCTCTATAAATGTAATCACCTTTAGATCCAGATGAAGAATCATTATCTTTGCCAAATACGGCGCCAGGAAACATAATTCTTCCTTTCTTTTCAAACTCTATCTCACAATGCTGTTCTAATGATTCTCCGATCATTTTTGTTGATTGACCAAATCTCATGTCTCTTAAAAGAGATATCTCTGTGTCTTTGCTTTTTAAAGCTTCACTATGTGAAAGCTTTAAATTAGCTTCTGCAACTTTAGCGTTTTCAGCAACACTCTTTATATCGTTTTCTAATTTAGATATTTTATTATCAGCATCATGAATTTTAGCTTGTAACTCTTTTTCTTTTTCTAAGACAGCTTTATCTTTAGAGCTTTCATGTTTTTGTATTTCTTGCTCTAATTTGTTAATTTTATCTTGTAATTCTGCTTTGGCTTTAAGAGCGGCTACTTCAGACGCTTGTAAAAGTTCTTTGCCATGTTCTGCTTTCAATTGCGCAGTCAAAACTTCAATTTCTTTTTGTTTTTCTTTAGCCGTCTTATCAGAGATTCTTTCTTGTATATCATCAAGGTTCAATTGAGATATAGCAGAGAGATCAATCTGATCGCCGGCATGAGCATCATGTTTTAACTCAATTGTCTTTGTATCTACAACTTTAAAATCTTTTATTATCATTGTTATTTGTTATTAAAAAATTGGAAGTAAATCAACTAAGAATCTATATGGAACGTCATTTAAATCAAATCCAATGTAAACTTTTTGTTCTGTATAAGTTATTTGTCCATCTAAAGTTAAACCTAATCTAGTATGTTCAATACCTACCATTTGAGGACTTTCACTATATCAATTAGTAAAATTTGTCATCTTATTACCATCTTGGTCAAAAGCATTAAGTTGTTGTCCAAGTTTACATGATTGTAATTCAATGGTGTTTGAAAGAACGATTTGATTGTTCCAGTGAAACTCAGGAACCTGAGTTGCAGCAGATGGAGCTATTGAGCTTAATATTAACATTCCTATAAAACTTTTCATATTAATATTATATATTAATATGCTAATTTTCGGTGGAAAATGCTTCTAGTTTTAGCTTCACTTTTAATGAATATTAATCGTTATCGTTAAAGTGGTATGCTTCAGTTCCACATGTTATATCACATGCTGTAACGGTAGGTTCCTCATCACCGATATTAGCTCCCTCAGTTATCACCCCATCCAGTTTATAATGAAAAGAAACAAGGTAATAATTATCGGCATGGGGTGAAAGATAATCGCTGTCATATAGTGACCCGTGAGAATATTTTTCATGGATATCTATTTCTTCATCACCTGAAAAATCAATAAGATATGGTTGACCTTCAGAATCCGTTGGTACAAACCATGAGGTGAAACCAAGTATTAATGATGCTAGTACTCAATATGCATCCAAACCATCATCTTTTGATAATGACTCTAGTGCAATAACATCATCTTCTTTTACTAGATGTATTGTAGTTTGGTCATAATGGTATGTAGTTACTCCTTCATCGATCTTAGATTCCATATCACATGAAAATTCATGGTTTAAACTCATATTAAAATATAAATCATCTTCACCTTGATAATCGAAAGTTCTCGAATTTTCATCATATTGTATCTTTGGGTTGTTCTTTACAAAAGTAGCAGCTTCACCCGAGGTATAAGAATCAACAGAACCGTTGTATTGTAATTTACCAGGAAGTGCAGCGCCACTTCCTTTACTACAAGATACAAGGTTAGAGATACACGCACCAGCTATAATAGCTACACTTGTGAATGCTAATGATAAGATAATTTTTGACTTCATATAATTATTATAAACTTATTCATAAATAATAGGTCATAATATGACCTTAACACTATTAGAACCAGAACCATTTCATATGAGATTATGATAGAATGGTTAAGTACCTAATTGCATCTATGAATTAGTTCATTCTCAATCGCCAAATCCTCAATCGCTTCAGGTGCCTGAGTTAGTAGGTGTGGGGTAAACAGCATTGCTTCATCCCGACCAGTGAATGGTACCTGTGCTGTTCACTTGCACAGTGTTGAAAGTCTCAGTTCAAGTTTGGTCGGGTTGGTTTGGCGGTAGGTATAAATCCGTCATTCCTGACAGGTCGGTATACTTTTCAGGAATGGCAAATGTAATGGCAAATGTGTAGTAAGCGGTGGCAATGGTGCCACCCGATGTCATATCTGTTGCGGAAAATTTAGTGGTAGATAAATCTAATTCAGATAACCCTGACAAGTTAGTACCGCTAAATGTGTAATCGGCAGTTGTAATGTTGCCTGAGCCTGATGACATACTCGTCACAGCAAATGGAGTATTAGATAAATTCAAGCTAGATAACCCCGACAATTTAGCTTCATCAAATGTGTGGGATGCAGAACAAACGTTGCCTATCGTCATGCCCGCTACAGCAAATGGAGTGGTAGATAAATCTAATTCAGATAACCCTGACAAATTAGTTTTGTTGAATGTTTTGAATGCAGAGTAGATGGTGCCTTTGCCTAATGTCATACTTGTTACAGCAAATGGTGTGTCCAACAAATCTAAGTTAGACAACCCCGACAGGTTGGTGTGGAGAAATGTGTTGTCGGCAGAGTGGATGGTGCCTTCGCCCCATGTCTCTCCTGTTACCATTTCTGCTACAGCAAATGGAGTGGTAGATAAATCTAATTCAGATAACCCTGACAGGTCTGTATAGTTAAATGTGTATTCAGCAGAGTAGACATTGCCCTTTGTCATGCGAGTCACGGCGAATGGAGTGGTAGATAAATCTAATTCAGATAACCCTGACAGGTCTGTATAGTTAAATGTATAGCAAGCAGAATAGATGGTACCGTTATCTGGCGTCATACCTGTCACGGCGAATGGAGTGTCCAACAAGTCTAATTCAGATAACCCTGACAGGTCTGTATTGCTAAATGTATAGTTAGCAGAGCAGATAGCAGTTGTGTTCGTTGCCATACTGGCCACAGCAAATTTTGTATTAGATAAATCTAATTCAGATAACCCTGACAGGTCGGTATTGTTAAATGTGTAGTCGGCAGAGCAGATTCGGCAGTTCCCGATTGTTGTCATATCTTGCACAGCAAATTGAGTGTTAGATAAATTCAAGTTAGTTAACCCTGACAAGTTGGCGTAGTTAAATGTGTTGTATGCAGAGTGGATATAAACCGGTTCCGATGGCGTTAGGGCAGCAGCAAATTTTGTAGTAGATAAATTTAAATTAATTAACCCCGATAGATTTGTATAGCTGAATGTGTTGTACGCAGAGTAGATATTTGTATTGCCCGAGCTCACTAAATCTGCAGCAGCACAACTAGCGAAATCAGTGTAAGTTAAATCTAAATCAATCAGAGATGAAAAATTGCAACCATAAAAAGTTCTGTATCCACTTCTAGAGGTCGTTGAACTGAAGTGAAATTTTAATCCAGATAGGTTTAATTGTTGAATTGGTCGAACATTAAACACAGAATTAGCAAATGTACAATCAGCTCCAATATATTCAATGGTAGCATTATCGGTGTTTGTAAAGTCAATGGCATTACAATCCGCCGGAATAATAGTTGGGTCATCAATTACCGCGTTAGAGAATCCATCGATGGTGTTACCATTAGAAATTTTGAAGTATTCTTCGGTAATTGGAATGGTTGTGTATGTCACTTCTGAAATACTAAATATTTGAGAACCAGATTCGTCATTGTTATTGGCGGTGATAGTCACGGTTTCATCGGTGCTCAAGTTAGCGGTTGCAGTGATAATCATCACACTTGATGTTCCATCATTACTATAATCATAGCTTACTCCAGGCACAGTAGCTGGTTCGGTTCAAGTAGTAGGACCAACAGGATTAATAACGTTGTATTCATAAATAATTCTGTCACCTTTGTTAACTAATGTATTCCCACCCGCTACTTTAGTTACACTAACACTTGTATGATTAGTTTCCAAATGTAACGTAGCAGGAGTTGGGGTGTCATAATTTTCTTCGTCAATAGTAATAGTGGCAGAAATATTTAATTCTTCAATAGTAGTTTGAACACCTGGAGTGAAAGTAACTTCTGCTACTCCATTATTTCAAATAACTTCACTTTGCTCTAATCCACCCTCACCTGAGAAAACAATTCCAGTAGGGTTAGTTGGAGCATTATAGCAAGTTATAGTTGCAACTACTTCATTGGTGGGCGTATCAATATTTAAAGTATTACCATTATTAAATGCAATAGACGTGGTAATTTCACCTGTATTAGGGTTATTTTTGTGATTGGCATTAGCGATAGCGAATCCAATTCCAATACCACCACCTGCAGCAAGACAAACTCCTCCTAGAGAACAACCTATGATTTTGGGTGTTAATATTCTTTTCTTCTTTGAAGAACTGCTTATAGAGGAGGTGGTTGTTTTCATAACTATATTATAAGAGACCTTGCAATTCAGTAAAAATTAAGTTAAATATGATAAAGACTGCTTGATAAATACATTACAAATACAAACCTCGCCCGTCCCAGATCATCCACAGCCAAGCATTAGGAAGTTTACTTTATATAAGCGAGAATTTCTTTAATTGTGATATCTGTACCTTTATTGTTATCGATAATGTAATGAGCAGCATTTTTATATTTTTCTTTTCTAGACTCAAAGATGGAATATAGTTTTTCTTTTCCATCTTTTAATAAAGGTCTATTTTCAGCTTTAACACTTTCAATAACTTTCTCAATATCTCTTTGTAACCAAAGAACAGTTCCTGAGTTTCTCATAAGAATAACATTTTCTTCTTTTAGAATAACTCCTCCTCCACAAGAAACAATTAAATTATTCATTTTAGAGATTTCTCTCATAACTTCAGTCTCTAAATCTCTGAAGTATTTTTCACCATATTTCGCAAACATTTCAGAAATAGGCATTTTGCCTTTTTCGACAATCATAACATCAGCATCAACTCATTTCATATTGGTTTTTTCTGCCAATAATTTACCAATTGTTGTTTTACCAACTCCTAATATACCTATTAAATAAATATTATTCATGTTGCTCCTTTATGTTATCTAATAACAAGTCTAATAAACCTAATGCAGTATATGTTTCAACTATAACGGGTGCTCTTAATACTACACATGGATCGTGTCTTCCATTTGTTATAAGCTTTGCTGGTTTCATTGTTTTAACATCAACACTATCTTGTTCTTTGCCAATAGAAGCAGTAGGCTTGAAACCAATTCTAGCAACAATGTCCATGCCATTACTTAGTCCACCTAATATTCCACCCATGTGATTGGTTTTAGAATAAAGTTTATTTGTTTTCTCATCAATATATATTGCATCATTAGTTTTACTACCATTTTGCTTTGATAGTTCAAAACCATCGCCAAATTCTACAGCTTTAACTGCTGGAATAGAAAAATATAAAGAAGCTAATTTAGATTCAATACTACCAAAATAGTCACTTCCCAAACCAACTGGAGGGTTTTTAACTATTACTTTAATTGTTCCACCAATTGAATCTTTATCTTCTTTGGTTTTTAGAACTATTTTTTCTATTTCTTCATTAGAAGGATTGTTAATATTTCAAATAGAATCTATTACTGCAGAGATAGTTGTCCCTTTCTGATTCAGTATTTGTTTAGCGATTGCTCCAGCAAATACAATTGGTGCAGTTAATCTTGCTGAAAATTGTCCACCACCAGATAAAACCGTACCATATTTTAAATATGCTGTCCAGTCGACATGACCAGGTCTTAATATTGAATTGTAATCTCCTTTATGAACGTCAGTATTTCTAATTCTCATTTTAAGTGTTTGTCCATTTAAAACGCCATTTTCTATTCCGCTAGTAATTTCATATTCATCAGCTTCTTTACGAGTTGTTGTTAAATTAGAATAACCAGGTCTTCTTCTTGCCATTTCATTAGAAACTTGCTCAAGATCAATTTTTGTACCAGCAGGTAATCCACTAATGCTAACACCGATTTCTTCACCATGAGAAGTACCATATACTTCTAATTTAATATTTTTACCTCAAGCGTTCATTTTTCGTTCACCTTTATTATATAAATAATAACTAAGTCTCATTTTACTAAGGTAATTTTGACTAAATTGAGAGGTGTATTTACACTATATTTACTTCTTTCTAACCCCAAAAGGGGAAAAGAAAAACTCAACCCATTTCTGGATTGAGTTATTTCTGCGTGGCACAACCTATTCTCACGTTTAACGGCTACCTTTGGCTCAATAATGCTTGACTTCTATGTTCGGTATGGGGATAGGTATATCCACTACTGATATGAGCGCCACACATCGTTAATTGACCATTCTATAAAATCAACAGCGCTTTCTAATATTAAATTTTAAACATTATGAATAATTTATCTTTTTAATGATAAAAATCCTATAAGTCTTTCGAATTATTAGTAATGCTCAGCTTAATGGATCGCTCCACTTACACCTGCATCCTATCAACGTTGTGGTCTACAACGATTCTTATGCCTTGCGGCTGAGAAGATTTATCTTGAAGGGGGCTTCACACTTATATGCTTTCAGCGCTTATCCTTTCGCTACGTAACTACCCTGCGCTACCACTGGCGTGATAACAGGAACATTAGAGGTAACTTCACTCCGATCCTCTCGTACTAGGAGCAACTCTTCGCAATCTTCTTTCGGGCGCGACAGGTAGGGACCAACCTGTCTCACGACGGTTTGAACCCAACTCACGTATCTTCTTAGTCGGCGAACAGCCGAACCCTTGGGACCTGCTACAGCCCCAGGATAAGATGAGTCGACATCGAGGTGCCAAACGGTGTCGTCGATATGAACTCTTGGACACCATCAGCCTGTTATCCCCAGAGTAACTTTTATCCGTTAAGTGATGGCCTTTCCATACAGAACCACCAGATCACTATGACCTAATTTCTTACCTGCTCGAGTTGTAACTCTCGCAGTCAAGCACCCTTATACCATTACGCTCAATGCACGATTTCCAACCGTGCTGAGGGTACCGTTGCGCGCCTCCGTTACATTTTGGGAGGCGACCGCCCCAGTCAAACTGCCCGCCTAACACTGTCCCTCTGGAGGATGACTCCAGCAGGTTAGAAAAAACAAATTATATTGGCGGTATTACAGTGGTGACTCCACACATCCTAGCGGACGTGCTTCAAAGTCTCCCGCCTATGCTCTAAATACAAGTTATTTTTTCAATATTAAGTTACAGTAAAGCTTCATGGGGTCTTTCCGCCCAATCGCGCCTAGGGGGCGTCTTCACCCCCACCAGGATTTCACCGAGTCTATTGTCGAGACAGTCAAGAACTCGTTACACTTTTCACATAGACGGAATTTACCCGACAAGGAATTGAGCTACCTTAGGACCGTTATAGTTACGGCCGCCGTTCACTGGGGCTTCGGTCACAAGCTTCGCATTGCTGCTAACTCACTTCCTTAACCTTCCAGCACTGGGCAAGTGTCGCCTCATATACTTTTTCTTACGAATTTGCATAAAGCTGTGTTTTTGATAAACAGTCGGTTCTCGCTCTTTACTGTGGCTCTTTACAGAGCATCCCTTATTGCGAACTTACGGGAGCAATTTGCAGAGTTCCTTAACAATAGTTAACTCGCTAGCTTTAGGATATTCTCCTTGACCACGTGTGTTCGTTCTCGGTACGGAATAATACTTGATAAATTTAGAAGCTTTTCTTGGAAGCGTGATGTATGCATTTTCCTACTCACACGAAGGCTTTCGTATAATATCACACCTTGTCCGTATAGAGGGTGGATTTGCCTGCCCTCAAGACTTGATGCTTCTAACGGAATCCAATAACCGTAATGCATTAACCTTCTCCGTCACTCCATCATTCAAATACTATGTACAGGAATATTAACCTGTTGTCCATCGGCTACGCCTCGCGGCCTCGTCTTAGGTTCCGACTAACCCTGGAAGGACGACCCTAGTCCAGGAAACCTTAGTCAATCAGCTTGAAAGATTCTCACTTTCATTCGTTACTCACACCGGAATTCTCACTTGTATACAGTCCAGCAGTCCTTACGATCTACCTTCAACCCAGTATACAACGCTCGCCTACCGATAAATAAAATTTATCCCATAGCTTCGGTTATATGTTTAGCCCCGTTGAATTTTCGGCGCAGGATTTCTCGACAAGTGAGCTGTTACGCACTCTTTAAACGATGGCTGCTTCTAAGCCAACATCCTTGGTGTTTAAGAAATCCAACATCCTTTTCCACTTAACATATATTAGGGACCTTAGCTAATGATCTGGGCTCTTCCCCTCACGACTACGAAGCTTATCCCCCGCAGTCTGACTCCCGGAATAGGTCCTGTGGCATTCAGAGTTTAATTGAATTCAGTACGTCTAGGCGACGCCATCATTCATTCAGAGCTTTACCTCCACAGTCCCAGTAATCCGAGGCTAATCTTAAAATTATATCGGCGAGAACCAGCTATCACGGATCTCGATTGAAATTTCATCCCTAGTCACAGGTCATCCCCTGGCATTTCAACGAAAGTGGGTTCGGTCCTCCAGCAGATGTTACTCTACCTTCAACCTGCCCATGACTAGATCGACCCGTTTCGGGTCTATTGCTACATACTAAACACCCTATTAAGATTCGGTTTCCCTACGGCTCCACTTCTACAGCTTAACCTTGCATGCAACAATAACTCTCCGGCTCATACTTCAAAACGCACGCTGTTACACATAAATGTGCTCCAACTCTTTGTAGGCTTGTGGTTTCAGATTCTATTTCACTCCCATCTCTGGGTTCTTTTCACCTTTCCCTCACGGTACTATTTCGCTATCGGTGACTGGTTTGTATTTAGGATTACCGCATGGTCGCGGCAGCTTCAAACCGGATTTCACGTGTCCGGCCCTACTCAGGATACTACTAGGTATAAAGTGCATTTCGTATACGGGGTTATCACCCTCTTTGACTAAGCTTTCCAACTTATTCTACTATACACTCTACTTCCACATCGTAGTCCTACAACCCCCAGGTTACCCCAGGTTTGTCCTCTTCCGCTTTCGCTCGCACTACTTACGGAATCACTTTGTTTTCTTTTCCTCCGACTACTGAGTTTTTTCACTTCATCGGGTATTACTTCAACAGACTATTTATTCATCTGAAGATAAGCAGTATCTCTACTACTTGGATTTCTCCATTCGGGAATCCACGGATTAATCGCTTCTTATCAGCTCCCCGTGGCATATCGCAGATTTGCACGCCCTTCATCGCCAACCAGTCCCAAGGCATCCACCTCAAGCCCTTCATAACTTATTTAATTGTGATATCTATCATTAATATTTTTAACTATCAAAAACTATTGTTTTTTGGTTTAATCTTGGTGTCGTCATGAAATTAATCATGAACGACTAGTTTTACATTGCACAAAATTAATTGTGCAACTTAATTTAATTGTTGATACTTCGGACTCATCATCCAAAGTACAACAGAAAGATTGTTGATTTTATAAAATTTTCAAAGAACGATCTGAGAAGAATAATCCTCTCAAAACTAAATAGAAACCGACCATATAAGTTAATTGTTGCGTGATTGAATGCAAACCTATATGGATTTAAATTGTGTACACATTTCTCGTGTAGCTATTAAAATAATAACTCCGTAGAAAGGAGGTGATCCACCCCCACGTTCTCGTAGGGGTACCTTGTTACGACTTAACTCCAGTCATCGTTCCTACCCTAATCGCTTGCTTCCTTGCGGTTAGCAATAACGTTATTAGGCATTAACAACTCCCATAGTGCGACGGGCGGTGTGTACAAGACCCGAGAACGCATTCACCGCGACATGTCTGATACGCGATTACTAGTGATTCCAACTTCATGAGGGCGAATTGCAGCCCTCAATCTGAACTGAGACCGACTTTTTCTGATTAGCTCCACCTTACGGTTTGGCAACAGTTTGTATCGGCCATTGTAGTACGTTTGTAGCCCAGGGTATAAGGGGCATGAGGATTTGGCGTCATCCCCACCTTCCTCCAGCTTACGCTGGCAGTCTCTCTAGATAAGATAACTAAAGATAAGGGTTGCGCTCGTTGCGGGACTTAACCCAACATCTCACGACACGAGCTGACGACAACCATGCACCACCTGTGATTCGGTTAACCTCCGTTATATTTCTATAACATTGCCGAACATGTCAAACCCTGGTAAGGTTCTGCGTGTGACGTCGAATTAAACAACATACTCCACCACTTGTGCGGGTCCCCGTCAATTCCGTTTAAGTTTCATTCTTGCGAATATACTTCTCAGGCGGATGATTTAACGCGTTAGCTTTGCCACGAACATTAAAATGTCCACAGCTAATCATCATCGTTTACAGTGTGGACTACTAGGGTATCTAATCCTATTTGCTCCCCACACTTTCGAGCCTAAGCGTCAGTAATGACCTAAGTTTCCGCTTTCGCCACTGGTGTTCTTCCATATATCTACGCATTCCACCGCTCCACATGGAGTTCCGAAACTTCCTATCATACTCTAGACTAACAGTTTTCAATGCAAACTGATGTTGAGCATCAGCATTTAACACCAAACTTTTTAGTCCGCCTGCGCATCGCTTTACGCCCAGTAAATCTGGATAACGCTTGTAACCTTCGTATTACCGCGGCTGCTGGCACGAAGTTAGCCGTTACTTATTCAAAAAATACAGTCACTCCTTACTCATTTCCTAGTAAGGTCGTTCGTCTTTAATAAAAGGATTTTACGATCCGAAGACCTTCATCATCCACGCGGTATTGCTCCATCAGGCTTTCGCCCATTGTGAAAAATTCCCTACTGCTGCCTCCCGTAGGAGTATGGACCGTTTCTCAGTTCCATTGTGGCTATTCTACCTCTCAGCATAGCTATTCGTCATCGACTTGGTGAGCCATTACCTCACCAACTATCTGATAAACCGCACCCCCATCCTAAAGCGTTCCAGACGGAACTTTAAAAATTATTTCATGCGAAACAATTTCCTATGAAGTATTAGCTAATCTTTCGATCAGTTGTTCTTCTCTAAAGGGTAGGTTAGATACGTATTACTCACCCGTTTGCCACTGCCCTTGCGGGCCGTTTGACTTGCATGTATTAGGCATACCGCTAGCGTTAATCCTGAGCCAGGATCAAACTCTCAAAAAATTGACGGATTCTATTTAGTTTTCAAAGAACTTGCAGCCGCTCTATTTTATAGAGTAGCGAAGCATATTATAGCAAAGTTTGAAAATTTGCGTAATTTTTTTCACTTAATTTGCAATTATTTAACCCAACCCATTTTCCAAATTTCATGGCTATTTATAAGGCGAGGGGGTCAAATGGCCCTTTTCGGAAATATGGAGTGAGTTATGAAGCAGATGAAAATTAAGAATTTAGATATTCGGGTGAAAGAAGTTAATGGAAGGAGTTATATCTCGTTAACGGATATTGCAAAGTTTAAAAATAAGAAAGAACCATGAAGATTAATTAAATATTGATTGAGGAATAAATCGACCATTAATTACATTAACGAGTGAGAGAAAATTAATAACCCTGATTATGGTGGGGTAAAATTCTACCCCACCAAAAATCATCAGTTAGATAAATCAATTGGAATTTTAATTGGCAAGAGAAACCATGGCGAAGGTACCTTCGCCGAGATTGACATCGCTCTAGAATTCACGCGATCAATTTCACCCATCTTTGCCTTGTATGTGAACACGGAATTTGTCCGATTAAAGCAGGCTGAGCAAAATGTAATGCCGTGAAATCCGGTGGAAGATATTAAGAAGATTCCGTTGGCGGTAGAAACTGTAACGGTGAAGTATAAGAAAACAAAATAAGGAGCAAGAAAATGAAAAAGATATTAATGGCGTTAACACCAATATTGTTGATAGGTGGTGTAACCACCGGAGTGATTTGTAACAATCACGAAACGAAAATAATGCAGTCACCTCAACGGTCAATTGGGATTGACAATAATGAGGTGACCACAACTCTAAATCAAAAAGTTTATTACGATGGCGAGGATGCGAATCCCGACATCGACGGTTCTGTTACAAAGCCAATTAGTTTTGCTAATAAACTTAAAAAAATTTATCTCCCAAATAATTTAACTAATGATATTAGTGCAAGTGATTTATTAATGGAATACCATCAGAGTACAGCACCGACTAATGATCATAAACAATGTGGTTATAGTAATAATAATGACAACTTGAGTTTTGAGATCAATGAGCGGGTACAAGATTGAGCGCAATATTACTTTGCAGGTCTAAAAATCAAAGCTAATCAATTTGATAATAAAATGGGTTTGGGTATTTTACCGTTGACTTTAACCGATCATAAAATATGAGATAAAGATACTTCGTATAAAACGATTGATAATCCCATTGCGTTTGAAAAAGATGGGGTGATTCCCACCGTCTTTAATAACGCACAAGAGTTTAACTATATTAAGGGAGCTCATCAAAATTTTGAGAATAAATTAGAGACGATTACTGGTGCACCTTTTTGTTACACTAAGGAGTCGCAACATTCATCCGGGATGAAGGTTTGAGCAAATCGTTATTTATGAACTTTACAAGGTGTGAACGGTGAATCAAGCGTGGGTTATTCGGCAGACTCACATCCAGTTTGTGGAGTTTATAGTTTAGATAATTTAGTGAGTATTAATGGGAGCAGTTTTAAAAACAAAACAATCACACTAGGTATTAACAACATAATGCTAGAA
>JAISKD010000007.1 GCA_031261065.1 Mycoplasmataceae bacterium
GTTATAAATCCATCGATTGTGCTAGACGAAGAACTATCATCACAAAGCATACTTATTAAGTCTTCATCAGTATTTAATAATTCATACTCAGCCGTATCTATTCATATTGAGTTGTATGTAAGCAGTTTACGATAATCTTCAGTTGTTGAATTTGTAAATTTTTCTCTAAATGCTGCACCATTACCGTCGGCTTTGTCATGACAATCTAGTAATAAACCATCATGGTAGAGACTGGAACTTCCATTATCAGTTGCGAAGGTTTTTGAACTATCTGCAAAAACGTTTGCTTCTAAAACTCCTATATTAAAGTAATTTAGAATTTCACAATCATACATAAATGATGTACCAACAGATACAATGTCGGATGTATTGCCGCTATACAATTCTGGGTAAAGATATAATTCTCCATCAAATGATAAACAACCATTCATAAAATTATCGCCTATAGTTGTGATACCTTTAGGAAGAGTTAAAGGATATGAAAATGAAGTACAGCCATAAAGGAAGTTATCGCCAACGGTTGATGCCACATCGGATAGATCGAAACTTATTCCTAGAATGTCAGACTTAGGCAATGCTGCAGGCCCATGTAAATTAGAAAAATCTACATTGGCATTAGTGGTACATAACAAGTCAATTACTTCCTGATTGGTTCCATCTAGCGGTCAATTTTCTTCCGCGCCTGCACCTGCGGTTACTAATCAAAGTGACGAAGTTCTACAGCTAATACTAGCGTCAACTTCAACAACATAACCGTTATTCATTATTTCAATTGTGTCCGGTACACTAACTGAATCAAATGTATTGTTTCAATTTGTAATAGTCATGGTGTCATAATTTTCTCCACCGATTATTATGTTAACACCAGAATCTTGTGTTGAATAACCACTTCATTCAAATATACCTACGATGTTTTTGGCATTGATTACTCGTATAGTGACAACTGTACCATAATTCATATCTGTGTCGCCATCAATCTCATAATCAAATTCTGTTTTGTCATCGGGTTTATTATTATTGTCTCTATGAGTTAAATAATAACTCGTTAAAGCGACAGAAGAAAAAACCGCAACTGCTAATGATGAAAATAGCATGGACTTCATTATACGGATTGGATTCATATATATTTTATACACACATTATTAAGGTAATGAATATATAAACATATGTGAATCCGTCATGTGTAATTAGTGATTTTCAATGTAAAACAATCCTAAAAATTAAACGATGTATCTAAATTTATCAATGTAAATATAATACATTTATGGTTAAAGACGCATTTAGTTGAAAAGCAAAAAATAAACTAAATTGGAAATTATTTCTTCAAATAATAATTGTCATTGCATTAATTTTAGGTATAGAACACGTTTCCTATTTTTATGTTGGTAAATCAATGGGAAAATTAATAGGTAGAGATAATACAACAAATCTACAATTGCCATTTGACACTGTGTTTCCTTGAATCTCATGGATCTACCCATTTTATATGTTGTGACCATTTATGTGATTTGTTGTTATACCATTAGTTATTTATTTTGCTAGTGGAAAAAAACAATATTACAGGTATGTAGTTAACGCTTTCCTTATGTATATAATTGGCACAATCATATACATATTTTTACCTACAACGTGTACTCCTTCCTATTTTATTGTGCCAACAGCTGATCACTTAGATTGAGGTGGTGTTGCTTCAGTACACCCATGATATCATTTGCTTCAACCGGGAGATGCTTTTTATAGTCAATTATCAAAATTAGCAGCAGATGATAACAACATATGAGGAAGCTGTCCATCATATCATAATTACTGAGCAAGTCTATTAGTGTTGTTTGCATTTTATAAAGGAATAAAATGATACTACAGAACACCAATGATTATTGTTGGTTTATTAATAACTCTTTCTACACTAGGACTTCACCAACACAATATTACTGATGTAGTTATTACCTACGGTATGACAATTTTATTTATATATGTTGAGAAATATTTTGATCTATCTAAAAAAACAGAAAAATTATTAAATAAATTATTTTTTATTTAGTTCCTTAGGAGCTTTTTTAGTTAAAACAATATTTCCATTTGGAGTAATAACAATCGTATCTTCAACTCTAACTCCGCCTAAATCTTTTACATAAACACCTGGTTCCACTGTGTGAACTTGGTTAGTTTCTATTGCAAAGTCACTTGTTGGTCTAATACTTGGAAGTTCATGAATTTGTATACCAACACCATGACCTGTACCATGTTTGAAAGTTTCGCCTCATTCAGGTTTGTGTTCGTCAAAATATGTACGGCAATATTTATCTATATCGCTAGCTTTTGTTCCGTTCTTTGCTAAAGCAACTGCACCAACTTGTGCATTAAGTACTAGTTCATACATTTCTAACATTCAAGGAGCTGGCTCTCCTAATCAAAAACATCTTGTGATATCAGAACAATAACCTTTATACACACAACCTAAATCAAGCATAATTAATTCACCACTTTCTAATTTTTTAGTAGCTGAAGGCATGTGGTGAATATCCGCTGTGTTTGTGCCAAAAGAAACGATTGATGGGAATGATAAACCAGACGCACCAGCAGTAATCATAAAAACTTTAATCATATCAGCTACTTGTTGTTCGCTCATTCCAACTTTAATATTCTCTTTTACATGGGCAACAGCATCACATGCAATGTCAGCTGCTATCTGCATAAGTTTAATTTCTTCATCGGTCTTAATACATCTTAATGATTTCATATTAGCAATCTTTAAACTTTTTGCAGTTAGTAATGGCTTATATGTTTCAAAGTCAGATAGTGTTAAATCTCCATCTATTAATAAAACATTAAGATTTAACTCATTAATATAATCCATTACGTCCTTATAACTTTTAATTGCTACTTTTTCAATGTTCTTAACTGTTTGTAAAGAATCAATATCTCTAATATCTGCAAAACCTACAACTTTGTCTTTTGTACATAGGTAATATATTTCACTATCACATAATTCTGGTGAAATTCATGTGATTGAATTCTTTGTACATAAGAATAAAGCATCTGCTCCAGATGCTGATAATTCTTTGGCGATCATTTCTTGCTTAGTCATAATTAAATTATATAATATATATAACAATATCAAACATGACCTGTTTGTTATGAATTCTTGTTATTCTCCGCATTGTTTAGAATTTACATAGATACATAACGAACAAAGCCATATCAATAGATTTTGTAATTCTTATTTAGAACAGTAATATATTTAATAATGAAAGTCACTGAAAAATGAATAGTTAAAGATACAGACCCAAGTCTTAGAAATAAGGTTAATGAATTAACTTTTCCTATTTCTAAGCACGACCAGTCTCTTATTGATAAGATGATTGCTTATATCGATGAATCATTTGATGAAAACTCTAAGGCAAAGATTAGAAGAGGAATTGCTATTGCAGCTGAACAAGTAGGTCTTGATAAATCTGTTATTTACATACACTTTAATGTAGATGATAAAGAAGTTAAATATCTTTTAGGCAATCCTAAAATAATTTCAACATCTCTTACCAATTCATACCTTCCTTTAGGAGAAGGATGTCTTTCAGTAGATGATGAACATCCTGGAATTGTTAAGAGAAAAAGCAGAATAGTTGTAAAAGCTATAGATTTATTAGATAATAATAAAGACGTAACGATCGAAGCAGCAGGAATGTTAGCGATTTGTTTGCAACATGAGATTGACCATTTAAGCGGCATATTGTATTATGACCGCATAAACAAATCAGATCCTTGAAAAGTAGAAGAAGATTGAGAAAAAATAGAACGTTAATATGGATGAATTAAATAAATACAGAGAAATAATAAACGAATCTGATAATGAAATAGTAAAATGATTGAACAACAGATTCAAAGCTGTTGAACAGATAGGAATATATAAGAAGCAAAACGGTATTAATATTACCGATACAAGCAGAGAACAAGTTGTTCTAAACAAAGTAAGAAACTTAGCGGTTAGCCCACTAACACCAGATATGGTGGAAAACATATACAAAGAAATAATTAAACAAGCGAAAGTAGAACAAGAAAATGGAAAATAATACAATACCAACAAAAGTATTTGCTCTAGGAGGAATAGAGGAAATCGGAAAAAACATGTATGTCGTTGAACACGACAACGAAATTTGAATCGTCGACTGCGGTGTAAAATTTGCTGATGAGAACGTTTTATTCGGAGTAAATTCAATTATTTGTCCTTTCGATTATTTAGTTGAAAATAAAGAGAAGGTTCAAGGGCTACTAATCACACATGCCCATGAAGATCATATTGGTGGTATCCCTTATCTTTTAAAAGCATTACCAATACCTAAGGTATATGGTTCAAAACTAACACTTAGTATTGTTAATAAAAAACTTAAAGAACATAAAGATTTAAAAGAGCACGTTATGTCTGAATTTGATGATGATACAAAATTATCAAGCAAGTATTTTAAAATAGAATTCTTTAGAGTTTGTCACTCAATTCCAGATGCTTTTGGTATTTATTTTGAAACTCCTAATGGCAAGATAGTATCAACTGGCGACTTTAGATTTGACTTTTCAACTCAAGGAGATCAAACAGATATTTTAAAAGTTGCTGAAATCGGTTTAAGAGATATTGATTTATTACTTTGTGAATCTACAAACTCTGAACGTGAAGGATTCAGTGATAGTGAAGCAAATATTGTTAAAGAATTAAAAAGAATTATTGGTAATTGCAGAGGCAGAATATTTTTATCAGCATTCGCTTCTAACTTAGGAAGAATAGAAGAAATAATTGCATTAGCTATTGAAAACAATAGAAAGATTGCCCTTGCTGGAAGATCTATGGTAACTAACGTTGAAGCATCTGTTAAGTCTGGTTTTCTAAATGTTTCTAACGAAGCCTTTATTGAAATAAGAGAAATTGATAAATTTCCTGAGAATCAAGTTATGGTTATTCTTACTGGTTCACAAGGTGAAGAACTTGCTGCCCTTAACCAAATGGCTACTGGACAACACCCATGAGTAGCATTAAAGAGAGAAGATACAATAATTTTATCTTCTTCTCCAATTCCTGGTAACTTCCTAAATGTTGAAACATTAGTTAATAAACTTTATAAAACTGGTGCAACTGTTATTGTTAATAAGAACAACAGAAAGATACATGCTTCCGGACATGCAACACAAGTTGAGCAACAGTTATTTATAAAGCTTATTAATCCTAAATATGTTCTACCAATTCACGGTGAATATAAAATGCTTAGAGCACTTAAGAAAACATGTATAGTTTCTGGCATTCACCCAGATAATGTTATTCAAGTTTCTAATGGTCAAAAAGTTGCACTTCTAAATCATGAAGTTTCTGCGATTGATGAAAAGGTTGATATGTATGATGTATATGTTGATGGAAACAATGTAAACATTGACTCTACAGGATTATTAAAATATCGTCAAATATTATCGCAAGAAGGTTTGTTTTCAGCAACTATTATTTTAGATATTAAGAATAAAAAAGTTCCAGAACTTCCTATTCTTTCTACAAGGGGTTCTTTCTTTGCAAAATCTTCTTCTGCAATGATTACCAAGATTGCATATTCTATAAAAGAAAATATTGAAGCAGCGATGAGCAAAAATGCTGCTCCAATCACTAACAAAGATGTTGCAAGATTAACTGAGAGGACTGTTGAATTCTTTATATGAAAAAATAAGAAAAAACGTCCACTAGTAAGAACAACTATTTTCGAGGTTTAATTTATTTCTTATTTAGGAAATCAATTGTTGCTTGAACTGTAACCGCAATAGAAGTTGGAAAGAAATTTTCTTCTTTGAATAAAAATTTAGAATTATGAAGTCCATATTTCTCGCTTTGACCGTCGTGGCTTCCGACCATAAAGTAAACAGCTGGAACATGCTGTCCAAAATATGAAAAGTCATCTCCAACCATCATTGGTGCGTTTAATAAATGTACATTAGTTTTTCCTACTTGTTTTTCAGCAGATTCCAATAACAGATCAACCATGTTATTGTCATTAACTAGAGCGGCTGTACCGTGTCCTGTTGCGAATTCATATTTAGCATCATTGGCTTCACAAACACCTTTTAAAATTTGTTCAAGTTTCACTTTAATGTATTTACGCATCTCATTATTCACTGTTCTAAATGTACCGCCAATGAATGCTTCTGTTGGAATTGCATTGAATACTTCACCCGAGTTGAATTTGCAAAAAGATATAACAGCTGGATCAGCTGGATCTATCTTTCTTGAAATGATATTTTGCGCTGAATTTATAAATTGAACTCCAATGTTTATGGGGTCAATTGTTTTGTGAGGAATAGCACCATGTCCACCAAATCCAATTATTTTTATTCTGAATGAATCAACTGAAGCTCAGAACCCATCATATTTTGTATAAACATTGTTTGCAGGGTCTGTTGCACTAACATGTAGTCCGATAGCTGCATCAACCTTAGGATTCTCAAGTATTCCAGCTTCAATCATTCTTTCAGCTCCACCTATTGATTCTTCTGCTGGTTGGAATGCCAATTTAATATTTCCGCTATATTCATTGCATAAATCTTTTAGTATGAACGCAGAAATTAATAAATTGGTAATGTGTCCATCATGACCGCAAGCATGCATTACTCCATCATTGAGTGAAGCGAATGAAGAACCAGTTTCTTCTTTGATTGGTAATGCATCTATATCACTTCTTACTAGAATTGTTTTATTAATCTCACCTTGTTTAGTACCTTTGATTAAAGCAACAACACCAGTATCAGCAATTTTTGTTCCAACTATTCCGTGCTCTTTTAATGTATCAATAATAAATTGCTGTGTTTTTACTTCTTTAGTTCCTAATTCTGGATTAGAATGTAAATGACGTCTAATATCAACTGCTTGTTTTTCATATTCTTTATATTTAGACTTAATAAGTTCTACTAGATTACTCACATCTGTATTATAGATTGAATAACATTTATATAAATAAGTAATCGGGATTAAACATTGTAAGTTATAATTAAAAATATGATCGGCAAAAAGCAATTATCTAGCATTTTAATTATTGGAGCACTTGTAGTTGCCGGAGTCTCTGGATATTTAATAGTTAGATCTAATTCTAAACCAAAAGTAACTGACGTTCCTGATAATTGTTGGTTTACAAATTATGGCAGCAATGCAAAAGTAGAAGGTTTCAAATACACTGAAGGCGGACAAAACGCTGTAAATTTTCACATTCCCCAAGACGTTAAAACTGTAACGGGTATATCATGTACAAGTCCTGACATAGGTAACAACATATCAAACTATATATCTTCTACCAATCCGGAATACAATTCGTTGTCTCATATAATCACAATAAATTTTACTCAAAATTATGTTAATCCATTGCTTGATGGAAAACAATGATTCACATTATGTTTAAATGCTGTGGTTGATGGAACGAATTATTCACCACTAGGAACTTTGACTGTCATTAATTCAGAATCCGGAGATCTTTTAACAGAGGCGGAAATATACTCATATATTTCAGAAAGGACATTTTCTATCGCCGCCATCGGTTCATCATATTGAGTGAGAGGAACCGGTTGATTACTAAATCACACTGATACTGATATCAGCAGTCCAGCAACAAAATATGAGTATTGGTTAGCCACAAATATGCATGTAACTGAAGGATTTAAAGACATTTGAAATAGCCAACAAGGCACAATTAAATATGCATCTTCTAACAATGAAATTTCAGGTAGTGGTTCATATGCATCATTCAGTTCATCTGACATTCAACCATATGCCTACTATAATCCGTCTACCAAAACAACGATAGATATGGCTATAGTGAGAGTTAATTTTGGCGACTCCACTGTTTCAAACCAACCGGCACTTAAAACAAGATTGGACACGCTTAATAGTGAATATGAGGAAAACGGACAAAAACTTAATAATTTTTGGACTGGCACAATTAGCAATTTAAATTCTTCTTGAGGTTCAAAATTTATTGCTGGCTACCCAGCACGAGCTAACAAAACGGTTTGGGCTAAAGAAAAAGTAACGTACAGTAATGTTGCAACGGACGGCCACGGCATCGATGATCAAAATACATATGTAGATATATCACCAGGTCTTAAATTTTACAAAAACCAAGCCAAAACCAAGGGATGGGATTATAGTAGTAGCACTCCGTGAAAAGATTTCACCTTAAGCGGAGGAGCGTCTGGTTCGATGGTGGTTTGCCGTAACCCCGATTCTCCCTATGGTGTATCTATTTGTGGAATATACTGAGGTGGTTGAATCGATGATGGAACAAATCCTACAATATTCTGACCATGTATTTCATGTTTCAATGTAACCGATTATAAATTATACTCAAGTTACATTAATTAACCGGCAAGATTGGCAACCCAATCTATATTAATAAATATAATATTTATATGTCACAATACAAAGACACTTTAAATATATTAACAACTTCTTTTGAGATGAAGGCAAATTTGCCTACAAAAGAGCCTACAATTCAAAAGGAATGACTTGATAAAGAGATATACCAAAAGATACTAAAGAAAAATTCTAATGGCAAAGTGTGAACCTTGCATGATGGACCTCCATATGCAAATGGTTCTATCCATGTAGGACACTCATTAAATAAAATCTTGAAGGATATTATTGTTCGTGATAAAAACCTTAAAGGATTTTATTCGAATTACATTCCTGGTTGAGATACTCATGGTCTACCAATTGAATGAGCATTAATTAAAAAAGGTGAAAACACTGCCCCTGATCTTTCAATTGCTCAAAAACGTGATAACTGTAAAAAGTTTGCCTTAGAACAAAAAGCAATTCAACAAGCACAATTCGCTAGACTAGGTTTAGAAACTGATTTTAAAGCTATCTACATGACTCTAGACCACGAGTTTGAAGTTAACCAACTTGGTGTCTTTCTAAAAGCTTTTGAAAAAGGTTTAGTATATCAAGACCTTAAACCAATATATTGGTCATGGTCATCTCAAACTGCTTTAGCTGATGCTGAAATTGAATATGCAGATGTTAAGTCTCCATCAATATATACAACATTTGAAGTAATTGAAAATAAAGGAAAGATTAAAGCTAAAGATCGTTTATTAATTTGAACAACAACTCCTTGAACAATTCCATCTAATTTAGCTATTGCTGTTAATCCTAATTTTATCTATGTTCGTGTATCTGTTGGTGAACAAGTTTTTGTCGTTTCTAAAAATCTTCTACCTAAGATAGCAGAAAAACTTGAGTGAAAAGATACAAAGATTATCGATGAAATTACAGGAAGTGAATTAGAACTTGTTAGATACCAACACCCATTGTATTCAAGACAATCTATGGTAATCTTAGCTACATATGTTTCGGATGGCGATGGAACAGGATTAGTACATAATGCACCAGATTTTGGTAATGACGACTACCTAGCTTGTATGAAATACAATATTAAACCATTTGGTCCTATTGATAATTATGGTAAGTTCAATAAAAATATTAATGATGATGAATTAGTTGGTGTGTTTTATAATGACGCTAACAAAATCATTACTGAAAAATTAACAAAAGCAAATGCATTATTGAACTTATCATTTATTACTCACTCTGTTGCTCATGACTGAAGAACAAAGAAACCAGTTATTTATCGTGCAACAAAACAATGGTTTGTAAATATTGAAAAAATTAAATCAGAGATATTGGAAAGCATTAAAGATGTTTGATTCCCTGATGAGATTACACGTCAACAACTTACTGAAATGATATTGAAGAGAAGTGAATGATGTATTTCTCGTCAAAGATATTGAGGTGTACCAATACCAATGGTTTTAGATGAAAATGGCAATGCTGTTAATGATATTGAACTTGTTGAAAATATTATTTCAATTATCAGTAAAGAAGGTACTAATGCTTGATTTGAAAAACCAGTAGAATATTTCTTGACTGAAAAATATAAAAACAAGTCTCTAAGAAAAGAAACAGATATCATGGATGTTTGATTTGACTCTGGAACAACATGATCTGTTTTAAAACAAAACAATCTACCATTCCCCGCTGAACTATACCTTGAAGGTAAAGATCAGTTCAGAGGATGATTTAACTCGTCTTTAATTAACTCTGTTATTGCTACAGGTAAGGCACCTTACAAATATTTATTAGGTTGCGGGTTCGTATTAGATGGACAAGGAAGAAAAATGTCTAAATCTATAGGCAATGTAATAGACCCTAATAAAATATGCAACGAGTTCGGAGCTGATATTTTAAGAGTTTGAGTTGCTTCTGTAAATTATAGAGAAGATGTTAGAATTTCTAATGATATCATAAAGCAAGTTGGAGAAACATATCGAAAAATTAGAAACACTCTAATAAAATTTATCTTGTCTAACATTTCTGATTTTGATTATGAAAAAGATAAGAACACTAATTTTTCAGAAGTTGATAATCTAATCCTTGACCAATTACAAAAAAATATCTACGATATAGAGAAAGCATATGAGAATTTTAATTTCAATGTTGTGCTAGAAACAATCAACAATCATATTGTAGAATTATCAGGTTGGTACTTCGACATTATCAAGGACGCTTTGTATTGTGATAAAAAAGATTCTGAAAATCGTCGTGTTATTCAAACAGTTTTATTTCACATTCTTAAAACATATTTATTTGCATTAGCTCCTATCGTTCCACACACCGTTGAAGAAGCTTATACAAATTGACAAAACTATCCTAACAAAAAAGAATCATTCTTCTTAGATGATTTTAACGCAAAACTTCCAGTAGAAATAAAAACTCCTGACGTTAAGAAGTGAGAACAATTTAAAGCTATTAAAGATATATCTTTTGCTCAACTCGAGAAACTTCGTGCTGAAAAGAAAATCGCTAAAAATAATCAAGCAGCTCTAGAAATAGTTTTTGATAATACATATGGCTTTAAAAATGAAGAACTTGCTAAATACTTAAATGTCGCTAAAGTTAAGATTGCAGATACTAAAGAAAAAAATATTCTAGTTAATGCATGTGATGCCAGCTTAATTAAGTGCGAAAGATGTTGAAATTATTTCGATAAAAATGAAATGCATGATGATGAAATATGTGAACGTTGTGCAAAGGTTGTTGGTAAGGTTTAATTTAATACCTTTTTCACGTTTTTTAACGACTGTTTACTAGTAAAATGATATAATATTAATATATGAAACACACTAAAGAATTAATGATAATCGAAGACAAAGAAGACATGATCATCAAAGCAGTTAAAGATGAAGAACATGCCGCTAATAAAAAAAGACTTTTCTTAGACGTTGATGGAACATTAGTTGCTATGGAATTTGACCCTGAATATACATCACGTGGTGAAGTTGATTGAAAGTCAGTTCACAGAACAGATTTCTGTCACTGGTTAAATTCTATTAGTTCTATATTAGATAGCCTTTGTGAAGTTTTCGTTTTAACTAACTTTACATATGAAAATGAAAAGAAAGCAAAAGAAATTTGATTAAAAGATAACCTTAAATGTAAATATCGTTTAATCCTAAACAAAGAAGGAATTACTAAGTCATTATTCGTAAGAGGTCAAAACGATATATTAGTTGATGATACATTTAGAAATTTAATTGAATGATACAAAGCTGGTGGAACACAAATCGCTTCTCAATGAACATCATGCGAAAAAGGTCGTAGAGATCTACTTGCTCAAATCGTTAAGAAAGTATAATTTCTTAAACTAAAAGTTTCCCCTTAGAGATTTAACTGAATGATACATGGAAGGCTTAACACAAGCCGTTTCTTTATAAATGGCATGTGAAAAGGCGTAGAGATTTTCTCGCTTGAAAATAGCTAAGAAAATATTATTTCCTAAACTAAAAGTTTACCTTTGTTAGAAATAGCTACTTCTTCGCCGCTCTTTGTGTAACCTGTAATATCTAGATCATCTGTTCCAAACATGAAGTCAACGTGAACTAGGCTATCGTTAGATCCTAATTTTGATAATTCTTCTCTGTTTAATTCAGTTCCGTGTTCGATGTTATTTGGGTAAGAAGCACCAAGGGCAATGTGACATGAAGCATTCTCGTCGTATAGAGTTGAGAAGAACATAATTTTGCTTTGGTTGATAGGGCTTGAAACAGGAACGATTGCTATTTCACCAGTTCGTTTGCTTCCTTCGTCTGTGTTTAAAACACTTTCAAGTGCTTGTTTTCCAACTTTTGCATCGAAATCTACAACTTTACCATCTTCGAACTTTAATCAGAAATCATCAATAATGTTACCGTTTACAGATAAAGGTTTGGAACTATATACAATTCCATTTAAACCATTCTTATCTGGCATTGTTCATACTTCTTCAGTTGGAAGATTGGCAGTAAATTGAGCTCCTCATTTATTGTGAGTCTCTTTATCTCTTCCAGATAATCATATATGTTTATTAACTAATTTGATTTCGATATCAGTACCAAGAGAATTCTTACAGTGAATTTTGTCTAAAACAAGAGAGTTTAGTTTTTCAGCTCTTTTCTCTGTTTCATCATTATGTTTGTTTCAAGCAGATATAGGATCGCTAACACCATCAACTCTTACAGTAGCTAGAATAGCATCTCATAATTTAACGATTGCTTCTTCAGCAGGAATGTTAGGGAAAACCATTTTAGCTCAACCTTCAGAAGGTCAACAAGCAATTGTTCATTGACATTTAGCTGACATTGTCCAATTTGATAATGGTTTAAGAGCGGTTGAAACTGCTTTTTGATATGCTTGTATTTTCTTTAACTCAATAGATTTAAGAAGATCTGGAGAACTTCCTCTAATACTTATTCTACATGCACCTTCTTTTAAAACGGGAGCAGAGGCATAATCAATTTGGTATTGAGGAATATCTTGTAGTGATTCGATTGTTTCATTAAGGTATGTAAGTTTAGTTACTTCAGCATCATCATATCTAACTAAAACCTTAGAGGCACCTGCTTTGTAACATTCTTCAACAATGTGATGAACTAATGGAGCAGCTTCAATTATTGCACCAACAACAACTGGTTGACCTTTTTGAACATTAACTCCTACTTTTACTATTACTTTGGCGTAGTCCGCCATTCTTTTATCATCTTTAATCATAATTTTATTATAATCTGTTATTAAGCTATCTTTCTTTTTTTCTAAAGAATACTTTAACCAATTACAACGCATTGGTTATAAATCAGAATGATTAATGCTTAATAAAACATTATTTTTTCTTGTTAAATTTATATTCAGTACCAGTAAATATTCTTTTTAAATTTTCTGCATGACGAAGAACTATTAATAAACCAGTACAGAAGCTAATAGCGAATATAATTCAGAATCTATAATTGCTGTAGAAAGATAATGTATCTCCTCTAACAACTACATAACTAGTTCATACAGGACAAGAAAGTGATGGGTATGTAGCTACTTGATACATGTATAAGCAATTACTGAAACCTGGTATTAAACCAAATAACGCAACTGTTGATGCAGCAAGTATAGAAGCCAATGAAACCATTTTTCCAAACTTCTTAGTTGAGTATCAAATAACAAATGCAACTACTCATAATCATGGATTATATGCAAACATGAAACCAACGAAGGTAGCAACGCCTCTTCCACCTTTATTGTGTTTAGTTATTTCGTTGTCTTTTCCATATCTAATTAAAGAATATATGTGGATTAATGGAAAACAGTGTCCTATGATAGCAAAGAATCCAGCAAGATAAATAATATAGGCACAATCTAAATTTACACCACTATATTTAGAGACAAATCTATAAATAAGAGCAGAAATAAGAATTGGTAAATAACATTTAAACACATCACATAAGAAAGCACACAATACTATTTTCTTATTTTTAGTTCCACGTGCTAAGTTAGTGGAACCTGGGTTACCACTACCTATCTTATATAAATCAATGTGGCAAACCTTCTTTCCTATTATGTAGGCATATAGGAAGTTTCCGCTAATATAGCCAATGACCGCAAATAATAAAGTTAGTAATATTGGAACAATTACATTCATGTATATATTATAAACACTCTTTTATACTAAAGTATAAACTAATGTGCAGATATAGCACTTATAAAAGAGTGTTGATATATATTATTAATATATATGAAGAAAAAATTATTCTCAGCAATTAGACTATCATCATTGATAGCATTACCCGCACTTTGCGTTATTCCAGTTTTACACTTAGCCTCATGTACTACATCAACTGCTACTTGAGATTTGTTTTACTATATAAGTAGTCCATGAGAAAACCAAGATGATAATGAAGAAGCAGATGGTAGTAATGTTATTAACAACATTTTAGATGCTAAGGAAAATAAAAATATTCATATTTATATCTGTACAGGAGGATTAACAGGTGAAGGCGGATCTGCTTATTATGTTGACTATCCTCAAATAGGTGGACCAGATGGAACCATCCAATTTTGAGAAGTACAAAATCATGATATCTTAGATATTACAACAGACATTAGCTCACAATGTACTTCTATGTCAGATCCTATTAATCTTGAAAAGTTAGTTCATTATGGAGTTAACAAAACTCCTGCACAACATTATGGACTAAACATTTTCGGACATGGTGGTGCATGACAAGGAATGATGGTTGACACATCTCAACCGGATGATCGTCACAGCGATGATTCTTGAGGAAGCGCTGATATTGCACGAATGGATGACATTAAAGATGCTTTATCAGTAATTCAAGCTACTGACTTAGCTGATGGTAAATGAGATTTCATTTTGATGAACTCTTGTTTAATGTCTAATATCGAAATGTTGGACTTACTTTCAGTGTATGGCAATTATTTCTTTGGATGTTGTGATCTTGATAACGAAGATAAATACTATCATTCTGATTGAAACTACACAAATGAAATTAATTATCTAGTTGATCACCAAGTTCCAAATATGTTGAGTTTTGGAAAAGTGCTAATTAACGATTATAAAAATGTTCATGATATTTCAGAATTACCTTATACTGTTGCAATGGTGGATTTAAGTTTAATACCACAAACATTATTAGACTTTAATGCTTTCCTTTTAAATAACACAGCAGTTAATACTGAAATCCCACCTCAATTTGCAATTAGCGCTGACCAAGTTGTGAAGGCTGGTAAAGATAGTAAAAGGTATGTTAGTGGATATGGTACATATGCGCTAGTTGATTTTGAAGATTATATGAAAACTATCGCCAAAGAAAATTACACAACAGCAGAAGGATTACAAACAATAAATGATCTTGAAAAAGCAATTATGCTATTTGATGCATCTGCTGATGAAGATGGATCCTACGGAATTAGCATTTATTGTCCTGTTAATGAAGCACATGGTCCTTATGCAACTGCTGCTGCAGCAAATGCATGAGAGCGTTATTCCGCCGATGCCACTGTTCAGGTTTCCCCTGTTTCAGAAGATTTCGCAAACTATATCGGTCTACTAGATACTTATTCAGAGTTCGGCGAATAAAGAACTAAAGACGGCTATATAAATTAGTGTGCAAGCACTTTAATTTATTTAACGGTTAGCACAACAAAATTTGTTGGTATTAAACACTAAAACTTACTGTTATTCACTGGTCATGATAGCTATCATCGGTTTCGTTAGAATACCACATGCTATCAGCGTTTACTTTGACTTTGCAGCCATTTGCTGACAAATCATCAAATGTTAAATCTGAATATAAATTTAAATACTCTTGCTGTCAAGTGGTACCACCTTGGTTCATAGTATCTCTTATAGCTTGAAATGCTTCATATGTCGTTGGAGTGCTAGTGAAAGAATGAGCTACCGGTAGAGTGAAATTTATTTTGCTCAAACCAAAGACTTTATTTAGGGAAGTTTTTTCATCGTTAGCATTCATCACAGTTAATCCATTGCAGTGTGGGTCCTGTGGTGTTTCCTCTTCATATCACCCATCATAGTTAATTCACATT
>JAISKD010000011.1 GCA_031261065.1 Mycoplasmataceae bacterium
TCCTAGCTTGCAACAAGCTAGGACTTTTATATTACTGGTGGTTTCGGGCAGAGTTGAACTGCCGACACACGGATTTTCAGTCCGATGCTCTACCAGCTGAGCTACGAAACCAATGGCGGTCTCGACGGGAGTCAAACCCGTATCGTCCCCGTGACAGGGGGACATAATAAATCGCTATACCACGAGACCGGAAATATTTTTTAACTTGGTTATTTATCCAAGGGCGGACAATTAAGTCCATATGGTTGCGGGAGCTGGATTCGAACCAACGACCTTCAGATTATGAGCCTGACGAGCTACCAACTGCTCCATCCCGCGATATGGCGGATGCTGAGAGATTCGAACTCCCGCGCGACTTTCATCGCCTCTCGGTTTTCAAGACCGAACCCTTCAACCACTTGGGTAAGCATCCACAAATTATAAGTTATTCAGTGTTTGCAACATTCTTTATAAACCCTGTCACCGTTTAACTTATATATATTTTATATCTTTTTTTGCGAAAAAAATAAGATATTAACAAAAGAGGTAAAAGTTAGTTGTATATAATTGATATATATACTATGAAAACATATATATTATTATTTGGTATAACTGGTGATCTATCAAAAAGAATGTTGCTACCAAGTATAGAGTTCTTACTAAAAGCAAATAAGATTAAGGTTGAACACTTATATGGTGTTAGTAGAAGAGATATTGATATTAATGAAATTTTAGAATTATCTCTTGGTAATGAAGCCAAAGAGAGTATTCTAAAAAATAAAATCAGTTCCATTAAATTATCTGATAAATTAGCAGACTATATTTCTTTTAAAGAAAGTATTAAGCTAGATAGTAACTCACAATTATTAATTTATTTAAGTGTTCCGCCAACAAGTGCTTGTGACTATGTAGAATGATTAGGCAAAGCAGGACTGAACACTAAGAATGTTAAATTATTATTAGAAAAGCCTTTTGGAACTGATTATGAATCTGCCTCAACATTTCTTGAGTCAATAGACAAATATTATAAAGAAGACCAAGTTTATAAAGTAGATCACTATCTAGCTAAAAAGAATGCGCAACTCCTAATTGAGTTTAGAAAACATATGAAAACTAAATATGACCTAAAGAATATCAAAGAGATCACTGTTGCTGCTTCTGAAACTATTGATATTCAAGGCCGTGGAATATTCTATGAACAAACAGGAGCACTACGTGATTTTATTCAAGGACACTTACTTGAATTACTATTGCTTGTAATATGCAACATACCTGTAAAAGCAAGCGATATTGTGAATAAAAGAGTATTGGCTGTTAAAAAACTATCATTGGTGCCCACTGAATGTTTTAGAGCTCAATACGAAAGTTATAAAGATGAAGTGCAAAATGCAAATACAGTGGTTGAAACTTTTGCAAGCATAGCTTTAGCTGATTCAAGACACCCACATATTAAAATAAATTTAGTTACAGGTAAAGCCCTTGAGAAAAAAGAAACATATATTGAAATAAGCTTTAAGGATAAAACAACAGATAAAATCTTTATTACACCTGATGTTGTTTTTCCTCATAACTTTAAACCTTCATCTTCTCCATTGGACGGATATAAAGCAGTTTTTCTCGGAGCGATTAATAATAATAAAACAATCTTCACTTCTTCTAAAGAAATTCTTGCAAGTTGAAAAATATTTGATCCTTTATTAGCACTATGAACAAAGGATAAATCTATTACTAATTACACTCAAGGTGCAAATATGCTAACTATATTAACAAAAGTTAAATTATAATTAAATTATATGCGCTCGTAGCTCAGCTGGATAGAGCACATGCCTTCTAAGCCTGTGGTCAGAGGTTCGAATCCTCTCGAGCGCGCCAATATTATAAAAGCAGGTGTCTTGTGCACCTGCTTTTTAATTATGTTAGACCTTACAGAAGAATGTAAAACTAATTACATTTTATCTACAGCAGTAATAGTTAATAATTTAAGTGCATTGGCAATTACTTGTTTTACTGCAAAGCTTAATCAATACCTTTGGATACTAAGTTTTTTATTTTCTGAATCAATAATCTTATTGTTTGTATAGTAGCTGTGATAACTACGTGCAAGTTGAATTAAATAAGTATTCAATCTGTGCACTTCGTAGTTATTGCTTATTGATTCAATTAATTGTTTATATGAGTTTAATGTGATAATCAATTCACGTTCAGCCGGAAGAACTAAATCTTTGAAAGAGCTAGTAAAAACATATTCATCTTTCTTCTTATCTATTAATTGGTTAATACGAGCATGAGCATATTGCACGTAAAATAAAGGATTGTTTGTATTATTCTCTGTTGCTTTTTCAACATCAATTTCAAGGTGAGAATTAAGTGATGTTGAAACTAAGAATCAACGCATAGCATCTACACCAATTGATGAAATTAAATCCATTGTTGTTAGACTATTACCAGTACGCTTAGACATTTTAAATTCTTCACCATTTTTAACAAGTTTAATCATTTGTTGCAATAGAACAGTTACTTGTTCCTGTTTATAACCTAGGAACTCAACAGCTATTTTAATTCTATCAACGTATGATTTGTGGTCGGCTCCCCAAACATTGAAGATCTTATCATAGCCACGAGATAATTTAACTTTATGATAAGCGATGTCTGGAGTGAAATAAGTATATCCTCCATCTGACTTAACTAAAACCCTGTCCTTATCATCTCCCTTAAGTGTAGTTTTTAAAAATGTAGCACCATCTGCTTCATATATAAATGGTTTTAATTCAGTTAAAACTGAAGGAATTAAATTATTTTTATATACGTCACTTTCGTATGATCAAATATCAAATTTAACATGCATTTCTAATAATGTATCTCTAATGATAGTTAATAAATAATCTTTAGCAAAAGATTTAAATACTTCACTAATAGCTTCATCAGTTATTCCTTTTTCAGAATATTCAGCAGCTACATATTTATCACCATATTTTTCCTTGATGGCTGTAGCAATATCGATTATTTCATCTCCATGATAGCCATCTTCTGGAAAAACAGCAGGAGTACCAAATAATTCTTTATATCTTATTAGAGTTGATAAACCTAACATATTTATTTGGTTTCCTGCATCATTTGTATAGTACTCTCTGTGCACGGTAATACCATATGCTTGTCATATATTTGCTAGAGTATCACCATATGCTGCATTACGAGCATGTCCAATATGTAATAGTCCTGTTGGATTAGCGGAAACGAACTCGATGTTGAAAACATCTTTCTTACATGCAAACTTACCATATGAACTTTTTTGTTTAAAAATATCAATAAGTACTTTATTAATAGTGTCTATAGTTAAAGTCATGTTTATAAATCCTGGTTTAACTACTTCGCATTTAGCAAATATTTTTTTAGGTAAACTCTTGCATATCGTATGTGCTAGTGACATTGTTGCAGATGCACTTAGTCCAAGTGACATAGCAACATTAGAAGAGAAATCTCCAAAGGCAGCACTACGTGTTCGTTCTACACCTATTTTAATTTTCTTTAATTCGATTGTTGACTCAGAGAGTTCACCAATATTTTTTTGTAAAGCAGATTTAATATGTTTCCTTATTACACTTGTTAACGTTTCATATTTCATAATTTTATTATATTTTAATTGTTTTGATAGGCTTGTTTGTAAGCACTATATAGTTGTTGATGTTTATTTTTTACAAAATTCTTTTTAGAACTTTTGTTTGTTCTTAAAATTCTATCTTCCAGAATTTCCGTTGTTGTTGTTTCTACCGCTGTGACTAAATTTTCCGCCGCCATTATGTCCGTGATGATTGAAGCCACCGCTTCTTCCATCTCTAGCTCCGTGTCCACCAAAGTTGCTACTTCTGCCAAAATTGTTGTTTCCGCGTCTTTGTCCGCCACCAAAACCACCACGTCTGTTTCCACCACCAAAACCACCTTTAGGTTTAGAACGTTCTTCAATGAAATCATATTCACTTGGAACAATTTCAAGTAATTTTTCATTAGTAATCTTTTCAATTTTGCTTAATGAAAAATTAACATCACTTGCAATTAAAGTGTATGAAGAACCTTCGGTTTGATTTCTTCCTGTCCTACCGATACGGTGAACATAATATTCCATATCTTTTGGAACATCATGGTTAATAACTGCATCAATACCTTTAACATCTATTCCACGAGCAGCAACATCTGTAGCAACTAGTACGTGAAACTTACCATCTCTAAACGCTTTCATTACACGTTCTCTTTGACTTTGTTTCATGTCACTTTGTAATGATTCAGCAGTTATTCCAGAATCTTTTAATTTTGCAGCTAATTCTTTAGCTTTTCATTTAGTGTTTGTGAAAACAACAGTTAAAAACCAGCTGTTTGTTTTGATTAACTTAATAATGTACTCAGCTTTATTTCTTTCGTTAATCTTTATATAGTGTTGTTTAATGTTTGGTTTTGAAACAACTGCATTTTTTGTTTCAAAAGAAACAGGGTTCTTTTGATATTTAGCAGAAACACCATATATTTGTTGAGAAATAGTAGCTGATAATAAAATAGTTTGGTGTTCTTGTTTGATAGTACTTAAGATCTTATTGATATCAACAACGAAACCCATGTTAAGCATTTCATCTGCTTCATCAAGAATAACTGTTTTAATGTTTTCAAGATTAATAGAACCTCTTTTAATATGGTCTAATAATCTACCTGGTGTTGAAACTAGGATTTGTGGATTGTTCCTTAATAATTTAAGTTGGATGTCTATTTTTTGTCCACCGTAAATAGCAAGAGCATTTACGCCTCTCATAAACATAGATAGGTTTTTAAATTCTTCAGTTATTTGGTTTGCTAATTCTCTAGTTGGAGCTAAAACTAAAATCTGAACTCTTTTCTCATTTACATCTAAGTTTTGAAGAGCAGGAATTACAAAGGCTGCTGTTTTCCCAGTTCCTGTTGGTGCTTTAGCAAGAACATCTTTTCCTTCGATAGACAAAGGAATGATATTTTCCTGTATCTCAGTCATTGTTTCATATTTAGATTTGTTTATTCCTTGCAAGATTTCTGGTTGCAATGGTAGTTCGTTAAATTTCATTATTTTCTCTCAAATATAAACCGCTTACACATTAAGAGATTTATGATTATGTTGATATTATACAACTTATCACAGAATAAATGACAATTTTGCTTTTGTCCTAATTTTAGCAAACAGAATTATTAACAATTCTAACAATTATGACTTGTTAATAATTCCACAAATCTTATCAAGTACTTCGTCACTCTCTTCTATATCAAATAAGAAAAAGTCATGGAATAGCTCCTTATATGTCATTTTTGTAACATCAACATGAGAACCTTTAAGTTTTTCATAAAACGTTTTTAAGTCGTTATAAATAATTTCATGTGTTGAAATTATTAATAAAACAGGTGGAAAACCTTTAAAGTCTACATATAATGGAGAGAACATTCATCCATGTGGGTCTTCTCCATGTGTATATCATTCAATGCTTGTCTGACAATCGTCATATTTAAGGTATGTATCTTTTTCGTTGAAATCTTTTTTAGTTAGATGACCATTATCAACCATGTTAATTCATGGATCAACTAAAAAAAGATGATTTGGAAGCTTTTTCTTTTTATCTCTTAGATACTTTGAGAAGCTAACTGCCATTCCACCACCAGCTGAATCTCCTAATATTGATATTCAGTTTCCATCTAATGTATCATAAAATTTTTCTAGTGCATCAAAATTTTGTTTATAAACAGTATGATTAGGATTAGACAGTTCATAAATAAAAACATCTATTGTTACATTTGATTTCTTAGCTATTTTATGAACTGTCTTTCATTGTCAGTGAACAATTTGCATCGCATATGCTCCACCATGAAGATATATTAAATGTTTCTTTGATTTAGCATTCCCTTTTTTAGAAATGGAATAGCAAACGCATTTATCGTATTTAGAAAATGTAACGTCAAATTCTTTGAATAATTTTTTAGGAAATTTGTGTTCGTGCTTTCTATTAGGGTGTTTTAATGTCGAATACAGTGGTGCACGACCAAACACTGACAGTATACATCTCCACACTTTTGCTTTAAATGTCATGTTGTATTTAGTATAAACACACTTTTGATATTAGAGTATATAGGATATGGCATGACTATTTAAACCAATCAGACAAATAGTGGACAAATACGTGACAAATCTGGGACAAATATTTTTTATTTACTTAAATAATATTTGTATATGATTAAAGTAAAAGGATGTAAAATCACTGATTGCGAAGATATACCAGAATTAAATGGTCTTATAATTAAAGGTATGGAAATTGAGTCTATAGTTAAAGTTAAAAATTCTGGTGGAAAAGTTAAACAACCAACTCTTTTAGAATTGAAAGATTTGATTTTAGGTGTTAAGGCAGAATTAAGTGCAAAAATTGATGATGTTGAGGGAAGATTAAGTGCAAGGATCGATGACGTCGAGACAAGATTAAATAAAAGAATGGATGGTATTGATGCAAGACTAGACATTATTGAAACAAGACTCGATGGAATAGACTCTAGACTTGATAGAAATAATCTTATTAAGTAGATTTCGGTGTAGTAAAAGTAAGCATGGAAATTAATTCTATAGTTAAAGTTAAAAATTTTGGTGGAAAAGTCAAACAACCAACTCTTTTAGAATTGAAAGATTTGATTTTAGGCGTTAAGGCAGAATTAAGTACAAGACTTGATAGAATTGTTAAATTAAATAACCTAAAGGACTAAATATTTGCCTTTTTCTTCTTTATTTAAGACTGTTTAGCTATTCATTAAATTCATATATAATAGATATATGGCTAAAGCAAGTAAGGTTTTTACCAAATGCCCATGTATTAATAAACAATGTGCACTTTGAGGAAATTGCAAAGAGTGTAGAAAAGCAATGTCATCAGAAGGAACACCTCCTGCTTGCGAACAAATGGAGGCCTTCAAATATATAAATGAAACTAGATAAAATAACACTTAGAAGCGAGAACTTCGCAGATTGATATACTTCTGTTTGCTCTGCAGCAAAGTTATTTTCATATGCCGCTATCAAAGGAACTATCAACTATTTACCAAATGGATGAAAAATATGAACTAACTTACAGAATGAAATCGATAAAAGACTTAAAGCAACAGGAGCTCAAAACGTTCAACTTCCATTATTTATAAAAACAAGTGATTTTGCAAAGGAAAAAGATCATATTGAAGGTTTTGCTCCTGAAGCTTTCTTAGTAAAAAGTATCGGAACTGAAGATTTAGCTGACCCATTAATAGTTAGACCAACATCTGAGATACCTTTTTCACAATTGTTTAAACAACAAATCGTTTCTCATAATGATCTACCCCTTAAATACAATCAATGATGTGGTGTATATCGTGCTGAAAAAACTACTCGTCCTTTTTTAAGAGGTAGTGAATTCTTTTGACAAGAGCTACACGCTATGTTCGCTAATCGTGAGGAATGTGAGAAATATACGCTCATAATTCACAACCTATATAATGACTTTTTAAAGGAATGTTGCGCATTACCGGTGCTTGCAGGTAAAAAATCAGAAGGAGAAAAATTCCCAGGAGCTGTAGATACTTATACTCGTGAAGTTTGAACACAAGATGGACAATGCGTTCAAACTGGAACAAGCCACTATCTTGGAACTAGTTTTTGTGAAATGTTCGAGGTTACATACCAAGATAAAAATAATGGATATTCATACCCTCACTATATGAGTGCCGGTATTACTACACGTATAATAGGAGACTTAATTGTTGTTCATGGCGATGACAAAGGACTAGTTATGCCATTCCCAATCGCGCCAACTCAAGTTGCTATTTTAACAATCTTCGCTAATAAAGATAAGAACGTTAGTGCTAAAGCTAATGAATTGTTTAACAAATTAAATTCAGTTTATAGCGTTGCTCTTGATGAAAGCGATGACAGTTTTGGTTATAAAATTGCTCACCAAGAAACACAAGGAACACCATTCTCTATCATTATTGGTCCAAAAGACTTAGAACAAAATAAATGTATGTTAATCCGTAGAGATAATGGTGTTAAGCAATCAATTTCTCTTGATGAAATAGAGAAAGTCATTTCTGAACAAGCAGTAGAATACCAAAATACATTGTATGCTAATGCAAAGAAACACTTAGATGATTCTATAGTTGAAGTTTCAACAATGGACGAATTTAAAAAAGCAATTGCTGATAGCAAGATCGCATTAGCACCATGAGGTGGTACTCCTGCAGATGAAAAATCAATAAAACAACTTACAGGCGCAAACCCAAGATGTGTATTCAGTGAAGATGCTAATGGTAAAAAATGTGTTTTTACAGGTAAGCCAGCAAAACAAATGATATATTTTGCGCGTGCATATTAATTATGGTTGAAAAAGAAACCCTAACAAAAGCGCAAAAAAGATTGTTAAAACATTCATCATACGAGAACAGAAGAAGATATAGTATTTTCTTAAAGATATGATGACTTGTATTTGCCGCTATTTTTGTGGGTGGCGTTATTTGTTTATCATTTTATGGTCTAACATGAGATAGCAATTCTCCTTATTATCACACACCCGATGAAGCAAACCAATTTCAATCAGCAATGCTTGTAATGGGAGTATTATTAATAGTTGGTTCGCTTGTCTCAATGACATTCTTTGCATATTTCTCTGCAAATAGTTTTCATAAAACTCAAGCCGCTTACTTTCAAACAACGGATTATTCTAACAATGTTGAAAAGTATAGCGACGAGAAAATGCTTAAAAATAAAAAGAAGAAATATGTTAAGTTGCTTTTCAAAATGCGTTTTATAAATAAAGTAGCTTACCACACTTGGAAAGTTAATAAAAAATAATATATTATTAATTTAAATTTTTCTTAAAACTTTATTTTTCTTTTTTTACATTGCTTTAATATATAATAGAAGTATCATGGCAAACTCAAACTACAAACCACTTGATTCAAATTCACTTAAACTTTTAATTATTCTTTTAGCATTCTGTCTATGAATACCTGGGTTCGTTGTATGCTTATGCAGAAAAGAAAAAATGACACAAGAAGACTACAATGTTGTAAGAGTAGTTTTAATTATTGTTGGTTTCATTTGGTTCATTATACCTGGAATTGTTGCACTTCTTGCTCTGCCACCTAGCCACAAACAATAATTACACATTTTAAGTGTGATGTTGTTATCTCTTTATTTTAATTGCTTTTGTATATGTAAACTTAGCATTAACATCTTTTGAAGGTAATGTAATTTCGCCAAAATTATAGGCTAAAAAGCAATATTTGTGAACTAATATTACTATGTAATATATAAAAAATTAATGCTAATGTGAAAAAACGCATACATTATTTTAAAAAAGATAGAAAAAACATTATAATATCGTTAGTATGAGCAATACAAAGACTAATTTTATAGAAAATCTTGAGACAGATTTTAAAAAGCACAAATCAATATACAATTTTTACGCAGTTGTAATTTCACTTCTTTTATTAGGAGTGGGTTTATTATTCGTAGTAGTTGATGCACAAACAAATCATTCAACAACTATCGAAGTATGAAGAGTTATCGGATCTATATTCCTTTCATTCTCTTTAATCTTTGCTGCAGCTGCTCAATTCATTATGTATTCTCAAAAATACTTACCAAGCGACAAACGTAAAAAATTCACAATTATTTTATTAGCAATTGCTTTCGGATTAGTAGCTCTTGGATGTCTTCTTGATATAATTTATGCTATTATCTTCCAATTAGATGAACACATTAACAACAAGCACTGAATATACGTTGCATTATTAGTTAACACTCCAACTGTAATTGGAATTGCAATATTTGCTACATTAGTTTTCACTAAGAAAGAAATCGGTAAAGATGTTTTAAAATATATTCTTTACGGAACATTGATGGTTTTCTTGTTGGTTCAAGAAATAACTTTAATTGCTAGAGTTGCTGCTGGTCACATGGACGCTTCAGGATTTGAAGTAGCACTTGGAGATTTAGGAGGAAATGCATTATATACTGTACTTATTCTTTCATTCCTTTTAATTATTAACGGTGCCGTTGCTGGCCTTAAAGAAGAATTAGCAATCTTCGTATTAGTGATAATCGTTGCTCTTGTTGCCATTCTTTCTTATGCATTATCATTCTTAACTTACGGAAAAGGCGGTTTCCCAGCTCTTGACGCAATAATCATCAGCATTGAACTTGTTGCTACTGCTTGACTCGCTTTATTCTTACCTTCATTCTCACATGCTGTAAAAACTCCGAGGGCTTCAATTAACAAAGTTTAATTAGAAGCAAATACACTGCAACTATGACATTTGAATACACAACGAATTATTTAAAGAGCGCCTGAAAAAGGTTTCTTAAACACAAACCATTTCATAACTTTCTATTAACGTGCATCGCTCTTGTATTCGTTGCGATCGGTTTAATATTTTTAGTTGTTGAAGCACAAGATAGTGATGACCATGCTGCAGAGGTTGCTAAGGTAGTTGGACAAGCGTTTGTTTCAGTTGCTTTAATTGCTGTCGCATTAAGTGTAACAATATTCTATTCTCAGAAATTCTATTCTGAGAGCAGACCGCAAAAAGCGCCGCTAGCAGTTTTATTTACTGGACTTGGTTTAGTTGTATTTGGCGCAATCGCTAGCATCGTATTCGCTTGTATCTATGATTTAAAAAGTAACAACCACGATCTAGCTGAATATATTGCCCTTATATTACACACTCCTACACTTGTTGGTGTTGGTTTGCTTATTGGTATAATTTTTAGCAAGAAAATGTTGAAGAAAACATTCCTTAACATTATTATGTTTGTAGCTTTACTTGCTTTCTTAGGAATACAAGAAATCACAATGATAATCGCTGTAGGTATTGCGATAACAAAAGAAACAGCTAACACAGGTGGATACCAAGCAGCATTTAGTGGAGCTGGAGGAGATGCTTTATTTACTTTATTAATTCTATCTTTCTTATTAACTCTTGATAATGGTTTAAACAAAAAACAAGAAAAAGTTGCCATAGTTATATTAATCGCTTCAACATTCTTTATCTCAGTTGGTTCTTATGCATTATTCTTCCTTGTTCACGGAGACAAATCATTCTCTATAATCGTAACAATCGTTATCGTTATTGAATTATTATTATCATTTGTTCTTTGCTTCTTAACGCCAACTTTCCTTAAAGCGGTTAAAGATCCTAAAGCAGCTATCCGTAAAGGTTAATTCGTTTAATTTATTATTATAAACAGACAAGCGCATTTGCTTGTCTGTTTTTTTGTTATTGCTCTATCTGCGAAAGCGCTTCTGAAAAGAATGTATCTGGTTTGGTTTCAAAAGATACTTTATTTTTTGTTGTTGGGTGTATAAAAGATAATTTATTAACAAATAAGAAATGCCCATAGTCGCTATTTTTCATAAACATTTTGCCTTTAGACATAAACTGCCCATAATCATTCTTTATACCATATATCTTATCGTTTAATACAGGATGATGGATATACGCCAGGTGAACACGAACTTGCATAACGCTACCTCCAGATTTAGGCACACACTCAATTAAGCTCCTTTGGTTGAAGCTCTTGATTATGCTTACCTCTGTTATTGCTTTGCTACCATTACGGTTCACTGAAAGCTTGCTACCATTGGAATGGGTGTTATAGGAGATTGGAAGATTAATAGTAAGTTTAGAGTTGTCAAAATTTCCAAATACAATGGCTAAACATTTCCTCGCCATCTTATTTGATGATATTTGTTTTGAAATAAACTCAAATGCATTGTCGTTTTTTGCTATCACCATCAATCCGTTTGTTTCTTTATCCAATTTTTGTACTACCTTAAAATTGGAAACGTCTTCTGACTTACCGATAGCGGATAACAAGTCTGCCGAAATACTGTTTTTGTTATCATAAACCTGCATATTACGTGGTTTATCAATAATGATAACATCTTCATCTTCATACGCGATAATATTATTTTGCATCATTAACTTTCTCCTTTCTTTCCTTGAAATAACTAACACTAATGTTTATGACATAGAATAAAATACTACCGACACATCCTGTGATAATACTAACATCTGGCAAGTTTCATGAAGTTTTACCAAAACTAAATGAGAAATAATCAACAACAGCATTGGTCGCATAACCATTACACGACTCTACGTACACATTGCAACTTCTTTGAATGACATTAAATAGTCCTCCTGTAAAGGCTAATGCCAAGAAAAGAGAGTAATATCATTTACTAGAAAATAAAGCAATACCGATAATGATTAATGATGTTGTTCATTGTAAAAAATAAACCAATGCGGTATTGCTATTGTTCATACCGAATGATATACCTGTGTTTATTAAGATGTTTACATAAATGAAAGAGTGTTCACTAGTTGGTTGATCGCGATGCATTGCCCAGAAAAGCAGAGGTGTAGAATAGGAAATTACTATTACAGCACCGATAATAGTGAATATTAGTCGCATAATCAACTTCTTAGAAGTGAAATTATTTAAGAGAAATTTCTTTAAATTATTTTGTGTTTTCTGCGAACTGTTAGACATAGTTATGTTTTAATTATAGCCATTTGTGATAGCGACCCATAGTATTCACCAAATCAAACGGTGACTCATAATAATTATATCATAATTTCATAGCATTTTTTAATAAGTTTTTTATTAAAAAAATCAATTTAAATATGTAATATTTATACATATAATACGTGTGTTATGAAAACAAAAATTATATGTGTGTTTGGTGGTGTATATTCATCATTAGGAAAAGGAATTGTGGCATCAAGTATTTCTCGTGTTATTAGAGAATTAGGAAATAATGTTGAGATATTAAAATTAGAGCCATATTTAAATGTTGACCCAGGTTTGATGTCACCATACCAACATGGCGAAGTATATGTTACTTATGATGGTGGAGAAACAGATCTTGACTTAGGAAGTTACGAAAGAATAGGTGGATGTAGAGTTTCTCGTAAACAATATATCACTTCTGGAGCCATATATAACGAAATAATACAAAACGAAAGGGCTGGTAGATACAATGGGAAGACAGTACAAGTTGTTCCACATGTCACAGGACTGTTTAAAACAAAGGTTTTTGATGTTATCGATGCATGTGAACCAGACTTTCTAGTTATTGAAATAGGCGGAACAATTGGAGATATGGAATCATTAGCGATTATTGAATCATTAAGAGAAATTCAAAAAGAGGTTGGTAGAGACAACTTCTTACCTATCTTGTTAGCTCCCCTAATACATTTGGGCGGCACTACAGGCGAATTGAAGACTAAACCATGCCAACATGCTTATACTGAGTTATGTAAACTTGGTATTGTTGCTGAAATGGTTGTATTGCGTTCTGAAATCGATATAACTAAAGATGTTGTTGATAAGATGGCATCACACTGTCATATTCCAGACGATTACATTTTTATTTCAAAAACTTTACCAAGTGTTTATTATTTACCTAGTGAGTTTTATGCTCAAGGAATTCATAAAGCAATTTACAAATACTTTAAAATGAAATTATTGCCTGCAAAGAATTTGGATAAATGAAACAAATATATAGAAAACATTAAAAACATTAAAAAAACAGTAACCATAGCAATGGTTGGTAAATATATGGAGTTACACGATGCATATGCTTCTGTAATTGAAGCTATCAAATTAGCTGGATGAGAGAATGGTGTTAATGTTGATATTAAATGAATTCAATCAGATCCAATAACACCAAAAACTGTTAAGGAGATCATGCACGGAGTACAAGGGATAATTGTACCTGGCGGGTTTGGCGGTAGAGGAACTGAAGGAATAATTGAAAGCATTAAATATGCTCGTGAAAATAAAGTTCCTTATTTAGGAATTTGTTATGGTATGCAACTTGCAACAATTGAATTTGCAAGAAACGTATTAGGTTATAAAGATGCTAATACAACAGAAATTGATGCAGAAACTAAACATGTTATGTTTGACTTTATTGATGGCCGAATGCGTCTAGGTGAATGCAAATGTATTATTGATGATGAAAAAACATTGGCTTATAAGCTGTATGGAAAAAAAGTTGTTCCTCAACGTCACCGTCATAGATATGAATTTAATAACGATTATTTAAATGAATTCGCCAAGAACGGATATATTATCTCTGCACATAGTGATGATGAAGCAAAAACAGCTGAAATGGCAGAGCTTAAAAATCATCCATTCTTCTTTGGCTGTCAATTCCATCCAGAATTTTCATCACACCCTGGAGCTAATGATGGCGCCTTCGTTGGTTTAATTAAAGCGGCTATCGCACACGTGTGTAGTACAAAGAAATAATTAAAACCTTATAATAAAGGTATGGCCGAAATTATTATATTTGGTAGCGGGATTTCTTCGGCAACAATTGCGCGTAAGTTGGCGGAAGATGGACACAAAATAACTGTCTATGAAAAGATGGATAGAATAGGTGGAAATTGTTATGACTATGTAGATGCTCATGGTGTCCTTGTACATAAATATGGACCACACATCTTTCATACAAGTAATGAAGAAGTTTATCAGTTTATTACTAGATTCGATAAACTTAATGGTTTCATAAACACTGTTAAAGTTTCAGTCAATGATTTGCTTTTTCCGCTTCCCATCAATTATGAGAGTATAGCCACTATCAGCAAACTTGATGCAGAACATATTATCAATGTTTTGAAAGAAAAGTTCGTTGATAGAGCAACAATTACTTTATACGAGATGAAAGCTGTCGAAGATGCTAAAGTAAGCAAATGTGCGGAATATATATGGAATAATGTATTTGCCAATTACACTTCCAAAATGTGAGGTATGCCTATTCAACAAGTTGATTCCTCAATTATAAATAGAATAAAAGTTGTATTAGGAAATGGCGAGAGCTATTTTCCAGAAGACAAATATCAAGGATTACCAACTAAGGGATATACGAATTTAATAAAATCAATGTTTGATCATGAAAATATCAAGGTTGTTTTGAATTCTCATTCTAAGGATATTCTATCTATTGATGGTTCATTACAAATCAATGGAAAGAAATTTGAAGGCAATGTTATATATTGCGGATTGATTGATGAATTATTTGATTATAAGTTTGGCGAATTAGAGTTCAGAAGCTTGGACATAAAATTCGAGAGTCATAATGTTGATAAATTTCAAAATGTGGCAGTTATTAATTACCCCGCTGACCCAAAAATGACAAGGATATGTGAATATAAAAATATGACTTTTCAAAGCGTTCATGACTGGACAACTATTTCTAAAGAGTTCCCTGGAAATTATGACAAGAATAGTTCATCTTTTTCAACACCATTTTACCCAGTCACAAGCAACAAAAACAATTTATCATTATATGAACTGTATTTACAGGAGACAAAAAAATATAATAATCTTCATTTGTTAGGCAGGCTTTCTCAGTACAAATATTACGACATGGATGATGCCATATCTGCAGCATTTGAGCTATACAAAAAAATTAAGTAATTTTATTCTTTTTGTTCTTCTTTGCTTTGATAGACGCAACTAATCCTCAGTTAATCGTTGAATAGGCGGTTTTGTTAATCATTTTTAACAAAGTAATATTACATGTTCTAATAAGTATGATGTATGGAGAAGTATATATTTGTAGTTTTCTTGAATAGTGAAGATATCCGATAATATCATTTATCTCTTTTAATTCTTTTTTCTTTGCAGCTCTGCTTGTTCCATCATTAACCATACCAGCTAAAACTAAGAAATAAACCATACGTTTAATAAATTTAGATAAGAGACGAGAACGTTTAATTGTAATATTGAAAACAATAGGTAATGAAGCTATAGCCTTAAGAACAACTATTCATTGATCTCGTCTTTTCGCTATATTTTTAATGTTTATCGATTGTTCAGCATCACCCACATTATATATGTAGATTAATATGTTTTTGGGAAGGAAAACAGTTCCTTTTGAAAGTCTAATAATATCGTATATCAATATATTATCTGTGTAGTATATACCAGTTGGAAGCTGAACAACAGATTTAAATAGTTTGCTACTAATGGTTAACATGTGGTGTGAAAATGTACCATTGTAAGACATATTATCAAATGTTCCATATATCATTTCTGTACCAGCAAATTGAAAGTATTTAGTCTCAAATTTGTTTGTAACAATGTCATGCAATAAAAATGAAGTAAAAACTAGGTCATGTTTTGTATCGTCTATTTCTTCTAAATAGTTTAGATATTTGTTGAAGTCAGCTCCATTAACCAAATCATCAGAATCGAGAACTTTTACTCATTTTCCATTAATAACCGTTTTAGCATAATTCATAACGCTACCTCAGTTACCATTTTCTTTTTTAAAATATTTGATTGTATCTGGATATCTCCCCATCATTGGTGCAATCAAATCTTTTATATCTTCCTTTGAACCGTCATCAATTAAACAAATCTCAAAATCATCTTGTCTTGTGTAATCAAACGAGTCTAATGCTTGAATGATGGTCTTTGACGAATTATATGTAGGGATAATTATTGATAAAATTTTAGAATGGTCGGGCATATTATTTTATCAGCATTTGCGTTTTTACTTTTTTTGCAATAGCTGGTGATACAAACTTCTTTACTACTTCAAATGAAAACTCTATTATAGTCCCAGGGCCTTGAGTAGTAATAAAGTTTTTAGAAATGCTTACAGTTTTATTAACGTATTGTGAAACAAATTTTCCAGTTTGGATTCCAGGATAACATGTTACTTTTATATCAGCTGGTAAACCTCATTCATAAAAACACTTTGTTGCAGCACAAGCACTCATGAAAGTAAAATCTAATTTCGATACATTCTTCTTGTAAAAGGCAACTAGTTTTGGTGTTAATTTTTCATTGAATCTATCGCAACCTGCTCCACCTGGAAGATATAAAGCATGGTACTTAGTCAAGTTTTCTGCTGATAATACAGAGTCACAAGATATTTTTAATCCGCTGTTAAGAACAACGTTCTTATTTTTCTCAATTGATATAGTGTTTACTATGATTCCAGCACGTCTTCATATGTCGATTGGAATGATAACTTCCATCTCTTCACTTTTGTTTGCTACTAATACTGCTACACGAAACATATCCTATTTTTATTATACATAATAATAAGACTCCTTATTACATGGCAGAATATGAATAGAACCTTTATTTCGAGTTTAATTTAGCTGCTCCAACCGGACAAACAGATGCACATGCTCCACAACCAATACATTTATCAGCATCAATAGTTGCTTTTCCTTCATCACTCATATATAAGGCGCCGACCGGACAAACAGATGTGCACGCTCCGCACCCTATACATTTATTTTTATCTATTGATGCTTTTTTATTAGTCTTTGACATATCAACCTATATTATATGCTTCTATTGCTGCAAACAAAACCTTGCTTCCGCTACCAAATTGTAGGTTATATTCGTTTTCAATTACACGGCAAAGAGGCTTATATAAAATTTTTTCATCATCTCAATATAATCCGTCTTTTGACACAGTCAAACGGTCAATAACATCTTCAAAATATTTGAATTGCGCTGCAATTTCTTCAATTCTTTTTCTTCTTTTAGCCATTTGGTTAAGAGTTTTAATTATATGTGCAGTTTCTCTTGTTCCATCTCGTGGAGGAATAATACCTAAAATAGTAGCAGACCCTAAATTGTTATATTTACTGATAGTTTCATCGAAACTATCCTTCATATGTTCTGGAAATTTAGCTATCTTTTTTTGCTTATCTGTTTTTTTAACAAATTTTTTTGCCATATATAATTAAGCTAATTTGTTTTGTTTCTTTAATGTTTTAAGTGTTCTAGCTGAAACTTTAACATGCTTCTTTTGTCCGTCGACTTTGATGCATGCTTTTTGTAAATTTAAGTTTCAAGATCTACGTGAATGGTTCAACGCGTGTGATCTTGTATTTCCTCTTGATGGCCCTTTGCCAGTAATGTCGTCTTTCTTACTCATTTGTATTATTATAATATATTAATAACAAGTATGACAAAAATACAGTTTATTAAATGAGTAGGCGGTGGAATTGTCGTAGGAGGAATAGCTGGATCTATCCCATTAATCATTCACTTTGCAATGAAGAAGGACTGACAAGACAATTGAATACCAAAGTCAATGTTAGACATTAAAAAAGGGGTATTACTTGGCCTTAAAGATAATACTGACACTATTTCTCATAAGTGCAACACATTAATGATTCCTAAATCTGTCCATGAAATTGCTGGTTCTGCATTTAATCAAACACAAACCGATAAAAGCAACGCGGCTTTTAGCCCGAATACAGGCTGAATAAAATATTTGCATGAACAGAATGGGATTGGTGGCTACATTATTCAAGACTTAGCATTTCATAACACTTCATTTGCTGCATTAACCATACATAAGTGTTCAACTATAGGACGTCTAGCGTTTGCTTCTGACTCAGAAGGGTACTCTGGTTTTACAAGTGCAGGTTTAGATAGATGTACTTCAATTGGTGAAAGTGCATTCCGTAATAATAGTGAACTTGATGCAATTGTTGCACCAAAATGTACATCATTAGGAGACACTGTTTTTGATGGATGTTCATTTCTTGAGAGGTGCTACATTCCTAAAGTTTCAGCCATTGGCGCGAATGCTTTTAGAGACTGCCACAAGTTAAACTTTTTAACTATAGGAAGTGCTGATGTAAATACACCTATTACATACAATAGTTTTTTTAGCGCCAATGTGCCCTTTTTAATTGAAGATAATAATACCACAAATGAGCCAGAGTGATATATTCATGTACCATCAGGAATGGCATCTCTTTACGTTGCATCTTGATCTATACCCCAATTAACTCAATGGATATCTGAGATTGTTAATTAAGAGCAAATTGGATTGATAATCAAAAAAATACAGCAATTTTTTTAAATAATATGTAATATTATTTGACCATAAATATGTATGATTTATATAATAACATTATGGCTAACGAATATAACGAACAAGAATTAGTTAAAAGAAGTAAACTTAAAGCTTTACGCGAAAAAGGCATTGACCCATTTTTAACACAAAAATTTATCAGAAATTATGATTCTGAAAGTTATAAGGATGCTTACTCTAAATACACTAAAGAGGAATTGCATGAGAATACTGACCAAATCATTGTTGCCGGTAGAATAATGGCAATCAGACAAACATTCGGTGTAATAAAAGATTTCACTGGTAAAGTTCAGTTTTATATAAACAAAAAAACAATTGACCCAGAAACATGAGAATTGTTTAATGACTACATAGATATTGGAGATATAGTTGGTATCGAAGGAACACCAATGAAAACAAACACTGGTGAAATTACTGTTAAGGTTAAGAAATTAATCCTTTTATCAAAATCACTTAAACCACTTCCAGAAAAGTTCCATGGTCTTGTTGATGAAGAAGAAAGAGCTCGACGTAGATATGTTGATTTATTTATGAACGATGAATCATTGAAAACATTTGTTACCCGTTCAAAAATAATGACACAAATTAGAAACTATATGGATAGCAATGGTTTCTTTGAAGTTGAGACGCCAGTATTACAACCAGTTTTAGGCGGTGCTTCTGCACGTCCTTTCGTTACTCACCACAATACATTAGACCGTAATTATTATTTACGTATTGCTCCAGAGTTAGCACTTAAAAAATTAATAGTAGGTGGTTTTGAAAAAGTATATGAAATCGGAAGAGTTTTTAGAAACGAAGGAATGGATGCAACGCACAACCCAGAATTTACTACAATTGAAGCATATCAAGCCTATGTTTCAATGGAAGAAATAATGACATTAACAGAAAATATTATTAGAAATGTTGCTGAAAGTTTAAACCAATTAAAATTCACTTATAAAGGTGTTGAATTAGATTTTTCTAAACCATTCATTAAGAAAAATATGGTTGATTTTATTAAAGAAGAAACTGGTGTTGATTTCAATGAAATTCAAGATGATGCTGGTGCTATCAAGGTTGCTAAAGAACACAAAATTTCATTGCAAGGACATCAACAAAATCGTGGACATATTATTAATGCCTTTTTCGAAGAATATTGTGAGAAAAAATGTTTAGAACCAACATTTGTTTATGGGCATCCAGTTGAAGTATCTCCACTTGCTAAGAAAAATCAAAAAGACCCTAGATATACAGACCGTTTCGAACTCTTTATATTAGGAAAAGAATATGCTAACGCATTTAGCGAATTAAATGACCCAATTGATCAAAAGGAAAGATTTGAATCTCAACTTAAAGAAAAGGATTTAGGTAACGAAGAAGCTTCAGAAATGGATGATGATTTTATTGAAGCTCTTGAGTATGGTCTTCCACCAACTGGTGGTCTTGGTATTGGACTAGACAGATTAGCAATGTTATTCACAAACAATGAAACTATCCGAAACGTTTTATTATTTCCTCACATGAGAGACGAAAAATAATTTTATTTTTTCTTCTTAATAGTGTCTCTATATAATTCAACTAGCTTTTTACAACTGTCTTCGAAAGTTATATATAAAGATTTGTTGGCATTGTTAGAAACTTTCTTTAAGAGAACATCATCATTAACGATTTCACTCATTCTCTTTGAAAAAGCAATGGGATCATTTTCGGATAAATAACCATTAACATTATCTTTGATGTCAATTGATGTAGTAGAATCCTTGATCACTAACATTGGTGTAAAATTACAAGCACTTTCAGATATGGTTAATGAGTTTGTGTCATATAAAGAAGGGAAAACGCATAAGTCTGCTCTTAGCAATGCTTTTTGAACTAATGTTCTATCATGAACCATTCCAGTAAAGATGGCTCGGGTTCCAATCGCTTCTTCGATTTCTTTTTTAAATCAACTAAACTCACGACCATCTCCCATAACTAAAAACTTAAAATTATCATTTATCTTAACATATTCTTTAAAAGTATCAACTAGAAAACCAATGTTTTTATTAGTCACAATTCGTGAAATAAATATGAACACTTTTTCTTCTGGTCGTATCCCATACAAAGAATTGATTTCATTTGCCGCTGCTTCTTTTTCTTTGTATGGAAGCATCTCTGTGGCGTTTTGCACAACTGATATTTTAATATTAGGTAGTTTATATGTTTTCTTTATGTGCTCAGCCATTAACTTATTAACAGTGAACACGGCATCAGCATACTGAATAGCGTGTTTAACTGTTTTCATCATCATATGCGTGATTATTTTGCTATGTGTTGTTCTTGGCAAATCTGATTCAAATTTAGTGTGAATAGTTATGCATAAGGGAATATTTCTTTTCTTCGCATATCTTATAAGTCCTTGTGATAATGTAAAAGGCGAATGGATGTGAATGATGTCAGGATTAAATTCATCAAGCTTTTTAAACAATAGGCGTTTGTGAATTCTAATGTGTGAAACAGGATAACCTCCAGTTAATGGAAATCATCTTCACTTAGGTATTCTAACAACTTCGCATCCAAATGGGTATTCAATATTTTCGCCACCTTTAATTTTCGGTATCACTAAACACAATCTATTTTTATTAGAAAGAATTTCTAAATAGTTTTTCATCACTATTGCCACACCGTCCACGATTGGCAAGTATGAATCTGAAGCCTGACAAATATTAATTTCCGTATTGTCCATACTTTATTATTATAAGTTTGTTGATTTCTACCGGGTATAAGACTGCAATCACACCAACATTATGACGCTTGAAATGAAAAACCTTATAATAACTACAAAACCTTATAAAAAAAATGAACAACACTAACTCCAATATTATTGTTTCATTAACATCATTTCCACCAAGAATTGCCAAAATTCATATTACCATCAATTCGCTATTAGCTCAAACAGTCAAGGCTGATAAAATTGTTTTATACCTTAACAAAGATGAATTTAAAAATTGGAAAATCCCGGAAGAACTTCAGAAATGCATAGATAATGGTTTAGAAATTAGATGAGTAAAAGGAGATTATAAGTCATTTAATAAGCTGTATCATGCCCTAAAAGATTTTCCAAATAGTAATATCATCACTGTTGATGATGATAGAATATATTCTAAAAATCTTATCAAAAAACTTTTAAGAATACATAAAAAATTTCCGAACTCCATTGTTGCAAATATCATGCACAAAGCGGGATTAAACTATAAATTAAAAACCATATATAATTATTCCTCCAATAAATGAGGAAAGCATGTAGATAATTGATTTTGGAATCATAGCAAACCAAAAAATTATTTTTTTGCACAAGGTGCTGGTGGTGTTTTGTACCCACCTTCTACATTTAATGAAACATTTTTCAAAAATGAATTATTTATGGACTTGTGCCCTAAAGCCGATGACATATGATTCTGAGCAATGGCGGTATTGAATCACAAAACTACTGTTTGTGGATGTTTTCACCACTCTGCAAAGGAAGTCTATAAGGACGGGTCTCCTTCTAGATTGGCGACATTGAATGGTAAAAGAAATAAAGATGGTGAGACATTGAATGACCTTCAATTAAAAGCCATTATTAAAAAGTTTCCAGAGATAGTTGATATACTTTTTAATGAGAAATAGATAGATTAACAAATGCTCTTAGTTTTGCCGACGGCAACCTACAAATATTTTTTATGTTTAGAAACAACACTTAGTTATATATAACATATAGTGAAAACATGAAACATAAAACAAGAAATGTATTAAGAACACTAACCACTGCAACTCTTGCAGGAGCTGCCTGCACTACAGCGGCTTCCATTCTTTCAACATCATGCAGTTCTAAAGTTGAAGATATTACATACCAACTAGACGGATCGTCTACAATAACGTATGGAGATACGTTAACTATTACGGTTTCACACAGCAATAAGTTGGCTGATGGTCAAACTTATGAATGGAGCGGGATTGAAGATAATTGAGGAATAGATTATGACACCACCAGCGAAGGTGATCAAAGTATTCTTAGAATCACAAATAGCAATATTTTTCCTGCTGATATTGTCCTTGATACTATTGCGGTATCTTATGATGGAAAAACTAAAAATATTGAAACTATAATTGCCGAAGCGCAAACTATTATTTCTTTAGATTATAGTATTGACCCAGTTACGAATACTATAATTGTTCCTCATGGTGATTCCTTAGTTATAACTGCTTCCTCCTCTAGTTTCAAAGGAAACTGCACTTGAGATCATCCGGAAGACGGATCTGGTATCACTTATTCACCATCTGGTAGCAATAATGAAATATTAACTATCACCAATAATAACACAGGTTCACCTTTAATAATTGGTCAAACGTCAATTACAGTATCGAATAATGGCGCTACAGAACACATACAATATAATGTGATGTGCAATTCTGGTTCATCACTAGCATATGCGACACTTACAGCTAATGGGACAACTTATCATATTACAGATAATAATCAAACATTTGCAACTTCTATTAGCGGTAGCATTGGTCCAGAAACATACACCATTAATGTAGACAATGGAAGTGGTGGCTCAACTACACAAGTAATAAACCCTGCGGATATTACAAATGTAACCTTTATAACCAATGGTAATGATACAACACTGACAACATTACCCGAATACTTTTTAAATGGGTCCGGAATTTTGACTTTTCCGAAATTGCCGACTTCTACAACAATAATCGACGGTTATTGTCTATTTAATTGTATTAACTTTGATGGTGAAATTGCTTTACCAGGAATCGCCACTATTGGCGAAAGATTTCTTCAGGGGTGCATTAGTTTTAATCACAATGTAACATTGCCTAATACCCTAAATACAATAGGAGTGAATTTTTTAGGAGCATGCGTCGACTTTAATAGTACAATCGATCTTGGTACTAGCGTCCATGAAATAAATGGCGGATTTTTATTTGGATGTACATCGTTCAACCAAGATTTAACTATTCGTAGTAATATTGACGACGGAGGCATCTCAGTGGCAACAGATGGTAGCCAAAATAGAGGCATGTTGTTTGGTTGCGATAGTATGACTGCAACAGTTGATTTTGGATCACTAACAACAGCTGCGTTTAGCGTTAGCAACACAGAGTATCAATTTAGCACAAACACAGCATCTACTGCATACGGTACAAATACGGGAGTTACCTTCGCCGGAACCAATGCCGCTGCAATAAAATTTAATTTTCAAGATAGAGACTCTCAACCATATAGAAAAATTATTGTAAACTCATAATTTCTACACGTTAACTGAAAATATTCATTCACTGTATTTAAAAAAGTAGTAAAATGTATGTATGGAAAGAATTTATAACTGTAGTTTTAAGATAAATGAAAAAATTAAAAAGGAATTTGACACATTATGTGAAAGATATGGGTTAACTGCGTCTGCTACACTTAATGTTTTTATAAGAAATTGCATTGCCGCTAATGCATTATTAATAGATACAAAAGGTGAAATAGAAAAAGATATTGCGATTAAAATGAAGCAAGCACAAGAACTCAGAGATGCTAATAAATACAAGTACGCCGATGAAGAGATAGAAAAAATGTTCGCTGAAGATAAAAAGGAAAGAAACATACAATAAGGGAGCAGCTTTTGATATTTAATTTATATTAGAATTTTATTGTACTCCGCACACACACGCATAAGAACTAAAAAAACAAATATTTTATTTGATAAGCAAGTATGCGTAAAAACCAATCATTGCGCCATTATCTCCGCAATATTTTAGTTCTGGTATTTTTCATTCATATTCAGATTCAGTTAGAACTTTTCTAAGTAAAGAATTTGCTGCAACTCCACCGCCAATAACAATACGTGAAATATCATTTGCTGTTGCATAATATTTAATCTTTCCCATCACATCATCGATAACTCATTTAAGTGTTGAAGAGGCTAACAATTCAACATCTATTTGTTTATTCTTCATTTTGCAAATATTTATTTCATTTAGGATATGTGTTTTTAAACCAGAAAAGCTGAAAGGTTCATTAGGTGCTCTGTGATCAATTAGTTTATAGTTTGTTCTACTTGGATTATATTGTTTATCAATTGAAACCCCACCAGGATATTCCAAATTTAACATACGCCCAATTTTATCTAAAGCTTCGCCAATCGCGTCGTCAGCTGTTTCATTTAATATTTCATAGTCAATCGCTGATGTGAATTTATATAGAGATGTGTGACCACCTGAAGCCACTAAACAAATAAAAGGAAACTTTATTTGTTGCGCATCACCAATTGCATATGAAAAAACATGACCTAACATATGGTTAACAGGCACTAGCGGAACATCGAGAGAATATGCTAGTGTCTTAGCAAATACTTTACCCACATGTAGTGAACCTGGCAAACCTGGTTCAGCAGTGTATGCGATGTGTGTTATATCATTAATTTTTATACCAGACATTTCAATAGCTTTACTACAAACTTCGTATAATGCTCCTTCGTGTCCACGAGCTGCGATTTCTGGAACTATTCCACCTCATTTTCTAAATTCCTTAAGTGTAGATAAAGCATATAATGATAGTAATTTATCATTATTAAATATAGCAATAGAAGTGTCATCACAAGATGTTTCAATTGCCAATATAATTTTATTGTTTAATTTAACTTTTCCTTCCATGCAACGTATGATCAGTGAAGATTAGATTTATCTAAATCTCCTAGAGGATATTCTCATTCAGCAATGCTATTGTCTTCGCCGTCATCAGTGTAAAGATTTAATGTTGTCTGTAGATAGTCCGTCCATGCCATAAAATATTTAGGAAGTGTTGCATTAGCATCATCTCTATGTTCGTCTCATCAATCATATGCCCCATTACATTCGAAGAAATATGCATATGCAGAATCATCTACATTTGTAGGGTCAAAATCTTCAAGATCACAATTAAGCGTATCAGCTATAGATTTATATGGTGAATAATATTGAACGAAATCGAGATCAATCATTGGAATATAAATAAAATCATCATTATCATCATAACTATATATAGGTCAATCGTCTTCAGTGTGACCAGCGTCTATTCATCATTGAGGAACATCATTCTCATCGACGTGGTCAACGCCATCTAGAATCATGTCTCTTGCTAAATTATTTATTGATTTTGCTTTAGAATTTCCTGATGATTTAAGTATATATCTACCATCCGCTTCCTTTGTTGCATTCTTTTTATTGAAAATACATATATCCAGTGCTAATTCAGACTTATTAGGAATTACAGTATGCACAGGTCATTCTGTATAATCAGTGCTATAGTTTCCGTCATAATCATCTCCCACAGCATCCTCTCATATATCATTTCATTCATCCATACTTTGATCATCTCCATAACCTACCATTGATGCTGCGATGTCTCCTGTATAGGAAATTATTCCATTGTTATATTGCAAATCAGTATAAAGTTCACTTAATATTCCACCATCACTATTAAATTTAAGTGAGTGCGTTCCCTTAAAGTTTTCACTAAATGGTTCTAAGCAATCATTATAGTAATCGATTGAACGGTTTTTTCCATCTGGGTTTATGCTTCCACCATCAGTGTAATAACTATTGCATAATCCAAAATATGTTCTTTCATCATCGGTAATTAAAACTTTAGATCTATTACTTGGAGCGAAACGTTCATCGAAATCATCACTTTTTGGTGATATGTAATCAGTGACAGTTTTCCATCCATCTGAGCCATCGCCATTATCAACAATTCCATCAGTTAAATCATCAATTATTTCACCTTTGTATGAAAAACCTAATTGCGATATAAAGTATGGCAAACCAAAATCAAGTATTGTTGGGCTTAGTCCTTGGCCTTCCATATACGCTGTATATGCTGTTGGAAAATAATCATTCTCATCTGCATATTCATTGATGCTTTCTATCATATCTTGTGTAGAATCAGAAGTAAGGTTTAAAGCATCCGTTCCATTTTCTACTGGGAATCAATTTTCTTCAACTTTATAACGCAGATCATAATCAGGTCAGTTTATTTCTGCAAGTTGTCCTTTTTTAAGAAGTACTAACATTTCATAAACTGATGGCACAGCAGCATCATAGTTAGTTTTAAATTTAGACTCAACATCCTCATTAGTAGAAAAATTTAAAAACTGGACATTGTAATTTTTATGCAGCATAGCCATTGCTGATGGGTCAATGTATGATTCCCAATTTGCGAAATTAATTGTATTGGCAGAACATGATGTAGATGTTAATATAGCAAATGATGAAATAGCACAAATCGGAACAGATGTTAACGCTTTAATGTTTTTCATTATACTTGTGCACCCCTCATCATATTCTGTTTATTAATCTTTTTTATCCTATATGCTTTAGCAACAATTGTGATTATTACGATCACAAAAGTTAATAAAATAATGATTGCTCCAAACGTTATGATTCAAGCTTTAATACCTTTTCGGGAAGTATAAATTAAAGTGGCTACTGTTTGGTAAGAACCATTAACTAAATTAGTTATGACGAAGTCGTCGAAAGACATTGCAAATGCTATGGCAGCTGCAGATAATAATGCTGGCATCAGATATGGAACTGTAACCTTCATAAATGTGCTTAATTTTGTGTGTCCTAAATCATAACTAGCATTAATAAGATTAGGATTCATTTTAGCCATTCGTGGATAAATAGCAATTATTGCATAAGGCACACAAAATGAAACATGGGACATGAGCACTGTAAAGAAACCAAAATTAAAACCTAACGCTACTCATGTAGATGTGAATAATAATGCTAGTGACACACCAGTAATAGAATCTGGATTTATTATCGCAAACTGTGAAGTTGCCATTGTTGTTCTCTTAACTGCTGTTTTTGATTTTCAAATTCCAAAACAAGTTATAGTGGCAATAAGTACAGAAATTGGTGTCACGGTTATTCCTAGAATTATTGTGTGTAATAATGCGGAATCAAATTCATCATTTTCGAATAACAACCAATAGTTATTAAAACCTTTAAAAGCAAAGTTATTATAAATAATATTACCTCTTGATGTTTGTCCTGTAAATGATAATAGGACAATTAAAATTAATGGTATGTATAGAGCGGCTAAAATAATGAAAATATATCATTGTCTTAAAAAACCTAAAAATCCCTTTTTATAATTTTTATGCATACTCCCTCCTTTTTCTAATTATTTTTCCAATCCCTTTTGTACTTAATAACATAAGTACATAACCGCCCACCATTAATATAGAAAGCAGAAGTGATAATGAAGAAGCACGTGCTAATGAAATAGCACTTACTGGCGCTAACGATCCTTCTTGCACTATGATGTCACAAATCATTGATCCATCAGGTGAGTTATTTAAGAACTGTGGAACAGCAACTGTTGTTAGTGATGGCAGAAAAACTAATGTTATTCCAGAAATTAATGCAGTTTTAGTGTATGGCAATACAACACGCATGAAAGTTTGGACTTGTGTTCTGCCAAGGTCTAATGATGCCCAAACAATATTTTTTGGCATATCGTCTAACACTGAAAATAGTGGAAGAATCATAAAAGGAATAAAAACATAAACTAATCCGATGATAGTTCATATCGAACCATATGTTGAGTTTTGATATCCATTGATTAAATCAAAGAATGTTTTTAAACCGATTAACTTCACTAGAAAGCTTGTTCAAATTGGAGCTGTAACAATGAAAACAACTGCAGTCTTATAAACCTTATTTTTCGATACAGATAAAAAATAAGCAAATGGGTATGAAATAACAATACAGATTGCGGTTGTTGCCAGTGCTATTCAAAATGAATATAGTATTTTTTCTCAAATGAACATACCAATATAGTTCCAATTATCAGAAAAGCTGTAACCAGGCGCAGGAGCTATCGATTTAATAATAATTAAAGCAAGAGGAATTATTATTAAAATTACAGCAATAATGGCAAAAGGTAATAACATTCCATATCCGCCACTTTTTTCTCTTGATCTGAATCTTGTAACCATTAGGCAACAACCTCCTTCTTAGAATTTACATTTGATACAATATGTAAATCAGCGGGTGTTCATGAAACATATATTGAATCGCCAATTTCTTTTTTATTAATTGTTTCCATTGTGAAAATGGCCTTGTCCTTTGTTTCACATTCAATCTCATACATTAGACCTTTGTATGTTACTGAACTAACCTTGGCACTCAATAAAGCTTTGCTAGCGGCTACTTCATCAAAATCTTCAGGTCTAATAATAAACTTAACTTCATCATTTGGTTGAACCGCAATTGGTGATTTATTTACCATGCCGATTTTCTTGCCATTAAATAACATTTCTTTTTCAGAAATATATTTTCCAGTGAAGAAGTTTGCTTTACCAATGAAAGAAGCAACTCATTCATTTGCTGGAGTATCATATATTTCTCATGGTGAACCAACTTGTTGTATTTTACCCTTTGACATAACAACAACTTTGTCTGATAGAGAAAGAGCTTCTTCTTGGTCGTGTGTAACAAGAATGAATGTAAGCTTAAATTCTCTATGTAATCGTTTAAGTTCATATTGCATTTGCTTTCTAACCTTAGCATCTAAGGCGCTTAGAGGTTCATCTAGCAAAAGAATAGATGGTTTAATAACTAAAGCACGAGCTAGTGCCACACGTTGTTGCATTCCTCCGGAAAGTTCTGAAGGGTATTTATTTTCATTCCCAACTAGACCAACTTTTTCAATTATTGATTTAGCAGCTGCCTTTATTTCATCATTCGTTAAAAGACGATTTGTGTTTTTGTTTTCAAATTTTTGTTTTTGAATCATTGGGTAGTTTTGCCAATAAGAAATTTCGTGATCAACCTCATTATAATGGTTAACTTCTTTATCGAATTTCTTATTAATTGGAATGTTATACTGATACCACTTTCTAAGTTCTAGATATTCAATTGTTGTTTTAGAAAGACCTTTTGTGGAAAAAGCCGCTGGTTTTCTAGCCTTATCCAAACCGACATAATTATCTCATGCATTTGATACTTCAACAATCTTATTTTTTAATGAAAGTCTTTTAATGAATTTCTTATCATCTTTAGAACCTTTTTCAAAAAGTTTGCTAAGTCTTAACTTATATATGCTCCATCGCATCTTACGTATTGCATATGATTGTGGATATTTTCTATATAGTTCATGTGTTTTATCGATTTGGATTTGTATCTTTACTAAATCTTTTCTTAAACCTATTATTTTTTTCTCAGCTTCTTTTTTAGCATTTTCATATACTTTAATTGCTTCCCTTTTAACTTTAGCAGGTGTACCATCAAGTGGTACACGCACAACTTTCAAACCATATGTGATGTTCTTATAAACATTCATATTTGGAAATAAAGCATAGTCTTGGAAAACGGTTGCCGTTTCCCTTTCATTTACTGCTAGGTTTTTTGTATCAATTCCATTAACAAGAATTCTACCGGAAGTTGTTGTCTCGAAACCGCCAAGCATTTTAAGAATTGTGGTTTTGCCACAACCAGAAGGCCCTAACAAAGTAACGAAACTTCCTTTCTCAATTGATAAGTTTATTTTCTCAACGGCAAGACTTCCTTCACCATACCTTTTTGCTACATTTTGTAGCACAATAAATCTTTTGTTATTTGCCATAAATTACCCCCAAAAAATTGAAGAAAAATTTCTCATAATATTTATACTATAATTGTTTTTTAAAAAATTTATAAAAAACAGTAATAAATAATTAAAAATTATTAATAGTGCGATGTTATGATGATTAGAAAAAATTAATAACTTTTCTTGATAATTGAATAAGTAATATCTAATTTTTTAGCTAGGTCTCAGTAGTAATCAATTTCTTTGTATGTTAACATTACTGTGCTTATCAATCCAGTTTGTTCATATTTTTCTTCAACAAATAATTTAGTGAATAAACCACCTGATTGTCCAGTAAGGTATTGTTCAGCAGTTAGTTTTGCTCTTTTAAATGATTCTATTAAACCAGGAGCAGAAACATGTAATTCGTTCAATACTTTCTTTCCATCTTTTTTTCCATATGCTTCAACTACAAGGCATCCACCGTCTTCTTCTATTCCTTCGTCGATAATACTTTGAATTTCGTTCTCATATTTAGGTGCGGGTGGAATATGAGATAAAACGAAATCAAAAGGAGCTATGGTAGCGCCATTAATAGTTTCAGGTTTATGAGATAACAAACCACATCTTAATAAAGGTAATGAAAAATCTATACCAATTCCACCATATTTAAAGTAAGCATTTTTACATCCTTTTAAATATTCATTAGCAGCTAATGCGTAATATACAGGTTCATCATGAGCGTGTTCATAGAAAGTTTCAGTCTTATTTAATTCGTCATACTTTCTTTCAATTGGAAAGCTCATAGAAGGAGTTTGGATAATTTCACCTTTTTCATAAGCATATGCAGGTTCTGCCATATCACTTAAAGCAACAACTGGAGCGAATCAGAATGGAATAAATCTTTTAGCTTTGACACCTTCGTAACAAATGTTATAAATTGTATCACATGTATCAAGGTCCTTAACAGCAAGACGCGTTGCTAAACAAACAAGACCAGGAGCACTTCCTGTTCCGATAATTGCTAACTTATTAATTGCTTTAAACTTTTTTGCATAATCAGAAAGCATGTATTTAATTCCATCAACTCATTCTTCATCGATTTTTCCTCTTTCATATTCATTTCCTTCTTTAATGAAATCTCCAGCAGCAAAATCTTGATAATTACATTCTAATGCAAGTGCTGCATTTAAACAATTTCTTGCAAAGCATAAAGGTAAAGCATTTACGATTAAATCAATTTTTTGACCAATGCTTTTACCTAATGAAATTATTTCATCAACGCTCTTAGCATTAACTTTGTAACCTTTAACCTTTGAGAATTTTTTCTCTAAGTTTTGAACTGCTGCAAGATCATAGTCAGCACATATTATTGTTTTTACATTTGGTTCATCATTCATGTTTTGTGCAACTGCTGAACCTTGTGCACCACTTCCTAGTATAAGTATTATTTTATCAGACATACATCTATTATATACTTATTGCAGGAAACAATTTTGCAACAAATAGGAGACAAATCAGGGACAAATATTTTTTATTTCATTAAATAATATTTAAGTATGATAAAAATAATAAAATGTAAAGCAAAACCAGAATTAAACGGGCTTGTAATAGAAGTGGCAAAAATTACTGGTGTAAGAAAAAACAAAAATTCTCTTAGCAAAGATGATCGGCTTGCTCTTATAGAGCTAAGAGATATACTTGTGTCTCTCGGAAAAAGAATGGACAATCTTGACACAAGGTGCGATAGACTTGTTGAAACAAAGAAAATTAAAAAATTAAAAAACTAAATAATTTTCGTTGAGCGAAAGTAAGTGTTTGAAAGCCTACTCGTCGCATAAAACAATTTCGTAACAAATAGGAGACATATCAGGGACAAATATTTTTTATTTATTTAAATAATATTTGTATATGAGCAAAGTAGTTGGTTGCGAAATTATCAAATGTAGAAAGAAACCAGAATTAAACGGTCTTATAATAGAAAAGATGAAAATTAATTCTGTAAATAAAGTCAAAAAATCTGGCGGAAAAGCCAAACAGCCAACTCTTAGAGAACTAATTTTAGCTCTCGACACAAAGCTTAATATGGTCATTGAATTAAATAATCTAAAAACTAATTAATTTTGTTGAAGTGAAAGTAGGCACGCAAAATGAGCCAAAATTAAACAGCCTTATAATAATATAAGAGATGAAAATTAATTCTGTAAATAAAGTCAAAAAATCTGGTGTTAAAGTCAGACAACCAACTCTTAGAGAACTAATTTTAGCTCTCGGAAAAAGAATGGATGGAATCGAAGCAAGACTAGACAGAATTGACTCTAGACTAGATAGAAACAATCTCATTAAGTAGATTTTTTAAAAAACAATTCCTGAACTAAAGTTGGAAATATAAATAATATATTATTTTCAACGTTTTCGAAAGACTATAATATTTATATGGCAAAGATTGCAGTACTTGGTTCAGGAGCATGGGGCACAGCCCTTGGCGATTTACTACTTGAAAATAAAAACGAAGTTCTATTCTATGGCGTTGATTCTTCCGAAATAGATGATATCAATAAAGGGCTGAACTCAAGATATTTTGGCGATAAAAAAATTCATGGTAATCCAAAAGCAACATTAAATACTAAAGATGTTATTGCTTTCAAACCAACATATATTTTAATTGCCGTTCCTGCATCATTTATTGTTTCTACTATTTCAAAAATCATAAATGATATAGATTGACCATGTACATTTATTAATGTAGCTAAAGGACTAGACTCAAAAACAAATGACGTTTGATCAAAATCAATTAATGCTATTATTTCTAGTAAACAATGTAAATTAGTTACACTAATGGGCCCATCTTTTGCTGTTGATGTATTTGCGCAAGTTCCAACAATTGTTAATCTTTTACAAGAAGACATTGAACTAGCAAGCGAAGTTGCAAAATTATTTAATAATTATCGATTCGCATGTGTGCCATCTACCGATGTAATTGGTGGACAAATAACATCTGCGCTTAAAAATGTATTAGCCGTAATTTGTGGATATGTTGATAATCTATCTATTAATACTAAAGCCGCTATCTTTTGCGAAGGTATTAAGGAAATATATAACTTCGTTAAAATATATGGAGGTAAGGCCGACACAATAGTTGATTTTTGTGGAATTGGTGATATATATTTAACATGTACTGATTCTAAATCTCGTAATTTTACACTCGGTTTAGAGCTACAAGAAAATGATTATGATAATACACCATCAAAATTAACAAATAAAACTGTTGAAGGTTATGTAACATTTCCAATTATCTATGACTTCATTAAAAAGAACAATGTTAAAGCTCCCTTATTTGAAGAATTTTATGACCTACTTTACAATAACAGCGTAAGCAAAGAAAATTTTATTGCCGAATTATTTAAGAAAATTTGTAGTAAGTAGTTCTTATTCAACTAGCAAATGTTCGTTAATAGCATTTGCAACACAGTGTTTAGACTTGCGGTATTTATGGGTTGCTAATTCATTTAAAACTTTTGACTTTTTTGTTACAGCAAATGACATACCCACTACACGAGCAGCCATTACGTCATTATTGGAGTCTCCAATTATTGCTACTTCATCTAATGGAACATTCAATGATTCAGCAATTTGTGATATTGCATAACCCTTATTTACACCCTTACAAGTAACTTCAAGACAATAAGGACCGTGTTCGACTATTTCATTCATGTCTTTATATTTGGTAGAAAGATATTCCCCAATCTTCCTTACATTCGGTAAATAAGTGTAAATAACAAGTTTAAAAACATCTTTAATATCATTTGGTTCTAATTTTGTTACATTCAAATTCTTAAATAATTTAGCGAAAACAGATACAAACATAAGAGATGTTGCATAAACACCATTTTGTCATGTAATGTTTTTGGTGTATACTCAGCATTTGCCACCTAAATTAATAACATCATTGTAGATAGATTTCACAATAGCATTATTAAAAAAGATTGATCTATCTTCATTTGTGTTGACATTTTTGATTAAACCGCCATTGAAACAACTTAAATAAGGAAGTTTTTGTCCAACATATGCTTCAATCTGGTGGTGATATTTATATGCCGAAACAATAGAACGACCTGTAATGATTACTGGTATACCACCAGCCAATACATATTTTTTAATTGCCTTCAAATTTTTAGTTGATATTCTTTTGAATTTTGTAAGCAATGTTCCATCAAGGTCAATTCCAAATATTTTGTACTTCATATAAATGCTATATGTTTGTATTATAAATTATTATGCTAAGCAGCATATTAAGCAAAACTAATAATATATATTAAAATATATATAGATATGCAAATTACAAAGAGGCAAGAAAAGATTTTGCAAATAATCGTTGAACAATATGCATTTACAGCTCAGCCAATTTCTAGTCAAGAAATAATATCCGAGCATTTAGATGATATTTCATCTGCTACTGTCCGCAATGAAATGGTCATATTAGAGAAAAAAGGTTTATTAGAAAAAACCCACACTTCGTCAGGCCGTATTCCTTCTGTTGATGCATATAAATATTACGAAGCAAATATTTTAAAACCAAAGATTAATAACGATGTTAAGAAAAAACTTAAAAAAATATTTGCTCTTAGAGATTTGTCTATTGATACTGTAATAGATCAATCAATTTCTATTATTAACGAATCTCTAAAATTGCCATCAGTTATTAGTTCAACAGTTAACATCGAATCACTTAAACGTTTTGATTTAATACAAATAAGTGCTGACACAGCACTTATCATTATCGTTACTTCTAGTGGCGAAATCATTAAAAATGAAATCACTTTAGATAATGCTTCTCAATTGGCTGATGTTTCAACATGTATCAGAATTTTTAATGACCGTTTATTAGACACGCCGATTAAAGATGTATCTAATAAACTATCTTCCATTAAAGAAATTATTAGAACTGCAGTACATGAATATGAGTTTTGTATTCAACAAATATTCGAAAAGATCTTTTCATTTAATACAAATAACTCACAAAAGAGAACTGTTGTTGGAACTAAATATTTAACTGCACAACCTGAGTTCAGAAATATTGAGAAACTTAATGAAGCATTAGGTTTCTTAGAAAATACAAATGTTTGAAAGCATATTTCATATAACCAGTCAAAGACCGGTAAAACACTAATAACATTTGGTAGGGATTTTGGAATTAATGATATAGCTGTTGCCTCTACAAATATTGACGTAGGAGATGAATCTAATAGACAAATCTCCATAGTTGGTCCGACAAGAATGGATTACAACTATGTCAAAGGTTTATTAGATTTTGTCAAAGAAGAACTTGAAGCAAAGGGAGGCAAGAAATAACATGAAGGTTAGACTATATATTAAAAAATGCAACCCGCATTATATAAAGAGGATAGTTTCACGACAAGCATCAAATAAGGCCAACCTTAACGTTTTAACTTTTCTTTTCTTTTTTGTATACGATTCTCTTAAAGACAAAAAGAGTTTCTATCGCATTAAAAGAATGCTAAAGAAAAGTGATTTCTATAAATGTAATGATGCTAAAAATTTAACTAATTGTATATATGATTTACCTACTGGAAAAAAATACAATTATGAATTATTGTCAAATATGGTTCATCTAGCATTTGACTATATTGAATGTTGTGAAAGAACAACAAAATTTATTGAAATGGATATAAGAGAAGATGTATCAAAAATTGAAACAGAATTTGCTGACCGTCTTGGGAAACTTAAAAAATTTCTAGTAGCTTTAAGAAAACTAGATAACACAACTAATGATGTTGTTGTTTTTATTAATCGACTTTGTGAGAAGAGGGTTAAATTAAAATAGTATGGCACAAACAAGAATGGAAAAATGAAAAAGTTGACGTGCTGAAATCAGCGATAATAGCTGACTAATGGCAGAGTTGTCAAACGAATCTACAGCTATTACCGATTTTAAAAAGAGAATAAATAAGATTTCTCCGAGGATACTTGAAGGAATACAAGAAGGAGTTCCTCTTTCTGAACTTGTATCTATTAATGAGAACAAAGGTTTAGATGTGGAACAGATTTTTGATTTTTCTAGAACTATAGATGATGAAAGAGCTAAAATACTTCGTGATGAAATTGCTGAATGAACAAACAGCCGTTCAAGACTTAAAATCATGGATGAAAACGGTAATGTAAGTAAACAATGATTAGGCAGCGATGATGATTTTAAAAAATTAGCTGAAAACAAAGAAAAGATTGAAAGTTCATATAAGAAACTTGAAAAATATAAAGAAGATAATTTAACAAGCAATGCAAATAATAATATTGATTCTAAATTAAATGAGCTTGATATTCAAAAGAATTTAGAACTAATAAAAACAATTAAACCATTGCCTGAAACTGAAACTCAGACATCATCTCACAAAAAACAATACCTAATTTTCATTGCTTGTGTTATAATTACTATAGTAGTCTTAATTAGTTTAGCGGTAGCGAAACTATACATATAGAGAATATGAAACATTACCAGATTGCATTAGATGGACCAGCCGGAGCTGGAAAAAGTACATTAGCAAAGAAACTTGCTGCTCAGTTGGACTTCATCTATATTAATTCTGGTGGTATATATAGGAGCATTGCAGTAGCGTTAAGAGATAACAACACCGACATTACTGATTTAAAAGAAGTAGCTAAAGTTCTTGAAAACTCTCGTGTTGTACAAAAAGGTTCACGAATGTTTTTAAACGGACAAGATATTAATGACCGTTGCTACACACAAGATATTCAAAATTTTGTTCCGCTGATCTCTCCTATCCACATTATTCGTGAAGCAAGTACAAAATCGCAAATATTAACTGCCGCTAATAATAACATAGTAATCGAAGGTCGTGACACAACGACTGTGGTTTTCCCTAATGCCACACTAAAAGTATTTGTTACTGCAAGTCAAGAATTACGAGCTCAAAGAAGATGAGAACAAAGCGGGAAACAAATTAGTCTTGAAGAAACACTTAAAGACTTAATTAAACGTGATTCTGCAGACATGAATAGAAGTGAATCTCCATTGAAACAAGCGGATGACGCATTTGTATTGGATACAACCAACCTTACTGAAAAAGAAGCATTAGACATATTGATCAGCGAATTCAATAAGAGAAAATAGAATTCTAGTTGGTTTATAATATAGACAAATGGCACTCACTCTATTCAGGCAATAGTCACATATGCATTCGTAGCTCAGCTGGATAGAGCACAAGTTTCCTAAACCTGGGGTCGGGGGTTCGAATCCCTCCGAGTGCGCCATTAAATTAAAAAAATATAATCACAAAACAATTTTGCAATTAGACGTACCACTTCCGGTGTTGTTCCTAGTTGCATTTGTTTTTTTATACAAATTAACGTGTTGGTGGAATTGAGCGGTTTCACCCACCATTATCTTTACATATATATAATATATGTATGAGAAAGTTAAGCTTCAAAAGTATACTTTCATTTTTGGTTCCAATCATTGCCATTCCCGCTATTGCAACGCCAATAGTTTTATCTAATACTCATAAGACTAATAAAGATATAGTTTCTAATTTTTATAGTAGCATTCACAATGCAAAAGCAGATAGTTGAGATGCTTTAATGAGTCTTGAACTCCAATTAGAAAATATACAAACTTCAACTTATGCATCTGCTAACCCTACATGGACTCCTGCACAAATTGCTGCTCAGGTTGCTATTGACGATGCTGACTTTTATAACATTTACTATAAACCAACTTCTTCTTCAGATGAAGATAAGGATACTTGTTATAACTACTTAATGCAATATGCAAACTCAAAGGGTTTTTCTTTAATTTCTTGAGATTATATACAAGCTAATGAAGATGCTATGGTTGACCAAATAGTTGCTTCTAATTCTAAAATTAACAAGGATAGTATAAAAGCTACTCTTGATGATTTGATTTCTCAAGGTATTTCCAATAATGAGAGTCCATTAACTTTTTATAATGATGCTATTGATCAAATACTAGCGCATTCTTCAGATAAAAATGCTCAAAAAATGTATCTTCAATTGATTGCTTCAAAATTTACGTCCGGTAACTTTTCTATAGGAAGCGATGAAAACATGGCTGATCCTGAAGTTGAAGCATTTATTGAAAATGGGGCTACAAATATTCACCTTACTTCTTTGAACTGCGATTATTTAACTACTTCTGTTGAAGAAAAATTCTTTACATATACTTCAAACGACCAAATCAATCCTTATGTTGGAGACATATGCAATATCCCATTTTTAAAAGATGCAGGAATATCTATATTTCAAGCTCGTGCATACCCAGTTAAAAAAGCTGCTCTAGATTACAAAACAATTTTAACTGATGGTACTACCAATACTAACACAATGAAATTAGAATTTATTCTAGAAGATTCTCATGGCAATCAATTTACAACTGACAAAATGGACTATCAATTTGCATATACTCCATTAGAAAGCGACTTTCTATTTAATAGATTTATGAGTAGCAGTTGGTTCGCTGGAGGATTTGGAGATAGCGAAATGGTTAATACAAAATACAACAATCTTATGTATAACGATATCACTAACCAATATGTCCCTTTCGATTCTGCTGCTCTAAGCCAGAATGACACTTGATATGCTACTTATGGAAATGCCGCAAACTTTAATTACAGTGTTGGAGATGAACTTCCTGACGATATAACAAATCATATTTGTCAAGTTAGTAGTCAATATTTTATCGGAATTGACCCAAATATGTCTTTGACTGATACTACTTCAGCAGCAAATTCTTATATGACTAATTTCGGTATCCCTGAAGGACGCGTAGTTGCTAAGGTTGGAAAAATCAATATTTCTATTGATGATCCATATGTTGATTTAGACATGTACTGAAAAACTAATTCAGGTAAAGAATATCTGATGAAGGGTGACCAAATAACTCAAATTTATGCATATGGAACAGAAATGTGTGACCACAATAGATTCTCTTTATATTGAGACAAAGACACATTAGCTGATTTAAATTTAGCTGCCACTATAGCAAATAACAATAATATTCAACAAGGAATTGAAACTTTACAAAAAGATTCATATCAAGATGCTATTAACTCAATTAATAAATATCATGATTGATTAATAGGATATTCAGTTGCTGAAACTACATTGTCTGCGGCTTTCACTGTTATTGCTGGAGTTGAAGCTGCTGCTGCAGTTGCTAATTTCATGACACAAGACTATGCACTAGGTGCTATTATGACCGCTTTATCTGCTGCAGATTTTGCTAATGGTATCTCATGTGGATTTTCTTCTGCATATGGCTATGTAAATGCTAAGAAAATTAGCAAAGATGTTAAAGATCTTGAAGCACTAAACAATTTTATTGATTCTACAAATATTGTTTCTGATTTAAGTAATTTACAAGATGACATCAATAAATTCAATAATCCAACAACATTTGGCGGATTCGTTCAATCTGCTGAAGCTGTAATAACTGATGCGCAAAATTTTTCAGATACATATGCATCTGATTTATCTTCATTGTTAAATAATTTAGCAAAAGATGGAGATTTCTCTTCTGCTCCTATAGATTTAAGTGTCTTCTCTGATTTCACTCAAAAATGAATGGCTATCGCATTTACCGGCTTTTCTTTATCAGTTGCAGGTAATGTTACTTTCATGCTTTTCCGTAACGCAATTTTAGATTATATAGGTTACGCAAACGGCTATAGACTTGCTTCACTTCAAGACTGCGTTGACAATTATACAATGTGAAATGAAGAGTACATATACCATCTAAATGCTCAAATACCTCTCAACCCCATTTGAAACGATGAACAAGTCATGAATGTTATTAACTATAATATGGATCAAATTAAAGAAATTAATAATGTTATAATTCCTCGTGAAATTGAAAAGACATTTGAATCTGCAAAAATTGATGATATAGCAAAGGCTAGTTCAATTGCCGGAATTATAGTTGGCGTAATTTCAACTGGAATTGATGTTGCATGAACTGTAATTCAAAAAGATTTTTCAAATGAAATTGCTAAAGAGATAGGATGTTAATTCTGTCCTTAACTTAATCTAAAAGAAGTTTAATAAAAAAGTAAAGTACTATTTATTTTGTGTACTTTCAAATATCGCCGTTAGCTAATCTATATGAGTTTATGTTTCCGTCTTCTGGTATACCATTAAAATACGCTCTAAGAACACGACCGACTCCACAATGAGCAACGATAAGAATAGTTTTACCATCATTATCTTTTATTATTTGTTCAAGTGCTTTCCACACTCTATCTTTTAAATGAGTTATATTTTCAACACCATTCTCATATTCGATGTTCAATGCAAAGCTTCAACTATCTAATTTTCATTTTTGAATGTTAGGAATAGAACTTTCTAAAACACCTTCATATTCACCATAAGCTCTCTCAACAATATCTTTATTTGAGATAATTTCTAAATTATGAAATTGATTTATTATTGCACATGTTTGTTGAGCTCTTTTCATTGTAGAACAATATATTTTATCAAACTTAATTTCTTTAAGTTTTAATGCAGCGCTTTCAGCCTGTGCTTCACCAGTTGTATTTATTGGAACATCTGTTGAACCATACAAACATCTTTCAAAATTATAATCTGTTTGTCCATGTCTAACAAAATAAATAGTAGTCATGTTAATAATATACGAAATATATCACATAAATGTAGTAATTTTTGAGAATGACCATTAACTATTCTTAGTAAATCTAAACTTTATAAACCTATTGGAATAATGAATTTATAATAAACTTTATGAAACTGACTAAAAATCAAACGGTCGGGGAAGAAATAGCTAACTCAATATCACATGGGATAATGGTTCTCTTCGGAATAGCTGTTTTACTAACTCTGATTATCAGATCTGGATATAATCCATACAAATTATCTGGCGCTATTATTTATGGTTTTTCTGTAACATTATTGTATATATTTAGTTGCATATATCATGCATTAGGTAATGGCAAGGCTAAGTGGTCAGTTTTTAAAAGGCTTGACCACTTATCCATTTATTTATTAATAGGTGGAACATATGCTCCAATATTATTAAATTTATCTTCTATAAACAATCATGTTTGAGGAGGACTAAGTGCAGGAATATGAATATTTATTATCCAATGAATTGTCATAATTATTGGAATAACATTCCAATCTATTTGGATAAAAAAGTATCATTGATTACATGTTGCACTATATTTAATTCTTGGATGAAGTGCAATGATGTTTATAGGAGATATCTATAGATTCAATGTTGTTTTCTTTTGATTGATATTGACTGGAGGTCTATGCTACACATTAGGAGTTGTATTTTATGCAATACCTAAAGTATTTTACTTTCACTTTGTGTGACATATTTTTACAATGCTTGGAACAATTTTCCATGCAGTTGCAATCCTTATCTTTATTTATGTGTAAAGGTTGTTGTCCTTATCTTTATTTATGTGTAAAGGTTGTTGTCCTTATTATAGAAATTTCAGGATTTGCTGTTCTAGTATTTTGGTTATCATTTAGTTTTTGTTTTATTGAGTAAGCCAATTGATTAAGTTCCGAATCACTTATTTTACTTGGTTCTACATAAACCATTAAATTCTTTCCAGAACGTAGAACAAATGCTTTCTCAACACCAGGAATTTCTGTACATATTTTTTCCATTTCTTTATTACGTTGAAATAAATTACCAGAATGTTCAATTCTGCTACCCGGTCTGCCCGCAGAAATTATATCTGCAACCTTAATAATAGACGAGTAAATAAATTGCGGTTTGTCATAATTATGATGCGTAGCAATACCATCATAAACATACTCTCCAAGTTTATATTTCTTTGCAATTTCTTTTCCTTGCTCAACATGGTCATTATCGTTTTCGAAATCAACAGCTTTACCTATATCATGAAAGAAACCGACCTTTAAAGCTATTGACTGATCTAAACCTAGTTCACCAGCAATTAACTTACAAATTTTAGCTGTTTCAATTGAATGTGATAAAACATTTTGTCCATAGCTAGTACGTAAAGAAAGTCTACCGATTATAGGGTATAAATCGCTAGAGATATTAGGAATCTGTAGTTTGTTTTCTATTGTATCTCTACCGATTTCGATAAACCTTTCTTCTTGCTCTTTTACTTTTTGTGCATAAACGGCTTTAATTGCAACAATATCTACATTTCTTGCAGCAGCCAATTGTTCCAACACTTCTTTTGCTAAGTGCCTACGTATTGGGTTGAATGATGAAATTGTAAGCGTTGGATTTCCTTTCTCAGAAATAATTAAATCTACACCTGTTAGAGATTCGAATTCCTTTATTGCTGAACCACTTCTACCAATGATTTTGCTTTTAAATGCTTCAGCAATAGCGGGTGGCAAATCTACAACATAAGTTGTCTTATCTTTTGCAATACTTTCTGCCATTGATTCCATCGTATTTAAAAGAATTTCATGAGAAATTTTTGAAGAGTTTTCTTTTACTTCATTAGTTATGTCATTTATTTGTTTATTTTTATAAGATAATAGTTCTTTATCTATTAGTGCTGTTAATTCATTACGAATGTCTTCACTTTTTAATCCAGAAACTGTTTCTAATTTTGTTTCGTATTCTTTAATTTTTTGATCTAGTATTTTATTTTTTTCAATTAGTTGATTATTTAAAAAACTAGTACGCTTTGCTTCGCGTTTAATTTTTATTGATTTTATTTTTTTGAACATTATTTAATTTTAGGTAGTCCGCAATCTGTCGCAAACAATAAAAAAGCACGTATTGCTACGTGCTTGTGGATTTTATACGAGTCGTAATGGAGAACCACACCAATTAGGAGCTGAGCAGATATCATGCGATGCTACCTGTCTTTATTATAACACTTTTTTATATTAAAAAACAAATATTAGCTTGTGTGTAGTGTGTTTCGTATTCCATTAAACATTATTTATAATGAATTTCTTTATTTGGCAAATACCGTTTTAAACTTATAATTTCGGTATGAAGTTCAAACATATAATTTTTGCCCCATTAATCATAACATCCGGTTTAGTTGCCTTACCTTTAATTTCTTGTAATGATAGCACACCATCTACCGTTAGTATTAAGAATCTCGATTCAATTGTCGGTGCTGGTGATTCAGATACTAGTGCACAAGTTTACTTTGATGTTGAAAAATCGGACCCTAAAGCCAATGTAACATATAGTGTTTTAACTGTTGGTTCTCAAACTCATGATAATACTTACCTTGACTTTACTTTGACTTATGATGTAGAGAGCGGTATTGGCACTCTTAATTGGGCTGTGCCACTTGGCAGCGATCCTGTTATTTCGGGTGACCAATTCAGCTTGAAACTATATGCTTCTATTAATTCAATAATTAAAGCTGAAGCTAACTTTACATTGGCTTTTAGATCCGAATTAAACCTTGCTGGAACAAAACAAAATGGTATTGATAAGGAACTTTCAGAAGATGGAGAACACATATGCTCTAACGGAAGTTTTAAAATGTATTTTGATCAGTCACAACTACCTTATAATCAATATTTGGATTGTGGTGAACATGCTCACAGTATGAATAAGATAACTAGCGACAACAATCCGGGTAATGCCGATATTTTAAAAGCAAGAAATTTTAAACCAACTGCTAATACCGCTTATCTTACCCCAACAAGTGATCCGTTAGCAGATGGAATTCTAAAATTCACGTGAGATGCAGGCGATGCTCTTCCGGCCGATGTTTATCATATTTCATTTTTTGCTTCTTATGAAGATTATTTTAATTCAACTACATATAACGTTTATACGTCATACGAATTTGAAGTAATTAATATATAAAACATTGTTTTTAATATCGCACTAATGATTAAAAAATAAATGTTAGCATAGTCTTCTATTTTGCAGGCCTTCTATATTTTTGCATATAATATTTATATGACTAAGAGAAATTTAATTGAAATAGCTTACACATATGCAAAAGCTAATGTAGGAAAAGGAGAATTTTCATTTAAAGATGCTTGAGGATGAGTTTCAAAAGAAGCAGATTTATCTATCGACTTAAAGAAAGAACTTATTTCTCAATTTTACACTGATTTATTACAAGACCCTAGATTTGTTTATGCTGGACAAAACAAATGACTTCTAAGAGATTATCTTACAAGAAAAGAACAAGCTGATTTATCTAATAAACTTTATGATTTCGAAGAAATCACAGAAGACGAAAAAGAATCAAAGAATGCAGTTCAATCAATTGATTCAATCACTGAGGTTGAAGCTGAAGATGATTTCTCTAATGGAGATGAAGAAAATCCTAAGCACAACAAAAAACCACTTGAAGGTTTCGAAGAAGTTGACGACGAAGAAATTATTCCTGAATAACTTTTAAGTATGGGATTGTCTGCCGGTATAGTAGGATTGCCTAATGTTGGAAAGTCAACACTTTTTAACACTATTACAAATTCAAGTGTTGAAGCAGCCAATTACCCTTTCGCCACAATTGAACCAAATGTTGGTATGGTTAAGGTTCCTGATAACAGATTAATTGAACTTGGTAAGTTGATCTCTCCATTAAAGTTAACATCTGCTTTATTTACATTTGTTGATATTGCTGGTTTAGTAAAAGGCGCAAGCAAGGGCGAAGGTCTAGGAAATCAATTCTTGGCAAACATTAGAGAAGTAGATGCAATTTGTCACGTAGTAAGATGTTTCTCTGACAAAAATATTACTCATGTTTATGACGATGTAGATCCAATCAGAGATACAGAAATAATAAATCTTGAATTAATTATGGCTGATCTAGATACTGTAGAGAAAAGACATGCTAAGATTGGACAAAAAGCAAAGTCTGGTGATAAACCGTCTGCCTTTGAAATGGGTATATGTCAGAAAATATTAGCAAAACTTAGAAATAATGAGATGCTTAATAGAAGCGATTATTCAGAAGAAGAGTACGTATATATAAGGAACTATAACTTATTGACAATTAAACCAGTTCTATTTATTGCTAATATTGATGAAGCCGATGTTTCGAATCCACTTTCAAATAAATATTATTCTGATTTTAAAAAACATATCGAATCAAATTCAAAGAATAAAGTAATTCCGGTATCTGTTTCAATTGAATTTGAAATATCACAATTAAGTGACGACGATAAGGTTATTTTCATGGAAGACATGGGATTGAAAGAAACTGGATTAAATTCAATTACTAAGGCAACATATGATTTATTAGGACTCGAAACATATTTCACATTTGGGAAAGATGAAACAAAAGCGTGGACTTTTAAAAAAGGAATGACAGCTCCTCAATGTGCCGGTATTATTCACAGTGATTTTGAAAAAGGATTTATAAAAGCAGAAGTTATGAATTGGAGTGATTTAGTTGAGTTCAAAACAGAAAATTCTGTTAAAGAACACGGAAAACTTAGACTTGAAGGTAAGGACTATTTAATGAAGGATGGCGATGTTGTTTATTTTAAGTTTAATGTTTAAGAAAGTTGAGTCAAGCAGAATTTTAATTTATATACATAAACCTTAATCAGCACTAGCGTAGTCCACTACTTATTTTTAATTCTTGAAAGTAAAATGCCGGTGGCAACAGAAACATTTAATGACTGTACTTTACCGTGCATTGGTATATTAACAATAAAATCAGAATTGTCCAAAACTATCTTTGATATGCCTTTATTTTCATTTCCAACAACTAGAACAGTTTTATCATCGTAATCAAGGCTATTGTAGGAAACAGAATTTGTCGATAAAGCAGATGAATAAACTCAATATCCGCTTGCTTTAATTTTTTCTAAACATGTTGCTAAATTGGTTACCTTAAATAGATTTATGTTGTTAATTGCGCCCATTGAACTTTTAATGACATAGTCATTAATTTGCACCTGATTATCTTTTTTGTAAATAACAGCATCAACGCCCATAGCATCAGAAGTTCTAAGTATTGCACCGAAGTTATATGGATCTTCAATAGAATCTACAATAAGTATCAATGACTTTTTATGTTCAACAGACAAAAACTCCTCTAACGATGAATACTTAGAATTACTTTTAATGTATGTTATGATTCCTTGATGATTTAATTCTTTTTCAAATTCTTTAAAAAATGATTTATCAACAATCGAATATTTAATATTTTTAGAATTTAATTTAGAAATTATATTTTTATCTTGGTTAATCAATTTTACTTCGACAATATTATTTGAATCTAAATTATCTAATAATGCCTTTTTTCCAAATAATTTTTGCATATTATTTAATTAATTTATTTCTTATGCTATCAGCTGTTTTATAGTCTTTTGTACTCAATGCTTTCTTTCATTTTGTTATTAATGATAAAGTCTTAGCATCTAATTTACTATTAAATGATAGACCAAGAACGTCAAATTCAGCAAATAAGTTATTTATAACTTCTTTTGTTTCTTTATACTTTTTATTCTTGATTAAATCGGGCAATGATTTTACTTGTCTTCATATTTCACTTACAGCTAAAGGGAAGTCAAGGTCATTTTCCATAGCTTTTATAAATTCTGCTGACATTTTACCATTAGTTGTAGCGATAGAAATACCACCAAGTTTAAGTTGAACTATAGCATTTCCAATATGATTTGTTATTTTTTCAATTTCATTTGCAGAAGCATTAAGAAGTTCATCAGAGAAATTAACAGGGTTTTCATATTTTGTCTGATACATAAATCATCTAATAGCATTTGAACCATATTTAGCAATTAAATCTTTAGCCAAAATAAAATTGTTTAAAGACTTAGACATTTTTACATTGTTAACATTGATGTGACCAGAATGCATTCATAACTCAGCAATAGGTTTTCCAATTAAAGCATAGTTTTGTGCATTTTCATTTTCATGGTGAGGAAACTTTAAATCAATTCCACCTCCATGTATTGTGATTGTGTCACCCATATATTTATTTATAAATAATGCACACTCAGTATGTCATCCAGGTCTACCTTTATCATTTCATGGAGATTTCCATGATAAACCCTTGTCTGTTTGTTTTCATAAAGCAAAATCCAATTTGTTCTTCTTATCGCCCTTAGCTTCTTTTCTTACGTCATTTAAAAGCTGGTCAATCTTTTGTTTAGATAAAGTTCCATATATATTTTTAACTTTATCGATAGAAAAATATACATCACCATTTGGTGTGACATATCCTGCACCTTTTTTAATAAGGCGGTCAACATACTGAATAATGCTTTTAATGTTTGTTGAAACTTTCGGCATCATTGTCATTTGTTTGATACCTAAACTTTTCATTATTTGTTTGTAAGCCTTAATATAAAACTCTGATACTTCATGTTCACTTTTATTTTCTTCTTCTGCACGGTTAATGATTTTATCATCAATATCAGTTAGATTATGCAGATATTGAACCTTATAGCCATCCTTTAATAAGAATCTATAGAAAGCGTCAAAAGTAATTAGCGGTCTAATGTTTCCGATGTGAACATGGTTGTAAACAGTCGGGCCGCAAACGTACAACTGTACGTCAGTTTTGGTTAATGGTTTTTTGTTTCCGCTCAAGGAATCATAAATATATGCTTTTTTCATAATCTACTATAATAAAAATATTATATGAAGAATCTTTTTAAGAATACCCTTCGTAGTTTGGGCAGTAATAAAACCGTAATGGTTGCCCTAACATTCTTAGTGTTTCTAACAATTGGAATATTCACACTATTATCTTCGACGACGAAGAATGTTACATCAACGTATGATAACATTTCTAGACAAAGTAATCTTCATGACTTTACTGTTTCTGAACAATACTCATTAGGAAATCCTGCATACAAGACATATGATAAAGTTGATAGCAAGGATAACACATGGGCTGGTAATGAATCGTTAAATACCGAATATGCTGATATCAATGATTATATGGGTTTATCTAGTGATGATCATACCGTTCCATGACCAGTTCAAGATGGTTCAGGTTCATCATATACACGAACCTACTTACTTGAATTCGATCCATCTCTTTGCAGCAGCGGTGATGCAATGCTTAGTTTGTGAAATGACTACAAGAATTATGATTTTACTACAACGCCAACAGAACACAGTGATTTAATTCAGAGTTTGTTATTTCCAACAATACAAGTTACTAGCGGAAGCGCATTAGCTTATAGGGATGACCCTTCTTACACTTCTACATGAACCTATCAAGCAATTACAGAAGACGTTGTATATAAGGCTGATCATTTAGCCATTAACAATAAATTAAACAGTGTCATCAATCAACTTTATTCTTTCATTCAAGATGATGATACTGCACTACAAACAGAATATCTTGATACACATACAGATGAACTTAACTATCGTCGATATCGTTCTATTGATATAAATCAATCACCAGACGGAATCTATTACAAGAACGTTGAGACAAGTCCATCTGATACAATTGATAAAATGTATTTGTTTAATTATTCAGGTAAACAAGTTGGTGAAAACATATATGAGAACAATGAATTTGCACCAAATGGTGTTTCATATGATGATATGTTAGCAGCACTTAAATATCAAGTTCCTATGGCGGCAGGAAAGGATTGAGCAACAATCGACCAAACAGCGATAAACAAATTCAAAATTTTGGATATCGCAACTCTTACTGATGAAAATGATCAAGCAATGTTTGATGTATTAGCAAATGAGAGTAATTGAGGAAATGCTGCATATATTACCAACTATACCCGTTATTATGAAAAGCAAACACCGGTCGGTTCAGAATCTGAAACTTTATTTAACCGTCAGTATAGAATTACATTATCATGATATGGAACAGCTCCATCAGAAGCAACACTTTCCAATTGAACATCAGCCTTTGCCGTTGTGTCACCGGAATATTTAAGATCTCATAATCTTTCTATTTTTAATTATCAAAAATTTGACAAATATACAGACATTAACCCGAACTGAACAGGTGGTACTCCAAAAAATAAACAAGATTTAGCTAGTTTTTTTAATACCTTAACTCCCGGTCAAATTGACACTTTCTTAAATAGCGTTAGTGACAGCAATAAAATTGTTGTGGGTGGTGGTATGCCATATATCATATTAGGTTCTGGAATCACAGGAGACTTTATTTATCCAATCGTTTCAATCTCTAAACCAAATCCAAACCCAGATAAAGAATGTATTTTCTTTTCCAATTCCTCTGGTTATGAAAGAACTAGAGAATCATTCCAAACTTGTCCAACAGAAAAATATATTGTTGGAAAAGTTAGCAATGGTTATAAAGCAACTACTATAGTTAATGAAATTAATAAATGATCTGCGACGAATATGAGTTTTCCAGCTGGAACAAGAGCTGCATATTTATATAATGACACCTCTAATTACTTAAATGCAGCTGCATTTAGAATAGCATACATACCATCATTAATTAAAAAAATAAACATAGTTGATTATGCAATGACTATTTTTGTAATGTTGCTTTCTTTATTAATCACGACTATCGTTATTTCTCGTTATATTTCTAGCGACCGTCAAACAATTGGAATTATGAGAGCAAACGGTATTAGAAAACGTTCAATAGCTGCTTCATTATTGCCATTCGCTCTAATTCCTACTGTGATAGGTGGTGTTTCTGGTTATATATTTGGTTTGTTCCTACAACTTCCTGCTTTAGGTTTGTTTAGTAGTTATTGAATGATACCAACAACTACTGTTGCCTTCAGTGTTATTCCATTTATAGTATCAATACTACTGCCATTCATATTCTTTAGTATTGTCACCTTCATAACTGCCTGATATATTATTAGAATTAATACAGTAGAATTGATGAAAAGCGGTTCTGAGTATAAAGTTAATATCGTTCAAAAATGAGTTAATAAACCTTTTAAGAAGGTAGGTGTCCTTTCGCGATTCAGAGTGTCAGTTGCTTTTAATTCATTAACTCGACTTTTCATCTTATGTTTGTCATCGACACTAACGGCTTCTTCATTAATGTTTTCATTTGCTAATATTGGCAAATTCAGGCAAGCCGAGAATAATACATTTAACTCAAGAAATTATTCTTATGCTGTGGATTTATATACACCAACCAACCAAGGTGGTCAATATATACCTACGCCCGCCAATGACTATGGGGATGCAGGACTTCTAGATGTTAATAAAGACATAGGTAATGCAGATGGACAAGATAAATCATTTATGCCGGGAACATATAATTATGTAAACCATACTCCACCCGACACTTCTAAACCCGATACAGGATATGCTGATGTTATGGCTGATGGCAAGCATCCAGCTGACTACGATATCACCAAGGAATATTACAATGAATTCATTCTTTCTTCACTATTACCAATTCACAATAACTTATTACCAACACAAAATTTCGAAGATGGTGCATACACTGATTTCTACCACCAGAATCTAATATTTCCAATGGCTCCAGATGGCGGTGGTCAATATACTGATCTTCAATATCTTAAGAATAAATTCCTTGATATGAACTGTATGAATTTTACAGTTGGTGTAGGAAGTGCTAAAACAGACCCGTGAAACATTGCAATAGCATTGATGCCAGAGAACCAATCCAACTTAATCAATGCTAAAGACCAAGCAATAGTTAATGCAGCTGGATGAAAATTAAACGCCAAATGAATTCATGATGAAACACCATTTATCAGTCCATACGTCAATGATGGGACAGACCAACCAAATTGAGCATTAGACGATTGACTTAACAACGAAACTGGAGATCCACTGCAACAATTTAATCATGGATATATAGTACCAGTTGATAAGGATGGCAAACAAATTGCCACTAACTGAAGCGACTGAACGGGCAACTTTAAAATAGACAGCGGAGCTGCTACAATGGTGGGACTATCTAATTCATTCATTCCATCAATGATTGCAATGAATTCTGATTTAGACTTGCCTAACATCAAAAATATTGACTTTTCTCCGCAGGAATTCCCTAAACTAAACTACAATGACGTATCGGCTGAGTATCATAATACAACATTGCATAACAGCGATGGAGTTGGTATAAGGGCAACAGACTATTCATACTATGTCTCATATAACAGTGTTGCATTACATGATGATGACGAGGTTTATACATACCTAGATGCTAACGTTAATAAGAAGAACGGTTCTAAAGTACGTGTAATAGGTATTCAGAACGGTTCTGAATACGTTAAACTAGTTAATAAAAAAGGACATGTTATCAATTCATTATTGGATAATGATACAGTTAATGGCAACCCTAAAATTATTATTAATGCTTATGCTGCACACAAATATCATCTAAATGTTGGAAGTACTATTTCTTTCAACATTGATAACACTGCAAATAGGTTTGATGGTCAAATTAAGGGAGAAGACACATCGGTTAATCAAACATTTAACGTTGTAGGCATCAACACTTCAGCTGAAGGTGAGGAATATTTTATTTCACAAGACTGAGCTAATGTGATAATAGGCTTAAAATCCCATTTAGATGATGGAGGCGTTGTCATTGAACCGCATTCGTATTACCCACGACAAAAGGACGCTGCCTCTGCTGACACAGCATATGTAACGACGGCTCTAAATTCACTTACAGGTGGTGGTTCATATGCCGAATCACAAAGAGCATGTTATGGGTCAACACAACGTGAATCAAATGATTACGAAAGAACCGTAACATCTGATCAAACACAGGATGATTTAGTCGACCTTTCAGATCGTTCAGCATTTAATAATGATGCAACACCATATGGTTTTAATGGTTTGTTTACAAAGAGTGCTCTTGGTGGAACAATGATTGGAAATAGAATTCCATTATATTCACCAAGTGGATTGTATCCAGGAAGTGCAAAAATATCTGATGATACATTAGATGAAATTTTATCAGCTGGTGCAAATTTACAAATTGCTTCGCAAATGTTGGGCTTATGAAATGGAGCGGACAATGAAAATAATACTGACCTTGGCAACTGAATATATGATGCTTGAAAAACACACTGAGAAAAAACATATCAACAAAGGGCAGCTGATACCACATGATGTACGGCCAGTGATCACGGTAACTTGATTGAACAATTTGTTTTATTGCAACAAGAATTATTTGGAGAAACATCTTATGTTTCAATGGTACAAAATGCGCTTGACCGTGATTCAACAGCATTAGTATTTAAAAATTTATCAGATACAATATCTGGTATCGAATATACAGTTTTATCAATCATCATTTTGATGTCACTATTAATCACATTATTGATTTCATTAATGGTTATTGGAGATAATAAAAATCTTGCTTCCATTATGAAAGCACTAGGATATACTGATGGTAAAAATATCTTATCTTTCCTATTTATCTATGTCCCTGTCGTGTTAATAAGTTTAGCAATTTCTATCCCACTAGGTATGGGAATAATCGCCATTTTCAGTGAAATTGTTTTCAATGGCGCAGGAATATATCTTACTTCTACACTAACCATAACTGGAGGTTGCTATAGTATACTAATTATGTTATCAATGTTCGTAGTTTCAGGCTTTGTCGGACTATATTCCCTTAAAAATGAAACACTAGTTGAAAGGATGAAAAAATTATAATGAAAACTAAAACAACAAACAACAAAAATTCAATTAGAAATGTATATGCAGAATATACGTCTAAAGCTGCTGCACAAAATAAGAAACTTATTCACGACAACAATAAACTCAAAATTGATTTCAATAAAGCTGTTAAAAACGCTAATATTAATCTTCAAGAAGCATCTGGTATATATGAATATATCCAGTTGATTGAAAAGAATGGTGATAATAAAACATTACCATATCCACATTCTTTAATTTTAAAGGTTGTTAGATGTAATAAGAAGATAGCAACTTCTGAAGCAGCTATCGCTTATTATAAAAGTACAAAAGAAAAAGAGAATGCTAATAAAGATTTAATTTTTAAACACGAACAAAGAATTAATGCTTTAAATATATTGATCAATGATTATAAAGAAAGCTGATTGAGTAAGTTTCATTCTAAATATATAAACAAACTTAACAAACATAAGAAAACCGTTGTTGAGTTAAAGGATGACAATACTTCTATTAATCTTTCTAATGTTTGTAAGTACTATTACAACAAATCTATTTCTTTTAAAGTTCTTGAAGGTATCAACCTTAAAATTATGAAAGGTGAGTTTGCAGTTATTTTAGGACCTTCTGGTAGTGGTAAAACCACTTTGCTAAACATCATTTCAGGTATGGATAGTGCAACATATGGACAGGTTGATGTATGTGGAACTAGCTTGGTAAATTTGACAAGTAATGAATTAACTAAGTTTAGAAAAGATAATGTTGGATACATATTTCAACAATATGGCTTACTTCCGAACCTAACTGTTAGAGAAAATGTTGAAATAGGTTCAAGCTTGCAAAGTGATAAATCTCAAAGACTTGATATTGATACCGTTCTTAAGGATTTAGGAATCTTTGATTTTAAAAACAAAATGCCTTACGAATTATCTGGTGGTCAACAACAACGTGTGTCAATCGCAAGAAGTGTTGCCAAGAACCCAAGAATTATATTTGCCGATGAACCAACTGGTGCGATTGATGAGAAAATGAGCAAGCAAATAATGCAAATGCTTGTAGATATAAATAAGAAATATAAAACAACAGTTATTATTGTAACGCATAACCCAATTATTGCTGAACTTGCGACCAAGATTATTATTGTTGAAAATGGTGACATATCTAAAGCAATTAATAACAAACCAAAATCCGTTGATGAAATCAAATGATCAATGAATTTTAAAGGCGATAGAAAATAGAACCAATATTTTTTTGTTAAGAAGAACTTTTAAACTATTTTAAATTGTTGCGTTCAAAAATAGCCTTATGCTCTTTTAATTCTTCCTTCACTACTTTCATATCCTCATCAAGTCGTTCTACCTTCCCTTCAAGTCGTTCTACCCTCTCATCAAGTCGTTCTACCTTCTCGTTAAGTACTTCTACCTTCACACTAATTTGCTCTACCTTCTCGCCTAAAACATCTACTTTATTAAGTATCAAATCAAGTTTTGAAGGTTTTTTAGAAGAACCCTTTTTACTAGGCCCCGTTTTAATAGCTTCCATATTAATAGTATCACCAACTTTTACAGGATTATGCGTTGATTCAGTAATTTTATACTTGCTCATAAAATTACTATATGGTTTTTAATAAAAAAATATTCCCCTATTTGTCTCTAATTTGTCCACTAATTTTGACAACATAATATGGTCATTTATTAAACAACATAATATGGTCATTTATTAAACAACATGTATGGTTGTAAAACCATACGTTTTATACTATAATAATTTTATTATTATGAATAAAGCTAAAGGTATAGGTTTTTCAATCATCATTCTTTCAATCTTTTTAACGCTTATTTCATATATCGCGTTGTTGAGCTGCCATAATGATTTATCTAAGGTTGATGATGCTTTCATCTACTTACGAGAAATTTCATCGCTTGTGATGATTATTGGTTTTATTTTTTGATATGTAGGTTTAAGAATTAGCGATGAATTAAAGTTAAGTGTTGTATTAGGAGTAATAGTTGGTTTAGTTTTGGTTTTCGCAGGAATAGTATATTCGTTCTCAACAGTGATGAGACTTAATTTAAATGAAGATACCATAATAACAAAGGATGATATGATTCCATATATCGCCCTAACAGCCTTAGTATTATTAACACAAATTATTCTTTGCGCTGAGCAATATTCTCAAAGACACTTATCTGGATTTATCTTCAATTTAGTTTGTCTTGGATTATCCGCATATGTGCTTGGAGTTTCCGTAATAGCTTATGTAACAGGAACAACAGGAAATACTGATTTTGATGCAGATTTCTTTATAAAGGACTTTGGTTCAACAGGTGTTTTGGTTCCATTACTAATAGGACTTGTACTTACTTGTACAAATAGAAACACTGCACTATCATTTTTCTTTCCTTCATTGACACTATTAGCTTTTTTAGCTCTAATCATTTTCTTAAATCTTGGTAGCTCTGTTGAAGCAATTAATAAATATGAAACATTAACTGTTCTTGGATTGGGTATAAGCATTCACATCACCGTTATTCCAAATCTAATTTACGGTTTGATTTACGAAGATCGTTAATAATTATTTATTAAGTTAGGTAAAAGATTTTAGTCATCTTTCTTCCCACCACGCGGAAAAAGCTGATGCTACTCACTTTTAATTTTATCGAATATTTGTTTATATACACCATCAGCAAATTCCAATTCGCTTTCTAATTTTATTGCTGTTCTAATTGTTGGTTTAGTTGCTGGATTTTGTGGAACGAATAATGAACAACAATCCTCGAATGGTATAATAGATGTCTCATATGTATCAATAGTTCGTGCGATATCAATTATTTCATTTTTATCATACGCTAGTAATGGTCTCATTACTAGAAAACCACCTATTGCATCTTGAATGGCACTCATGCTCTCAACAGTTTGGCTTGCAACTTGTCCACTTGATTCACCCGTTGCTATTGCATCGTACTTATTCTTAATAGCCAAATCTCTAGCTATTCTAAAGAAATATCGTCGCATTAAAGTTATTTGGTAAGACTTATTAGAAATATGTGCTAATTCATGTTGTAGATTGGTAAACTCACATATGTAGAGTTTAGGCTTTTCTATTTTCCCGTCAAGTGTTACTTTTTTGATTAATGTTCTAACTTTTTCTAATGCGCCGATATTTGTATGTGGTGGAGTAATGAATGTAAGATAATCAACATGAAAACCTTTCTTAATAATTAGGTGCGAAGCAACAGGAGAATCTATTCCTCCGGAAATGAGTACAAGTATTCTTCCGTTTATCCCTACGGGGAATCCACCTAACCCTTTTATTCTTCGCAAGTAATATATAGCATCGTCCCTTCTTATTTCAACAGTTATTTTAATTTTAGGCTTATGGACATCTACTGCAAAATTTGGTTTCGCTCTAAGCACGTATCCACCCAATTGTTCGCTTATCTGCATAGAATTAAGCTCAAATGCTTTATCTTGTCTTTTAGTTTCGAATTTAAAAGTTGTAGGTTCATTATAATCATTGAGCTTTTGAATAATATTTTCAGCAAGAACATCAATCTTTCTGTCGGAAATGTAACCGATCAAGATTAATGAGATGCCGGGAACACGTTTTAAAACGTTAACAATTTCCTCTTGTTGTGATTCATCATAGCCGCTTATCGTTGTTGAATCATAATGCTTTTCGCAAACAATATCTGAAAAATCTACCAATGATTTTTTAATATTTTTAAATAAGCAGTTGATAAAGGACATTTTATTTTTTCCTTTAAGTGTCAATTCACCATATTTTATGTATATGATAGCCATATATAAATTATAACACTGAGTATATTTTAAATAATTTGTTTAATATAATTAAAAATTACAATTATTTATAAAACTCTTTAAGCTCCGAGATAAATAATTCAATAGAGTTGTGTTTGCTAACATACTCATATGCTTTCTCTCCCATTTGTAATAATTTTTTTCTATTGTAATTTTTCGCTATATTATTTACGATTTCAATAATACTATCATGCAAGTTATTTGATGTTGAATCGAAATGAAAAAAGAACGTTTTGTCTTTAAAAGAATTTACGGTTCCAAAATCTGGAGATATAAATGTTTTTTTATTGGAAAGCGAATACATAATTGACGCTGAATTTAATTGGTGATTTACATTTGGCGTAAATATTTCAATGTCCGATGTATTAAACCATGAATTGAATTCTTCGTCCTTTATGTAACCATATCTATAATGGATATTTGGTATGCCTTTCATTAAAGCGGCTAATTTCTTAGCATATGCTTTCTTAAAAAAAGTAACATTTCCGACGATTAGCAAGTGAATATTATTATTGTTTATATTTTTAAATATATCAATCAGATTTTCTATTCTCTTTCTTTTTTCAATTAACCCGTGAAACATGAAAACTATATCGTCTTCTTTAAAATTAAACATTGATCTATGATTTTTGCTAGTATATTTTATATAGTTGCAATAATTAGGGTGAGGAATTAAAACAATTCTACTTTTAAACAGATTGTAACTTTTTAATTTTTTTAATTCCTCATATGAATCTTCGCAATGTATAAGTATTTTGTCAGAAAGTTTTAATAATTTATCATAGTTTTTAAATTCATTTTTTTTAATTCTATTGTGCAATGTTGTAAATAGCCTACCACCATGTTTAACATAATTAGAAATTCTTCAAACAAAGAATTTATCTATGTATGCTGTTCCACATAAATTTAAATGTAGCATCTTTATTTTTTTAGGTATGCCAAAAATTCTATTAAACAATGATAATTTATGATATTGAAAATTTAAATCTTGGCTATTATCTTGAAAAAAATTCAGATATTTATTGTTTTTCCATAAATAAGGAATTTGTATTATATCTGTTTTGTTGGAACTGCTTTCATGTCCAGGACTCTTTTTCATATTCTTAGTACGCCTTTATGTTTTATAAACATAAAGTATTAATTTAATTATACAAGTAAAAAACAATTGCTGCACTTAGTTATGTTTGTTTGAAAATATAGGAAAAGCGAATTAGATATTAGAAAGTTTGCTGATAAATAATTACTCAAATTTTTCTATATTTTGTAAAAAAGCGGCGATCATTGTCTCGATATTGCCATTACCAGCATACTTATCTGAGTTTGAAAAATCATCTTCTAAACTAACTCACTCTAAATCGTTTAATTCTTTTTTTAATTCAACCTCTTTATTAAGTATTCCAGCAAATGCATACATTTTGATGTTATCTAAATTGAATTCGAAAGTCATCAATAGTTTTAATTTTATGTCTTCACTTGTTATGCCAGTTTCTTCTTCTATTTCTCTATAGGCATTTGCTAATGGTTCTTCGTCTTTATCTACTTTTCCACCATTAAAATTATATTTGCCCTTAAAGGGTTCCTTTGTTCTGATACAAAAAAGTGTTTTTGTTACCTTTTTGTCAAAAACCATTACGCAGGTATAAACGGGATGATCAGCTATTATTTTTGTAATACTCATTTATATAAAATTATATAAATTAAATTAGTTCATCTGTCCTAATAATATTCTTCTTTTCAATGTCTTTGTATAATTTTGAGAAGATCAACCTTGATAATGGACCAGCAATTAAAAGGTTTAATGGAATTATAAAGCAAACATTTTTTCAAAAAGTATTAAGGAATTCCATTCCCGATAAGCCGGATCAACCAACATCTAATACTGTACCAACAAATGACATAAAAGGACACATTATTGCCATTGTCACGAAAGCAATTGATAGAATCATATGAATCGGTTTTTGAGGATTAACTTTAATAACCTTAAAAACTATCAATGCAACAATATGTCTAACTATAAAAAATTCAAGAACAAGGGCGGTTAAGAAAGCTATACATGCTCCTGTGTATCAGCTTTTAACAAAATCTCAAAATGAGTGATCCCCATTTTCGACAACCTGGTGTATGATTAGGTTATAGGTAACCATGCCAATGACAATAAATGTCACCATTAGCAATGTAAATATTAATTCTTCTTTTCAGTTCTTAGGCATTGCTATGTATTCGCTTTTAATACAAAGACGCCTAAACTATATATATTATATAGTTATTTTTAATTAGGTGGGTAGTTGTGCTACTTACTAAGTTTCTTGATTTGGTTCATTTTTTCTTCAATAGCAACTTGGAATTTATGATAATCAAAATCCTTAATGCTCTTATTTTTCACAGCATTATTTATTGCAGTGTTAACAACAGTAATAGCATCTGTTGTAATATTTTTTGTGAAATCAAAAAAGTCAGTAACAATTACAAGTTTTTTCCCATCGGTAGAAAATAAACCATCGCTTATAACAGCTGGTACTTTATTGTTTTTTAAATCAATAATAAAAATTTTGCTTGGAACAATCGAACCTATCATTGGTATGTGATTTGGTAATATACTCATGTACCCAGAAGATGTTTTAATTTCAACAGAATAAACGTTATCTTCAAATAAAGAACCATTTGGTGTGTTAACCTGTAAGTGAATTGATAGTTTTCTGGCTTCTGTAGAACCCATTATTTCTTCTTACCTTTCTTTGGCTCTTCGGCGTGTTTTACCTCATCTTTTTTATCTTTTGAAATTGATTTGTTGTATCTATCTTTAACATCAGCTATGGTGCTTGCAAATAAGAAAAATGTTTCAGGTATAAAATCAACTTCACCATCAACGATTTCTCTGAATGATTCAATTGTATCACCTAATTTAATGGATACACCTGGCATTCCTGAAAACTTTTCAGAGGTGTAGAACGATTGCGATAAAAAGTTTCTAAGTTTTCTAGCTCTTTCAGCAACTTGTTTATCTTCTTCTGATAGTTCATCAAATCCTAGAATAGCGATTATATCTTGCAATTGCTCGAATTTTTGTAAAGTTTCAATTACCTTACGTGCAACTCTATAATGCAAAATACCGACGATGTTCGGATCTAATAATCTCGATGTTGACTCTAATGGGTTAACTGCGGGGTATATTCCCAACGCTGCGATTTTTCTATCAAGCACAACTCTAGCATCAAGGTGTGAGAAAACATTAGCAGGAGCAGGGTCTGTAAAATCATCTGCCGGCACATAAACTGCTTGAACTGAAGTAATTGAACCATCATTAGTAGAAGTAATTCTTTCTTCAAGTTTTCCCATTTCATACGCTAATGTTGGTTGATATCCAGATTCTGATGGCATTCTTCCCAATAATGAAGAAACTTCACTACCTGCTTGGATGAAACGGAAAATGTTATCAATGAATAAAAGTACATTCTTTTTTTCAACGTCCCTAAAGTATTCAGCCATTGTTAAACCTGAAAGTGCAACTCTCATACGTGCTCCTGGCGGTTCGTTCATTTGTCCGAACACGAGTGTTGTTTTATCTAATACACCTGCATTTATCATTTCGTAGTATAGATCGTTTCCTTCTCTTGTTCTTTCTCCTACACCAGTGAAAACAGATCAACCGTCTGAATTTATTGCGATGTTATGTATGAATTCTTGAACAAGCACGGTTTTTCCTACTCCGGCTCCGCCGAATAATCCAATTTTTCCGCCCTTCATGAATGGAGTTAATAGGTCAATTGCTTTAATACCTGTTTCTAGCATTTCTGTTTTATTAGATTGATCAATAAATGATGGTGCTTCTCTATGGATTGGAAGCTTTTTCTTTGGTGTAAAAGGTTTTTCATCAATTGGACTTCCAGTAACATTGAACATTCTACCTAATATGTTGTCTCCAACTGGTACTAAAATTGGCCCGCCAGTTTGTCTAACTGTCATTCCACGATATAAACCATCAGTTGAACTCATAGCAACACATCTAACAACCTCATCTCCGATTGTTTGCGCTACTTCTAGAATAACATCCTCACCATTATGATTGACTATCACTGCATCGTTAATAGCTGGTAAATGACCAGTAGGGAATTTAATATCAACAACGGCACCAACAATTTGCTTGATTGAGCCATCAGTGTTCTCATTATTTTTAACTGTAACTGTTTTACTCACTGCCGGCTCCTTGAACTATTTCATTAATTTCTTGAGTGATTTGTTCTTGTCTTAATTTATTATACTTCAGGGTCAAAGTCGCTATTAAATCATTCGCGTTGTCAGTAGCTGCTTGCATATTATTCATACGTGTTGTATTTTCTGAAACTTTTGATTCGGCAACAGCGGCTTGTATAACTGTTGATAAAAAAACGATTGTACTATTGTCAAGAATGGATAAAGGACCTGGTTCAAACTGAATTACTTTTCCTTCTTCAGATAAAATTGTATCTTTATATTTAACTTCAACACTTGAATCAACAAAAACATCCTTATCTATCGGTAAAATCTTTTTGTGTGTTGGTACTGATTTTAATGAATTAATATATCTTGTATATTCAATATTAACTGTTTTATATTCACCAGCAGCAAATTTCTGAGAAATTAAAGTACATAAGGGGATTATTTCTAAATACTGACTTTCTCTGTCTGAAATATCGATGACTTGAATTATTCTTTCCTTTAATCCTTTTGCTTTTAGCAACGCCTCGCCCTTATTACCGATTAAAATAATATCATCATTGTTACCAATGTTGTTAACTACATCACGTGTAATATTCGCATTAAAACCGCCGCATAAACCAAGAGATGAACAAATAACAACTCAAAGTGCTTTGCTACTTTTATTGTTTTCTGCTCTGCGTTTAAATGTAGACTGAGGTATTGAAGAAACCAAAGAAAATATTATTGAATAGAAATCATTGTAGAAAGACTTTGTACTTGCGAAATTGTTGATTAATTTTCTGGACTTTGCAGCAGCAACTAGCTTCATAGATGAAGTAATTTTTTGCACATCTCTAACTATGCTAATTCTTTTCTTAATTAAATCTAAAGATTGCATATTATTCTAACTCCTCCTCACGTCCATATTTTGTGATATCATACTTACTAATACTGACAATATATTGCTTAATGAATTTCTTAAGAGTTTTTAATAGTGAATCATTTACAGAATCATCAATCCTTTTTTCTGATTCAATAACTTTATACATAATCGTTTCTCTACAAGTTTTTAAGTACCCAGAAATAAATTCTTTGATATGTTCAATCGGTATGAATTTTATTAGTTTTGTTGAAATAGATTGAAGGATAATCGCTTCTTCAGTTTGTGTGTATTGGCTATTCGCTGGTTGCTTAATCATTTCCATAACACGAGAACCATGCTCAATGATTAGCAATGTTTCCGGATCTAGGTCAGATGAAAATTTACTAAATGATTTTACGTCATTGTATTGCGCAAGCTGTAATTTTAAAGAATTAGAGTTCTTTTTTATTGCTTTAGTTTGCGCTGCAGATCCAACACGCGAAACAGACAAACTGATGTCGATTGCTGGTCTCTGTCCTTCATTGAAAGCTTCTGATTGCAAGAATAGCTGACCGTCGGTAATAGAAATAATATTTGTAGGAATATAAGCAGATATGTCATTAGCTTGAGTTTCTACAATTGGAAGTGCAGTTATAGAACCACCAGAATATTTTGCATTAAGTTTACAAGCACGTTCAAGAAGTCGAGAGTGTAAGTAGAAAACATCTCCTGGATACGCTTCACGTCCTGGTGGCCTACGCAACAATAATGAAATTGTTCTATATGCATTGGCGTGCTTAGTTAAATCATCAAGAACAATTAAAACATTTTCTCCATTTGAAAGTCATTCCTCTGCAATTGCCATTCCAGAATAAGGAGCAATATATTGCAATGCAGTAGTATCAGAGGCTGTTGCAGAAACAACTGTTGTATAAGACATACATTCATTGGCATATAATGTTCTAACGATTTGTGAAACAGTCGCATTCTTTTGACCGATTGCAACATATACACATTTAACATCCTTGCCTTTTTGATTAATGATAGTGTCAAGTGCAATTGTTGTTTTTCCTGTTTGTCTGTCGCCAATAATCAATTCACGTTGACCCTTACCTATTGGAAACATAGCATCTATAGCCAAGATACCTGTTTGTAACGGTTCATTAACTGATTCACGAGTCATAACACCAGGAGCAGTTTTTTCTATTGGCATAGTTTTCTTTGTAACTATTTTCTTTTTACCATCAATACCGACTCCTAAAGGGTTTATTACACGACCAATTAATTCGTCTCCTACTGGCACAGATACCACTTTCTTTGTTCTTACGACTTTTGAGTTTTCTTGGATATCTTCGTGTTTTCCAAGAAGGATAACTCCAACGTAATCAGTATTTAAGTTTAGTGCAATACCTAATGTTCCATTTTCAAACTTTACAAGTTCGTTGTACATGATGTTGTCTAGACCGGAAACGATTGCTACACCATCTGAGATTGAAATAACATTTCCATCTTCAATAACTTCTGAGTAGTTAGTGTATTTTTCAATTTTCGCTTTTATAACTGAAACGAATTGTGTTTGTTTACTCATCTTCTACCTCGTCAAATTCTTCCATTTGGTATTTATTTGCTTTTATTTGTTCGATTTTGAATTTAACACTTTCGTCCAAAATAAAATCCTTACCTTCAATTTTTATACCACCAATAAGAGTTTTATCAATAATTGATAATGGTTTAATTTTTTGTTTAAATGCTTTTTCCAATGAGTTCGTAATGTTGCTTAATTGTTGTTTTGTTAAAGGGAAAGGAGTAAAAATTTTGATAACTGATATTCCAAGTTTTTCCTCGCAAGCTGTTCTAAAATCAAAAAATATTCTTCTGATATTATCGGTTTCATTGAAATCAATTATTGTTCAAATTAAGTAAATAAAATCAACGGGAATATTTTTTTGCAAAACATTGGCCACTATTAATTTTCTACGTTGTTTTTTAATTCCTAGATCACTAATAACTTTGTATACAAGTGGAATTGAGTCAAGAATTGAAATGAATTTTGATGCAAAGTCAGCATATTCTTTTAAACGTTTCTTGGCGGTCGCAACTCCTACTAAATAATCGACGTAAGCAGATTTATTATCTATCATCTTCTCCTCCTAAAACTTTAATATTATCAATGGCTTGTTTAACAAATTTTTCATTTTCTTTCTTATTAACTTTTTTCTGTAATAAAGCTTCAGTTGCAGTCATTGCTATATCTAAAATCTGATCATTCATTGTTTGTCTTATTTGGTTTTGTAATTTTATTCCGTTGTTCTTGGCATCCTCAAGCATTTTCTTAACCAAAATCTTTGTCTCAGATTGAATGTTCTCTTTGTCCATGTATGCTTCATTTCGAGCGTTTTCAATAATCATCTTCGCATCAGAGTATGCATTAATTCTTGTTTGTTCAGCTTCAGATAATTTGATAAATGATTCTCTGTTAGCTTGCTCAGCACTATATAATTCTTCATTTATGAATTGTCTTCTTTTTGCAAGCATGTTTGTTGTTGGTTTTCAAACCATTCACACAACAAGTGCAAATATAATTACTGAGGCTAAAATATTGGCGATCAATACTCATGCATTTGGTAAAAGTGAATTAACAATTTCACTTGTATCTACGCACGATGATGAAAAAACAATAATATCGAACAAAAAAATTGATAAACAGCTTATAGTTAGCGTTCTTTTAACTACCTTACCCATTTTCATATGTTCGTTACCATTACTTAGAAAGGCCGGGACCAATGAAAATAAGTAGAATTGAAACGATTAGACCGTATATTGATGAAGTTTCTGCAATTCCACAACCCAAGATTAACATAACACGAATTTTAGATTCAGCTTCTGGGTTTCTTGCAACTGCTTCACAGGCCTTTCCGGCAGCAATACCTTCTCCTAAACCGGCTCCAAATGCTCCAATCATGGCGATACCAGCACCAATGAATGCTCCTAATTCAGCTGTTTCATTAGTAGGTTCATCTGCTAAAACTCTAATTAAATCGTGTAGTTCTTTCAACATAACTTATACCTTAATTATAAACATAAATATATATAAAAAACATACTAATTTTTATTTATTTGTGTTTTCGCTGGTTTCGCCTCTTGCAAAACTTCAATACACCATCGTTAATAAAACAAATACCATGGCTTGTATAACTCCACTCATGAGGTCGAAATACATTTTAAGGGGAACGGCGGTTAATCCTCCTAGCAAGTTAATAACACCTAGATAAGGAATTTTAATCATTATGCTTTGTGTCATATAAAATCACAAACTCATAATCAGAGAACCTGCAAACATATTTCCTCATAAACGGAATGACAGCGAAATTAAAGGTGTAACAGAAGAAATAACACCGAAAGGATTGATCATTACTGGTATAGATTTCTTCTTTATACGTGCGGAGTACACAAACTTTCTGAGATATGAAGCACGTTGGAATCTGAATCCTACAGCAAAAGTTCCAACAACAGATAAAAATGCTAATGAAAGTGTGACAGTTAAAGAACCAGTAGGGTTTGCAAAGCCTAAAACACCAATCAAATTGGATATTAGTATGTATGAAAATAAATACAAGAAGAATGGCGTTGTCTTTTCCAATTTAGGCCCTAAAATCGTTACAACCAAACCACGTATATATTCGATGAATATTTGCATTGTGAGTACATATCCAGAATTGATTCGTCTATAATTGCTATTTGTTAACTTTTTGTAATAAACACTAAAAAGAACAACGATTATAAGAACAGTTAAAGTTATTGTAACGATCTGCGGTACCAAGGAAAATGGGTTATATTCTGATAAAGGGCTATCTGCTACCATATACTATTCATTATGCTCCTTTCCGACTTTGTAAACAACAATGTTCGTGATAATTGAAGAGATTGGAAAAATAAAACACAGTGCTAGCATGAAAATAATGCTGAATGGTTCATTACCAGTGACTAAACGGATAATTATCGCAACTATGAAAGGAATCAAAACTATTAGGTATTTCAATAAGTTTGCTGTTACGAACATTCAAATTGTTCCTTTTTTTCTTGTAAACTCAGCAGTTTTAATAGTGAATATTTTTTCGTATGTAAATTTGTTTAGTAGGACTGCTGCGTACGGAGATCACATAAAGAACAAAAATGTGTACATATAGTTTCACGATGTCAGCGGGCAAGCAATAAACAAACTCAATGCTATCAACAAAATAAAGCAAGATACAACTATTAGACTTATCTCGCAAAATTTCTTTGTTGTCATATAAAATTATTATAATTTTTTAATTATAAGCATTCTATCTTTATTGTTTATATCCTTGTAAAATTCATAACAATCTTTTAAATCACTTTTCTTTAAATATTCTTCTAATTCATCTTTTTGAGTATTTCCAAATTCAAAAGCTATTAAGAATTTATCATTCATTATTAATTTATAATTATCAATAATTTTCTTATGAAAATACAAAGGGTCATTACTATTGTTAAAAGCAATTTTTGATTCATACTGCATCATCCTTTTATCTAATTCCGTTTCTGATAAATATGGCGGATTACACACAATGAAATCATATTTTTTATTATTTTCAATAATAGTGTTATAGAAATCACCTTGGTATGCGCTTATATTGAAGCCAGTTAATTCAATATTTTCTTTTGTGTTTTCAATAGCATTATTATCAATGTCAATACAATCCACGTGCGCGTGTAGTACATTCGCACATATAGCACAAGCGATGCATCCGGTTCCACAACATAGGTCAGCTCCAGACAATGGCTTCTTTAGTTTTATTAATATATTAATAACTTTATAGCAGAGTTCTTCAGTTTCTGGTCTTGGTGTTAACACGCCATCGCGTACGTGTAGTACAATGTTGCAGAATTTTGTTTGGTGAATTATGTGATCTAATGGTTTATTTTCTTTATAGTAGTCATTCAATAAATCAAAGAATTCTTCCTTGCTAAAGTCAATCTCACTCTGCGCATTTTTGACAAAATCATTCTTATTTTTTACAATTTTTGATAAAGAATACAAAATTGAAAATGTAACCATATCGACAGTATCGGAAAAAACTTTTTTTGATTCCGTTATCAATTCAAGAAAATTCATTATATTTTTAATTCAGACATCTTACGTGCTTGTTCATCCGCTGTTAAAGCATCGATAATCTCGTCTAAGTTTCCTTGCATTATATAATCTAGCTTATTTAACGTTAAGCCTATACGGTGGTCCGTTACTCTCGATTGAGGGTAATTGTATGTTCTTATCTTTTCAGATCTGTCACCGGTACCAACTTGATTCTTTCTAAGCGAAGATATCTCATTAGCTCTATCTTCTTCCATTTTTTCTCAAATCTTAGAAAGCAATAGCTTCATAGCACGTGCTCTGTTTTCGATTTGGCTTCGCTCGTCACTACATGCTGCAACAGCTCCAGTTGGTAAATGTGTAATTCGAACAGCAGAATCGGTACGGTTAACGTGTTGTCCGCCCTTTCCACCAGCACGGTATGTATCGATACGCAAATCAGTTGGGTTTATTTTAAAATCAAGTTCATCAAACTCTGGCATAACAGCCACAGTGATAGTTGATGTTTGTATTCTACCCTTAGAATCAGTAACGGGTACTCTTTGTACACGGTGCACTCCTGACTCAAATTTCATCTTTGAGAATACGGCAGTACCTTTAATGCCAAAGAAAATGTAATCATAACCGAATGCATTGGTTGAAACTTCAAGGACGTCTAATTTTCATCCTTGAGCTTCAGCGTACAACTTGTAGGTATTAAATAAGTCAGCAACGAATATAGAAGCCTCATCTCCACCAGCGGCTGGTCTCATTTCGATTACAACGTTACGATCATCATTTGGGTCGGATGGTAGCAATTTAATTTTTATCTCATCTTCAATTTTTGGCAGTTCTTCCTTAACATCAGCAAGATCCATTTGTGCAAGTTCATATAATTCTGTGTTTTGTGCTTCAGTAGCAATAATCTTTTCGTCTTGACTTCAATTATCAATAATTTTTTTGTAACGTAAAAACAAAGCATGCAATGGTTCTGCCTTTTTAATCTGTTTGTTAATTTCAGTCACGCGGAGTACAGAGATAGTAGGGTCATTCTCTATTTCTTTGTTTAATTCTACATATTTCGTAGCAATCGTTTCGACTGCTTCATAAAGCTTCTTGTTATATTCCATTTAGATACTAAAAAATATTGCGGTTAAGCAATATCTTCGAAAGAAGTAACGATTTTTGGTTTAGCTTTGCTCTTTTCTTTTTTAGTTTCTTTTGCAGCAGCTTCATTGTTTTTCAAACCAGCAGCAAACTTTGCAGATAATTTTTCAGAACGTCCTTTAACTTTTTGGTCAGAAGATGCTCCAACGTAGAATGGGTGGCAGTGAGAACATACGTCTAGATTGACTACGTCACCTTTAACAGTAGAAACAATTTCATACGTAGAACCGCATGTAGCGCACTTAAATGTTACAGGGTGAGAATGTGGTTGTATCTGTTTGTTCATATAAGTATTATATAAAAAACAAAGTTAAATAGTTATAACATCATCTTGTTTCTTTTTCTTTTTCTTAATATTTTTATAAATAAATCAAATAGTTGCCATGCCAAATATTGCAGATAACACATATAAAGTAATGCTTAGATATGATACTTTGTCCTTTGGCAACAAATTATATTTATATGTGAGTTCAACGATTTCGTTGTTACTATTTTCCACATATCTTATTTTTGCAGTAAGCAAAGAAGCACTATCGTTTGAATTTAAATCAATATCCATTCCAGCAATATTTCTATTTTTAAATTCCTCGCTCATGTTTATGAAATTTGCTAAGAAAATAGAGTTGCTTATTTCTGACGGTTTTTTCTTTAGAATATCGTCAGGCAAATTAGTGTTCTGACTGATATAGTAAGGTCTCAAATTAAAAATAGTAAATGTATTTGTTCCTATTGTATTTCCTTGCGAGCAAACTATAGCATTACCGTTTTCATTGTCTTTGTTGATAACAAAGAACTCCTTCTTTTGTTCATATTCACGATCATATCCATTCGATACAAGAATGTCAAGAATCTTATCTTTGTCTAGGTCTTGTGCGATGGTTGATGAGAAGCAAGAAGCATCTACGTCACTTTCTTTATTGCTTGGAATTTTAAAGTTTGTGATGTCTTCATTTACTCATCCATCTATTGTGTACATATTTATTGATAAAAAACCTATTCCAATATTACGAGTAAAATAATAATCATCGCTGTTTAGATCACTAAACATTATGATGTTTCCATATTCGTCATATAGTTTTATGAACATAGTGAAAATATTTTCATCTGTTATATCATCCAAGAACATATCTGAAATTTTATCGGTGTCGTATGGTTGTCATACACATGTTTTTGCTTTGGCTTTTGTAAGCTGGTATTCACCTTCCTTATCCAATGCAACATTGCTGACCGAAGAATCAATATTGTCAACATGTGATTCAGCTACATAAACATTGCTGTTTGCTATAGACGATATCGAAACACTATTGATTGCACAAGGGTAGTCACCATTCTGATTTGGGTTTAGATAAATGGTTCCAGATGAATCGTAGTTATTAAATGGGAATGTTAAACTTTTGTTAACCATGATATCGCTCTTAAATTCATCTGCGACCTTAAAATTTATAGTAACTTCGCAATTACCAAACATGTTCTGTAGCGTTGATGAAACAGTACTATCGTCGTGTGCGCGGAGTACAAAGCTATCCTTAAGACCTATCTTTAGAGACTTGTTTTTATAATTACCATCGTTTATTGAAAACATATTGGATAGCGAGTACTTTTGCATTTGTATTGGTTCTGAGGCACTGAAGCTTCCAGAAGAGGCTCCATCACCAGTAAGGAAATACAAATTTTCACCACCCATGATAAGGTTTGCAATTTTTTGAGAGAGTAAAAAAGTTTGAAACATACCGTATGCGTCTTGGAGTGTATTGGTGCTAGTTATTGCTTTTCCGGATGGTATTTCCTTACCACCATGTCAGATAACTTCTCCATTTGTATCTAGAAAACGCATATCAGAAGGACTTTCTGTAAGTTTAGTACCATTTTTTCAAAGCAGATCACTATTCATCCTTATTCCAGCATTAACAATTCCTCAATCAGGAATGTTTTGTTGCTCCATTGCTAAATAACTTTTCTGCTTGTATAAATCTTGTCAGTTTTCTGCTCGGTCAGCTTTTAAAAAATCGCCCCCTGCAGCACTACAGATTCCATAATTTGCTGGGTTATACGGAATTGTTTTTTGAACCGCATTAACCATAAAATTTTCGGGTGCAATTGAATCATCAGTACTATCTGAAAAAATTACTGGTTTTAAAGTATTCTCCATTTCGATGTTCATACCGCCCCTTTGGCAAGGCATTGTGGAATCGCCAACCTTGCATTGTCCATAAATTACATCTTGTTCTACATTTGTAGTAACATTGATATAATTTAGTGAGCTTCCATGAGACACATTTGTTTTAGCATGTTCGCTACTATTGCATCTAATTTGTATAGCTCCAAGCATTGCCACAAAAGACAATGCTGTTAAGAAAATGGAAGTGTATATTTTATGCTTACGTTTCATAATGGTTCATCTATATAATAGAGTTCAAAAACATAGATTTGCTTCAAATTAGATTTATAGGAGACAAATATGTAACAAATTTAAGAATAAAACGATATCTTTTGTATACAACGACTTAAAACCAACTAATAGGCCTTAATGGGTCGCTACAACTTTTTTATTCAAAATATATGGTTGTATGAACGAAAAGAAGACACAAACGAGGAACAAAACAGCTTTTATTACATTTGGAATCAAGTAGTCCATGATTGAGTCAGACGAATGTGAAGAATAATAAACAATACTTGATAACAAATCGTAGAATGAGTCAACCATTTGGTATACTAGCGCAACTCCTACTAAAAGAACAGCAATTGTTGCAGCAAAACAATAGAACTTATTATCGGATTTTATACAGCGATAAATTAATGGGAACAAACCAAGTGTAATAATTGATAAAAAAATCCACATTTTTGTTTTCTTCTTCATTCAATAGTAAATTAATGGAAACAAACCAAGTGTAATAACTGATAAAAAAACTCATTTTTTTGTTCTCTTCTTTTTAAATATAAATTGTTGTTTTTTAACTATAAATTTCTGTGAGATATTTGTTGCTCTTAATTTTTGTATCAAACAAAATAATATAGCTAAAGCAATAAAGACAAAGGCAAATAATGCACTTCAGTTTGCAATTAGATCGCAGAGATTTAATATTTTTCCATTTATCGATCCATACTGCGCGTCGCTACCAGCTGTTCATGCAAATGAAATGAAGGTTAAAATAACAAAGAAAATAATGTACATGGACACACTATATACTGTTACACCAAGCCGTTTGCTTCAATCAAATTTTCTTTTAAAAAATGAAGAAAAAGGTAGTTGTCCATTTTTTACTTCTTCTCCTATTATTTCGCTTCCATATAAACCAAACCCATTAATAATACCAAATACAGCGAACACAATACACAATAACACAACGAATATGATTAATCTTCACCATAAGGCACCATCAAATAATCCAGCAAAAGCAATTATCGTTCCTGCGTTATTGGTTGCATTTCTTGTAGCTAATCATATTCCTAGTGAAACAAATATATAAACAAATGAAACAACTGCGATTCCCAGCGCAATTGCTAATGAACCTTTCTTAGGGTTCTTCATTTTGTCGAATGAAGCAGAAGCTGTATAAAAACCATCGAAAGCAAAGAATATTGCGGGAATCGAAGCAAATACACCTAATGCTGGTGAAAGACCTGTGAATTTTTTTGGTCCAGAATCGCTTAATGCAGCTAACGATGTATTACCAGCAGTTTTATGTAGTGCAAATAAAACAATACCGCCAACGGCGGCAAACATAAGTGGTATAAATTTAAGGAATGTTAAACATAGACTCTGAAAATTTGCTGTTTTAATAGATATTGAAGAAGAGAATGTTAGGTAAAACATAATTAAAAAAGAAATTAATATCATTCCATAGGTTGGAATACGTCAAGGTGTCGGATCTTGACCGCCATATAGAAGTACACCAACTGCATCTTGTAGTGCTTGAACAGAGTAATATGGCAAGAGGAAAAAGTTTGTGGTTAAATAAATATAAATTAAGAAATTACGACATCCCCTATATAATTTCTCACCACAAAAATATCTAACCCAACCCACATATCCTAGGCTTCCATATTTAACAGCTTTTGATGATAATTCTTTCAGGGTGAAACCAATCATCACTACACCGATAATGGCAATAGTTCACGCCAAATACATTAAATATACATTGCCGCCAGTGTTATCAAGAATCTCGGAATTTTTGAAGAATATTCCTGCACCAATACAACTGCCGATGCAAAAAATTATGACAGAAAAATAACTTAATTTTTCTTTAGTTGTTTTATTTCTAATATCGACTTTCCCGTCTGAAATCATTTTTTGTTTGTTCGTGGGCGAAACATCGTTTGATTTCATACCTATAATTATATTATGAAAATATTAACGCCAAATTCAAATAAACACGCCGTACATGTTTACAGTGAGATTGGTAATTTGAAGGAAGTTATTGTTCAAAAGCCTGGTGATGAACTTAGGAATTTTGATGTTGGCGATAGACAGTCATTTTTAATGGACGGGGACATCGATGTTGTGCAAGCTCGTAAAGAGCATGATCGTTTCGTTAATATTCTTAAAAAGAATGGTGTTAAAGTTTATTATTTTAATGATTTATTTTGTGAAACATGGGATTTGATTAGTGACGATGATAAGATTCGATTTATTAATAAATTTGTTAATGAAACTAAACAACCTTCCAAAGAACTTTGCGAAAAAATTAAGAACTACTTAATTGTAAACTTTTTGAAAAACGCTAAAGGTATAACGAAAGTTTTAATAGAAGGGATACAGTCAAAAGACCTTTATGAAACAACTAGCAACAGAGTTTATATAACTAAACCATTAGCTAATATTTATTTCCAAAGAGATAATTATTCATGCTTCGGAGATTGTGTTTCAATTAATAAAATGAAATATTTAATCCGTCAAAGAGAATCATTACTTTCTGAGCTTGTTTGAAAATTTCATCCTAAATTTTCACAAACTCAACAAGTATATTCAAGAAATGAATCGCTTTCAATTGAGGGTGGAGATATATTTCCTTATACGAAAGATACACTTGTAATTGGAATAAGCCAAAGAACATCTCTTCGTGCGGCATTACTATTAGCAAAAAATCTAAAGTCAGCTAAAACTGAGTTTAAACAAATAGTTTGTATCAATGTGCCTAAAGCAGCAAGACTTATGCACCTTGATACATGACTGACTATGCTTGATACTAATAAATTCCTTTACTCGCCAGTAGCTGTTAAATCATTTAAGTTTTGGAAGATTTCATTAAAGTCAAAAACTATTACTGCAAAAATATTAAATAAAGTTTCACTGTCAGAAGTATTAGAAGAAATAATTGGATGCAAGCCAATTCTTATACCTGTAGCTGGAAACAATAGCCAGTTAGATATAAATCGTGAAACTAAATATGATGGTACTAACTTCTTAGTTATTAGACCAGGTGTAGTTGTTGGTTTTGATCGAAACAGAGAAACAATAAAAGCGTTGAAAGCTGCAGGCATCACTGTCCTTGGTTTTGAAGGTGATGAACTGTCATTGGGCGAAGGAAATGCGCGATGTATGTCTATGCCAATATGACGTGAGGACATATAATACTTATAAATGATTACATTCAATAAAAAGAAAACTGCACAACCAAAACCAGAAATAGACAAACACTATAAATCTGACTTTAAGCATTTACTTAGAATAAGAGATTTAACTCCTCAAGAACTTAGCTCATTAGTTTTAGATGCTTATAAAATAAAAATGGCTAATAGCAAAAAAATTGCTACTACTATGACAGTTGGTAAAAAGGCAGTTTCTTTCTTTTCTAAATCTTCTTCACGAACTAAATCGTCATGGGAAGTTGCATGTAGCAACTTGGGAATATTTAGCAGCTTTAATAATGCTACTGACTCACAACTCGGCAATAAAGAATCAATCGCTGATTCAGCAAAAGTATTTAGCCAATATTATGATATTGCTGGATGAAGATGCATGAAATATGAAGACATCTTAACATTTGCTAATAACGCAAGTGTTCCATGTGTAAATTTACTATGTGACCAAAACCACCCTACACAAGCTATTTGTGATCTATTAACAATTTTGGTTCACTTCAGAAGAATTAAAGGAATAAAAATAGCGTTTATTGGTGCTTGCAATAATAATGTTGCCAGATCATTAATAGAAGGAATATTGATGTGCGGTGGTAGTTATGTAGGAATCGGACCTAAAGCAGCGCACCCAACTCAAGAAGAATTAAGTTTCTACCAATCTTTAGCTTCACAATATGGTGGTACAGTTAAGTTCAGTACCGACTTAATTGAAGTTCAAGGTGTAGATGTTATTTATCAAGACGTATTTTTAGATCTTGGAGAACAATTCAATCTTTGACCATCTAGACTTGCTTTATATCATGGATATCAAGTAACGAAAGATGTTATGGCAAAAGCTAAAAAAGAATGTATCTATATGCATTGTTTACCAGCAATTAATGGTTCTGACTCTAATTATTCAGAGTTTGTTAAGGAAAGACTTTCTAAAAAATTCCCTTGAGTATCAAAAGGTGAAGTAGAAGTAACCGCTGAAGTATTTAATTCTGCTAATTCAGTTGTCTTCCAACAAGCACAAAATAGATTATTTGCAATGGAAGCTATTTTAAGATGATTATTAGCTGTTAATCACAAATAGGATGAGCAGAATAGTTATTTCAATTGGCGGCAATGCATTGAGTAATAATCCCATAACAGATGCTGAATTACTTAAACCAGTTGCTAAACTGGTAGTAGAACAATATAAAAAAGGCAACAATATTCTCTTGACAACAGGCAACGGGCCACAATGCGGAGAGATATATGATATCTTTACTGATGCAAATAAATATAATTCTAAACACAATGCGCTAAGCCTTGATGAAATCAACGCTATTACACAATCATATATTGGTTATCACGTAATTAAAGCCGTAACTAACGAATTACTAAGCAATAGTCTGCCACAGAATATAGCGTGCGTTGAGACTATTGCCGTTGTAGATGAAAAAGATGAAGCATGGAAAAATCCTACTAAACCTATAGGAGATTTTTTCTCAACACTAGCTGATGCTAAAAAGGCTTACCCTAATGATAGCATAGTTGATGATTCTGGCAGGGGTTTTAGAAAAGTTGTTGCTTCTCCAAAACCGCAACAGTTTATCGGCATTAATGCAATTAAGCAATTATTTGAATCTAAAACTATAACTATTGCTTCAATTGGTGGTGGCATACCATGCATTATTGAAAACAGTAAACTTGTAGGAAAAGAAGGAGTTATTGATAAAGACTATTCTACGTGTGCGCTTGCGGAGTTCATTGGTGCAGATATCTTATTAGTTCTTACAGGTGTTGAAAATGTTTATCTTAATTGGAATAAACCGAATAAAGAACCACTTCATAAAGTAACTACGAACGATGTTGAAAAATTTCTTTCCGAATATGATTTTGGTAAGGGCTCAATGGAACCTAAATTAAAAGCTGCCAGTAATTTTGTAAAGTCTACAGGTAAAATAGCAATCATTACTAACCTTGAAAATGCTTCCAATGCTATTGAATTGAAAGCGGGAACAATTATTTCATGTTAAAAGATAAACCAGAATTAAAAGTAATTGTAGTAGATGGCGAAGTAATAAAGTATTACCTCGAAAGAAAGACGACCCTATACTCAAAAATTAGATATAAAGACGGCATAATTACCGTCGTCATTCCTACTTTTCTTAAAGATAATGAGTTGGAATCATTTGTTTCAAAGCACATTGGTAAGTTCGCCAAAAGAATTGAAAAGAAAAACGAAACAGAACTGATCAACATTAACGATAACAAGATAGCTTTATTTGGCATTCCGTACACAATTAAGATAATAAAAGGCGCCAAGAATAAATACGAGCTTCTTGGTAAAAAATTATATTTGACATTAACGAACGACTCCAAGAAGAAAGAAGTTATTAAAAACTTTCTTAAAGATAATTCTTGTGATTGAATCACAAAACGTTTCAAATATTGAAGTAATATTATGGATATTCATAATATTAAATTAGAATTTAAATGATTAACTGGTGTTTGAGGAGTGTGTGATCACTTTAATAAAAAGATAACGATAGCTTATATAACTGGCGTTAATAAGAAAGAATTAATCGACTATGTCATAGTTCATGAATTATCGCACATTAAAGTGCACAATCACTCAAAGAAGTTTTGAGATTATGTTGATAAATATATACCTAATTCTAAGAAGGTTCGCAAGCAAATAAATGTTGCATAAGCATCGCACTATTTATTGCTGCAGCTTGACTTTCCGACTTTTGTTTCTAATGTGTAGAAATGAAATATAAGAGAAAGTAACTAGCCCTGGAATGTTAAATAACATACCCTTAAAACGGTTAACTACAACAGAATTATTAATAGTTTTTGTGATAAGTTCGGGGTCATTACCCTTAACTAGTGCTTCAAGCAATGTTATGTTTACTATTTCCGAGCTTCCAATTCCACCCGGTAACGGCACTAGCCTTGTTATATAACCAGCGGTTTGACTCACAACATATACAATGAGGATATTTATTTGAAAAGCTCCAACAGAAGTGAATTTAAATATCGCATACATGTCCGCAACACGGAGTACAGTGGCAATTAAGTGCTTTCCAACATATGAAAATGTTAATTTTTTATCTTTAAATAGTCCAACAAAGTCTATTCTTAATTGCGTGTTAAGGAAATATCTTTGTCTGCATTCTTCTTTTGTTCTATATTTCATCTTAAGAATTTTTTTCAATTTGTTTCCTACACATGCCGAGTAATATGCGAAATGTCTGCTATAACCAATTAGAAAAAAGAAAACAAAAGAGCAAACATTAATGAATAATCCAACAAATATTAATCAAAAAACAACAGCTCCTGCTCAATTACCAAATCCGGCAGTAGAGATATCTTCATATTTTGTACATATGTAAATTAGGGCGGGCAATGATATTAAAAAACTAGCAAATTCATTAACAACATTGTTGTAGAGCACAAAAGCAAATGTTTGAGAATTTGTAATCTTATATTTTTTCATTCAGTATATACTGTACGCCCCGCTAAAAATATTTAGTGTTCCAATCAAGGACAAAAAAGAACATGTTACGTTATATTCTAGACATGAACTAAATTTTACCTTAGCCACGACATTAAATCGAGCATGAGTAGCATTAGCATTAACCAAAAGCATAACAACATACACGCCAACAGTTACAAATAATCAAATTCAACCCTTCCACGACGAAAAACTCTGTCCTAATTGTGAAGCTAATGCTCCTCATCCAGATCCAATAACATATTTTAGTGTTAATCCTAGGATTGCAACGAATAAAACAATGAAGAAAACAAGCAAAAAAGCATTCTTTTTCTGATAAATACCATTATCATTTTTAGCCATAGTATTATTATAGAGGTTTATATTAATATAAACAAAACTTGTTCGCTATAAATACGGAAGCTACAGATACGAGAAATAATTGAGTTATATAGCTATTTAACTAGTAATTGAGTTGTATATTTTATTTCATTCCTTGTAATATTTATCTGAAATATATCGCTTAGTAAGGCTTATTTTTTTGCGATTTCACGGTTTGTTTATCATGTGCAATATTTTATAGTTTTTTATTGTCGAAATAAGAGTTTTCTTATCAACGCCAAACACGTCCTCAGCGTGTTTTAGGTACTCTTTGAAATTGGAAGAATGATTAAAAAGTCCATAACCTAGTGGATTTTGAATAGTACGCCCACGACAAACGCAGTTAAGTATAGTTTGATCATGTTTTGGCAGAAAATTCGATTTACTAAACTCAATAAATTTTGCTAGCATATTTTCTTTTCTGAGGGCCAGGTTATTGATAAGCATAACACCTGCACATTTATACTCTGAATCTTTGAACTTAGAGAAATACGTTTTGTCCCCCAATTCTCTCTTTCCATCTAAAAATTGTAATGATTGGGTATCGATTACAGCGGAAAAATACGCATTTCCAAGTTCTAAACTAAAATATTCCGCCACATCACAATTGAAATAAACATCACAGTCAAAATATGCAACTTTATCAACATTGGGCAGTAATTCCGGGATTTCTAATCTTATATAAGTGGCCGCCGATATTTTTTTTATTTTACTATCATGTAGCCCATCAGCAAACGCAAGCTTTGACGATATTTTGTTTATTTCCCAATTTGTACTTTTTACATTACTTTTTATGTTCGTTATAAAGTTACTTCAATCATATGAATCATCAGTAATACAATAAATATGATATTCATTTTCTGTAGATGATTTTGAAAGCATTTGTATAATCGTGGTTGCTGCATACTTCCAATAAATTTTGTTTTTCACACAGTCAAAACAAAATGCTATGTTTACTATCATATATTTATTATAATTAAGCGTTCGAACCTGGTGGAGCAGTCTTTTGTCGCAATTGCTTTTAATAATACTAACGAAGCTGTCCAGTTTTAGAAAGATTATTTATAATATTATTATGTTGAACAGCGAATATACAGAACTAATTAGTTCTCTTGATAAAGAACTTGGTGAATGTATAAATGACACTAAGATTATTGAAGCTAGGAATATTTTTATAAATAAAAATGTTACTCCGCTTTATCAAAAAATTAAAACTATACCTAATGACCAAAAAGCTGAGTTCGGTAAGCAATTAAATGAACTTAAAGCAACTATTGAAGAACACGTTAATAAATACCTTCAAGAACATTTATTGCAAAAAGAAAAGACAGACCACGTTGTTAATTACGATATCTTAGCACAAACGTCTGACTTTACTAAAGGTTCTGTTTCACCGATTACATTGGTTTTTAGACAAATTCTTGGTTATTTTGAATCACTAAACTTCACTATCCAATCTGGAGAAGAAGTTATGCAATCTAAATATAACTTCGACCATCTTAATGTTCCTGAAACTCACCCAACAAGAGAAACAAGTGAAACATTCTATGTTAAGAGTGATAAATCTGCATCATTACGTACTCAAAACACAGCATCATCTGCTGCGTTTATAGATAATTTTAAAGGTGACGAATTGCGTGTTTGTAACTTTGGTTACACTTATAGAAATGATGATGATGATCCGACTCATACTCACCAATTTAACCAAATCGATTTCATTTGAATAAAGAAAGGTTTGAATGTTGGAAACCTTAAATGAGTTATTAACGGATTCATAAAACATATTTTCGGTAATGAAACAAAGACTCGTTTCCGTTTATCTAACTTTGCATTCACAGAGCCAAGCTTTGAGGTAGATGCAGAATGTCCGTTCTGTGGCGGTAAAGGTTGTACTAGATGTAAACAATCAGGATGAATAGAATTGTTAGGTGCAGGGTTAATGCATCAAAAGGTTATGGAGCATTCTAATATTCCTCATTTAAGTGGTATAGCAGCTGGTATGGGAATAGAAAGAATGGCAATGACTAAATACGGTATTACCGATATCAGGGATGTATACAACAACGATTTTAGATTTATTAAGCAATTTGGAAAGGGGAACAAATAATTATGATTTTATCAAGAAAATTTATTGAAAGATATTTACCGCTTAATGAAGTAACTGACCAAGAATTTATTAAGGCAGTTAGTTCAACAGGCAATGAATTGCCAAATAAGGATATTTATAAACACCCAAAACTTAATAACCTAGTTGTTGGTGAGATTATATCTCACAAGCCGCTTGAAGGAACACATCTTAATTATTGCGATGTAAAAATTGATGCTAAAGGCACAATTAAAAAAATAGTTTGTGGAGCACCAAATGTTACTGACGGTAAAAAAGTTATTGTTGCTTTAGAAGGTGCCAAATTGTTTGATGGTAGAGTCATTGAAAACAAAGAACTTAGAGGTGTGAAATCTGAAGGTATGCTTTGTGCTTATTATGAGTTAACACCGCTTAATGAAAAGTTTATTTCAAAATCAGATTCTGATGGAATAATTCTTTTAAATGATGATGAAGCAAAAATCGGTGATACTAAAGTTGCAGAGCTTTTAGGACTTGATGATACTATTTATGAAATAGAGGTTCCTTTTTCTAATAGACATGATATTGAAGCAACTTTAGTTTATTTACAAGATATTGCCGCTTATTTTAAATGACCATATGAATTTCCAAAACCAGAATTTGGCACTAAAAAAATAACTAATAAAATTTCATATCCAAAAGAACTATGTAATGGATTTTGTTTGTCTAGAATAGACAACATTCAAATTCGTGAATCTAATTGAGCTGTTAAATCATTATTAATGAACAATGGAATTAAACCTCTTAATGATTTGTTAGATACTCTAAATATTATTACATTGCTTACAAATATACCTACTGCAGCATATGATGCTGATAAATGTACAGATTTTGAAGTATCTACCGCTAAAGAAGGAGAAGTAATTTCTGGTTTCGATGGTAAAGAACACAAACTTTCTAATAATGACATCGTTGTAAGAACTAATGGCAATATCATTTGTTTAGCCGGAATCCTTGGCGCAAAAGAGTATGGTGTTACAAACGACACAAAGAACATCTATATTGAAATGGCTAACTTCGATTTCGTTAAGATCAGAAATACTGCCGCTAAATTTGGAATTCAAACAGATGCAGCAAGAAGATTATCTAAACATATGCCTACGTATGTCACAATGGTTGCCGCTTCATTAATTAAAGACTTCTTCCCAGGCAACTTCATTGGTTACAATATAGATTGCAAACCTGAGCCTATTAAGTGTATAAAAATGGATGTTGATTATATAAATGAAATTTTAGGTGAAAAATTTAAAGCCGCTGAAATCAAAAAATATCTTAAACTCTTAGGATTTACGTCTAAAGGCAGTGATATTATTCCTCCGCCATTCCGTATGGACGTAGAAAGCAGCCAGGATATAGCTGAAGATCTTTTAAAACCAATGAATGTTGATTCTATTAAAGAGAATCCTCTTCCAACTGATGGCGTAACAATCAATAAATACACAGAATACTATTTCATCAATAATCTATGAGACATAATGTCTAACAATTATTTCAATGAATGTAAAGTGTTCAATACTCTTAGTGAAACAGATCTTAAAAAATATGACAATTTAAATCTTTTCGAATTAAAAGAGAATGTTAAGATAGTTACAGCTAACAATGCTAATAGAGAATACTTAAGAAATAACACCATTGCTTCTCTATTAAATGTTTACAAAAGAAATCTTTCTTATAAAAATTCACTTCTTCCAGTATATGAAATACAAAAAATATATCAAGACAATAAAATTGGTATAAAAACTATCACATTATTAACTCCTGAAACAATCCACCTTGACAATGTTAATGTTTCTAAGGTTGTCTACAACATTAATGGACTTGCCGCAATAATTAAACAAATATTTGATTTATTTGGCCAAACATTTAAACTTGAAAAAGCTACACGTTCTTGTTTCTACGATAATGAATGTGTTTCTATAAACTTTAATGGCAAGGTAATTGGATATATTGGTTCATTAAAATCATCAGTATTGAAGACATTTGATATATCTAACGCTAATATATACTGTGCTGTATTAAATTGAGATGATTTGTATTCATCATTTAAAGCTCCAACTTATAGTTCAGTTATTAAACCAGTTTCTAATTTAATGAATGTATTTAAAGATATTACTTTCATTTATGATGGAAATGCATCAATGAGCGCTGCAATAGATGAAGCGCATGAACTTGAATTCGTTGAAAACATTGAATACATTGATAAGTTCGATAAAGAAAATGTCTCAACTTATACAATCAGAGTTTTCTTAAAACCGAAATCTAAAATGTCAAACGATGAAATTACTGAATCGTTAAACACTATCATAGGAATATTTAATAAGCACGGTATCAATCTAAGCAAATAGAGAGGTATAACTCAAATATATGATTACATAAGGTAACCCTTATGATGTTTATAATATAAGTATGAATATACAAATGATGATGCAACAAGCACAAAAAATGCAAAAAGAAGTGCAAAAGAAAATTGATGAGTTTGAAAAGAAACATTTTGAATACGATTACAAAAATGGTTCTGTTGTTGTCACAATATCAGGTGCTGGATTAGTTTCTGATATAAGTATTAATGATGTTTTAGTTGATGTTGACGATAAAATTACATTACAAGAAATGATCGTTGAAGCTGTTAATGCTGCAATAGATGGCGTGAAAGAAGATAGAAGCGCTATTGAACAAGCAGCAATGCCACGAGGTGGATTGTAGATGAAACACGCCTCTTTTGAGTATTTAGTCGATGCACTGAAGTCGCTTCCTGGAGTTGGCAATAAGCAAGCAGATAAAATTGCTCATTTCTTAATTAGCAAGGATGATGAATATATCGAAGAATTTATCAATCGAATAAGAAAAGCTAAACAGAACGTTCACTTTTGTAGTCAGTGTAATAATTATTCTTCAGATGACTTATGTGAAATATGTTCTAATCCTTCTCGTTCTCATGAAAAGTTATGCATCGTTTCTAGTCAAGAAGATCTTAAAAAGATCGAGGACACGAATTCTTTTGATGGAATCTATTTCGTAATTGATGGAGAAATTAAGGTAAAAAGTAGAACAAAATTAAGCAGCGAAACAGTATCTAAGTTTATTAACTTATTGCATGAGAACAATTTTGTTGAAATTATTTTAGCAACTAACTGGACAATTGACGGTGAAGCAACAGCAAGTTTTATAAAGGGAATTGTACGTGAAATATCTCCAAAAACAAGAATTTATAGGCTTGCACTTGGTCTGCCGATTAATTCGGCTCTTGACTATGCAGACTCCACAACACTTAAGCACGCAATTAAGAATAAAACTGATTATTAATAAAATTTTTTTACAATGTTTATATAAAACTAACATAATAATTGTATGAAAAAATGAGTAAAAGACAAGAAATATCTCTTTATAGGTAGCTCAGCATTTCTTTTATTGTCTGTGTCTCTGCCCTTAACGGTATGATTGGTTGATTCTAAAAGTAATTCATTTTACTTTGATGCTTCCACCGATTTCTCTAAGTATAAGAATAAAGTTTCCACCGATTCTTCTTTGTCTAAGGAAGAACTAGTAGAAAAATATAAACATTTTTCAACGAATGATTGACTTATTGAAATTTCATATGGTCTTTATTTAAAAAGTATTTATTCTACAATGCGACAACCACAAACTGGTGACTTTAATGCTAAAGTTTATAACCTGAGTGTTAAACACGATGATGGGGATGTTTATCTATCGTATTCGGCAACCGTTGAAAATACATATGCTTTCAGCGTTAATGATCCAGTGGAGATGACTTTATCGCCCGATACAGTACATATACACCAACTCAATGATAAATTGAAATTTTCGAACATTGTTACTAATTTTGCGGCAGACCTTTCCGAAGAAAATGGCGTTTGTTTCTCGCCTGCAGACCCATTAAAAACATACCAAATTTATAAAGTCAACAAAGGGCAACTTATTTTTAACCCTAATGAAGAAAAATATTTTTATAATCTAGTTGAATGAGCGTACTGAGAGAATATATCGCTTCACTTTCATAATACCGAAATAACTAATTTGGAATAATATTATCAATGGCTTGTATTGAGAATAAGAAAACTTGTTCGTCGATGCCTTCCCCATTTATAAAACCATATGTTCTGCCGTAAGGGTCTACTATATGGCCATACATTAAGGTATACATATCAAATGCAAAGATTACTGGTTGTTGTTCAGCCCCACTAGGATTATTACAAAACATGTCCATTACATCATCGGACACGTCTCCTATATAATTATTCCGTAGCATTGACCCAAATGGAACATTTATAGATAATGCCACTGTTAAATTTTCATCATCTTCAACATGCACAGTTTTTGTAAATGGGATACCCATACCGCCTATATCTGAGTAACATGTTTGAAGATTAATGTCTGTTAAAGCATCAGCCAAGAAAAATCGTAAATAAAAACGTGCCGGAGAAAATGAATCAAACATGTTGTCACTTTTTACTCAGTCAATAAACTTGTCATCAAAATCAGACAACTTAAATGACATATTAAAGTCAAAACATACATATGTTTGTATTCAATCATTTCAATGATATTTGCCATCAGAATCTGGTGTAAGTCCATCAGAAGTTGTTGTTAAATTTATTATCCCATCTTGTGTAAGAGATGTTGGGACTGTACTATCAAAAAACGCTCTTCTATCTCCTCAAGCATTGTCAACTGCTACAGCATTCATTGCAATACAATTTTCTTTATAAAATGGAATTTGAGGGTTTTTGTTGCATCCACTCAACGAAAATGGAAGCAATACTATAGGCAATAGCAATATCGTATATTTCCTTTTCATTATATTGCCCTCCTTTGGTTTATTTGACTAGTTCTAAAATAAGAAAAAGCATATATTAAAATAAGTGATGTGGCAATCGGAATGAGAATATTTAGAATTTGATCATATGAGTAACAAATAGGCGTAAGTCGAACTTCAGCAGACATTGTAGCATTCATGGCAGAATAGTAAACTGTATCAAATCTAAAAATATTCGTTTGTAGAAAATTGTTTCAATCAGATTGTAATCATGATTCTGAAGCGGCCATTGTTAGATATCTGAAAGGAGAAAGATAGGTTATATATAGAACTGGAACTTGATAGTAATATAAAGAGCTAAATAAAGCGGCAGGGAATACTCAAAAGCTAGTTAACATTATTAAAAAAATAATGGTACATGTACAAATTTGAATTATTGCCAGTCTCTTAACAACAGTTCCTATAAAAAAACCTAGGGATAGAGAAAGAACTGATGCCAGGAATATTGTAAATAATAATCCAAGGTAATCAGCAGACCTTCACATATGGGTAACTTCGGAGTTTCATAACAATAGTGAAGATGTTATAACTAGATTAAAAAAATAAGATACAAATGATAATACAAAAAAGAATATTACTAGGCTCAACATATATTGTTTATTCTCCTTTCCTGCAGTTTTAATACGGATTAACATTCCAGATTCTCTAAATTTAAACAAGAACATAGGAAGAATAATGATAGAAGTGGTAGCAAAAGAAAAAAGAGACATACCAGGTAGTACAGTTATAGGGTCTAAAATACCTATTGCTCGTCAAACTGCATAAGTTACTGTACAAAAAGTAATCGGAAGTATAAAACAAAAGAATAAGTTGTTAAAACTTAAGAAGAAGTTCTTGGTATAGATCTTAAAAAACATTTTCATAATCGTGTAGTGATTTACTCATTTTTTTGAGTTTTGGTATTATTTCCTTACTTTCAATTATTTTTCTGTCTTTAATTTCATATACTTTTTCTCCTAGCTTCTCTGTTTCGTAAAGATCATGCGAAATAGAAATCAAAGTAATATTTTTGTTTGTAAAATAATCCTTAATAAAATCAAGTATGAGCTTTCTTCCTTTTTTATCAATTTCGTTTGTTACCTCATCAACGAAAACTATTTCTGGCAAGTGTGTAAAGGCGAGTAGAGCATTCAGACGCTGCTTTTGTCCGCCAGAAAGATTTGAAACTTTTGATTTTATTTTTTCACCCAATAAAAAATAGACAGTTAGTAGGGCGATCTCTTTTGTATGAATTGTGCTATCATAAATACCAGCATTGAAAGCAATATAGTCTAAAACAGTTAATGTATCCAACATTTTCTTTTGTTGGAAAATAATACCTATTTTTTCACTGGGAGTTTCCTTATATTTAAAACCATATTTTATTTTTCCATGGCTAGGTTTAAGTATTCCTAGACAAATGCTTGATAATGTTGTTTTTCCACAACCATTGGGTCCTCATATTATTGCTTTATCACCTCTTTTAAATTCAAAAGAAGCTTTGTCAAAAATTCTATTTTTCTTATAACTATATGAAATATCCTCGCCGCTAATAAGAATTTTATTATCATTTGGGAATGCGGTTTTTTTAGCTTGATCAAGAAAAACAGCAACATCCTTTGATACTAATTCGCTATCCTCAAGATACAGCTCTACATATTCCTTAAATTTTTTTTGGGAGAAATTTACTTTGAAATGCGATTTAACATATTCTTTTATTTTTTGTGGTAACAAATTCAGTTTCTTCATATTTAATAGCTTGCCTCCCTCTTAGATAATCTTTGACGCGACATATATATAGTGTATAGCGCCAATAACATTATAAGAATAAGGGGAATAAAAATATCTAGTACTTTATCTCAACATGTAGCAAAATTAAATTTTTCATCCCCTTCAATCCCTTGTATATTTAGTAATTCTTTGAGAACACCAGGAACTTCAATGTTTAGTCACACGAATGCTCATAAAGCACCAATCAAGCAATATGATTTTTCTGCATCATTCTTAATGTATCAAGTATTTAATGTTCCATCATAACCATTAAGATGGTAGTTAATTAAAGGTGTTTGGAATAAATTAGTAACAAAAGCATGATTAAAATCAAAAATAGAGGAATGTCCATATTTACTTATTCTTTCTCAAGTCATGTGTCCATCAAGCCCGTCGAATATAGCTGGTGTTCAGTCAAGGGTTCCACCATTACCTACTGGGCCTTGACATCATGATTCCATTAATGGCATTGTCGCGTATTTGAAAGGAGAAAAATAAGTTAAGATTCAAATATCCGAACTATCATTTTTAGACATAACTGCAAGATATTGAAGGGGAATGATTGCTCCACCAAAGAAACAAGTGTACATAATAAGAGACATGCTAATAATCTGCATTGTTATTATTCTCTTGCATAAACTTCCTATTAATGCTCCTATAAGCACAGCAAGAGCAGCATATACAACTACACTATAAATATTTTCTCAATAGTTAGCATTAATAATAAGGTATTCAACAAAGTTGTAAGCGTCATGGCTAACGATGAAGCTAAACAATGCTGACGTAAAAAAAGAGGCGTAATATAACATAACACATAAAATGAAGAAATAAAATAAAACGGCAAAGAAAATGTTTGACGTTTTATTCTTAGCTAAGCTAGTTCTCAATAATATGTCAGTTCTCCTGATGTCGAAAATTATTATTGGCATCGCAATCAAGCACATGAATAGGATTGGTATAACAGAAAGGCTCGGAATGGAATACAAAGGAGAAAAAATAAAGATGTTAGTAGTAATATCTCCGTCTTCATTTATATTTGGTTTGATCGGAATACAAACAATTGAAGCTAAAATTATCATTAAGATAACTGGACTAATTAAACCAACAATTACACTGAACTTGGATTTAAAAAAACATTTATTTACAAACTTTAAGTTCTTTAAAAAATACATATTATTCCTCCCCACTCCATTTTCATTCGTGAAATATTTTGTCTGTGTACCAAGGAAGCAAAGTAAATATTAATGTTTCATCAATCAAGTCAATTATTCCTCCGCCAATATTTGTTTCTCATGTTGCTTCATCTTCATTTTTTACTGTGAAGTGTTGGAATAAATCAATATCTCAACCATCTAATGCTGGTATTAATCAAGCGAACTCTTGTGTATTAACGTCTTCACCCACGAAGTAGTTTATCAATACATTTTCTTTTGTCCTTATATACTTATCTTCATCATTTAACTTAAATTCAAAATCTATTGAAAACTCATTAGATTGTGTTTTGTTTACTTCTAGTGAAAGATTTTTAAAATTCTCTATTCCATCAAATAGGCTGTCAGCTATTAAAATGGTCATAAAACCAGATAAGGCAATAGCAGCCATATCTGAAGCTTTAAGTTCTTGCAATACTATTGCGCTTTCTTGTTCATACTCTTCCTGAGTATCATAATTACTAAAGTCATTCTTAGTTTTATGAGTGATTAAGTCATCAAAACTACCACTAACCATATAGCTAAGCAAACTATCGTAGTTGTTTATTTTTATCAATACGTGCTTATTTGGATTAGAAACACAAGAACTAGAAAAAAGCAAAACACTAACAATAGGTATTGTTATCAGTGTTTTTGAAACTTTTTTGTGTAAGTTCATAACAACACTATTATGTATTATTTTTTATATGCACACTCAATGTTTCTTTAATTTTTAATGCTGTTTTTTTATTAACTATTTGTGTAAGTTCATTAATAGGAGCATCCATAATATTATTAATATTATCATATGTTGTTATTAGCTTTTCAATACCTTTAGGTCCAAGTCCATCTATTGTATTTAGAATTGAATGAATTGATGATTTCCCTCTACGATTTCTAAAAAAGGTGATTGCAAATCGATGGACTTCTTCTTGTAAATTTAATAAAAACATATATAAATTTGATTTATGGTCAAGTTGATATTTTTTCTTACTCGGGAAAACTATTTCATTTGTTTTATGCTTGTCATCTTTAGACAAACCGATTACAGGAATAACAGAGTCTATTTTAAGTTCTTTTAATGCATCTATTGTGGCGTTAATCTGGTTTATTCCTCCATCCACAATAATGAGGTTAGGCAGTTGAGATTCTTGGGAGATAGATTTAGAATAGTTTCTATAAACTGTTTCACGCATTAATTCAGTATCTCCCTTTGCATTCTCGTTTTTTATTAAAAATTTCCTATATAAACTCTTATTGTATTGATAGTCTTGCATGGCGATCATTGCACCAATCTTTTCAGTGCCAAATAAATTTGACATATCAAATACATTTATTAGGTTTAGATTATCAATCCCTAAAATTTCCTTGAGTTCATTGAGCGCATTAATTGTTGTATCTATTTTCTTTCTATAAACTAGATAATTAGATTTGAAGAATTCAATAGAGTTATTAATTGCGTTCAAGACGATTGTCTTGAATTTACCAGAAATTGGTTTGACAATTGATGTTTTTAAGACGGTTTCTAATTGTTTAGTTGCTTCATCGCTAATATTCAAATAAATTTTCTTTGGCATTTTCTCGGACGAATAATAAAACTGCATTAGATAATTTGTTACGGTATCTTCAATGTTTCCGAATAATTCACCTATTTGTTGATTTTTCTCAACAAGCTTACCATTTTGATAAGAAAATATAACTATTGTTATATAGTTGTCTTTTGTTGAAAAACCAACAATATCAATATCTTTTGAATCAGAAATATTTATTATTTGTTTTTCAGTTAGTTCCTTAATGCTATTAATTTGTTCCTTAACTTTATTAGCTTCTTCATATTGAAGATTTTGTGAAAAGACTTTTTCTTTTGTCTTAAGATCTGAAATGATTTTTGATGTTTTTCCAGAAAAGAAGTCTTTAATATTTTCAATAATTTCAGTATATGAAGAATCTACGATATTGTTAATGCATGGTCCTAAGCATTGACCAATATCATAATATAAACACTTTTGCTTTTTTAATGGGTTGCACTTTCTTAGTGGGAAGATTCTATTAAGCAAGTTATAAAGTTGATATTTATCAATTTTAGAACTTGCAAATGGTCCAAAACGATATCCTTTGATGTTAGGATTCTTTGTATAAATGATTCTTGGATTTTTCTCCTTTGTCACAATGATATATGGGTATCCAGATCCATATCTTAATAACATGTTATATCTTGGCTTATGTTTTGATATTAAATCATTCTCTAATATTAGTGATTCATTTTCTGTGTTGGTTACTATGAAATCAACATCATAAATATTTTTAACTAATGCAGAAGTTTTAATGTCTTTATCTTTATCAAAGTATTGATGTGTCCTATTATATAGATTGGTAGCTTTACCAATATATATGATTTGCTCGTATTTATCTTTCCATATATACACACCAGGTAATTTAGGGATGTTACTTAATTTATATTCTAGCTGTTCATTCATATTATTTAAAATCCGTTCGGCAATATCTATATACAGATAAACTAAATAGGGCGAGTGAAAAGAGGCCTCACACTATAAGGGCATCTAATCCAGTGATTCGTTTGTGGTAATTGTATTCACGAGCCGTGCTAAATGAGATAAAACCTGAAATAGTGTTTTCAACAAAGCCGTTTTGATATCTAGGTCTTTTTTTGTATTCATCATGTTGATAGTGATCAAATGGTATTGGCGACAAACCAGCAATTAAACCAGAAGTAGTATGGTTCCGTTCCATTAAATCAATAATGGTATGCACCAGAAGTTCATCAGAAGACTGTGTAATTAACTGATTAATAATGTAGTTATCGTCATACGCTCTTCTAACTAATGAATTATTTTCATCATATTCCGGAAGATAGTAGTTGCCTATCGGCATATAGTCAAGTCCTGGCTCTAATGATATAGGCATTGCAATACCTAAAACTTTATTACCTTCATTATCATATTCGGCTGCATATCTGTTTGGATGCCAAAACATATTGGAATATCGTGCAGCTAGTATTCCCTTTAATTTCACATATGCCAATGTAACTTTCTCATTATCATTGAAATCGGAAGGATACGGGCCTAGAGCATCTATCATATGTGGAGCGATTTCTCCACTATATTCTGATTTATCAGAATGCATTGCTCAAAGAGCCTTATCTGTGTTTCAACCGATTTCGGTATTTTTATTAAAATCGGGAACCTTATCTGCATCCCATACATCACTAACTCTATTTCAATTTGTACCATCAATACTAGAAGAATTATCATAAACAACCAACTGAGAAAGATAATAAAGATTAAATATTTCACCATACATCTCACCATCTTCATAATATCAGTTTCTATTCGGACTAAAACCAGGAAAAATATCAATGGCTCCGGGCACGTCAAACGCCCAGTAAACATTTTGCGATGTAGCAGGAATTGTATAATGAAAATCGGATTCTCATGCTCCACCTCACCAAATATATTTGTCAAATATATAATTTACATAGTCTGGATCGTTTATTGTATAGAAACAACTGTTGGGGATATATTTAATTCCATCAAATACGTTTGGAGCATCACAAATTCATGCGGCACTATCTTTTTTAATTCCTCCCATCGCTGAAGCAAGTTCACTCTCACCGTTCGTTGTAGAACCACCAGCGACATTTATATCAAGATAATACTTTCCATATGATTCACCAATATAAATACTAGATAATGGGCTATATGTTGAGCCTGGTGCAGTTATTTTATCATAAATAGTTGTATTCTGGTTTGTTACTTTATACGAATAGTCTTGACTTGAACCTCAATCACTGAATGATGAATTGTCTGTTCCATTCAAGCTATGGTACATTGAAGATAGCTGACCACCAAAATCAGAATATGCAAATGCTGCTGATGAATCATGTTTCTTAGCAGAATTTAAATATGATAGAAAGTCTGTTGGTGTGTTATTTATATTTGTATCGGTATAAACAATTGGTTGTGCTACTATATTTGGAGATACTCCATCACCAGCATCTACAATAGAAGCACTGCTGCAGGATATGCCTTGGTTTTCAATATAATCCCTTGGCTCTTTAGAGAGCAAGGGTCACGCCATATGGATGATATTCAAAATAATTCCTATGCCAATTGTTCACACCATAACACCTACCTTACCTGCAAAAAGTGAAAATAAAACTGCAACGCCAGAAAATACAAAAATTAAAACTAATGAGGCAAGTGTGAATGAAGCAATGCTTTTAAACATTTCCGCTGCGCTTGTATGGTTATTTAAAAAACCACCACACATAAGTACGATACCAAAAGCAACAATTATCGAAGAAAAAGCAAAAAGTGTTAAAAACTTAACAAAAATTACTTTTCATCTTTCAAGAGGCTTTGAAATAACAATTAATTCTGTGCCATCATCTCTACCATCTCTAAAAATTCCTACAACTATAACAGAACACAAAACAGCAATGATGACCAATAGGAACGGTTGAATATCCATGGCTGTATTATTTCATAAACTAAGTGCACTAAAGCCTAAGAGTCACGGAACGAAATCGATAAGCATAAAAATAAACAATCAAAAAAGAATCGAAGCTAATAAGAGCGTTCATTTTTTGATAAGTGTAATGCTTAAGAAATTAAAATACTGTCTCATGCTAGTTCATTGTATCAACTGAACCCTTGATGATCAATTTGTCATATATTTCATCTAATGAGTGACTTATTTTATTCATTTTCACTATTTCTATGTCATTGGCAACAGCAAATTTTTCTAGTTCTAAAACAACATTCTTATCATTTGAAAATATTGATAGACCGTGTTTTCCATCTTCTATAAATTTAATTTTTTTCTTTTTCAAATATTTCTTTATTGTTTTATCGTCTGTTGTTTCAAATTCGAATCCATCATCTCCAAACATCTTCATCAAATCAGAACTTATACCTGTGTAAACTATTTTTCCACCATCAAGTATTGTTGCAGAGTCATAATAAAGTTGCAACTCGGCCAATACGTGAGAAGATATGAAAATGGC
>JAISKD010000001.1 GCA_031261065.1 Mycoplasmataceae bacterium
CAGCAGTTTGTTATACATCCGGCATAACTCTCCTAGGCACTGGAACATATAATGATGCAGCACTTAAAAATCGTCTTCCCGATGAAACGACAAGCCCATATAGAAATTTAAACATTACACCAGATGGCCCAAATTTAGTTACAACTGGTGGTAGTTATTCTGTTACAAAGACGGACAAAGAACTAGCAGACTTATTAACGTATGACTATACCAGTGAGCCAACTGATGTTAGTTTACCAACAACAGAAGGGACCGTGTCTGTTCCATACTTGAATATCACCGGTGTCACTTTTAAGAATGATGGAACATTGACAAACATACCTAGTAATTTCCTCTTAAGTGTTGAGAGCCCTAGCCACACAGGCAAAGGTTTTATAAATTTTAATTCTGCGTTAATAATTCCAAATTCTGTCTTAACAATTGGAGCCCATTTTCTAGAATGCATGTCTGCTGATTCACAACATCATAACATTTTTAATCAACAGTTAACACTTTCAAACAATTTGGTCACAATTGGTAATTATTTTATGGATGGTTGTCGTGTTTTTAATCAACCAATAACACTTTCAAACAATTTGGTCACAATTGGTAATTATTTTATGGATGGTTGTGTTTCATTTAATCGACCAATTGCCCTACCAAATTCATTGTATAAAATAGGTAATTATTTTATGAATGGTTGCACTGTTTTTAATAAAGCAATTACACTTTCAAGCGATTTAAGTACATTGCATGATATTGGAGATTATTTTATGTCTGACTGTATCGCATTCGATACAGGAATTACCTATCCGGTATCCTTGAGTGAAATTGGGGAAAATTTTCTATCCGGATGTTCTTCGTTTAACGAACCTATCACAATTCCTAGAAATATTCATTTAATTGAAACCGGATTTCTCATGGGCTGTGCGGCTTTTAACAGTTCATTAACCTTTGACTACTATAATAATCAGGACCCCTTTTACATAAATACCAAAGGGGAATACTCAATTTATTGGAACGAAAATGGATTTATGAATGGGTGCATTTTGTTTAATAAGAATATTACCTTCAGCACCGGCTCATATAACATAGGCATTGGCGGCTATAATTTTATGAATAATTGTAAGTCTATGGCCTCAACGATAGATTTCGGAAGCAAGAATGTAAGCATTTGAGATGCACCTGACACTAGTGACTGCCCAGGACGCGAAGGTCTCTTAATGGACACGATTGGTCCCACCTTGACCATACACTCAACAAATTATAATGTTTATTTCTCTTACCTCGCCACTATCTGGGATCCCTCATTCAATGGCACTAGAATACATACCGGAGAGGAAACTTGGCATAGAAGATATACTATCAACACGATTTAATATAACGCTAATCTAAAGTGGAAGAGTATTTGGCGAGACAAATACATTCTTATCTAAATACCGTCAACAACCAGAGTAAGAGCTTAATACTTTACTTCGTGCAAATATAACCCACACCCTTTAGCTTTTGAAATTGCCGATCCTTTTTTGGGATTGTTAATTAAATTGCTAATATCATTTCAGTCTTTCTTACCTTCATTAACATCAATGATACTTGCTACAATTATTCTTACCATATTTCGTAAGAAGCCACTACCATTAACCTCGATAATTATCTCATTATCCTTTTTCAATAATTTAATGTAGTTTATTTTTCTTATTGTATCCTCGTTATCAGATGTTGAAAATGATTTGAAATCATGTTCACCAACAAAGAAAGGAAAAGTTTTCTTGATAAGGGCTATATTTAAATCGTTGTCATATTGTAATTCATGATTACGTTTAAAGATATTTTTTTCTTTTGAGATTACGTACCGATAAGTTTTTGATTTTGCAGAAAATCGTGCATGAAAATCATCGTCAACTTCAGATACTCTTTTGAATGTTATATCTTCAGGCGCAAGTGCATTAAGGGCAGATAACAAATTTTTGCAACTAAGAGTACTATGTTTAATTTTAAATGAAAAAACTTGAGCATTTGCATGAACATATGCATCAGTTCTTCCACTTCCGGCAATAATTACTTTTTGTTTAAATATCTTCTGTAATATTTCTTCGATCGTTTGTTGTACAGTTCTATAGTCACGTTGTTTTGCTCATCCATGAAAGTTTGTTCCATCATATGCCACAGTTACTTTGTAGTTCATATTAAATCATTAAATCCGTTCGTGCTAATGGTCCAAAAGTAAGGTGAGCAAAATAAAAATAAAATAAGAAACCGAAAGTAATACCGACTAATGTCATTAATATAACATCACTTACTCTTATAGAGAAAGAACGATAACGTGTTCTTGAAGAACGAGGGTCGTATGCTCGTGCATCCATAGCATTTCCTAGATCATCGGCCTTTTTAAACGCAACAGCAAACATTGGAATTATTAGAGAAACTAATGACTTTATTTTTGTAGTAATATTTCCGTTCTTAAAGTCAATACCACGTGATGATTGCGCTTTCATAATTCTCTGTGAATCAGCTAATAGCGATGGAACGAAACGAATAGCAATAGAAATAACCATCGCTCATTCAGTTACTGGAGCTTTAACGAATTTGAAAACACCTAGTGAGTCTTCAATTGCATATGTAAGCTCAACTGATGTTGTGGTAGAAACTAGAATTGTAATTATTGTGATCATTGTAATAATCTTCAATGTTACATATATAGAATAATAAGCAACCTGAGTAGACAATGTATATCATTTAATGTTGTAACCTAATGTAAAATAATCGGTCTTTGTTGCATCATAAGGATCTGGGCCAATTTTAACAAACAAATATTTATCAAACCTTCCTAATCCTTGCGTATTTTCCCAATGCTGTGCGACAGCTTTTGAAAGATTTCCAACACCATTATATTGAAATATACGTAAGTCGCCAGAACCGGGCATCACAGGTACACCATTTCAAATATTTCCACCAGCAAGACTTCCGATGTTATAGCAATACGTGTGTTCTCCTAAATTAAAGCTTTTAAAACTATCAACATTAAAAATAATGTTATTCTTGTCTATTAAAACAAGACCAGGAGTTTTAAAGGCAACCCAGTTCATAACAAATAAAACAGCAAGCATAAAGAAACCGGATTTAATTATTGCCCAGAATAATCTCTTTGGTAGTTTACTACCAAACCATAAGATCATAACGTTAATCAATAGAATAAGTTCTCCAAATATTCCATTTGGTATGAATACTAAAACAATAAGCATCACACACATTGCGAACTTCAAAGTAGGGTTCATTTGGTGGAGGAATGATTTTCTATTTATATAGTTTGTAAATCCAGCCTGTGCCATTATTTCTCCTTGCCTCCTATGCCGTTTATTTCATCAACATATTCACAGAATTCTTCAATAGTTCTTGGTTGCTTTTCATATAATGCGTTGTATTTATTATCTTTTTTAGAAAGCTCTTCAATAAATTTAACAATTGGAGGTGTATCAAGAGAATTCTCACTTAAAAGTTTCTTATTTGTAAAAATATCATAAGGTGTACCACTAGCTAATAATTTTTTATTACCAAGTACCAATACTTCATCAGCAATCTCTAATACCTGAGCCATCTGATGAGTAATAACTATTATTGTCTTACCATCAAGTTTCATGTCTTTGATTATTCTCATCATTTCTTTTTCACCAGCAGGGTCTAATCCAGCAGTTGGTTCATCAAAGATTATGATTTCTGGTTCAATCGCTAAGATTCCAGCAATTGCAACACGTCTCTTTTGTCCACCTGATAAAGCGAAAGGTGAACTCATAAGGAAAGCAGAATCCATACCCATTAGGTTAAGATATTTTTTAGCAAGAACTTTAGCTTCTTCCTTTGGGGTTCCTAAATTTATTGGTCCAAAGATTATATCGGACTCAACTGTGTTTTTAAATAACTGATATTCTGGAAATTGAAAAACCATTCCTATTTTTTTTCTTAATTCGGCGAAGTGAGATATCTTTCTCTTTTTACCAGTAATCAAGAAATTATCAATTCTCACTGAGCCATACTTAGATCTTAATAATCCATTAAAGTGTGTAACAAGTGCAGTCTTTCCACTTCCTGAGTTACCAATTATAAAGAATATTTTATTCTTTTGAAAATCATAACTAAAATCTTCAAGAACTAATGTCTCGTTTTCAGTTTTTTCATCGAACATAATTTTAAGATTCTTAACTTCGATGATATTACCATTTGTTAAATTGGCAACTTTAGTTTTATTTTGAGACGATAACATTATCTTTTACCCCTTTTCAGTATTTGTTCAATGAAATCAGTACGTGAAAGAGTTGGTTCAAATTGATGATTCTTCTTATCAAAAATCTTAGATGCTTGTAATGTCAATGGAACATCAAGTTGAATATTTTTTAAACGTTCACGATCTTCAAATATTTCACTAGGAGTACCGCTTTCAATAAGTTTACCAGCTTTTAAAACTAATACTCTATCAGCATTAACAACTTCTTCCATATCATGTGTTATTGAAATAACTGTTTTATTAAATTTCTCTTTTAAAAATAGCATTAAAGATTTTATTTGCATTTTAGAACGTGGGTCTAACATAGAGGTTGATTCATCAAAAATGATTATTTTAGGATTGGTAGCCAATACTGAGGCTATGGCAACTCTTTGCTTTTGACCTCCAGATAAATTGGCGGCATCATTCGTTAATAAATCTTCGATATTAACTAACTTTGCAATTTTATGAATGATCATTTTAATATCATTTGGTTTAACTCTTCTATTTTCAAGCCCAAAGGCAATATCATCCTCAGCAGTTAAACCAATAAACTGGTTATCTGGATTTTGAAAGATAATACCAACACAATCTCTAAGATATTTGATATTTGTTTTATGTATTGTTTCACCAAATAATTGAATAGTTCCTGATCTTGGTGCTAATAATCCAGTCATTAGTTTGGAAATTGTTGATTTTCCACTACCATTGTGGCCAATAACACATATATATTCACCTTCGTCTATTGTAAATGAGATGTCATCAAGTGTGACCACATTGGGGGTGTAACCGAATGTAATATTGTTAAATGAGACAGCCTTTACGTGTTTATCACTCATAACCATATTATATATAGGTGTTATTTATGATTTTTATAAGAAAGTAAAGCTAAGGAAATCTGATCAGGACATGATGTGCCTCTGTTCCTACAGTTGATACCTTTAAGAGCACTTATTGTGTCATCAACACTTTTATTTTTTATTAGTGCTGAAATACCTTTAAGATTTCCATCACAACCGCCTATTGCAATAAAGTCCTTGATTATATCATCCTCTATTTCAAAGATAAACTTTGTTGAGCAAACTCCTGTTGGTGTATATTCGTATTTCATATTTATGATGTTATTGTAATATTAAAAACAACGGAATATGAAGAAGAAGTTATACTTTGGTCAGGAATTGATGCTACAAACTTAAAAACATAAGTGTATGTGGTTCCAATAACTGCGGAAGTAATTTGAAAAGAGCCAGAAAATAAACCACTACCATCAGTACTCAAATTTGGTGTGGACATTGATTGTGTATCATTGGTGTACACAACTTTGTCATTATTATAATTTGCATCATATGGGACCGGAGAAACAGAAAGTTGGTATGGTTGTATGGCTACACCTGCTCCTGCTACAGCAGACGTTACACTATAATTGAACTGATAACTAGGCTCAAATTCATTTATCGCAATTGTACGTAATTGTGGTCTAGTAACAGTGATTGTTATTTCAAGTGGTTGAAGCACATAAATAGGAGCTCTGTCTTTAAGAGTTGCTCCGGCATAAATGTGTGATATAAAAGTCTTAGATATGGCAGACCTTGAGTCAAAATTAATATTTGGTGTTCCAACTAGCTGACCCATTGAGTTAAGTTGCACTCCATTAGGTAGGTCAGTACTTCAGAATGTTTCACCAGTTACCACACTACCAACAGGGTCCTTCTCAATTAAAAAAAGAGAAGTTTGTATTGTTACATAATTCTCAAAAATAAATTCTGTTTGTCCTGTAAGCACAATAGATTCAGCACTAAAAAATGTTGGATAATCGCCAATACACGAGGTGACCGCTAATGGAACAGTAATGACTGAAGCAGCTGCTAATGCATGAATCTTAGTTCTTCTTTTCATATTTATATTATATGGTTCGTTTATAGGCATTACCTGTGAACACAATAAGTATTTTTTCAATTATTGCATCAGCCTCTTTCTCAGGTAATGAATACACCAATCCATTCATCTCCTTGGCTCCAGCAATAGCATCACCCACAGTAGAAAAAACAGTGTGTTCATAGTTTCTTGTGAAATATAACGAATCAATTATGTTAATAAAAAAGACAATATCTATTGAATAATTATTGATTGTATCATTTGTAGCTAAACCAAGCATTTGTTTTACGCCAATTATGTCATTTATAGCTCTACGTGTTTTTATTTCATCCATATCTTTTCTTCCTTGGTATAGCATTTCTTCATCAACAAAACACGATGCATCACCATGTGCTAGGTAATTTCTAAATTTTACTAGAAAATCTAACATCATATTAAAGTTTTTATTACTCTTTCCACTAGATTCATAAAAATTACTTATAACTCTATTTTGATATTCTTCATTCATATCTCTGAATAATCGGGTGGAAGCACTAAATGATAAAAGACGTGGTCATAAGAAGATATTAATTTCATTAAGATTAATATCTTTTTCTTCATTAAATGTAGGATTTTCTTGACGGAAACGATCAAATCAAATACCATGTGAATGGTTCTGTAAATCAGTAACTAATTTATTGATTAAAAAGCCAATATGTTTATCGTCACATACAGTTATTTTTCTAAAGAAATCTATAGTATTATCTTTATGGATATGACCATTATTTTTTTGGATATCTTTTTCTGCTCCAAGTATATATGTAATTGAAGAAGCTAAGTGTGATTCAATTTGTTTAACAAATGGGAATAATTCATCACCTACTTTTCTACTAATTTTAAAGAAAAGAATAAAGTATTCTGGTTTCTCAAGAAAGATTTTGAATTTATCGTTTGATTCCATCTTATGTATGTAACCATACATAAGGAAATCATAGCTATATCATCTTAAACAGTCTGCAATAGCATCTTTTGCTAGACTTTTTTCATATTTTCATCCACAAACATTGTAAATTCGCTTTAATTGCTCAGTGTATGTTTTGAAATTAAATATGTGGTTCTGTTCCATTGTATTCCTTAATATTCATTATATGATTTGTTCTTACATGCGAATAAGAGAATAACATACATAATTATAATATATATAACATATGGACAGTTTATTGACTAGTGTGGGCGAAGGTACTGAATTACCAAAAATTGACGCCAAGGATACATTAATCATATTCTTAGCGTTAATTGGTTGTGTTATTTTTTTAATTTCTCTTAAAAAAATATACTACCGATTCCGTCTTAAGAAAAGATATTATATTTTCCCTAAAATCTCAACAAAGGGAATATCTAATATTGCACTAGTTATTTCAATATCAGCGGCAATTATTTTGCTACTAACTTTAGTTACTGCTGGTTTCATGGGTATTTTATTTAGAGCATACCCAGGAACTCGTGTAACTGTTGAGGGTATTCTAATCAAAATAGGTGGTCTTTTATTTGGGCCAATTATCGGAGTGTTCATTGGCGGTGTAACAGACCTTCTTTCAATCGCCTTAACAGCAGGTATGTTCCACTATGGATACTTTATATCAGCATGTACATATGGATTACTAGCAGGTTTTGTTAGAAGTATTATCAATATTTCAAAAGGAAAAAGAAGTGTGATGATTTCTTTGGGCGCTTTATATATTGGTGTTTGTGCAATGATCAGCATAGTGTATGCATGATATCAAACAAATGAATCAGCATTCAATATTCCTATATTTGGACTTGACATTCCAATAACAAAAGAAATTTTGTATTCTATTTTTGCTGGTGTTGCAGGTGCTGGTATAATGTCAATACTTGTAATTGTTGGTATTAAATACCGATACAACATTTTATATACAATTTCTAAAGCATTTAATTCATTTTTCTCTAAAACATCAAACAGACGTTTTGCTAAGAAAACAAGAAAGAATTATGATATTCAATTAATGGCTGATCGTCATCTAAAATATATATCAAAACATAAAGCTGAAATTACTTCACGAAACACAGAAATCATCAGTTACAGAGTAAAAGCAGATAATGAAAATAAAAACGATTGATTATCATTCTTAATTCCAGTAATCGTTCTTTCTATTTCTGCTGAACTTGTAACTGAAATATGTATTATTCCTATATTCGACTATGAATTAGGTGGAGGATTACCATTCTCTTATTGAATAGGAACACGATCACTCATGTTAGTAATTATGGTGCCATTTAACATTTTAATTATTTATCCTATATATAGGGTGGTATATCCGACAATGAATTACAAATATGAAAATGATATTATTGAAAGTATACATGTACCACTTATAAAGGAGTAATTATGGAAAAGAAAAAAGAAGAATTAATAAAATTAACTAAAATACTACATTTTGAGATGAATGAGACACAGCTTCAATCTTTACTAGACGAATTTGATTCAGTTATTAATAAACTTAAATTACTTTCTAATGTTGATACACATGCTGTGGAACCAACATATTCACCTCTTAAAAAGAACTCAACTATTTTACGTGAAGATATTGCAACAACTACAGATGCTTCAAAGATACTTGAAAATGCTCCTAATAAGAAAGGAGACTTTGTAGTAGTTAAATAATATGAAATCGTTAATAATTGAACTAAATGAAAAAATAAAATCAGGCCAAACAAGTGTTGCTGATGTTTATGAGAACGCAAAAAAAGAACTTCACAAAATAGATTCAACTAATGCTAATCTTGCATATGCTGACCAAATCACAAACACAGAACTAACAGATAATGTTTTATCTGGTATACCTTATACCTTAAAGGATTTGGTAAGCACAAAAGGAATTCTAACAACTGGTGGAAGTAATATACTTAAAAATTATTACCCACCATATAGTGCATACATATATGAGAAACTAATTTCTGCTGGCGCCAACTTAGTATGTAAAGCAAACTGTGATGAATATGGTATGGGTGGTACAGGTTTACACGGACTAAACGGTAAAGTAACAAACATTCTTGATAGTAACAGAATCACTGGTGGTTCTTCATCTGGTTCGGTTGTAGAAGTTGCTTCAGGCGCTGTACCTTTTTCAATTGGAACTGATACAGGCGATTCTGTACGTGCTCCTGCTTCATTAATGGGTTTAGTTGGATATAAACCTTCTTATGGATTATTCAGCAGATATGGTGTTATTCCATTCTCTCCATCATTAGACCACGTAGGAATCATCTCAAAATATGTAGCTGATGCCGCAATTGTAGCACAATGCATAGCCGGTTATGATGAAAGAGACTATACATCACAAAAAATAGAAGATACAAATTTTTATAAAAATCTAAAGACTGAAGAAACTATAAATATTTGTATCATCAAAGATATTGAAAACTATATGCAAGAAGGGTGTAAAGAAGCATATCTAAAATGTTTACAAGAACTTTCTGCTAAATATATAGTTAAGGAATATACATTAGATGAAAACATTCTTCGTGCTTTGTCTCCTACATACATGGCTATATCATACGCAGAAGCATGTTCATGTCATTCCAATAAAACTTCAATCCCGTTTGGTGTGTATGCAGGTGGACATGGTTATGATGAAGTTATTACAAAAGCTCGTTCAGCTGGTTTTGGAGACCAAGTTAAGAGAAGATTTACAATCGGAGCATATATCACAAAGAGTGAAAACTTTGAAAAGATATTCCAGAAAGCAAAGAAAGTAAGAACTATAATTATCAATGAATTTAATGCAATGATAAAACATAATGATTGCTTACTTCTTCCAGCCCATTCTATGGTTGCTCCATTAATATCTGATGTTGAAGGTGGAAATGTTCCTAGTGAATGATCATTAGGCGTTGATCCTCTGATGATTGCAAACTTTGCTGGTACACCTTCAATTACAATTCCATATACTAAAGTAGATGGGCTACCATTTGGTATTAATATTACAACAAAACAATTTGAAGACCAAAAGATGTTTAATATCGCATTGACACTTGAAGAATCATTAGGAGGTCAAAATGAGTAATTATAAAGTTACAATTGGTATTGAAGTCCACACTCAACTGAACACGAAAACAAAAATGTTTAGTAGTAGTAAAAATTCATATGACGCTCCTACAAACACATTAATAAATGAGGTTGATTTAGCTCTTCCTGGTACAATGCCTCAGCCTAATAAAGAGGCAGTAATAAAAGCCATCCAATTAGCTAATGAACTTAATATGGAAATCGATACAAATCTAAGATTTGATAGAAAGAATTATTTCTACCAAGATTTACCTAAGGGATATCAAATAACACAGCAGTATTTCCCAATAGCTAAGAATGGAAAATTAGAAACAGGTCCAGATACATTTGTTGAAATAGAAAGATTCCATTTAGAAGAAGATACCGCTAAGCAAACTATGGTTGATAATGAAATACTTTTAGATTACAACAGAGCCGGAATCCCATTAATTGAAATAGTAACTAAGCCACAGATACATTCTGCATCTGAAGCAGTTGCATATCTAACAAAGCTTAAAAGAATATTAACATTCTTAGATATATCTGATGGTAAAATGGAAGAAGGTTCATTGAGAGCTGATATCAACATTTCTATTTCTTCAACTAACGAACTTGGAACAAAAGTTGAAATTAAAAATATTAACTCTTTTGCTAATGCTGCAAAAGCAATAGAATATGAAACAACTAGACAAACTAATATTTTAGAGAGTGGAGAAAAAGTAATTCAAGAAACACGAAGATGAGATGATACATCATCTACTACTGTTTCTATGCGCGCTAAGAGTGATGCTATAGATTACCGATATTTTTCTGAACCCAATATTTTAAATATTGATATTCTTCCTTTAGTTGAGATAGCAAAGAAAACTGCTAAAGAATCTCCTAACAAAATTAAAGAAAAATTACATGCTGGTTCACTACAGGAAAATTTTATAGAGTTGCTTTTAGATAATCAAAAACTCTACAGAATCTTCGATAAAATTAATTCAACAGTTAATGATTCAAAATTAACTGCCACATGACTATTAATCGAATTCGTAAGTTTATTAAAAGATACTAATAAGGCACTAGAAGAAGTAGAGTATAAACATTTTGAAAACTTGTTAGAATTAATCATGCTTATTAAGAGCGGAGATATAAATGGAAAACAAGCAAAGGACATTTTAGCTAAAGCATATGAAACAAAGAAATCTCCTTCTTCTTTAAAAGAAGAACTTGGATTCACACAAATTACAGATGAAAATGCAATTCGTGATATATTAAATGTTATTGTTGAAAATAATCCTCATATGGTGGCCCAATATAAAGAACGTCCAGAACGTGCTGAAAAATTCTTTATTGGTATGATTATGAAAGAAACAAAAGGTCAAGCTAATCCAAGTGTTGCAAATAAAGTATTAAAAGAAAAACTTTCTTAAACTTTTATAATTTTTTCTCAAGGATGATCTCCAATGAAGTGACAGTAATTAGTAGTTGTTGTGTAATCAATGTTTTTAAGATTTAAAACATTGATTATTTTATAAACTGTTAGATCAAACTTCTTTAAAATTCTTTCGCTAATTTTTTCTAATGGAATTTTATTAGTTCCAAAACAATCTAATTCAATAGTTATTGGTTTAGGATTACCTATTTCTCAGCTAAGTCTTACTTCTGCTATACTAGCCATTTTATTTGCAACAATATTTTTTGCAATTCATCTTGCATAGTATGCGCCACTTCTATCAACCTTAGTGTAATCTTTTCCACTGAATGCTCCACCACCGTGGTTAGCAATTGAACCATATGTATCAACTGCTAGTTTTCTACCAGTTAAACCTGAGTCTCCAATACTACCGTGAATTGTAAAGTCTCCAGCCATGTTAAGACTAAGTGAGAAACTCTTGATATCAAACTTATTATCTTTAATAATCTTTTGAACCAATGTTTCTAAATAGTCTTCAGCTTTTTCCTTGTTGTATCCTTTTTTATGTGAGATAGCTAGAACAATTTTAGCTACTTTTTTCTCATTGATAGATACAAGTGTTTTAGTATCTTTATAGAAATCAGGGTATTTGCTTTCATTTACATTCTTCATAATTAATGAAGCAAGAACATGGGCAGTTGGTAAATAAAAAGCATTCTCATTACATGCATAACCAACAGTAATACCTTGATCTCCAGCTCCAATATCTTCATCACCAATAGAAACCTTATGATTAATTTCAACAGATTGGTCAGTTGATGAATCTATAAATTTATATTCTTTAAAATATTCAGGTCATATTTTTTTAAGATATGCTTTTGCTATTGATAATTTATCTATTTTAGCTGTTGATTTAAATTCACCGCCAACAACTATTGTTTTATTGAATGCGCAGACTTCACAAGCTACGTGTGCATCCTTATCTTTTTTAAGATAAGCTGTTAGAATCGCATCTGCGACTCCATCACAAAATTTATCAGGATGTCCGCATCCTACACTTTCACATGTTTGTACCTTTAATTTTTCCATATACTCTAATTCTAATATTAATTATATCGTTTAATATATTAATTCACAGAAAATTTTCAGATGATTTGGCAGTTGTTTACCAACCAACATTAAAATATGTTATTTTATTAATTATTCCTTCTTCAACAGCTAATTTTCTATCTGCTATAGTGTTTTCTGGAATCTCATTAATATCGAATCACTTAATTTCAGAACATTTGTGTGGTTCTCCTATAGCAATTTCATTTTTTCATTTTCTACATGCAAAGAAACCATTGTAAATTGCAAAACTTTCTTCACCGGGTCTAGAAGTATCTTTTTTGAAGCATTCATTCTTTTTACAAACAAGACATATAAACTCTAGATCTTTCTTATCAATAGAAACACATAGTTCTTCTGTTGCTTCATGAATAACAGCATCAGTCATTTCTTCACCCTCATCTACATGTCCGGCAGCAGATGCTTCCCAGAACCCGTCGGCAAAACCTGTATTTTGTCGTTTTTGTAGAAGAACAAATTTCTTGCCATTCTCTTCTTTAAGTAAAAATACTCCAACCGCAGAAATGTACCTTGCGTACGGCTTTTTTGTATGCAACGTAGACATATAATTATATTATATGTTAAATTGAAAGGTAGTAAATAGAGTTCCGAAACTTATGGAAGCTAAAACTTTTAGTGCCTTACAAAAGAGATTTAAGAAAATTGGTTTAATAACATCAAAAGAACTAGGAATTAAGAATGCACTTCATTTTGATGTTATTTTAATTGATGATAAAGAGATGAAAGAAATTAATTTCAAAAATAGAAAGATTGATAAACCAACAGATGTGTTAAGTTTTGCCTTTTGAGATTCAGGTTTCCCTACAGCTCTGCTAGGAGAAATTTATATAGACATCGAAACCGCTCAATCTCAACAAACAGATGGTTTAGAAAATGAAATGTGTTTGTTATTTGTACATGGAATTCTTCACCTTCTTGGTTATGACCATGCTAACAAAAAAGAAGAAAAAGAAATGTTTGATTTACAGAAAAAAATATTGGCGACTAATTAATGTTAAATTTTTCTGGTTTTAAGAAACGTTTAAGTTTACGTGTAGCTTTTGATTCTAATTGACGTACTTTTTCACGGCTAATATCTTTAGCAATAGCTACATCGTCAATCTTATATTCAGTGTCATATGGAGCCATACCTTTTCTCATTTTTAATACGTCTCTTTCATCAGGAGTTAAATGAGTGTCCATTACTTTGTAAAGTTCTTCATTCATCTCAACGCTATAGTGACGTTCATCTGGAGTATCTCTATCTTCATCAGCGGTATAGTCAGCACATTGACTATTTTCATCACTACCTAAATTTCTATCCATTGACATGGTTTCGAATCCTTGTTTTCTTAACTCGCTTGCTCTTTTAGCAGTAAGTCCTTCAATTGATCCCTTGGTATACTCAACTATTTGTTCTAGTGTTGGTCTAAAACCATTTTCCTGTACAAATTTTTGTTCAGCAGCTTTAAATTTACTAACGCTAACTAAAACGTTAGGGGGTAACCTAACTTGACGTGAATTTTGTGATAGTGCACGAGTGATTGATTGTTGAATTCAGTTTGTAGCAAATGTTGAGAATTGTCATCCTCTTTTATAGTCAAAACGTTCAATCGCAACATCAAGACCAATAATTCCTTCTTGTATCAAATCTTCAAGGTCAACGTTTGAATGTTTATATCTAGCCGCTCTTGACGTAACAAGTTTAAGGTTAGCAAATGTTATTTTATTTTTCGCTCATTGTTTTTGTTCTTCATCACCAGTGTTATAGATCTTCATCAATTCAATAAGTTCTAAATGAGGAAGCGGTTTTGTCTTACCGACTTGTTTAAGCATTACACTTAATGAATCAGGAGAACGAGGATTCTTTTTATCTTTTGGAGTAGTTTCAACGTCAATCAATTTAGCACTTGACTCATTAAGAAAATCTAAAAATTGTTCTTTATCGTCGAAATTAACACCTTCTGAATTTTTAGAAGGTAGAACCTTAATGTTATGTTCAAAAAGCGCATCAACAATTCGTTCGTTATATTCTTCTGGCATATCATACTTTGAGAATGCTTTAATAATTTTATTAATAACAATTGTTGGCGCATTCTTCTTTGCTTTAATTGCACCTTCGATAAGCCCTTCAATAGTGATAGCGAGTTCCTTCTCGTTTATTTTTTCAACATCAGGAACAGCATCTAGAACAAAATCATTTTTTTGTGTATCTTTTTTAGCCTTTGGAGCTTTAGTGGCGATTTTTGATTTTGGTTCCTTTTCGTCTTTAGCTTTAGCGACTGTTTTCTTCTCTGATTCAACAACTTTGGCTACAGGTTGTACTTTAGCTTTTGATTCTTTCTTATTTTCAGCTTTAGCAACTATTTTCTTTTTAGATTCAACAACTTTAACTTTAACTTTTGATTCTTTTTCGGTTTTAACTTTAGCAGCTGTCTTCTTTTTAGATTCAACAACCTTAGCTGCAGCTTTAGCCTTAACCTTTAATGCCTTTTCGCTTTTAGCTTTGGCTTGTTTTTGTATATTTGCTTCTTTTTTAGCTTTTTTAAGTAATTTTTTTTGTTCTCTTGACATATTATTTTAATTATAACTTATTTATAAAATATACCGCCCAGACAGAGGCATTCACCCCAGACTTTATAAGGTAGGGTTTAATGATAAATTTTAAAAATAAGTTTGTAACCTATATCTATTGTATACGATGAAAAATTAGAAAATGGGAGAAAGAGCATTCATTTTGAAATACTCTATACATACTGTATGTTTGCTATATTTACCATTCTTCTTTATTTTCATATAATCATTTAGCGAATATGAATAAAAAGTTAAAAAAGAAAATATGGATTAGTTTGGGAGCACTAGTTGTTGTTGGTGCTGCCGTTACTGCTAGTCTGGTTACATTAAAATCCTGTAACAACAACAAAAACATTAACTTATCTTATGAAATCTCAAACCCTACTAACCCTAATGAGAAAAATGTATTAAAGTATGGTTCTGAATTAACAATCACTATTACTCAAAAAAATGTTTTAGGTGATATAGTATGAACACACCAAGAACACAGTAAAATCATTTATTCTGAAGGCGGAGAAAATAATTCAGTCTTAACTTTGCAAAATAATAATGACTCGCAAGAAGATATAAGTTTGCAGGGAATTGTTGCAACCGATCAAAAAGGAGAATCAATAACTATTGATGGTATTACTTGCAAACACCATATTGCTGCTGAAGTTAAAGCAATTGATGGTTCTGACTGAGATGGATGGATAAGCGGTGAACTATACTATTTTATTGATGATGATGCCGGTGAAATATATTACATAGGAAATGATGGATATAAAGCAGAAAATTTGATTATTCCTGATGAAGTACATGATGAGAGCGGAGAGAACGTATATAAAGTTGTAAGAATAGGAGTGGCGTGTTTTTCTAATTGCGAGCTTAGCGGAGATTTAACAATAGGAAATAATGTTAGAAATATAGATAAATATAGTTTTGCAGAATGCAACCAGCTAGATGGATGCTTGTACATTCCTGCTTCCTTAGAAAATATTTGAGTGAATGCTTTTCTACATACAAACAATTTTACAGATATCATAGTTTCTAACCAGAGTGAAACATATACTCTAGCTACTAATGTGGGTTCAGCAAAGGCATTGATACGAAATTTTGGCGAACCAGTAATAGACTATTCGGCTGAACAACTCATAGGCGATGACACATCCATCTGCGCTCTTATTGTTGGCGACGTGACTATACCTGATGGCGTAACTGAGATTAAAGAAAATTTTTTTGCAGGAGCTGATGGCATAACATCTTTCATACTTCCCGCATTTTTGACTACGATTGGAGATAATGCATTTAGTGACTGCGGAAATTTAGGAAGTTTATCAATCCCGGCTAGCGTGAATAGCATTGGAGATTACGCTTTTCACGGTTCTTATTTTTCTGATGTTAACCTCAATGGAAATACTCATTTTTGCTTTGCGAATAATGTTGGTGGTGCTAGCATATTGCTTCCGGTAGGCACTCAATCATATGATTATTCAGCTAATAGTGACCAAGTTGTCGGGAAGCTAGCATTCGGCAATTTAGTAGTTGACGGACAAATCACCGTACTAGGCGGAAGTTGTTTTTATCAGCTTCCCGGACTTTCTTCCATTTCTCTCCCACAAGGCTTACAAACAATTGGAGAGCAGGCCTTTAGTGGGTGTGGTGATTTAACAGGCGTTTTATCTATCCCAACTGACGTAGATAGCATTGGAACTGAAGCTTTTGCTGGTTGCAATTTTTCTGATGTCAACCTTAATGGGAACGCTAATTTTCACTTCGCAGACAATGTTGGTGATGCTAAAATATTGCTTCCGGTAGGCACTCAATCATATGATTATTCATCGACCAGTGCACAGATATCGGGCAAACTAGCTATTGGGGAATTAGGAATTCCAGATGATGCGCCGCCATTCGCGATTGGGGTCAGTGCATTCGATGGTTGCACAGGTTTGAGTGGGGAACTAGTAATTCCTGACAACGTCACATCTATTGGAAATTTTGCATTCAAGTCATGCGAAAATATTACTGCCTTGTCTTTCGAAGAAGGTGTACAAACTGTTGGCCGACAAGCATTCAGGGAGTGTGCGAATCTTAGAAATGCTCTCACTATTCCAAATACAGTTACTTCTATGGGTATAACAGGTGATCAAAATGGCGTATTTGACTCAACTAATATTCCAAGCATTGCTTTTGGAAGTGGGATGTCCACTATAACAAGTAATTTTGTAGGCGGAGGAGTTGAAAACATATCTCTTAGGAAAGTTGAACTTTCTAGCACTATAACCACCATTAACAATACAGCATTTGATCTTTGTTTTGCTTTAAATAACGTATCATTTAATGACGAACTAGTGAGCGTTGGTGATTTCGCTTTTGCAGGAGCACCATTATGTGGAGACTTCAACATTCCTAAAAAGTTAACAACGATTGGGCTCGAGGCTTTTTGTTCAGCTCTTTTCACTAATATAAATACTGGAGAAAATGAATTTTTTAAACTTGCCACTAATGTTGGTAATGCGACGGTTTTAATGAAAAATTCAGAAACCTATGACTTCGCAGCCAATGGTGAGGACACTGGCAAAGAGTTCCAAACAGCCGGTTATATATGCTATGGAAATATTACTATTCCAGATGGAACAACTGCTTTAGCTGGATGAGACTTTTTCCAGTATGATGGTGGTCCAATGGAGAATTATCGTTCATTTTCTTATATTGTCGGAGATTTTGATATTCCAGAGGGCGTTTCAACTATAAAAGGGAATGCATTTTGCTGGGCCAAGGTGAATGAACTAACCATTCCAGATTCGGTTACTGCTATTGAAGAAAATGCGTTTTCTACATTCAGTGCAAAAAATGTTAATTGTTCAGGGGCAGGTCATTATAGACTAGCGAAAAATGTTGGTGAAGCTAAAATCTTACTACATGAAACTGATGTTTTCGACTACACTAAGGGTGTGATAGAACAAGTGCCATCGAGCTTTGGCTTTGGAGAAATCACCATTCCTGATGGTACGACTGAAATAGGTGATTATGTTTTTTATACATTCTCTTTAACTGGAACAATCACATTCCCTAGCAGCGTCACGAAAATTGGTCAAAGAATAATAGATAGCGAAGGGTATGATTTTGTACTAAATCATAATTTGACTACTGTGATTTTTGAAACCCAGCACACCGTAGATATTGCTGTTAATTTTTTGCAACAAATATTATGGGTTAATGAAATATATTTTAATTTTAATTCACAACCAACAAAAATCCAAGAAGGAGCATTTAATTCTATTGGCGTGGCTGGGTATATGTATAAGCAGAGGACGTGTTCTATTAAAAATGAAAGCAGTTCATATTCTACTTCTAACCTATTAGCGTATTTGAAGGGCGAACCTAGTTTGCCCAGCTGATGAGTCGCCGCGCCATAATATTAGGTAACAGCTTTTATCTTTATTAATCGCCAACATCTGATAGAACACTTTTATGATCATACTCAACATATAAATATAATAAAGATATGCGTTTCAAAACAATAATGACGGTGTCAGCATGTGTGTGTGGAGCATTCATGATCACAGCATGAGCAGTCACAACACCTGCACACCATGGACCGTCAGCAAAATTTAATACAAATAATTGAGATGATAAGATTCTAAATATTTTTTATAGTGACGAAGCTACAGGTTCAGCAACCAGCAATAATTCTTTATCAATATCTTTATCTGGTTTGAAACAATCAGATGTAAATTGTGAATTTGATGTTAAGAATGGACCATCATTAATATCTGAATATTCGAATTATTTATCTTATGATTGAACTAGTAAGAAAATCATATTTGCTGATAGTACAGCATCACCAGTATATTGTGGGCTATACAATGTAGATTTAGTTTTATGATATATGGAAAATGGTAATAAAACATATGTCAAAGGTAGCGGTAGTCACTTTGAATTCTCATTGGTTGTAAAACAAGATATCGCTAGCATCAGTATTTTACCAGACACTGATGCTATCGGTGTTACAGATGATGTTGTTTTTCCTACAAGAACAGATTTCTTTGGTTTCGAGTTTACATATGAAGAACAACCATTCAATAACACAAATTATTGATATAACGTTAATCTTGTAGTTGATACTGGTTCTTCTACTAGTAATGCATCTACTGTTACCACAGTTACAAAATCATCAACATTTACAGCTGATGATAAATCATGATGTTGAAATCTTGATATTAACACTATAAATCCTCCAGATGCTGGTTTAACTAGTGGAACTTTAGTGTTTGATGCGACAATTGCAGGCATGACTACTAGTCCTACAGCATCAACAGTAGTAAACGTAACTGTTACAGTTTAACTTCTTGCGATTAAAACAATAAATCCTATAAGAGCAAGAATAAGACTTAAACCAAATAAAGCTCAAACAAAGAGTTTATCTTTCTTATCAAGTTTTGTTATCTTTGTATTTTTATGTTCTGTAATAAATGGGTCAACAATTATCTGTGCGTTTTTATAGTTAGAAGCTTTACCAACTAAACTTATTTGTTGTGCCTCTTTCTTATCGTTTAAAGTACGCTTAGTATAAACAGATGCATCTCTGTCTTCATCAGCATCAACATCCTTTGATTTAGAAACAGAGAATAGTGACCCAAAAAAACCTTTCTTTTTAGCGGGTGCTGCGGTGGCAGCCGGAGCTAATACTGGCATCTTAGAAAAAGTTGGTGCTGCTTGTTGTAGTGGAATTACCGGTGCTGGTGTACCATCTGGGTAATAAGGTTGCGGAGGCGGTGGAGCAAATGCAGAACTACCTTCAGGTTGTTGCGGTGGTAGTGTTCCTTGAGCATCAACTGCAGGAGCGTATGATGGTTGTTGAGGGATAGGAGCTGCTGGGTCATAGGCACCATCTATCGGAGCAGCAGGACCATAAGAAGGTTGTTGAGGGATTGGAGCAGCAGGACCATAAGATTGTTGCGTTTGGTCTTGCGGTAAAATCCCAGAAATATTAACTTTCCTAATTGTTTTATGGTGAACTGGTTTTTTTGCTGTAGCCATATTAATAGTATTATATTTTTAAAATAATATTAAAAGAAAGTCATTTGGTCATCTTTGTCCAAATCAGATAGTACGCCAAGACTTTCTAACTTAGCGATATGCGTTTTAGATAGTTTTGTTCTTCGTGATAGATCTTCAATCGACGTAAATGGACGTTCTTTCCTTGCGGTAATAACAGATTCAGCAGCTGCTTCACCTAGTCCATCAATACAGCTAAATGGAGGAATTAGTGAATCGCCATCAATGATATAGTGTTTAGAATCAGATTTGTATAATGAAATGTTTTTAAATTTAAAACCACGAGAATACATTTCATAACAAATCTGATAAATTTCTATCATGCTTTCTTCTTTATTTTTAACGGTCACTTTTAAAGTTTTATCACGTAATCTTTTTGTTATGTCATCTAGCTTTTCTTTTATCATTTGTGGACCAGCTAAAATTGTGTCAATATCAAATACTTGAATTCTAACTGAAAGAAAAGTTGAATAAAATGCCAATGGTTGATGGATTTTATATCATGCAATACGTCACGCATCTAATACATAAGCAGTAGCATGTGCTTTAGGGAATAAATATTTAATTTTATTACATGAATCAATAAATCATTGTGGAACATTATTCTCTAACATTGTTTTTGCATAATCAGGTTTTACTCCTTTGCCTTTACGAACATCTTCAGTAACCTTAAATGCTATTGCATTTGGAACATTCTTACGACGTAAGTATGATGAAATAGACTCACGACAGGCAATTGAATCTTTAAGTGTGATTGTTCCATTCTTTATTAATTCATCAGCATTACCACGTCAAACGTCTGTACCATGAGATAATCCTGATATTCTGACTAAGTCGGCAAAACTTTGAGGGTTTGCATCTACAAGCATTCCACGAACAAATCCTGTTCCAAATTCTGGTATTCCAAATGTACCAACTTTTTCATTTAATAATGGTGTTTTAAGGTTAAGTGTACTAGTTGATGAAAAGATTGCAATAACTTCTGGATCTTGATTGGGAACAGTAACTGGATCGATTTTTGTAATGTCTTTAAGCATCTTAAGGATGGTTGGGTTATCGTGTCCAAGAATATCGAATTTCAATACCGTATCATGCATAGAATTGAAATCAAAGTGAGTCGTTAACCAATCAGTTTCATTCTCATCTGGTGGGTAATTAATTGGTGTAAAATCTTCAATCTCATTTTCTTTCGGAATAACAATGATTCCTCCTGCATGTTTACCTGTTGTTTTCTTTACACCAACACACTGAGATGCCAAATAAGTAACAAGCGACTCTCTTACTTTAACATCAGGAGTTGTCATTTCAAAATAGTTCTTGACATATCCAATTGCCGTCTTTTCTGCGATAGTCATTATTGTTCCGGCTCTAAATGCGTGTTGTGCATCAAACATCTCACGTATGAAATCGTGTGCCTTATTTTGATATTCACCAGAGAAATTTAAATCAATATCTGGAACTTTTTCGGCTCCCTCTGTTCCTAAGAAAGTTTCAAATGGTAAATCATGACCATCTCCATATAACATTTCTCCACATACTGGACATTTTTTTAGTGGCAAATCATAACCACAGTCTGCATCATTAACTACTTCAGTGTATTTACACTTCTTACATATGTAATGTGGAGCAAAAGGATTAACTTCTGAGATACCTCCAAGGAAAGCTATAACTGATGAACCAACGGAACCACGTGAGCCAACTAAATAACCATCAGATATAGATTTACGAACAAGTCTATTTGAAATTCAATAAATAACATCAAAACCTTTACCGTTAATTATGTTTAACTCATTTTTAATTCTTTCTGAAAACTCTGGTAAAATATTGTCACCGTATATGTTTTGTTTATTTTTTTCAACTTCATCAGACAGTAACTCTTTTGAATTTTCAATTGTTGGTGCATATAAACGACTTTTAAGTGGAGCGCACTTTTCGATTCGATCAGAAAAATCATAAGTATTATTTATAACAATATCTTCAATATCATCTGGTGATAGGAAATTCATTTCATCTAGCATCTCCTGTGTCGTTCTCATATAAAGCGCTGGCATAACATCGTTGCTGTCGTTGTATGAGAACAATGGATGTCTTCCACCACCAACTTGTTTTGCTGAAACTAAAACACTGTGAGCTAATGCATCAGTTGGGTCAAGATAGGAACAAGAAGATACAGCAATAACCTTTTTATTGAATTTTTTAGCAACATCAACTATCGTTTGAATTGTTTTTTTAGTATTTTCTAATGATAGATTACCTCGATTATGTTCATGAGCAAAAACACTTGGCGGTGCAATGAATACGTAATCATAAAACACAATTATGTCTTCTAATTCTTTTCTTGTTCCGTTAATTGCAGTATCTCATAGTTCGCCATTAGAAGGAGAATTGCAGATAAATAAATTATCACGGTTCTTTTCAATTAAACTTCTAAATACACGTGGTTTTTCATAAAGATTAATAGTATGAGAACTTGAAATTAATTTATATATGTCTTTTATTCCTTGTTGATTTTTAGCATATATGTTCATATATGAAGCAAATTGTCTACGGTGAAGTGCTGGTGATTGTAATTTTGAATTTATATCTTGTAAATTAGTAACACCAATTTCTTCCATTTGCTTGATCATATTTTTTCAAACAGTATATAAAACTTCAGCATCGAAATCAGCCCTATGCGCTGTAGTTTCATCATATTTAAGTTTTAAATTTCGTGAAAGAACTCCTAGATTATGACGTGTTTGTGCTGGATTAATAGAACGTGATATCACCATTGTGTCTATCAATGGATTGGTAATTGGTTCCATGCCATTTTGTTCTAGTTTTTTATTTAGGAACCTGATATCGAAGTTTATTCCATTATGTGCAACAAGGACATAATCCTTTATTCACTCTTTAATATCTTTAAGTGCTTCAAGTATTGTGCAACCACTATGTACCATTTCATCAGTAATATGAGTTAATTTAGATATTTTAGCAGGAATTGGTTTAGTTGGTTTAATAAAGAAATCTTTTCTTTCTACGATTGTACCATTTTCGACTTTAATTCCTCCAAATTCTAATATCTCATCATATTCAGCACACAAACCAGTTGTCTCTAAGTCGAAAATAACATAAGAAGTTGTAGAGAGGTTAGCATCTACAGCATTCTTCACGCAATGGATTTCATCATATTGAACATCAGCCTCAAATCCATATATTGCTTTGACGCCAGTATTTTTTGAAGCTGAAGCAATATCAGGGAATGATTGAACATTATGTCGATCAGCAAATGCTATAGCAGGGGCACCATATTCTTTTGCTCTCTTGCATGCATCAATTGGAGAAATCATTCCTTCAAATGAAGACATTTGTGTTCTAGAAAAAAGTTCAATACGTGGTTTTTTAGATTTATCACTACGAACAAATTTTTGAGGTTTATCAACCTTGAGTATTTTATTTGCCCAGCATGTAGTTTCACCACGTTCATATTTATCTTCTGAGAACTTACCATATATTTTAACTCAGTCACCATTCTTAAAAGAAGATAAATATCATTCAGGTAAATTGGGTTCTCTTTTTCATTGACCGCTTTGTTCAGTTGTTTCATCAAAGACTTTAGTTTTAATTAAAACAGCATCTTCAAAGTCTGTAATCCAAAATTTGAAGATTTTAATTTTATTAACAGTAACTTCTGTTTTAAAGATTTGACCGGCTGCAGCAAAATTCTCACCAGTTGGACTTTCAATAGCATTAGTGAATTTAATTGGAGTTATATCTTTAGGAATTCTATTTAGATTTATTATTTTTTTAAGTTTCTCATCTTCCTCGGTTGGTAAATCAAGTTTTTTTGATTCAGCATCAGCTTTAGCACGATGATCATCTATGAGTTTCTTAAGTTCTTCAGACTCATATAGATTAATTTTAGAAATATCAATAAAAGACTCAGAGAAGAATTTTAATAACTTCTTCTCAATGTTTTGTAACTTATTTTTATCATCTTCATTAATATATCCAATTTCCAAACAATCATCATTGATTTTTAAAGAAGCATATTTAATTATTTTGCGAATATCACTAGCATCTGATTTTAAACCATCTGTAAAGATGTTAAGAATCTTTGTAAGATTTTCACCTGAAATATCAAATTTCTTTTTAGTAAATATTACTTCTAGATGATTGTGATTTATTTTTTCATAATTTTTAATGAAATTGCCATAAATATCAATGTTTGGAAGTTCAGCAAAATCAATGAATATTTTTATGGTTCCTGTTCTATTTTGGGGTAATTCACATTTTATAGTTGCAGAAGAGAATAAACTATCAAACTCATTTTGTGGTAGTAGTTTGATTTGTTCGAAAAAAATCTTGTATTTCTGCATACTTAATAACTTATTTTATTATATAAAATTAAGTTTTCTATATAGATGGTATTGCCACAATAAAGGCTTTAATATTGCCTTTATTATTAATGAATATATAATAATTTATATGAGTAAGAGTGGAAGAGAAGTTATATTAACTGGGTTCACACCTTCATCTAAGTGTTTACACTTCGGAAATTATGTTGGTGCAATTAAACCTCTAGTTGAATTACAAAATAAGAATGCAGATAAAGACTTTTTCCTATTTGTTTCTGATCTTCACGCTTTAACTAATCCATCTGTTAATTTAAAAGAAATAGATAAAAAAGTATTTATCTGTACTTTCTTAGCTGGTGGTGTTGATTTAAAGAAAGTAATTTTGTTTTACCAATCAGACGTTCCTGCACATGCTGAACTTGGATGAGTATTAACTTGTCACACTACTTTTGGTGAGTTAAGCAGAATGACTCAGTTCAAAGATAAATCAGTAAGATTAAACCAAGGAAATGGAACAGAATCTATTCCAACTGGGTTATTAGTATATCCGCCTCTAATGGCTGCGGACATATTATTATATGATTCAAACTTAATACCAGTTGGTAAAGATCAGAAACAACATGTTGAGTTAACAAGAAACATTGCTGAAAGATTTAATAAGAAATATGGCGAAACATTTGTTCTACCTGAACCATACATAACTGAAAATAATCCAGAGATTATGGATTTACAAGATCCATCTAAGAAAATGTCTAAGTCTGCAGCAAGTAAGAATGGAGTTATTTTTTTAACTGATACAACTGCAGACGTACAAAATAAAATTAAAGTTGCTTTGACTGATAGCTTAAATAAAGTTAAATATGATAAGGTAAATCAACCAGCTGTTTCTAACTTAATTATGATTTACAGTGCTTTAACTGGACTTAACATTAAACAAATCGAAGAAAAGTTTGCTAATATTAAAAACTACGGAGAATTTAAAAAAGAAATCTCAGAAGAAATGGTTAAATGATTGTCACACTTTCAAAGCGAATATGCTAAAGCTGAAGCTAATTTTGCTAGCACGGAGAAGATAATAAAGGAGAACGCTGTTCATTGTAGCAAAATAGCTGATGCTAAAGTGGACGAAGTGTATAAAAAGATTGGTCTAAGATAATCTATAACATTAATATACAGTTACATGGCGCCTATTGCGAAGCTGGTAACGCACTTGATTGTGAATCAAGTACTCGTGGGTTCGAGTCCCACTAGGCGCCCCATTAATATAGAAAGAGCTATTGGGCAACCTTAGCTCTTTTTTAGTAATAAAATGGAATGTTAACTAAAACTTTTAATTGAATCTACACATAATATAAAAATGAATATCAAATTACTTAGAACATTATTTATAGGCAGTATTGCAGCATTTATGGCATGTGCTATTCCTTTAGTTACTGTAAACTGTACATCAAAGACAAATATCAATTCCTATCTTGAAACACCAGATTTAGGAAAAGTTCACAATAATACTGCAAATGCTTTAGAAGGAGCTCTATGTTATAAAAATGAAGAATTTAATTATTTGAAGTACGAGGTAGATTATAAAATAAATGATATTACTGATAGTTCTGCTATTATAAATGGAATTGGAAAGTATACAGGTAATTTTGAAATCAGCTTTGAAATTGTTGAACCAGTACCAGATGGCTTTTTATATATAACTGTACCACAGCCTCCATATGAAGTGGAAATTGGGGTTGGAATTATCTTGCCGGTGTTTGCAGTTGATGACGAAGGCAATCACGTTGACTTTCCTTCGGGAGGAACATTCAAATGAATATTAATGATTCCCCTGGAGTACCAAGAAAATGTAGTTATTGTAGGCGATTTAGCAGAGGATAAAATAAACTTAGAAAACTATAATGATCCGTTAAAACCAGCGCACGATGATTTCCGCATATACATAAGATGTTGCTATACTTCTGCTGTCACTGGAATAACATATGTATCAAACTTAGTACACTCAACTTTTATCCACGAAATTTATCCTTCCTAGATTCTAAGCTTCGAAGATACACCAACATCCTTTATTAACATAAAAAGCACCCATCTTTCAACGAGTGCTTTTTATTTTTTTATTATGGCGGAGGATGCGAGACTCAAACTCGCGACCCCCTGAATGCAAATCAGGTGCTCTATCAGCTGAGCTAATCCCCCATTTGGTAGAAGTAAATGGACTTGAACCATCGACCTCACCCTTATCAGGGGTGTGCTCTAACCAACTGAGCTATACTTCTATATATTTAATTATAACTAAAAATTATCTCTTAGAGAATTGTGGACTACGACGAGCACCATATTTTCCAACTTTTTTACGTTCTTTAATTCTTGAGTCTCTTGTAACTAAGCCATTTTTCTTAAGTTCTGATTTAATTTCAGCGTTTGATGCAATTAAAGCTCTAGAGATTCCTAATCTAATAGCTCCAGCTTGACCTTTGAAACCACCACCGATAACTTTAACTTTAACATCATACTCTTTTTCTGCTTGTGCTACAGTTAGAGGTTGTTTCATATCTTGGATAACTAATTTATTAGGAAAATATTCTTCTGGTGTTTTTCCGTTAATAATAATGTGTCCTTTACCAGGAACCATTAATACTTTTGCGATTGAAGTTTTTCTTCTTCCTAAACCTTTAAATTCTTTTACCATAACTATATTCTATACTCAATTGGGTTTTGAGCAGAGTGATCTTTGCTACCCTCTTTGTAAACTAGTAATTTTTTAGCAACTGCTTTACCTAGTTTATTTTTAGGTAACATTCCTTCTACTGCTCATGTAACCATTTCATCAGCATACTTGTCGTACATTTCTTTTGCACTTCTTGTTCTTAATCCACCAATGTACATTGAGTGACTGTACCATTTTTTATTTTCCATTTTGTTTCCAGTTAGTTTAACTTTGTTAGCATTAGTAACAACAACATAATCTCCACAATCAACAGCTGGTGTAAAATCTGGTTTATTTTTTCCTCTTAATAAATTAGCAACAGCAACGGCTAAATCACCAAGAACAACATCAGTAGCATCTACTGTATATCATTTTCTATTTTTAATGCACGCTTCCTTCTTGGCTATCGTTGTCTTCTGCATATTATTACTATTATATATAAAACCACGCTACATTGTTAAACAATTTTGTAGTTGACTACGTGTTTCCTTATTTCTTGCGGAAATATATTTATGGCGGGTATTTATATGCCATTAACTAGAAGCCTGATTATGCTTTGTCTGGTAAAAGAAGATTTGTTCATTCATATTGTGTAGGTGTGTCGGTGGCGGCAAGCATAATAGATATAAGTTCATCTCCTCCAAAACTATAACCAAAGCCCATGTTAATTTCGTTGATGTCATCATCATTGTCAGCACTTGCAAAAGTAGTTATTTCAAGATTGCCAGTTTTCGTACTATCCTCAAAACTCAAATAATTGCATTTTAGTTTGCTTGAGTCTGTACTTGAATAATGAAAATAGCCGACAGCCTCTAAACCATCTTGGTCTACAGCAGCCACATCGAGGTTCACCTTATTATTATCAACCTTAGCCAAACTAAAATCAAGAATATTATCGCCCTCACCTTTTGTATGCATTGTTATTGATAATTTACATTCTGTATCATCAAGGGAAAAAGAATTATACTTAATGCCGATATTGCCACCAGAAAGCGCCGCCATTATTCCAATAGCAGCAGCGGTATTTGCCATAGAACCGACGCTTTCGTCATAAAGCATGTCTTGTCAATGAAGCATATATTGAGTAAATAAGTCAGCCCTCATATCAGCATTATAGGTTGTCACACCACTTCAATCTGCTTGGCCACCATATGAGCCATATTCCGTTGTTGCTTGATATTTATCAACTTTATTCTTGATGGAAACTCAACTGATACCATTACCACCGTTATTACATGAGGTAGAGGTAAAACAAATAGCCGACGCTACAGCCACTGAAGATATTAATGATGTGAGAAAAATTTTGTGTTTGAATTTGAACATAACGTATTAATTATAATGATTTAATATTTAATGCGAGGCGTGAAAAAAGTATTTATATATAAATAACAATTATTTGTTATTAATAATTTATTACAAACTACGCGGAGCTATGTAGTCAACAGTCTTAGGGGAAGAATTAATTTCACGTGGTGTAATCATTCCAGCTCCTATTGCTGGGATATCAAGTACATTAAGATCACCAGGGATTGAATGGAAATCTTTATCTCCATCTAAGAATCCTAAATCATCATATAATGCTAAAGCAACATCTAAATCTCTATTGCTAGTTTTATAACGATCAACAAACTTATAGCCAGAAAGATCATCACCAGCTTGTAAATAACTATAATTGACTAGTTCAGAACAATATCAAGAAGCAGAATTGTCAGCAATCTCTTCTGATGATGGTCTATCTTGCATAGAAACTGCATATTTATGCCCTAGTTGAGAATATGCATAATTAACAGCATTTTCTGAAACAGAAACACTGGCATCTTTAACATGAGCGAAATGAGTATCTCTTGCTTTCATTCTCGCTTCATCTCATACACTAGTTTCTACTCCAGCAGGTGAATATCCTTCAACTCCTTTGACATATAGTTCATTATGAGCGATGTCATAATAAACTCCATCGATCATTCCTGAGTGTCCTCCTAAATAATCAACTCCAGCTTCTTCATATATTGTGTCACCAGCTTTTATTTCAGTTCATGCAAAATTACTTGAGTATTGTACTTTGTTTTGCAGTTTATATCCATAATATCCATCTCCAGGGTGTGCATAGTCTCCACCTTGTCCATATCATCATAATTCTGTAGATGGTATCATTATATCAACAGCAACTCTACAGAAGAACATTACCATCTCAGCTGTATATTCAGACTGTCTAATTTTTCCAATTTCATTAGATATATATAACTTAATCATTGCTATTGCAGCATCATAAGAAAATTGACTAGCACAAATTGTGTCAACAACTTTTCTAAGAGTTGTTAATTGAGCACTAAATTGAGGATAGTCAGTTATTGCTATATCAATTAATCCATCTAATTGTTTATTAGTGGTAACTCTTTCAAAATTGTTTTCAATAATTAAATCAATTGCATTATTTAAAACAAATCAACCAATTCCATATGAAGGAATAAGAGTATTTAAGGCATTAAAAATATTATTAAGTGCATAAACAACTGAGTCAGCATTTCTTCAGTCGGCTTCTAATACGCTATATAGTATAGTTTTTATGCACTGACAAAATTCTGGACTATTTTGAGCATATTGATTTAAAATACCATTTATTAGATTTTCAATTACGATGATAACTGGTTCTGGTGTTGGAGGAACTGGCTCTGGACTAGGAGGAGCAATATAAGAAATAAGTGTATCTAAGCATGTTTCAAAAGCTTTAATTGTATTAATTGTTTGTGGAGTTAACCAGGTAGCTTTTGCAATAGCGTTATCAATTATTCCATTTACTTGCTTGATAATTTCATTTTGAGAATAATTGCTCATGATAATCACGTCAATTGATGTATTTAAAACATATAAGTCATTCTTATAAGATGCAGGAGTATATTGTTCAATTACTTCAAATGTACTGTCAACTATTTTTTCAACAGTGACATTGTCTTGTCAACCGCCTGTAATAGTAGTATCAATAATAGTGTTTAGTACTTGCATTTGTGCTGCATAATCAGGATAAGTTGTTTCTAATTGAGAAAATATAGTATCAATTATTGTTACTAAGCTATCAGGATTAACAGTTGCTGAAGAATATTTTATTGGAAGTGTATGTATTTTAGTAATACTAGTAGTTAAAGAAGAATCCTGACCTTGAAGCATCATAGAGTTCTTTTCTGATTTCATATTATCTTTTACGAAGTCTAAATATGCTTCATAGCTATGTGACAAAGGATGAGTCTTAGAAAAATTAGCATATCCTTCTTCAAATTTTGCTAAGCTCTCATGATCTATGTTAGGGTTAATTCTATTGTTACACATTCAGATAGTAAGGTCTTTATAGTAAGGAACACCTTTTTGATCAGCTGTCTTAACAAGAAACTTCTCGTCATCACATATTTGTGTTGTTTTAGAAGTATGTGTACATGCGATAGCAACAGCAGTACCAATTCCGGAACTAACCGCTAATGCTGCAAATAACGATGTGAATATTTTTCAATATTTCATATATATTAATTATATTAATATCGGCCACAAAAGTGGGCAATTATTCTGAAATAAACGCAAACAAAAGATGACACCCAACGATGTTAGGTGTCATAAAACGCTTTAAGCTTAATGCTTTTATAAAGAAAAACTTATAAATTAAAGTCTAAGTTCTTGCTTGAGATCTTATTGTTAAGTTTAGCAATGAAATCATCTATAGAAATGCTGATTTGTTTGTCAGATCCAAAGATTCTGATTGAAAGAGTCTTACTTTCTTTTTCTTTTGGTCCAATTGTAATGATATAAGGAATTCTTTTTTCTGAGTATTCCTTAACTTTACCTTGAACTGAAGAATTAGAAATATCTAAATCAATACGGTATTTATTATTTTTGAATAGTTTGTGTAACTCTTCACAGTAATCATTAACTGAATCATTAACGTTGATGATTACACCTTGGATAGGGTTAACTCATAATGGGAATTTTCCTTCACATTGTTCAATATACATTCCTAGGAATCTTTCAATAGATCCAAAGCATGCTAAGTGAAGCATAACTGGTTCATGTTTCTTACCATCATTGGCAATGTATTCCATTTTAAATCTTGCTGGTAAATTCATATCTAATTGAATTGTTCCAATTTGTCAACTACGACCAATGGCATCTTTAAATCCAAATTCAAGTTTTGGTCCATAAAAGGCTCCTTCACCTGGTTGTAGTTTAAATTTAATTCCTAATGTGTCAAGAGCTTGAGCTAAGAATTGTTCACTCTTATCTCATACTTCTTCACTACCAATTCTCTTTTCAGGACGAGTAGAAAGAGCAATCTCCATATGTGAACGGTCAAATCCAAATGTAGCATATATTCTTTCAAATAAAGCAATAGCACTTGCTATTTCTTTTTCTGCTTGTTCAAGTGTACAGAAGATGTGAGCATCATCTTGTGTAAATTCTCTTACACGAAGAAGTCCGTTTAGTGAACCAGATGCTTCATATCTGTTAACACGACCGAATTCAGCCATTCTGATTGGTAAATCCTTATATGACTTAGGAGATGATTTATATACAAGAACTCCACCTGGACAGTTCATGGGTTTAACACAGAATTGTGTTTCATCTTCCATCTTACCAGAATAGTTATGTTCACCATATTTCTCTCAGTGACCAGAAGTTTCTCATAGACATCTGTTCATAACTGTTGGTGTACAAACTTCTACATAACCATTATCAAGTTTGATGTTACGTAAGAATTCTACGAATGTTCTAAATAAGAATCAACCATTAGGGTGGTAGAATGGAGCACCTGGAGCAAATACTGGTTCAAAGTGACATAGATCCATAGCTTTGCATATTTTCTTATGATCTCTTTTTTCAGCTTCTTCAGTAAATTTAAATCATTTGTCTAAATTTTCTTTAGAATCTCAAGCAGTTCCATATATTCTTGTTAGTTTATCTCTTGATTGATCTGCTTTCCAATAAGCACCGCTTATTTTAGTTAACTTAAAGTTCTTTAAGTATCTTGCTGAAGGTACGTGTGGACCACGACATAGGTCGATATATCCACCAAATTCATAAATTGAAATTTGAGCATCATCTTCAATATCGCCTAGTATTTCTAATTTATATTTGTTGTCTTTGAAAATCTCAATAGCTTCAGACTTAGAGATATTTTTTCTAACAAATTTACTATCTTCTTTAATGATGTTATTCATTTCGGCTTCAATTTTTGGGAAATCATTTTCTCCAACTTTGATGTCGCCGAAATCTATATCATAGTAGAAACCATTTTCAATTGATGGTCCTATTGTAAACTTTGCACTTGGATATAATTTTTTAAGTGCTGCAGCAAGTAAGTGCGCAGAAGAGTGTCTGATAATGCCCAATCCATCGAATGAACCCTTATCAATAAATTCGACATCTTCACTCATGAAGACGGCTGATAAGTCTTTGGCTTCGCCATTAGAGTCTCTAATTGCTATTACGTTTTCTATTTTAGCTTTTTTAGCTAGGTCGAAACCCTTAAAAGGCCCTTGTTCTAAATTTTGTTCTTTTTTGTTTTCCATAAATATTTGTTTTGTTATTATTTTGAGAATTTATTTTTTTAAATTGAAATATATCCTCAATATATTCCAATTAATTATTCTTGCAACGTTTTTACGTTTTGCACATCAATAATCATTTTGTATGTATTAAATTTTTTAACTTTAAAAATAGTCAACTGGCCCGTGACTAGGACATAGCTACCAGACACCATTTGTTCAATGACATCTTTCCTACTCGCATTTATTAACAATTCATATAGACGATCATGAATTGTTCCGTCATTGAACATAGCTTCTTGTTTAATCATTGCAAAAACAGTACCACCATCTGTTTTTCTTACATCAGTAATAATACCACTCATCTCAACTTTATTAATATAATCCATAAAAATCTATAAGTATTTATAAATATTATAACAGTTGCTTCATAGATTATGTGGATATGTGGACACACTATCACATAATCTTTTATAATTAAGGTTTGTGTAGTGCGCCCAGTTTCTCACTGATATTCCACCGCACTATACAAACAATAACATAGTTATCAAAAAAAATATAAAAATAAATGTTTTTTTAAAATAATAAAATTATGAAATCAAAACATAAGAAACTAATAATATACTCATCTTTAATTTTAGCGGCTGTTGCTGTAGCGGTCAGTGTCCCTTTATCTGTTCAGAAGTGTAACACTTCTAAACCAGTTGCACCATCTTTTTCATTGTCATACTCAAAAAGTAGTTATGATTTGACAATAAATAGCGAAGTTGCTGAAAATATAACACCTATAACTATTGATGCTGAAAATAACATTATCTCTACTGTTACATATAGTTTAATCAAAGGAACACTTCCAGCAGGTCTTACTATTGATGAAGAATCTGGTGTAATTAGTGGGACACCAACAGCATTATGTACTAATAAGACAGTGGGTATCACTGCACATGGTAATGAAGAATGAGCCGGAAAGGTTTCTAATGAATTTACTATTACTTTCAATGTTGGGAATGGTATAATTTCTGCCAGCCATTTAAAGATAATAGGAACTGAACTAATAGGCATTGATGGAAGGTATACAACTGATATCGGTGCAAAACTAGTTATTCCTGATTATGTAACTAAAATCTCAGCATTAGCTTTTGCAGATACCGGTATTAAAGAAGTAGTTATACCAGCATCACTTACTGATATAGGAAATCATGCTTTCTTTAGATGTCCTATAGAAAATATAACAATTCTCCCAGATAACAGCGTGTACGCTCTAAAACGAGTGGGTGAAAATGGCTATGCAATTGGAACAATAGAACCTTGAAATGGCTCCCCTGTAGGCTGTCTTATATATGGCGACCTTATTTGCGGAACGGATTATGATAATCCAGACACATACACAAGTATAGGCAGAAGCCAATATCGTTATTGTGGCGGTATAACGTCGGTATTAATTAGAAATACTGTGATAGATATGGGTCAAGAGTGTCTTGCCAATTGTGGAGCTTTAACTGCAGTTGCATTTGATGATGACTGTGTTATAACTTGGGATAAACCTTTTGATGAATGTTTGAATATACATAACGTTACTATTCCAGATTCCTTGAATATAAGCTTTAGCTCAGACACTATTTTCAAAGGCTGTACTTTGCAAAATGTTACTATAAAAGAATCGAACACACATGTCAAGTTTTTAGAAACAGGAACTAATGGGCATGTCCTAGTCGAAAAGAGCGCTACATGAGAAACAGCGAATATTAGACCCATTCTTGGAATCGCTTATGGTGATATCGTTATTCCTGATACCATCGCAGAGATTAACCACAATTTTTCTGAATGTGCCGGTATTACTTCTTTAACTTTTGCAGAAGGTATCACGGCATTGGGGAGTTCGGCATCTTTCTTCGGAATAGGAGGACTTAAAACAATTGTGCTTCCATCAACACTAGGGTCGCTTGGTACGCAACAATTTGGCGGCTACACTGACTTAATTGATGTTGATTTACCGTCAAATTTGCCATATACAAAATTGCAAATGGGAGCAAATGGCTGAGTTATTGTTGATGGTTCCGATTCTCAATGAACAAATACCTCGGTTGTTGAATCTGGTTTAGCGGCTGGTGATATAGAAATCCCTAGTGGTAGTGAGATCGCTTCCATTAATAGCGGCGCTTTTGCGGCTTGTTCTTCTATAAAATCTATCACAATGAGCGATAACATAACCACTATTAATAGCAATGCATTTAGTGGTTGTTACCAATTAACTTCCATAAACCTTTCGGAGAATATCACTGAAATACCCGATGACTGTTTCGCTATGTGTCTTAACCTCAAAGAGGTTATTATTCCACAAAATGTAGTGAGAATCGGGGAATCCGCTTTCTGGCATAGTGGTATCATTACACAAATCATTCCCAATAAGGTAGAAGAAATTGGAGAAGCTGTTTTTATAGATAGCGAAATAAACGATATTATATTTTTAAATGAAACTTGCACTTTCGTTGGTGGCACTACGTTTGCAAAATGTATGAATATTGAATCGTGCGATTTATCAGGTATTTCTATAATAGGGGAGCAACAAGAGCTAAATGGTTTTTTTGGGCAATGTACAGCTTTAAAAGAAGTTAAATTGCCCAGAGATATGCATATTATAGCGGGGAATTTTTTTGAAACTTGTCATAATTTGGAAGCAATTGATGGCATGGAGAATATTGTATCGATTAAAAATGCCGCATTTCAAAATTGCTTTTCACTCGAAGAAATTGTTTTAGGCGATTCATTAAATGAGATCGGTAGTAATTCGTTCAAAGGTTGCAATAATCTAAAAACAATAAATCTGCCTTCAAGTCTGGTGGAAATTGAACATTACGCATTTATAGACTCAGGATTAGAACATATTGAATTTAATATTCCCTTAAATTTCGACTTCTCTCAATGGGATGACGACTCATTTTCTAATTTAACCATATTAAATGGAACAATAAGCAACAATGGGGAATACCCTGTTGCAGACTTATTGCGATTGCTTCAGGAAAGTCATGGTTTGAATGAGGGTTGAACCACTATATAAATTCTTAGTCAGATCAAACTAATTCAAACTCACCTCGCCAGTCTTTAATTAAAATAAATTTATATTTATAATGTAGATATGAAACATTTAAAGAAATTACATATTAATAAACTCTTTCTCTCATCATTAATAGCTTTAACTGGAGTTATTACTTTTCCAGTAGCACTTTCTTCTTGTAATAGCAATGATGCTTCAAGCTATTACAACTTTATATGCCAAAGAACATTTTCTTTAGGTATTAAGGATGATACTGCTCCTATGTCTGAAGAAAACTTCGGGAGTGCAACTGCATGAATATTTGAAAAAGCAGGTGACACACCGTATTCATACTATGCTGCTACATGTGCTCATGTAGAGTTTGCCGAACGTAATCTCTTTCCTGAAGGCAGTCATTACTATTGCGCTTTTAGTGATAGTTTTAAAGATGTAATAACTCAAGATGAATTTCACCAAATAGATGATAGCAATATAGAATGAATGGATGGTAGTAAAAATAACTATGATTTCCAACATCTAGGAGATTTTGAAAGAGATGTTGGAAATACAGGAACTGTTGATCTACTCGTTGACATTGCTATTGTTAAAATTGATTTTAGTGATCTAGTTTTAGGTGATAGTGTAATGAAGAAGCATCTAGACTATTTGGATAGTCTAGATAAGATATTAAACTTTGATTTCACTTTACCAATTGAAGGTGAATTAAGAAAGATAAAATTATATTGTGCTGGATTACCTAAATCATATGCTGATTCAGGAGAAATGAGCATTAGCTGAAGGATGGATAATGATTATGTTAATTATGCGCACCAAGGTCTTGGTACATATGCTAGCCATAATCATTCAATCGATGTAACTGTAGATGATGACGATTTAGATGATTCAATGTTTTATTCAAATGGAATGGAACTATTTGTTGGTCATGGCAGATTAGATTTATATCATGGTTCTTCCGGAAGTTTAGTTATTGACCAAAACTATAATGTTGTTGGCACATACTGAGGTGGTGAAATGGATAATTATAATGATAGGTTTTATGGGTCAGTCGAAGTATTCCAATGTAATGCTGTAAATTATGCTGTTCAACCATATGATGTTCTGCAATCATTCCATAATAAAATTGGCGGTCAATAATTTTTGATTAGGTTAGTGTTGATGTTTGAAGTATTTTGCATAACACTATTTTAGAAAAACACACAAAATTTATCAATATTTAAGTAAATCGAATATTTTTTTAATATTGTATATTGAGGTGTTGTATGCCAAAAATAAAAAAATGTAGGATAATTAATTGTGATGATAAGCCAGAATTAAGCGGTCTTATAATAGAAATTATGCCAATAGAAGAGAAGTTTACTGATAAAAATACAAAACGGAAAGGCAAACCTAAACAGCCTTCAATAAGGGATATGGTGGCATCTTTAAGCCAAACGGTTGCTTCTATGCAAATAGAAATGCGTGAAGGTTTTAAAAACGTTAATGCAAGGATTGATAATCTAGAAAAAAGATTGGAAAACGTTATAGTTAAAAATAACCTTGTAGAGTAAATTTTTAATATATCTTATTTGCATGTTTTAGAAATAAATGCTTATAACACGTTATCATTCTATAATGACGTATAATAACCCGATATATGAAAAAACTTAAAAATAAAAAAATGCTTATGACCATGCTCGGAGGAGTTGTAGCTTCTGCTTCCATCGTCGGCATCACAACTTCAACTTCTTGTGGAAACTCTTCTTCTGGAAAAGACGTAACATACGAACTCTCTTCGACACCGAGCATAAATCATGGTGCTACACTTACAATTACAGCCTCTCACGGCGATAAGCTAGCTGAAGGTTCAAACTTTGAGTGAGCAGGGTTCACAGACGGACAAACAACTAATGGTATAACTTTCTCTCTTAGCGAAGCTGATGACAAAAGTATATTGACTGTAACTAACAATAATAATACTGATGAAGACAAAATCTTCAATAATATTACTGTTTCATATCTTAACCATAAAACAAATATACAAGGACTTACTTGTAAGATAAGTCCAACGGTGATTGAACCAACTTATCAAGGGCCTAAATCTGTTACATATGGTATCCAATTAGAAATTGATGTTAGTTCTAACCACGCTAACCAAAAATCATTTGATTGGGAATTGCCTGCATCAAATGCAAATTATACATTTGTGCTAGCCGAGAGTGGTGAAGACTATCATCATAACATCTTAAATATTCAAAATCACAATTCAACAGCAAATGACATTACTCTTTCTAATTTGAAAGTATCTTGTAATGGAACTCAAATTACTTTAGACACAATCACAATAGTAAAACAAGCTACTGATATTGTATTAGGATATAGTATAGCTGATGATGTTACAGACAATATCACTGTAGCTAGTGATGGTGGTATCTTGACAATTACTGCGGAATCTGAACACTTTATTGGCAATTGTGTATGAAACACACCTGAAGATGCTAATGGTATCACTTATCAAGAAACAGGTGATAATAATGAAATTTTAATAATCACAAATAATAATACTGGTGCACAATTCACTGTAGCTCCTCATACTATTAATGTTTCGAATAATGGAACAACAACATATGTTGAAAAAACAATAACATATGCTCAAGTATGAGTTGGAGCTACATTAACTGCTGGCGGTGTAAAATATGATGTCGTGGGCGATAACGCTGCTTTTGCTGGGGTATTGTGTACAAATACCGACACTTATTCCTTCACTAAAAATATTGCTGGAGACACATCGGCACAAGATGTGCCTCGTTCTTCTGTGACTTCAATCAAATTTAAAGAAAGTGACACATCATCATTAGTTTCAATTGGCGACAACTTCTTGCGAAGTGCGGGTTCATTGAACTGCGACATTACAATCCCTACTTCATGCTTATCTATTGGTACTTATTTTTTATCTGGATGTGGTAACTTTAATGGTACTGTAACCCTACACAGCGGTATTACTGCAATTGGTGATAGTTTTATGAGTTCGTGTACAAGTTTTAGTCACCCTATTGCTATTCCGGGCATTCAACAGATTAAACAATCTTTTATGAGTTCGTGTACAAGCTTTAATAGTAGTATCACATTTGCAGAAACAGGTACCGAGTCAATAGCTGTGAATTTTCTTAGTGGCTGTTCTGATTTTAACCAAGTATTATCTTTGCCTGATACTATAACAACTATTAATGATGGTTTTCTGTCTAACTGTACTTCTTTTAACAATGGTGCTTCGGAAAGCCCTTTAATTTTACCGACCTCGCTCACAACAATTCGTGCAGGATTCCTTTATTATTGTACTAGTTTTAACCAAAATATAGATATACCTAGTACAGTAACCCAAATTATATCTGACCAATCGGGCTCGAAAAAAGGTTTCTTAACTAATTGTAATAGCATGACAAGCACTGTCAATTTCGGAAATAAAGGTCCTAGCATATTCACGGGTAGCTATCCAGAAACACACATGTCAACAACGACTTCCAATGCCGTTCCTTGTGTAACAACTGGTATAACAGTTAAAGGAACGCAAGCTGATCAAATACATGCTACTTTAGTAGATAGTGTGTTGTCGCCGTGAAGAACGCTACACACGGTTTTATTACCAGCAGTAAAAATTACAGTCTATGGTGCTGGTGCTTTAACAGAAGATTGATCTCTTGAAAGTGGAGAATCAGGAAGTTTCCAACTTTATGGTAAAGAAAATAACGGCGCTGGACTTGATAATCCACAATGAACTATTGATAATGACCATAATGGATTTACCATAGACAATAATGGGTTGCTTTCATGAAATGCATTTGTAGGAGTGACTACGAACGGCTCTTTAATAATCACTTGTACTCAGAGTGGCATGCCATCTGATACAGTTACCTTGTCTTATAAATGTCAAACAACGAGTGTTGACCATACTTTGGTTTCAGGTTTAAGAAACCCTGTTGTTGCTGCTGGAAGTCAGCAGACTTTTAATTACTTGGAACAAGGTTTTGGAGTAACTGGTGCAACTTGAACCATTACTGATGGAGTTCTCCCAGAATTCTATACAATAGAAGGTGATGGTAGCACGACCGGTGTGCTTACTATGGTGTCTGTTTTAGCGCCCGCCAATTACGCAATTACAATACACTGTGTTGATACCAATTCAGCTTCATCCGGTGCACAACCCAGAGATATAACTGTTGTAATAACCGTGATATAGCGGCTTAGCATTTATAATAAACAGTAATTTCCATATGAAGTATCTAAATCACTTATTAGCCTTTATTGGCTTAGTTTGTATATCATATATATATGAGTAACAAAGTCGCAGTTCTAGTAGACTCTGCTTGCAGTTTTACAGAAAAATTCCTTAATGATAATAATGCATATGTTTTGCCACTTTCTTTAAGTGACTCACATAACAAACTTTATGATGACGATGGAGTGCAAATAACATCTAAGATTTTATTTGATGAAATTGCTGCAGGAAATGAGTTTAAAAGTTCATCTACTGCCTTAGGTGCAATTTCAGAGAAAATAACAGAGTTATTAAAAACTCATGATACTGTTGTTTTCTTTCCTGTTTCATATGGTTTAAGCACACAATACCAATCAGCTAAAATATTAGAAGATGACTTTGATGGTAAATTCATTATAGTTAAGACAGTTTGTGCTGCTTTTGAAACAATGTGAATGGTACAAGAATTTACTAAACAATTAGCTGATGGTATTGAAGTTAAAGAAGCAATAAAAATAGTTGAAGCACAACAAAAGAAAATGGCAACATTCTTCTCACTTGATGATGTTGGTGGTTTAGTTAAGGGTGGACGTGTAACTGGCGCAATTGTTAAAGTATTTAAATTACTTAAACTAAAACCAATCGTACAAACAGAAGTTAAAAACCATTTTGCTGGTATGGGTAAGAATTTCGAAATGAATACTACAAAAATATTAAATAGAATTAAAAAATTATTTTCTGCACATAAACTAGATAAGAGTAATATTCTTCATTTTGGTGTTCTTGATGGTGGAATATCTGCTGCACAAATAGAAACAATGAAAAAGAAAGCAGAAAATATTTTTAATATAGATTATGATTTAATTGATGTTAAACCAGTTCCTACATGTGTTTTATGCCACACACGTAAAGGATCATATGGTTATGCTATAGAAGCTAACTTTGAACACGAAAATAGTAAGTGAAAAGACGATTAGTCGTTCTTCTTCCCTAAGTGTTGGTTTATTTCATGTGCAATAGCAGATGAATTATTACCAAACACCATTGTTACAGAATCCTTATTAGAGATAATGCCTTTTGGTTTAAATTGTCTTAATGAGTCAATATTAATGTCTTCAGCATTCTTAGCTAAAACTTTTATTGTATTAATTGTAGATGTAACACCAACAATATTTTCTTTCCCTCCAAGAACATCAATAAGTTTTAAGACATTAATATTAACAACTCCAGATACTTCTATCTTATCAGAAACTTTCTTAATCTGCTTTCTTGCTTTATGAACTGCATAGATTTGCAATGTTCCAAGAGAAAGGACGACAAAAAACCAATACAATACTTTTTTCATTTAATCAACCTCGTTTTTAAATTCTTTTCTATTGTGTTCGCTTAAACAAGCACCAAAGTTACATGGAACATATTTATGAAACTTTTGGTAATCAGTAGATAAGAAGATTGTTATGTCGCTGTTGTTATATCCAATTAAAAGACGAAGTGGTAAGTTATTAACATACTGAATAATGATTGGACGGTGAATAACTTCTGGATGATCAATGATAAAATCAATCACGTCATTTAATGGCATATCTTCAATACTAGCCTTAATTTTCTTATAAGCAGCAGATTTAGTAGCAATTAAATCATCCATTCCATATTCGGTTAATGATAAGATATCTTTAACCTCTTGAGGTTCAAGTTTAACCTTTGTGAAATCCTTTTCAATGATCTCTACATTATTCTCTTCAAAGAATTTTTTTGCATTCTTGCAGCCCAAACAGCTAGGTGTTGTAAAAAGTTTAATCATATTACTTATTTATATTAGTGTTATAACCATTTGTTTTCAAATATTTCTCATCATTTCGTCAATCATTGTGAACTTTCACAAATAATTTGAGGTTTATTTTGGTGTCAAAGACCTTTAATAACTCAACACGTGCATTGGTTCCAATCTTCTTAATCATTGTTCCACCCTTACCAATAATGATTGGTTTTTGCGATTCTTTTTCTACAACAATCACAGCACTAATGTTAAACATATTCTTTTGTTTGTCATAGTCTTGTGACTCTACAACAACATTTGTAGCATATGGAACCTCTTGCTTCATATTCTTAATGATTTGCTCTCTAATGGTCTCAGCAATCATTAAACGGTCATTATCTGGGTTCTTTTGTACTGGTTCACCTGACGGTAAGTATTTCTTAATTAATTCTACCAACTCAATTATATTGGTATCATTCTTTGCTGAGATGGCAATACAATCAGAATAATTAATAAGGGCTGAGACTTTTTGTTTATATAATTCAACAACTCTTTCACTTGATACATCGAATTTTGTTAATACTAAGATTACACGCTCAATGTTAAAAGATTTTAAAGAACTAATAACCATTTCATCTTCTTCATTAAGATCTCTCGTTAAATCTATTAACATGAGAGCTAAATCAGCTCTTTTGTAACTAGACTTAACTTCAGAATTAAGAAATACATCAAGTTTATTGTTTGATTTATGATAACCCGGTGTGTCCATAAATAAAATAGTTGAATTATCATCGCAATATAACGCTTCTATTTTATTTCTGGTTGTATGAGGTTTATGACTGGTAATGGATACCTTATCATTAAGTAGTTTATTAATTAATGAAGATTTTCCAACATTCGGTTTTCCCGTTACAGTAACATAACCTGTGTGATCAATACTCATATGTTTAATATAAACAATTATTTAATATTTATTTATATTTATGAGCATTACTAATAATTACAATCGTTATAATTAATATATGAGTCATTACAATGATACAGACATAAAAGTACTTGAAGGACTTGAACCAGTTAGAAAAAGACCTGGAATGTATATTGGTTCAACCGATGTTAATGGTCTTCATCATTTGATATGAGAAATCTTTGACAACTCAATTGATGAAATTATATCTGGACATGCTGATACAATTAAATTAACTCTACATAAAGATAACTCTGTTGAAATTGAAGATAACGGACGTGGAATACCTACTGGAAAAAATGTTACAACCGGTATCTCAACAATAGATACTGTATTTACGGTGTTACATGCCGGTGGAAAGTTCGACGATAATGCATATAAAAGTTCTGGAGGTTTACACGGTGTTGGTGCTTCAGTTGTTAATGCATTATCTGTATGAATGAATGTAACTGTTAAAAGAGATGGAAAGATATGAGTGTCTAAATTTGAAAATGGTGGTCATATCGTTCAAGCATCTACAGCTACTGGACCAACAAACAGAACAGGAACATGTGTTTGTTTCAAAGCAGATCCTTTAATCTTTAAAACTGCTGTGTTTAATCCAACTACAATTAAAGAAAGAATAAGAGAATCTGCTTTCTTATACAAGGGAGTCAAGATTATTTTCATTGATGAAACAACTGGAGAAAATATTACATATGAGTCAAAAGATGGTATTTCTGAATTTGTTTCATTTATCAATGATGGTAAGAGTTCAATTGGAAAAGTTGTTAGTTTTACTGGAACATGTGACAAAATAGAAGTAGAAGTTGCTATACAATACACAACTTCTTCAAATGAAATCATTGTTTCTTTTGCAAATTCAGTCAAAACAAGAGAAGGTGGAAGCCATGAGTCTGGTTTCAAATTTGCTTTGACTGAATGTATTAATAATGCCGCAAGAAATTGAGGATTATTAAGAGATAAAGACAAAAACTTTGAGGGAGATGATGTTAGAGAAGGTTTAACTTCAGTTCTTTCAGTAAGAGTACCAGAAAGTTTAATTCAATATGAAGGACAGACTAAAAATAAACTATACACTCCTGAAGCATATGGAGCTGTAAAGAAAATTTTTGGTGATAAATTTACATATTGATTAGAAGAAAATAGAAAAGTTGCTGAAAAAATAATTGAGAAAGCTTTAGTTTCAAGAGATGCAAGACTTGCTGCTCGTCGAGCACGTGAAGATATCAGACAAATGAAGGATGTAAAGAAACAAAAACTTCTTTTAAGCGGAAAACTAACACCTGCTCAATCAAAAGATTTCTTAGAAAATGAACTTTTCTTAGTAGAGGGAGACTCAGCCGGCGGAACTGCTAAACTTGCAAGAGATAAAAAACACCAAGCAATACTTCCACTACGTGGTAAAGTCATAAATGTAGAAAAAGCTAGACTAAAAGACCTATTAGCAAATGAAGAAATATGTACTATGATTTCTACAATAGGAGCTGGTATATCAAGTGACTTCAATATTAATGATGCACATTATGGAAAAGTAATTATTATGACCGATGCCGATACTGATGGCGCTCACATTCAAATACTTTTACTGACTTTCTTTTATCGATTTATGAAACCATTGATAGAAAATCATAGAGTTTATATTGCTATGCCACCATTATTTAAATTAACAAATACTAAAAATAAGAGTGGCGTATATTTATGAGATGAACAAGCACTTGCCGACGCAAGAGGAGAAAGTACTTCTGGCTTTGAACTACAAAGATATAAGGGACTTGGAGAAATGAATGCTGACCAACTATGAGAAACAACTATGGATCCTAGCAGAAGACAATTAATCCAAGTATCTATTGAAGATGCTGCACTCGCTGAAAGACGTGTTAATGTACTAATGGGTGATAATTCATCTTTAAGAAAAGAGTGAATTGATAATAACATAATTTTTACAAACCCTGAAGAATAAATAGCACTATTATGTAAATACACTCCCTATGGTACATAGGTGTTTGCTGTTTGTTTATAGGTATCACTCATATTTTTTAATTGTATAGTATATATATGAATACAAAATCAGATAGTCTTCTTTCAATACTAAACACATTAATAAAACCAGCACTAGGTTGTACTGAAATTGGGATTGTTGCCTATGCATGTGGTGTATGTAGCAAATATGCAACAGGGAAAATTACTTCAGTAGATGTTAAAGTGTCTCAATACGTATTTAGAAATGTTGCATGCGTTGGTGTTCCAAATCTTGGATTTTGTGGTATTAAGACAATTGTAGCTGGTGGACTATTCGTTAAAGAACCTGAAAAGAAATTACAAATTCTTTCATCAATTAAGCAAGAAGATATTCCAGCAATAAAAAAGTTATTACCTTATATCAATGTTGAAGTCGTTAAGAATGTTGATCCAGTTTATACAAGTGTCCTTTTAAAAACTGATAAAGGTGAGGTTATCGAATCTTTAATAGAACAAATACATGATAACCTTATATATGTTAAATACAATGGCAAGGATATCAATATTTCATATCTACAAAATAAGAAAACAATTGACGAACAAAGTAGTAATGAAAAAAAATACAAATGTAGTGACTTTTCTTTAAATGATATTTATGATTTTTCAAATAAATGTAATAGCAATGACATTGATTTTTTATTTGAAGCTGATAAATTGAATGAACTTCTTGTAGATTATGGCGAAAAAAATAATCCATCAACTTCATTAGGTAAAGTTTTTTCTAAAACAATAGATGGTAAAGAAAACTGAGAAGATAAAATACTAATTGCACTTTCTAATGCTGTTAGTACTAGAATGGCAGGTTGCCCTTTAGTTGTTGATTCTTCAAATGGCTCTGGCGACCATGGACTAACTGTTACAATTCCTCTATACATATATAGCGAAATCTTTAAACTAGATAAGATAGAGTTATTAAGAGCTTGTGCTTTTTCTCATTTAATACTATGAAAGATAAAACAGAATATTGGAGATCTATCAGCATGGTGCGGTTCTGTGGTAGGCGCAGTAGTTGCATCTGCAGCTGGTATTGCCTATTTACAAAAATTACCACTAGCTTCAATCAACAAACTAATTAATTTTTTATTATGTAGTTTTGGTGGTATTTTATGTGATGGAGCAAAACCTAGTTGCAGCAATAAGATATTTTCTGCTTATGCTAGTGCCTTTACCATATTAAGATTGGAACACTATAACATCGATTCCATTGGTGGACAAGGAATAATAAATGAAGATTGTTTTAAAACAATTGAAAGCTTAGGAAGAATTTCTCAAAAATCAAAAGATGTACTAGTTGATGAAATTATTAAGAACATTGAAGTAAAGTAATGCTTCGCATAAACTTACATAGTTATAAAATAAATCTCGTATTTGTCTCTTATTTGTCTCTTTTATAAGTAAAACGAGGTTCTTGTTTGCTATTATAGTGTGTAAGGAGAAAAAATATGTATTCATATATAATTGGAAAAATAATATCAAAAAATAAAAAAACTATAACATTCGAAAATAACTACACTGGTTATTTTGCATCAGTCGCAGAGGACGAAGAATATGAGGAAGGTAAAGTAAAGAAAATTTACTTATATAAAAATATGAGCCTCGGCAAGAACAACAAAATTAATGAAGAGCTATACGCATTTATTAGTTATGAAAAGAAGGAGTTGTTCTTGAAGTTGTTAAATGTTCAAGGAATTGGTCCTAAAACTGCAATAGCAATTTGTGGCAATGATACAACACTTGTAAATTCACTAATACAATCAAAAGACATTGACGCTTTAAGCTCTTTAAAGGGTGTCACACCAAAGGTTGCAAGAAATATGGTTGAAGATTGTGTAACAGATATTACAGCAAGTACTGCAATTGAAGCAGATAAACTAATAAAGGCATTGAGATCATTGGGCTATACACAGAGACAAGTAGAAATCGCACTAATGAACATTAATGATAGCAATAGGAATCTTGATTTATCAGATTTAATTTCCGAATCAATTAAATACATTGCGTCACAGTCTAATGAATTGTCCTAATCTACGACCCACTTGTCTTGATGAGTTTGTCGGAAAAAAAGAAATAAAGGAAAACCTAAAGATCTATATTTGTTCAGCAATCAAACGTAAGGTACCATTGGATCATATTTTGTTGCATGGGCTACCTGGTACTGGTAAAACATCATTAGCTACCGTAATTGCTAATGAAATGAAAAGCAAACTTAAAATTGTTCAAGGCAATACATTACAACGAAACGTCGACATAATCAATCTTACATTATCATTATCTGATGGTGACACATTATTCATTGATGAAATACATGCCATAAACCCTCAGATTCAAGAACTACTGTACAGTATTATGGAAGACTTTTCTATAGACATTACTCTTGGCAAAGACTTCAACGCCAAACCCACACGAGTCTCTGTTCCGAAATTTACTTTGATTGGTGCGACGACGCAATTAGGAAAAATCTCACAGCCATTAGAACAAAGGTTTGGTATAGTAATTAATCTGAAGGAATATGATATTGAATCATTAATTGAATTGATACAGAAATCATGCGTTAAGTTAAAAATATCGCTCAGTAAATCTGACTGCAAAAAAATAGCACAAAATTCAAAAGGTATACCAAGAAATGCCAACAACCTTCTTAAAAGAATAATGGATTTCAAGCATTTCGATAGATCGATGACAGTCGACACAATTTTACAAAAACTCCGTATTTTTAAACACGGTCTAACAGAAGACGATTTATTTTATCTTAACACGTTGAAGAATTCAAAAAATGCTATTGGTTTAAAAACACTGGCTCAAATAATTGGAAGTGATGAAAATACAATAGCATGTAAAACAGAACCGTTCTTATTAACAAATGGTTACATTAGCAAAACATCAGGTGGGCGCATTATAAATGATAAGGGTGTTGAGTTATTGAAAGAAATGTTAAGTCTCGCAGATACTCCGAAAATTACTTAAGTTTAGATTCAGCTATAAATAGGACACGTTTTTTAAACTCACGGTTAATTTTATCAACGATTTCTACGTAATCATCTTTGGGTGTCTCTAAATCAAAGATCGAACCTTGTTCTAGATTATTCGATGTAATTAGTGACGAAACACTGATACCTATATGTCTAATTGCGATGTCACAAAAATTGTCTTGAAATATCTGCATAACATTCTCAAAAATAACACCAAAATCATTAGTTGCATATGAAAGCGTTATGGCTTTTGAAATTGTTTTGTGAATTTCCTTTTTGATGCCTACTGATATTGTCTTGCATAACATTTGTTGTTCATCTAGCTGTGAAACGATATTTTTAGCCTCGTGGTGTAACATTTCCTTGATTTCATCATAGTCAGCAGTGTCATGCATGAACGTACGTCCACATGCAATTGATTTTGGAGGAGCATTGATATATTCTAATTGGTCATCTCCAATGCCATTAGCTTGTTGATAATAAAATAATCAATTCTTATTAAGTATTCTTTTTAATAATTCAAGATTGCTATCATTGGCAAGATCTCCAATTGTATTAATACCATTCTTCCTTAGATTATTTACTGTACTCACACCAACCATGTACATCTCCTTGATTTCTAATGGTCAAAGCTTTTGTTTTATCTCATCTTCATATAATGTTGTTATTCCGTTAGGCTTGTTCATATCGGTAGCCATTTTTGCAAGAAATTTATTATGGGCGATGCCGATTGAACAAGTAAGGCCTAATTCATTAAATATTTTCTTTTGAATATCTTTTGCTATTTTAATCGCATCATTCCCAAGTGATATTATTGAAGTTATGTCAACGTAACATTCATCAATAGATGTTTTCTGAATATTTTTTGTGAATGACTTAGCTATTATTGATACAAACTCATTGGAAAATTTTTCATATTCACTAAAGTGTGGCGGCTGCATAACAACATTTGGACAGCGAGCAACGGCATGATATACTGGCATTGCTGCTTTAATACCAAATTTCCTTGCTGCGTAGTTAGGAGAAGATACTACGCCACGTCGAGAATAACCACACACAATCATTGGTCGGCCTTTAAGATTAGGGTTCAACACTTCTTCGACTGACGCGAAGAAAGCATCCATATCCACATGTAGAATTGTTTTTATTATTTGTGCAGACATATTAAATATTCAGTGTTTCCCATCTTCTTTCCTTTAATAGGAGATTCAATTATTCCATCAACAATAAAACCATTAGTGGTAGAATAATTCTTTATTTTATCAACTGCTTTTCTGCGTAGCACCTTGCTTTTAACCAGTCCGTTTTGCACTTCCTTTTGAGATAACTCAAATTGAGGTTTTATTAAAAAAATACATTGATAATGATGATTATATTTTTTGACTAGTGCATCTATTAAAAAAGTTAATGAAATGAATGAAAGATCTGCTACAACAATCTCTGGGATGTCATCAATACTTAGTAATGGTAAATCTTTAACATTAGTGTTTTCCAATGATATAACCTTTTTGTTTTGTCTAATGGTTTCATCTAATTGATTAGTTCCTACATCAATTGCATATACTTTTGCACATCCGCACTCTAAACAAACTTGAGTGAATCCGCCAGTTGAAGCTCCGATATCAAAAACGATTTTATTATTTAAATCTAGCTTTCATTTTTTTATTGCATCTAACAACTTATATGCTCCACGAGAAACATAATCATCTGTGGAAGTAATTGTTATTTTTTCATCTGTAACATTGTAACTGGCTTTTGTGATGGCAATATCGTTAACCAATACTTTGCCCTCTTTTATTAAATCGTCTGCTTTAGTTCGAGACTTAACCAATTTATTCTGCGCTAAGTACAAATCTAATCTCATTTATTTTTTACCCGCTTTATAGGTTTGAATTTGCTGAATATTAAATAATATCTCATCTATTTCTTCTGTAGAAGATACAAGATTAAATAAAACATATAGTAGGTAGTTTTTTTGTTTTGGATCTTTAGCATATGCTTGCTCAACAAAAATAATTGACTGGTTAAGTTTAGTAAGAATTACATATGCCTGTTTTTTATTCAAGCTTCCAGAAGTAAGTCCGTTCTTAACTAGCGGTGGAAGTGTTGAAACAAATGAATAATCATCTAATGATTCTTCTTTTTGCGTATAGAAGAAAACCCTAAATGAAGAGACAGTTGCTGGCATTGATTTAATTCCCTTCTTAACAGAACTTACTTTTGAATCCATCATATTTTTAATGAATAAACCAATAATAAGCGTTATTGTTCCGATTGGTAAGATTATTGAGATTACTAAATCTAGATTAACTCCAAAATTATTTATGAAAACACCTTTAACGATTGTGTATGAGTTTTGGAATAACATTATTGCTATTAGATAAAATAACATGCTCTTGTCAGGTTTGAAACTATTTGCGGATTCTTTAATAGCGGCAGGTAATTTTACACTTAATAATTTAGCAATTATTTTTTCAATAATGAAGTTCAATGTATATAGAAGCAATCAATATCCAATAACTATAAGCGTGCTTATAAAGTTAAAGAATGCGAAAACCATTGCTAGGTTTAGCACTAAATCAGCATACATTTTAACATTAAATAAGTCATAGTTTACTTGGCTATTTGGATATTTAACAGAAAGATTATATTTATGTTCACGGTGGTGTTCTAAATACATTGTAAAGTTAATAATCACAAGCATTGCTATTCCAACTAATGCTATTAGGGCAGTGATAAATAAATATGAATATGCAACAGTTACATTGTTTCATCTAAGTGTTCAAGCATCAGCCGGTGTAGCAGAAGGAAGCAATGCGCCTGGCATGAAAAGCATTAAAGAGAAATCGGTCATTGGATATTTAGCTCAACTTAGCATTGTGGTGTATGCAGTTGGTAAATCATTGGTTGGATCTGAAATGACACCTGATTTTATTGCGGCTCTTATATCATTAATATTAGTGTAATCTACACCGCCAATTGTTACAGCGGTATGAATTTCTCCATTAACATTTGCTCTTTCTTGCATTACTGCAACCAAGAAGAATAAAAGTACACCAACAAATGCACACCAAAGAATAAGCTTTACTACTTGCGCTCAATCTATATTTCTTAGTGTGTATGCAAATCCTTTTACTGGATTAATTTTCTTCATAGATAACTTCATATTAAACAACTAAATGGTTGAACAGTATTATTTCTGATGTTCCTTCATTAATTATACTATCAATACTAATCATTGGCTCGGGCGTATCAGTTGTTAAACACTGTACAAGTCCAAATATTTTATGTTCATCTGCTGTTGCACTTAATTCAAAATCTTGGTCGATAACATCGAAAGAAGCTGGTGTAATATCTGTTGAAAAATTGAAGATCCATTGTCATGCATCGCCTTTTTTAATGCTACTGCCAATATCTTCTTTAAATTGGACTTGAAGGTAGCCGCTATATCAGATTGTTATTTTTTGTGAATTGCTGCTTAATGTATTTTTAGCTCCTATTGAACCGCAAGAGAAGAAGTGATTAACTTTATCGCCTAGAGAAAATAAGCTTTTTGTGGCAGGAAGAAATGTTTCTCCTGGAATAATTTGTAATCCCTTTTGTAGGTAGATATTTGAATAAATAAAATAGGTAATAAAATCTACAGTTTTAGCATTCGAAGCATCTTGTCCAAATAAGTAGTCCTTATATGAATCGTAAGCTCCTTGTTCATTAGACACATGAGCTGCTTCAGGCCATTTTGAACTATCTCCATATGTATTAAATAAATTATCGGCTCTTTCATTGTAACTAATGGGTTTGTCGCAAGAAGATGAAACGAATGGGATGATTATTAGGACTGGTAATGCAAATAATGATTTATAAATTTTCATTCTAAATTAATTCTATAAGCGTATTATCTAATAAATTAATATTATTACATAATAATCTATTGTTTTTTATTGTAGTATATTTAAGCTGTTTTTTAAAATGAAGATAGGCTTTTTTATTAAGAGGAACACTTAAATCTATTCCTTCCTTTAGTCTTAGTCCCATCATAATAATTTGTAGGTACAAATCTTTTTGTGTGTATTTTGTTGTTTTTTTAGTTCATTTCTTAATGCTGCCTATGTTTTGATAATATATCTTATTTTCAAAACCGAATGCACCAAGACCTAGTCCAATTCAATCCCTAGTCTCTCAATAGGCTTTATTGTGGATAGACTCATGTTGTTTATCTATAGCTCACGATGAAACTTCATAGCGGTTTAGGGGCATATGATCAACAATATATTCCAATTGCTCTTGAACTTTGTCTTCATCCAATTTATAGTTTTGTTTATTTAAAACTGAACCTGATTTGATTTCAAGAGAATAAAAAGAGCAATGAGGTATTTTATATTTTTTAAGAAAGACAATATCTTTTTTAAGATCTGATAGGGATGTTTCATTAAAGCCGTACATAAAATCTACGCTAATATTTTCAATATTATTAGCGCGTAAAAATTTAATCGCTTTTATAACGTCTTTTTTAGTGTGGTGTCTATTATATTTGCTTAGTATCTTGTTATTAACAGTTTGGACGCCTAATGATATTCTGTTAACTCCATGTGTCTTTAGAATTGCAGACTGATTTTGTGTGACAAATTCAGGGTTGCATTCAATTGTGAATTCACAATTCTTACCTTGCAGCTTAGAGAGAGTAGACAATAGTGAAGAAAGGGTTTGATCATCCAAATAGTTCGGAGTTCCTCCTCCTATATATATTGATTCAAATTTACAATCTTTATACTTCTTATTAATTTCAGAAATGATTTTAGTTGTATACTCGTTAATATCTTTCTTATTGCAAACAAATCTCTTGAAATCGCAGTATGTGCATATCGATTTACAAAATGGTATATGTATATATAAATGTTTAGGCATTTATATTATTTTCCTGTTTTAGGTGGCTTAGGAAGCATCTTAGGGTTACGTAGTTCAGGCGGAGTTAATGTATGAGTTAATTTTGCTCCATTAGCAATCAATCGTTCTTGTTCGGCGGCATTCTTTCTAATAGAATCTGGAACCTTCGGTAACACAGCACCTAACTGTTTAGTTCCTGGATTTGCGGCAGCTGCAATTTGTTCAGGAGAACCATATAAATTCATGTCTAATTTGTTAGTCGCTATATCAGCTATCTTTGCATTTGCAGCATTTAACTCATTATTATATTCAGCTCTCTTTTGGATAAGTGAAGCTTCAGTTGCTGCTGCTTTATTAACTTCTGCTTGTAAATCAGCACGCATCTTATCAGCATCTTGTCTTGCAGTTGGTTGATTCATTGTTTGTAATGTGTCAAGATGCGATTGTAGCATTGCTTCTTGTTGACGAAGGGCTGTCAACCTTACATTAGAAGCAGCTTCTTGATCTCTAGCAGTATTGAAAAGGTGTGTATCATTAGTTAAAGCGGCTGTTGCCTCAGTAAGGCCCCTTTCAAAACCTCTAAGTGCAGTATTGCTTGCTACGACTTGATTGTCAAGCGTGTTAATTATAGCTCTAGTAGCTTGGATATTAGCGGCTGCACCTGGAGCACGTGGATTTCGTTCTAATTCAGCCAATACTCCTTGACGGTATTGTTTCGCTTGGTTAATAGATTCAATCTCCTGTCTTCGTGCAAGAATATCTCTTTGTAAATCCGCAATTGCTCTGTTGTCAGCATCAACTCGAGTTCTGTAGCTTTGAGCTGCGCCTGCAGCATGGGCTAAACCAGTACGTTGTTCTTGTGCCATAGCATTACGTGTGTTGTTCAGATTGTTTTGAGTATTTTGTAATTCTGCTGGAACACTTGATAATTCAGTATTAAGAGCAGATAACGCTCCTTGTTTGCTAGCAAGATCTACTCCAGCTTGATTAAGTTGTTGGGCGTTAGCTCTGTCCTCAATAGTAATTTTTTCAATACGAGTATTTAATGTATTGATTTCATTAGAATAATCAGCAGCTAATCCAGCTCTCAAAGCAAATTCTCGTTGAGACATTGGATCTTGCCCATTACTAGCATACATGCCAAGTGGTGCATCATAATTTATAACACCAATTTGATTTCCGTTACTATCGTGAGTTTGGTGTATAGTTGGTCCACCTATTGTGTTTACTGGTTCTTTAGGCATAAAACTTGCCATTTTTTCGCTAGCAGGACGTAAAGCACCGGCTGCATTAGGAAGAAGTCCTTCTCCAGGGTGTGCCGCTCCAACTCTTGCATCATCTTGATTTATTGTTAATGGACGAGGTGCAGCTTTACCTGTTAAATTAGTATATTGTTGTCCTTCTCAACTACGACGAGCATTATAAATTTCTTGTTGAGTAAATGGTTGGTTAGTATTACGATTAATATTACCAACTGAAGCTATTCCGCTTTGACGATCATTTACATATTGTGAAGCTGCTGCTCCCATTGGGGCACCAGCAGGTACAAGGTGGGCTGGGGTGTTTGCAGGAATACCGGCATTAGCAAGAGTACCAGCGTGAATTCTATCAGCATTTCGAGCATATCAGTCTGCTGCTGAACCCATGTCAACACTATCAGGAACAATCGATAATGCATTCATGTTGTCACGTGGTATGTCACGGTAATTAAATGCAGGATATTGTTGCATGTTTTGTGCATGAGAGTAATTGGCTTGTGCATTACTTAAATTTCTTCGAGTGGCTTCATTATCACTTCGTTGAGCAGCGGCTTGAGCAGCTTGCAATTCATTACGAGCAGCATTAACATTTGCCAATTGAGTCCTCATTTCATCTAGAGCTTGTTGTCTTTCATTTTGAGGTAATGATTCATAAGCATTAGCTGTATAAGCGGCTATTCCACCACCTGCAAATCTTGTACGAGCATCATTGAAAGCATTAGCTGTAGTAGCTCTTCTAGTCATTTCTTGTTCGTCACGTTCCATTACAGCTTCAGCAGATAAACGTTTCAATCCTGTGTTTGCAATTTCAGTAACTTTTCCATCCGCTCCTTTAATAGCGTTATCACCAGAACCTTTTCAAGCATTAGATTCTGCTTGAGTTAATGTACGGTTATCAGTTAGATGAGTAGTTTCTATAGTTCCGGTTCTAGTATCTCCCTTATTATCAGTAAATGTGAAGGTAGATGTGTTTGCTGGTACAACATTTTCAGCAAATGCTGGAGGTGGAGGAATAATATGTCCATACTTATCAGTCTCTTGAGTAGGAGTAGCGGCATGAGTTATTCTTGATGCACCAGAAACGAAGTTAGATAATCCTTCTCTTGTGGCGTTAACACCAATTCTACCACCAAATCCTTTTTGTAATGAAGCGTGTCCAGAATTAGCAAGCTGTTTGTTTTCAGCAATTAATTTTCTTTGTGCTTCTAAGAAAGCTTGACCACGTTCAGAAACTGGTGCTGTTCATTTAACAGCTGATCCATCAGCTGCAGGTGCAGCAGGAACACTACCAGGAATAACAACTCCTGGAGCATATTGACCATATGAATTTTGAATTCCTGGTGGAGGTGGAGGAAGAGCTGTACCTACAGAAGGTACAAAAGTACTTGCAACTCCAGTTGGAGGAATATAAGTTGACGGAGCATAAACTCCAGCAGCAGGACCACTATAAGCAGCTCCGCCTTCAGATCCGCCTGAAGCCATAGCCGGACCAGATGTTTGTGCACCACCGCCAGATTCAGCAGTACCTGCACCACCCGCTGCTTCTAATATACTTTGTCTACGTGCTCCAGCATCCATAGGGTTGTTGTCAGCAGTAGGAGTGCTGTTATCTCTACCAGCGCTTGGAGGAGGTGGAGGAGTATTTGAGAATCCACGAGCTTGTGCTAAGTTAGGGAATGCATATTCACCACTAGCATCTTTTTCATCAGCCCTGTTAACCAAGTTGATAATACCTTCGTGACCTTCTCATCATTCTCCATTAGTTAATTTGTCATCTTTGAAACGAACAGTACCGTTATCTTTAACGATTTGAATGTTTGACTCATCAATACCAGCTTTCTTCAATCCTTCAACAACGGCTCTTGTGTGTGGAGCTGCAGCCAAACCTGATTGCATGGCAGTAACGTTTTGACGGTTCATTGCGTCGAATTTTTCTCCTTCTTGTTTCTTTTTAAATTGGTAAAGAGTAGATGATATGTTGTTACCGTTTTTAGAATCGAAAGTACTTAAAACACTCTTTATCGCTTTATTAGGAGCATTTGCTGCTTTTGTAATCGAACCAACACCTGATGATATAGCTGAGTATGGTGCGAACATCATGCTTCGACCCATAGACATACCAAAGTTACCCATGATTGATTTAGCTCCAGAGAATCCTTCTTCTTTTGCTCCTCATGTTTCAGCATATGATGATGCTAATAAGTATCCAACAACAAATCCACATTCTAATGCGAAGAATACTGCTGCATCTCCTCATAATCCTCATGTATTTAAAAGGCTGTCATCTTCGTTCATTCCGTTAATGATTGGATCATGAATTAATGGGAATATGGCACACACTAATTCGAATGCGATATACATTATTAGTAGTCCAATTCAACGACCATATAGTTTTTTGTATCATCCTTTGAAGATACCAGGTGAGTTAATACCTTGTGCAATGAATAAGAAACCGAATAATCAGTAACCAATTATATAGAATGTACGTCTAATAGCCGATTGTGTGTATGTAAACATAACAGAAGCTAATCCATAACAACAGAATCCACCAATAACTAATCTTAATCAATCATCTCATCCTTCAGAATCTAATCAAGATGGAACTTGTTGTTGTCAGTTGTCTCCGTTAGAATCTCCAGAAACGAATTGGTATAAGCTCTTACAAATATCAAAAGACATCATTCCACCAATTCTTTCTTGAAGCGGAACTAAACCGATTGAAGAGAATTCAACAGACGCACCAGCAGGTCCTCATGTACCACCTGAAATTATAAATGTTAATAATGATGATTGATCAACAGTATCTTTTAAGTAATAACCAATTTGGTGAGCATCACTAAAGCTGTTCATTGAAGCACCAAGGTTAGATAAATCGGCATTCAAAGCTGTTGTGTTTGGATTAACGATATCTTTTAGATATGAATAAATTATATTGATGTCTGTGCTTAACGCTTGGAAATCAGTTAATGCACCTTGTAATATTCCAGCTTGTGAGTTGTTTACATATCCTGGTTGCAATCCGTTTATAACTGATTGAATGTTTGTGTTATCATCAGCCAATTTGCCAAGCAAAGTATTAAGGCTGTTTATATATGTAACTGCAGTTGAATATTGGTCAGCAGTAATTGTACCAGCACTTTGTGCATCATTTAAGTGGCTATATAGATTATTTATATAAGTAGCTAGATCAACGCCACCAATCAAAATACCATTGGTTCCTGTAAAGGCATCGACAAATGTGTTCGTTGCGACGAGTACTCCGCTTCCTCCTTGCATAGCACTAATTTCATCAACAGTTAGTGTTGTCTTAGCGTTTCCAGATATCGCTGATATCAGAATTGATAAAATAGTATCTATTGTAACAATGAAGAATGGAGTTCCAACAAGCATAATAATCAGCATAAGTGGTCACTTAAGCGCTGCAAAACGGCCAGTGGCTTGACCCATTGATCTTCCTACTGAATCGACGATTTCCTTCTTGCCCCAGCTCATCAAGAACATGACGAAGAACATAAATATCGCGATGATAAATATGAATATCATAATAATACCGAGCTGACTGTTTCAATCGAAGTTATAAGTCATTGAACCATTTGAATGCATTTCTACATTAAAAATAGACGATGCAAAACCACCAGCAAAAAACTTAAAGATGTTATAAAAACCATTAATTAGCTGTAATGGAATATATATGAGCATGAAATAAATTACATGCAATGGGTTCCACAAAACGTTAGCCATATATAAATATTATGATGTACATATGTAATATGTGCTAATAAATGCTCAATGTTTTTAGGCGTTTAATGCGATGTTTGTGAATAAAGTTGAATTTAATGGAGAAAATGAATGAAAAAGTCAACCATTTCTGATTGACTTTCTATTTTAACATCATTAAGTTGTTGTTTGTGGATCGATTTTTCCAATGAAGTAGAACAAGGCAGTGAATCCTCCTCCACCAATAACGGTAATACACGCTATGATGAATAAAGATTGTTTTATACTTTCTCTGGCTTCAGCCCTAACTTTTCCATCTTCGTGGTTTCTGTTTCCCATGTTTTGTAAGAAACGAATAAATTGGATTACGTCAAGGTAAACAACTAAACCATAAATGGCTGTCATAACTAAAGCTTGGATTGTAGCTGCTGCAGTGTTACCAACTAGGTTACTTAACCAAGTTCAAAGTCAAGCAGAATCGTTTGATGATGCTCCTAGTGTATTAATTGAATCAAATAATGTCTGTAACATATTCTCAAATATTATACATATATTTTTATTTTTATTGAATATATGCTAATTGTCTGCAAATTGACTGTTATATAACTCTTCATAAAAACCATGTTTCTTAATTAGTTGCTTATGACTTCCTTGCTCAATAATGTTACCATCTTTAAGAACTAAGATTATATCTGCGTTCTTAATAGTGGATAACCTATGAGCAATAACAAAGCTTGTTCTGCCCTTTATTAGTTTGTCCATGGCATCTTGAATCTTTTGTTCTGTTTGAGTATCAACGCTACTTGTAGCCTCATCTAAAATAATGAAAGGTGAATCTTGAAGAATTGCTCGCGCTATTGTCAATAATTGTTTTTCACCAACAGATAATGTCGAACTTTCATTAAGAACTGTTTTGTATCCATCTGGCAATGTTTTAATAACGTGATCAATGTTAGCAACCTTACATGCAGCAACAAGTTTCTTTTTAGAAACATCAGGCGTTGTATATATGATGTTCTCTTTTATGGTTCCTTCAAAGGTTCATGAATCTTGTAGAACCATACCGAATAATTTACGTACATCTTCACGCTTGATTTCTTTAATGTTGACTCCATCTACTCTAATGCTTCCTGAGTTTAGTTCATAGAAACGCATCAGCAAATTAACAATGGTTGTCTTACCTGAACCAGTTGGTCCAACAATGGCAACCTTTGAACCCTTCTTAATTTTAAGATTAAAATCATGAATAATTTCTTTACCTGGGTCATAACCAAATCTAACATGGTGGAATTGGATATTACCTTTTGGTTTCTTGATAACCTTAGTAATAGTACTTTCATCTCATTCTTCTTCAGCATCGAGTAATTCGAATATACGACGGGCTCCACCAAGGGCTGTTTGCAACGTACTAATATTACCGGCAATTGTTGACAAAGGATTTTGCAATTGTCCCACGAACATAATAAATGATGGAATTAAAACTAATGATTGTGGATCATGTTTCGCCATCAAGGCAGCAACGAAGGCAATACCAACATATCCTAGATTTCCAGTGAATGACATGATTGGTTGAAATAAACCTGAGAAGAAGTTAACTAGTACTCATGATTTTCTCAATTCATTATTAGCTTCTGAGAAAACTTTAGTTTCCTTCTTTTGCGTGTTGAATATACGCATTACACTTAAACCTGAATATACTTCTTCAAGTTTTCCTGTAACAGCACCTAGATATTTTTGTCTTGACTTATAATGTTTGTCAGACTTCTTAGCTACAAGAGCCATTAATGCAAATCCGCAAGGTAATGTTACAAGTGATACTAATGATAGTTGTCAACTACTAATAAACATGGCAATAAGTAAAGCTACAAGTAAGACTACTGCATTAACAATACTTGCAAGAGCAGAAGCTGAACTTTCTCCAACATCTGATGCATCGTTTGATAAACGTGATGATAAGTCACCGATAGTTGTTTTATCATAACGTTTAAGTGGTATCTTGTCAAACTTCTCAGTCATTTCCTTACGTAATACACTCGCTATTTTCTGAGCGTATACAGCCATGAAAACAAATAACAGTGTTTGACAAATATTACCAGCAACTAAGAAAATAATAATAATTAGTCCTTCAGTAATAATTTTATTAATTGCTACATTACTAGTCTGAAATAAATCAGAAATATCTTGAACAAATGTTTTAAGTAGGAAAGGCGACAAAGCAACTAGTACACAACCGATTGAAGAGATGACAAATAAAAGCACCATGTACCACTTATAAGGACGGAAGTATTTTCATAGCTTTTTAATTAGTTGTTTTGTTTCGCCTTTTTCAAAGGTTACTTTTTTACGCATTGGCGGCATGTTCTACCTCCTTTCTTGTCATTTGAGAAAGAGCAATATCTCTATATTCCTTGCATTTATTTAATAAATGCTTATGAGTTCCGTGTCCTACTATTTTACCAGAACTGATAACCAATATTTGGTTAGCATCTTTAATAGTGGATATTCTCTGACCAACTATGATCTTAGTAACATCTGTTAATTTTTCACTAATTGCTTTTCTTAGTGTTTGATCTGTCTTCATATCTAATGCACTGAAAGAGTCATCAAACACAAGTATTTCTGGTTTTACAGCAATTGCACGAGCAATTGCAATTCTTTGTTTCTGTCCACCTGATAAGTTTGTAGCATTTTGGGTAACAACAGTTTTGAACTTATTTGGTTGTTTATTAATAAACTCAGTTGATTGAGAAATTTCGGCCGCTCATTCAACTCTTTGCTTTTTCTCTTTTTCATCTATGCCTTCTAAACCATAAGCAATGTTGTCTTCAATAGATGCATTAAAAAGGAAAGCTTTTTGTGGAACGATACATAATTTCTTTGCTAAATCATATTCACTAATATTTTTAATATTTAGACCATCAATTTCAACTGAACCTTTAGTAACATCGTACATTCTAAAAAGCAAGTTTATAATTGTAGATTTTCCAGAACCTGTATGTCCTATAATTGCAAGTGTTTCACCTTTCTTAATATCAAAGTTAAGATCATCGAGGACCTTATCTTCTGCCCCACCATATTTAAAATCTACATTTTTAAATGAAACACTACCTTCTGAACTGAAAGTACCTGTAGTTTCTTGAGAGTATGACATATCAGGAACTGCAGCAAATACTTCTTTAACTCTCTTTGACGAAGCCATAGATTGTGGAACAATAATTAGTAGCATTATTGTTCTAATGAATGCAAATGTAATAATTTGTCCTAACATCATGTATGTCATAATACTTGACATAACTGCTGGACTAGAACCAACATCACCTCAACTAAATAGAAGTGCAGCAACTAAATATGTTAGAGGTGTAAGTAATGAAATTAAAATAGTTATTGTTCCAACCATTCCTTCCATATAAGAAATGGTGAACGAATTAAGTTTAGTAAGGTTATCGTTAATCTTTAAGAACTTTTGGTTTTCATATTTTTGAGCGTTAAATGCACGAACAACTCTAACTCCACCAATAATTTCTCGAGATGAGTTATTTAATTGATCTGTGGCTTTTTGTGTGGCTTTAAATTTTGGCAGAACAATTACAATGAAGATTGCCATTGCAACTACGATTGATATTATTATTCCCACTGATATTCATAATAGTTTATTTAAAGATGAAAAGTCAGAACTTGTATACTTAGAATCCGTTAATGCTACTATTATTCCTCCAGCAGCAGTTGCCGGTGCAGCAATAAATAAAACCAAGAATGACCTAAATGTCTTTTGCATTTTAGTAATATCATTTGTGTTTCTTGTCAATAAACTAGGGATTGTAAATCTGCTTATTTCCCTAAGTGAAAGTTTATTGACATGTTCAAACATCTTATTACTTAAATAATAAGAGTAATTGGCCGCTATGTAACTTGCTGCCAGTCCCACAAGCACCAGACAGGCACATGAACCAACAGTGTATGCGAGCATAATTACAGACTTAATTGTTATTTGATAATATGATGGTTCTATTCCTGGTCCTTGTGCGAATAATCCCATTAAGTCGTTTAGTTTGCTAGGAAGGAAAATATCGAAATAAACTTCTCCTACAACCAAACAAATAAGTACTGCGAATACGAAGAAATCCTTTGGTTTGAGAAATTTTATAAATCTAAACATTGTCGCTCTTTATTTGTTCAAATGCGGCAATTAATGGATTCTCATCATTTAAGATATCTTCGATGATTTTAATATCTGGTTCATCCAATTTATAAGTTGGCACACCATTTTTTAAAATCTGTTCTTTTTCATTTTTATCAATGCCTACTACGAAATATGGTTTACCGGCTATGTCTTTTATATTTTTAAGAAATTCTTTATCAATAAATCTATGGTTAAAATTTTGTGCATCTATTTCATCATCAAAAAATATGATCATTCCATTTTCAGATGCAACAAAAACACATTCACATATCGCCATTTCAGAAAGTAGATTATCGGACTTAGATTTAATTTTATTTAATAAATCATTAGCAAAGTTAATATGTTTTTTACCTTCTTTATTTTTCATTAATTCTGCAAAATTAGAAAGTATAGCATCGTGAATTTCTTTTTTAGTAATGTTTATTTTTTCTCTAGTAACAACAGCAGATGGTTCAACTAATATTTTTTCTAATTCTAGAATTTCCTTTGTTGGTTCTTTATTCTCAAGAATAATTTCTTTTGGTTTTGAGTTATTGTTTGCAAAAGAAATTTCGCTACACTTAAAAACATCACGTGAATCAGGAAGACTTTCTACAATGTATGTAGCTGGTGCTTCAGGTTTAACCTCAGGTTTTATTTCATCATGTCAAACTACAGCTGGTTCAGTTTTAATAGATTGAGTAACAACTTCTTTTGCTACAACTGGTTCGCTCTTAATAGGTTTAGCAACAACTTCTTTTGCTACAACGGGTTCAATACTAGTGAATACTGCAAATGAAGAAAAGACTGCAGTTTCAAAAACAAATGTTGTTTCAGAAGAAGTTTTAATTTTCATATAAGCTTCTTGTCAAATATTAATTAGTTTAATCGCTTGCTTTTCATCTAATGTAAAACTATTAACATTGTTAGCATTTAATTTTGATAACAATGATGAATCATTTGTTTGAATGAATACTAACTTATCGATTAGGACTCCGATGATATCCATGGCAAGAATTGTGAAGTCAACACCTTTCTCAGAAAATTTTCTTATTAAATTAATTATATTTTTAGTGTCTTTTGCTTTAATTAAATTAATAAGTTCAATTTTGTTTGAAGAATCAACAATACCGAAAATATCATTAAAATTTTCTTCAGATATCTCATCATCAGTGAATAATGAAAGTTGATCTAACATACTTAATGAATCACGTGCTGCTCCATCAGATAGATCAACTATCTTATCAATTACTTTTTCACTTATTTTAATATTTTCTATTCCAGCAACCTTAGTGACAAGACCGTGTAACTCTTCATTACTTAATCTATTAAACCTAAATTCTTGACAACGAGATGAAATTGTTGATGGTATTTTATGTGCCTCTGTTGTTGCAAATATGAAAACAACATGACTTGGTGCTTCTTCTATAGTTTTAAGTAATGCTGCTCATGCATTTGAAGAAAGCATGTGAGCTTCATCAATAATATAAACTTTCTTTTTCAAACACATTGGAAGGAAATTAGAACTTTCAATAATATTTCTAATATCATCAACTCCGTTATTAGATGCAGCATCAAGTTCTAAGATATCAGATGTTTGGTTTTCATTGATAGTTATGCAATTAGAACAATTGTTACATGCTTCACCATTGACAGGAGCTAAGCAGTTCAAAGCTTTAGCAAAGATTTTTGCTATTGTTGTTTTACCAGTTCCTTTTGGACCAGCAAAAATATAGGAGTGACCAACCTTATCAAGTTTTATTGAATTTTGAAGGGTTTTAACTATATGTTTTTGTCCAACAATGTCCTCGAAACATTTTGGTCTATATTTTCTGTATAAGGCTTTATATGACATTTAGAAGTGATCCGTAATTAATGGTTAATTTTATTATATAAAAATAATAATTTTGTGGATTATTTACCGGCAAATAAAGCACTTCTACTTCTTAAGAATTTTTTCTAGGTACTGAGCAGTATAAGACACATCAGATTTAGTGGCAACTTGTTCGGGTGTTCCGCTTGCCACAATTGTTCCACCGGCATCTCCACCATCGGGGCCCATATCGATGATATAATCTGCATTCTTTATGATATCAAGGTTATGTTCAATAACGATTACTGTTGTTCCTTTATCAACAATTCTGTTTAGAACACCAATTAATTTAGCAATATCGTGAGTATGTAAACCAGTAGTTGGTTCATCAAGTATTAAAATCGTTTTTGGTGAAGCTTCCTTCTGCAAAAATTTAGCAAGTTTAACACGTTGTGCTTCTCCGCCCGATAAATTTGTAGCTAACGTGCTCAATTTTATATAGCCTAATCCAACATCATTCATTAGTTCAATTTTCCTACGGATATTTGGAATATTGCCGAAAAATTCTAATGCTTCAGCCACACTCATTTCTAATACATCGTAAATAGATTTGCCTTTATATTTAATTGATAGTGTTTCATCATTATATTTTCGACCATTACACTCATCACATTTAATATAAACGTCAGGTAAGAAATGCATTTCTATTTTAATCACACCGTCACCTTGACACTTTTCACATCTACCACCAGGAACATTAAAAGAGAAACGAGATTTTTGGTATCCTCTAACTTTTGCTTCAGGTAGTTGTGCAAATAACTCCCTTATATCATCAAATACTCCGACGTATGTTGCAGGATTTGAACGTGGTGTTCTGCCAATAGACTCTTGGGAAACACAGATAAGTTTATCGATACCGTTTATTCCAACAATAGATTTTATCGGTGCAGCCTTTGTATGAGGACTAAACAATATTTTCTCAATGTTTCTGGCAAATGTATCATTAACTAATGTTGATTTGCCTGAACCAGATACTCCGGTTACAACATTTAGTTTACCTAATGGTATAGTAAATTCTAAATTCTTAAGATTATTACCTGTTGCACCTTTAATTGTGATCTTTTGCCCATTACCACTACGTCTAGATTTTGGCACAGGTATGCTTAGTTCGCCTGATAAATATTTACCAGTCAATGAGTTCTTATTTTTTAAAACTTCTTGAGGTGTACCTTGTGCCACAACTTTTCCACCTTCATGTCCTGCACCTGGTCCAATATCTATAAGATAATCTGATTCCATCATGGTTTCTTCATCATGTTCAACAACGATAACAGAATTACCTAGATCTCTCATCTTTTTCATAGTTGCGATTAACTTTGCATTATCTTTTTGGTGAAGTCCAATTGATGGTTCATCTAAAACATATAGAATTCCTGTTAATGATGAACCAATTTGGGCGGCCAAACGAATACGTTGTGCTTCGCCACCAGAAAGACTAGCAGCAATTCTGGATAAAGTTAAGTAACCTAACCCAACATTGTCTAAAAAAGTTAATCTATCTACTACTTCTTTTAGTGCAAGATTAGCTATTTTAGCATCTTGTTCAGAAAGTTTAAGATTTAGAAAGAAATTTATACATTCTTTAATAGATAATTCTGTAACATCGTAAATGTCTTTATCGTTGATTTTAACAGATAATGCAGCACTAGACAATTTTTTACCTTTACAAACATTACATGTGATCTCAGACATGTACTTAGAATAAAATTGTCGTGCCATTTCAGAAGAAGTCTCTAAATGTTTCCTCTTAACCATTTCAAGAACACCTTCAACATAATCATATTTTTCATATTTATTGCCACTTGATGAGGTCATATTAACCTTTATTGGTTCTTCACTACCTTCAAAGATGATCTTTAGTTCGTGCTTTGTGAATTCACCAAGAGGTTTATCTTTATCGATTTTATAATGTTTTAAAATAGAGTCGAATCTTTGTCAGTCTAAAGAAGTTGTATTTACGGTGTTCTTAAAGTAGTCAAGTCCGCCATCATTTATGCTGAGTGTTTTGTCAGGAATCATTTTATCTGGATCCGGTTCATATGTAAAACCAAGGCCTTTACAATGCTGACATGCTCCAGTTGGTGAGTTAAACGAAAAAAGTCTAGGTTCCATTTCTGGTATAACAAAACCACACACTTTACATGAGTGAGATTTAGAATATAAAGTCTCTATTTCGTTTTTAATAACCAAGACTTTACCATTAGAATACTTGACAGCTGTTTCAATTGCTTCCGCTATTCTTGTTTTAGTTTCAGAATCTTTATGAGCAACTATACGGTCAATAATAATATCGATATCATGGAACTTATTTTTATCTAATTCAATTTCATCATCTAGAGACAAAGAAACTTGGTCTATTCTTACACGTAAAAATCCTTCTCTTTTTAACTTCTCTAACTCGTTCTTAAAGGTTCCTTTCTCATGATGCATGTAAGGCGCGAGTATCTGCAGCTTATCCGCGTCATTAAAATCTTCTACGATTTTATCCAGTATCTGTTTTTCTGTTAATGTTTCTATTTTACCATGACCATTAGGACAGTATGGCGTTCCGATACGAGCAAATAGAATTCTTAGGAAGTCATATATCTCTGTTGTTGTACCAACTGTTGAACGTGGGTTATGTGATGTTGTTTTTTGATCAATTGAAATAGCTGGTGATAATCCTTCTATTGAATCAACATCAGCTTTTTCGTTGCCTCCTAAAAACTGTCTAGCATATGATGAAAGTGATTCTAAATATTTTCGTTGACCTTCAGCATATATCGTATTGAAAGCTAGAGATGATTTTCCACTTCCTGATAAACCTGTAATGATGACAAGTTTATTTTTAGGGATATCAACATCTATATTTTTAAGATTGTTTTCTCTAGCTCCTCTTACGGCAATTACATCTTCCATAATCTATATAGTTATACTATATTTATTTTAGTGCCTAAAGCCCGTATCTAACTAAATAGTGCCTATTAAGACAATCGTTCAGATCTGATTGTAATGTTAATTACAAGATTCGGAAATATACTCAACAGCCGATTTATAATGTGTATTTACACTTAAATATAAACCAAGTGAAGAGTGACCTATAGTTTTATCTTTTGAATAAACTGATAGAACTTTTTATTAAAGTGAATGGCGTGATCCTTATTTGGTACTCTTATGTAATCATTAATTTCACTTTTAAGAATTTCGTCATTTTTATCATATTCAAAGACTAAAGTGAAAATCTCGATAAATAAAATATATTTCATAATATCGTATTCTGAACCATATTTGGATACATGGCCCCTAAACACACGTCTTGTATCGAAACTAAATGGTTCGTCATCCTTAACTGGTGTGAAGAGAATATTTTTCTTTTCACTGGCACTAAGTTCAGGTTTTGAAGATAAAGCTTCATTAAATTCCTTTACTCTTTGTTTGTAAACATTTTGCAAGTAACCAATATATTCTTCTATCTTGTCATATTCAAAATAAACATATCTTTTAAAATACTCCATATCTCTATCAGAAAGTTTTTCATAGAAGAGAGGCAACACAATACCTCACAATAAGAAAATAAATGCTGTGACACATTCGAACAATAATATCTTGGTGTCAGCATATCATGCACGATCTGCATCATGTCATCCTAATATTATTGGAGCAGCTGCACCAAGAATACTTATAATGAAGTCTGAAGCACCAACTATTATGGCACACTTGTTGATGATATCTTTCGATCCAACTAATATAGGTAGATGTATTTGTATTCTAGCATGTGCCTTTAAGAACCTTACATTTATAAAAACAAGTACAGCGATACTAGCGATAAACGTTGCAACCAATGAAGTTAAAAAGATTCAAATGTAAGGATTCTTCTCATTATAACCGTGAGCATTAAATATTTGCACGTATTCATTAGGGAACGTGTAAATAAATATAAGGGTTAGACATGCCATTAATAATACAAAGGAAGTACCTATTACATAGACTGTGCTATCTTTCTTTTTATTTTCAAGAGCTCTAGCATAAGACTTTATCTCGTCATTAAGCCTTTTCTTACTAATAATATTATTAACCATTAACTATATTATAGAAAAGCAATAATGCGCGTATAGATATCTACGCCTTTTTAGATGTAATAATAAGGATAGATGAATATCAAGTAGCTTGGTTAGCTAACGGTATTAAACCATAAATGCATTGAAATTTATAGTCCTTACGTTCAGAAAAGTGTTCTCTCTCCTTAATAAATAGAAATATAGAGAAAAGGGCACCAAAAATGTAAAGGAAAGCAAATAAGGTGATACCTAACTTAAATAATATTTCACCGTCTTGTTTGTTATCGTTTGAACTTCCATTACACCAGATAACTATACCAGCTATTCATAAAACAACCGATACTATTTCTAAAATTAGTATTGCTAGATTATATCAAGCGAATGTTTTAATTGAAGGTCGAGACATTGTAGAACTATCTACCTAATAATTTGTGTAGTTTGTCTATTTCTTTTCTTAAATCAGCTAATAACTTATCTTGGTTCTTAATTGTAACATCCTTGATGATTTCGTTTTTACCTGTTTTAATAGTTAAAAGAAGATCAGCGTAGATCTTTTGTACTGTTTTAAGGTTCTTTTCAACACTAGCCTTGTCAATAGTAGTTGTCTTCACAACTTTTGCTGATTTCTTTGCTACTGGTTTAGATACTTTCTTAGAAGCAGCTTTTTTTGTTTTTTTAATTTTCTTATCTTTTATATTTTTCTTTGCCATACCTTTATTATATATATAGTGCAGGGCAGGTGTGAAAAAGTCACTTAACCTTCTGAAAAAATATCGAAAATTCTTAATAACTAAATGTAATATTTTTAAGTTTTCACCTATAGAATTTTGCAATATATGGTGCTTTTTTCGAAAAATATATACTATGTATATCTAAAAAATATTTTAAGTTTTTTGTTTTTGTTTGTATAAAACCAATGTAAATTAAAACATATGAAACACTCTTTGTACTGGATTAATAAGAATTCTCTGGCAATAACATGCTCTAGATTTTTTGCAGTCGGAAAAGTTTGTGCTCGTGGTATTAATTCCTCATTTCTAATATAGATTGAATCAGATTTAATATAGCGAGCCTAAATAAGTTCATATATTAAGATTCAATCAACTATATATACAATCAACATAAATAAACAACATAAATAAAAAGGAGCATATTGCCATGAAAGCATATACATACACATAACATAAATTTTTAAATAATAAAATCATTCTCATTCACAAAACATAAAACATAAATTTCTCTCATTCACATACAAAACAACTATGAAAAACTATAAATATACACACCCATAACATAAAAATAATAAACTCTTATTCACATATACATAAAAAATAAACAAACGGCCAACTGGTCAAAACTAATTATGAAACAATATCAATATACATATCATTAACATAAAAATAATAAATTAAAAACTATAAACTCTACACACAAAACAATTATGAAAAACTATAAATATACACACCCATAACATAAAAATAATAAATTAAAAACTATAAGCTCTACACACAAAACAAACTATGAAACAATATCAATATACACATCTATAACAGAAAACTAAATAAAACTTAACATACAACTCAAAACAAATAAATTAACTATGAAACAATATCAATATACATATCAATAACCTAATGTCAAATACTATATTTAAGAAGCTTGTGCTCAATAATAAGAAAGTCATGAAATAAGAAGTCCTTTAAATCGGGGACTTCTTTTCATTTATAAAGGATGATCGTGATTATCCAGTTGAATATCTTATTGAAGAATAATACCTTATCCTGCAGTCAGAATAAGGTATTATTTTCTATATTAAGGATTTAACTATGCCTTAGCAACTTTAACTGCTGGACCCATTGAAGATGAAATAGATATTTTTTGTACGTATTCACCTTTAATAGTTGTTGGACGCTTAGACAAGATGAATTGAATAATAGCGTTAGCATTTTGTACAAGAGCTTCACTATCAGATGAAACTTTACCAATTTGCATGTGGATGTTTCCGTATGTATCAGTTCTGTATGCAGCTTTACCTTGTTTAAATTCAAGTGCAGCTTTAAGAGTATTTGGAGTTACAGTTCCTAATTTAGGGTTAGGCATTAATCCTTTAGGTCCTAATAATTTACCTAACTTAGCTAATTCTGGCATGAACTTAGGAGTTGTAATCATGATATCGAAATCTAATCATCCTTCTTTAATATCAGCAATCTTTTCAGCGCCACCAAAGAAATCGATCTTAGCTTCTCTTGCTTTTTCAGAAGATAGAGTATCATCAATTACTAATAAAGTTGGAAGTTTACCAAAGTAATGAGGAAGAGTTAAGTTACCTCTTAATTGTTGTTCAGCCTTAGTTGTATCAAGGTTAAGTTTAATTGCGATATCAATAGATGAATCAAACTTAGTGTATGATGTTTTCTTAGCTAATTCAATTGCATCAGCAACTGAATAAAATTTCTTATTATCTACAAGAGCTGCAGCAGCTTTATATTTCTTTCCCATTATTTACCTCCATTCTTTCTTGGTGTTAAATCAACATCTTTGATCTTAACTCCCATTTGTTTAGCAGTACCAGCTATCATTCTTAAAGCCATTTCTTCGTCATATGCATTAAGATCAGGCATTTTATATCTAGCAATTTCTAAAGCTTGTTCCTTTGAAATTGTAGCAACAGTATCAGTTAATTGATTGTGTCCAGCTGTCTCTATTTTAGCAGCTTTTTTAATCATAACTGATGCTGGAGAAGTCTTAGTGAAGAAAGTAAATGATTTATCATTGAAAGCAGTAATAACACACGGAACAACTTCACCATTACGTGTTTTTGTTTTGTCGTTGAATTGTTTTGTAAATTCAGCCATGTTGATACCAATAGAAGCTAAAGCTGGTCCTGGACGAGCTTGTCCTCCTATTAATTGAATTTTTGCTATTCTTGTTATTTCTTTCTTTGCAGCCATGAGCTTTTCCTCCTTTTTAAGAATCTCTGAGTGGTCTAACGAATAATTTCTTATTCTTCCACACGCTACAATTTTGTAGGATATATTACTATATCTTCTTTATTATACATATTTTTTTGATAAAGTTTATACAAGGTTAATACAAATTAAGCTTGTGGTAGGAAAGAACCGTAAAAATCAATTGGTTGAACAGAGAACATTACATTATCAGTGTCTTGTTCAATAACATTAGAATTTCTTTGTGAATAAATGTGGAATGAACGTGATCCTAATTCACCTCAAGCAGATGTTGTAGCATTTGGAGCGTGGTTTCAACAGTTTAAATCAGTAAGTTTGGCAGGTGAATTAGTTGAAATAATGCTATGAACATATATAGGAGAACCACTATCATTTTTACAGTTGTATTCTTTGTCTAGAGTTGCTGTTAGTGTTCCATCAACTACAGTACATGAAATAGAAACATCAAAACTAGTGAAGCTGTTATAAGTTGAGCTATTAACTATATATCAGCAGCTTCACATATATTGATTAGCGAAGTTGTATGATGTAAATTTAGTTGCAAAATCAGCTAGCATTTTAGGATTATTTGTTGTATTATCATATTCTCCTTGACGGTAGTCAAATGCTGGAGACATGTGATGAGAAAACTTATTGTGGAATGATCAAGGATCATACTTTGTTTGTAAGTAGTTAAGATCAAATGAAAAATTAACTGTAGAAGTAGGGTCAGCAGAAACAGTTGTGTGACTAGTGGTATTAACACCAACAAGTGGTAATACAGAGAAAGACGCTCCAGAGATTATTAATGAGAATATTTTAAGAGCTACCTTATAAATATTATATATTTATAAGGAGAAGAGGAGAATATAAGTGCAGGATAACTATCTCTGCTTAACTTGGGATTCATACCAAATCATATCTTGTTTAGTCATTAAAGGAGAGATACCTGTAGTTATATGCTCGTCATATCACTTCTTAGCCGTTTCTATTTTTTCAACAAATTCAGGATCTCTCGTCATTTCTATAGGAACTAGATTGCAATTCTCATCTACACCAATCCTTAATTGGAAGTTATCGATATTGTAAATATCATTGGCACCATAAAAACAAACATAGAAAACACCATTTTCTTTGTTTGTTAAATAAAGGTATGTTTGTAGTTGGTACATGTATTCTGCTTTATCGGGAGAGATTTGTCAGCCTTTAAAAATTACCTCACCTTTTCTCTTTTTATAGAGAGCTCAATCTTTCTCTTTTATTTTAACCCCTGGTTCATCAACTAATACTTTATTAGTATTAGGATCTCTTTCTAAAATTCATTCTCCATCATGCATATAACCAAACAACTTATCGGTACAAAAAGTTTTTACTTCAATAACTGGAGATTTTTTTGTATCTTCTTCATAAACAGCATCCATTCTTCCTGATAAAAAATCATTAGAAACTGGTTTTTCGAGTACAAGCTTTTGACCAAGATAGGCTTCAATTGCAGTTGTTATTTTTGGTTGAAGTGCTTTACCATTATCTAAATAAAATGGGTCAGACTTTTCACCAACCAAGTCAAACTTTTTCATTCATGTAATAAATTCGTTTTTGTCTGTTTCATCCTTTTCACCTGCAGGTGCAATGATTGAAAACATCTCGGTTGGTGATAATCTAATTTTAGATGGGTTTTCCTTTTGTAAATCCAAAATATGTAGACGCCCATCTTTGCATTCAAACTTATCTTTGTTTAACAAATATAACATATATTTGATTATAAATAAATATAATTTTTATATACATGGCAATTACTTTTGAAGAAGCACACAAAGCTTTAGAATTAACACCTCCTACTAAGAAAATTTATATTAAGGCTGCATATTTTGAGCAAGCAAAATTGCACCACCCTGATGTTTGTAAATCCCCTACAGCTCTAGAGGAAATGCAAAAAATTAATGAAGCAAGGGAATATTTAAATGGTTTATTTGATAAAAATATTTATGATGCTGAATACGAGCACTATAAAACAGCTAGTCCAAAGGAAACAATAACACCTGAACCTCCTCCTCGTTCTCGTTCATTTGAAAAAGTAGATGAAGAACAAATCAGAAAAGACGTATTATCAGCATACTTTGAAAATGACACAAAGAATATACCTGATTATTTAAATCCAAATAAATTTACATGACCACAACTTAGTGCTATCTTATCACAAGCTAAAGCACTTTCAATTATAGCTTGTGCTGGTAGTGGAAAGACTAAAACAATCACTAACAAGATTGTTCATATATTAAAACAAGGTAGCCTTGCCCAAAACAATCTTGCTAAAAACAAATTAGTTAATAAGGAAATTAAACCTAATAATATAGTAGCAATAACATATACAGAGAAAGCTGCCGCCGAACTTAAAGATCGTATCTATAGTATTGGTAGCGATGTTCTAGGCAATACTAACGGCTTTCATGAAATGTATATTGGTACTATTCATGGTTTCTGTTTAGACAATTTGAAAGAGTATTATTTTGGTTATAAGGATTTCATAAATATTGAAGGCGATGCCTTATTTGAATTAGTTCACAAAAATGCAATTAAATTAAATATGCACGAAAACCTTAAATGAAGTCATGGCCTAGTTGGAGATTTCATTGAGGTTGTTGAATGATTTGATGAGCAAGATCCAAAAATATACAAATCATTTACCGCCGCAAAAGAAATGACAAATGCCTACCATGCATTTCTTGAAGAAAATAAATGTTTTACTTTCAGTACAATGTTATGAACATTTGTTAATAAACTTAAAACTGACCCAGGTTTCCTTAAACATATTGCACAAAAATACACGAATGTATTTATCGATGAATATCAAGATGTAAATTACATCCAATCAGAAATAGCAAAAATATTTTATAGTGCTGGAATTTCTATTTGTGTGGTTGGTGATGATGACCAATGTATATATCAATTCCGTGGTTCAAGTTCTTCATACCTACTTAATTTTTCCAATGATTTCCCTGGTGCCACGGAGGTTTTCTTGAACCGTAATTTCCGTAGCACAAACAAAATAATTAAGTATGCTGAGAATTTTATTTTCGAATTAAATGGTGGAACATCAGAAGGAAGAAGAAAGGATAAAGAGTTCTTATTTGATGAGAAAAAGAAAAGCACTAATTCTAACGACATAACCTATACAATGTATGCGAACAATGAGGATGAAGCATCAGCAATAGTAAAGAATATTGTCCAGCTTCACGACAAAGCAGGACTAGCATATAAGGACATTGCTATATTGTGTAGGAAGAAAAAACAATTTAAAATGATTAGTAAAGCTTTAGCTTATGGAAAAATTCCACACATTGTTAAGGATCTTGGTGATTTGTTTGAGTGTGAAGTAGGTTCTGGTTTCTTATCATTATTTGGCTTCATAGATAATCCTAGTTTGAATGATAGAAATGAATTAGAGAAAGCACTTAAACTTATAAATCCAGCTGTATCAGCTGAGGCAATTATAAAATGTTTTGAATATGTAGAATCAATAAAAAAAGGATTATCAAACTTTACAGATTCTGAAATAAGTATTCAGAGAATATTCAAAACAATTTTAGAACTAATAGAAATAAATCAACTTGACACAAGTTCTAAACTTACTGAAGTAATATTTTATGAGTTAGGAAGTGTTTCTACATTGATTGATGAATTCGAAAAAGTTCATTATCTTGATTTACCTAATATGAAGATTAACAAATTCTATACTCTTATTACCGGAAGTTTAGAAGATGGTGGTAGCTCAATTGAAAAATATCAAAAAGGAGGAGCAAACAAATACATTGATATAGATGCAGTAAATATTATGACTGTTCACTCATCAAAAGGTTTGGAGTATGCTGCTGTGTTTATGCCCGGATTAAATGTTGGAACCTTCCCAAATAATATGAACCGTCATTTTATGATGGGTAGAAGGAAGGTTGCCGTATGAGATAGCATAGGCAAAACATTGCCTAAGACAATGGAAGTGCAACATGAAGAAAACAATTTATCTTATGAAGCTAATCTATTCTATGTTGGTATTACGAGAGCTAAGAAGTATCTTATATTGTCTAGGTTCATTACTTCTTGAAGCAAGACAGGAAGAATATCCACCCATAAAACTTCTCCATTTGTTTATAAATCTCTGGCATTACCAGATGAACCTGTTAAACTAATGGAAGAGAATGAAAAAATTACTTTTGAAAGAGTGCCTGAGTGAGCATTGAAGAAAGACACTAAAGTCTTTAGTCTGAATTACACAATCATTGAACACATTGAAAAATGTCCTTTCTTAGCAAAACTTGTTGAAATTTATGGATTCAAAGATCTAGTTACTTCAAGAACTGGATATGGAGAACAAGTGCATCTTTGTGTGGAAAAGATTATTAAATGATTGCAAACAGAAAATGATATTTCAAAATTAGAATCATATATTAGCAAAGCTATTGATGAATTATCATTACGATATGCAACAACTGAAGATCTAAAAATAATTAAAGCTACTGTCAATAAATCTTTACATGGAGATAAGATAAATGAAATCTTTAAGCAATATAAAAATTTAGAGTCTGAACATAATTTTGAATTCTTATGTTTGGCAGATAGTTCTGACAGAGTTATGATCAATGGAAGAATTGATTTAGTTATCAACGACAAAGAAAAGGGTATTACTATAGTTGACTTTAAGACGAGTAGCATTGACCCTGACGCTCGATTAGAAACACTTCAGTTGCCTATTTATACTAAGGGGTATTCTGAAGTTAATCCACAAATTCCAAGTGAAGGTTTTATTTTAAATGTTGACACAAATGTACAAAGCAAGACCAAGAAACTTTCATTAGATGAATACAATAAGATAGTTCCAGTTATTGCTGAATCTATTAAGTATATTAAAGAGGATAGTTTTCCATGCACAGCAGGTGATAAATGTGAAAAATGTAAATTCAAAACTATCTGCCACTGCTATTTTAAAAAATAGATAATGTTTTAGAAGCTATGTTCCGCTAGGGAAAACAATATTTTCGTAGTTTGAATGAGACTCGTCATCCGACTCTTCGACACCATCTCCGCAGTATAAATATATGGAGCGTTGTTTATATGTATCAGCCGTGTTAGAAGAAAATTGTCATTTGTCTTTATCTAACGAACCAAACTCAAGTTTGTTTTTAGCATAGTATTGGTCGATACCTTCATACTTAAAAGCAGAAATTAAAGTAACTGGACTAAGTGTTTTAATTAAATATCAGTCGCCAGTTTCTAATAATATTTTGAAGTTAAGTGTTAACTGGTTCCCTTTGAATACAAGATTATTAATATTTATCTGTTGTCAGCCGTTATATTCTGGAGTTGTGATTACATAACACAAGATAAAATTATAGAAGTCCTCTTTCTCCATATGCGACATGGTTGCATTAAGCATATTTTGATCGTTCGGTGCATAGGGCGAATAGTCATGTGCCCCTTTGTCCGAACCATACTTTTGTCAATTTCACATTACTGAATTAATCGCTGATATAGAGAACGGTTTTTTCTTATTCGCCTTTACATAAGCATATGAAATACCAAAGGTCGTGCCAGCTACAGCCAGACCACATGTAAATATAATAAGAAACTTTTTCCAATTAAACTCGCCTCTTACCTTCATATTTTATATTATGCTTATCTATTAATACGATTAACATTTTTATGATTCTTCAATATAGTCTTAAGACCATATGGTGATTTAAATAAAACATCAATTTGGTCTCCATTCATTCTAATAACTAACCCAAGTCCAAAGACTGTATGAGAAACACTATCACCAACATTTATTTCCACAGTCTTTTCTTCATACATTTCCTTTTTGTAGTCAACATCTTTCTTATTAGAATCGAACCAGTCAAGGTCAACTTTTGAAATTGATCTCATACTAAGAGATTTCTGTGTATAGTTTGTGTGGTGTATGTCGCCAATAAACCTTGATGGAGATAATTGTTCATTATTGATAACTGAATAACCTCCGGCATTGGAAATAAATAATCTTAGTTTAGATCTCGTTAAAGCAACATATGCCACTCTTCTTTCTTCTTCTAAAGCATTAGAATTTAATGAATTACGAGATGGGAAAACATTTTCATTTAAACCAATAACAAACACATTATTAAATTCCATTCCCTTAGCCATGTGAATAGTCATCACAGTCACAGAATCATTAGCGTTATTATCCGTATCTTTTTGATCGGTATACAAAGATATTTCATTGAAGAAATCAGTGATGGTCGCACCACTTGTTTTCTCTTCAAAAATAATTATTGAGTTAATTAACTCATTAACGTTTTGCATTCTTTCTTCAAACTCAAGACTCTTTAAATAATTTTCATACTCAGTTTTTTCTATGATGAGTTTAACAATATCGGAAATTTTCTTGTCTTTTGATTCTTCTGTTATTTTTTGAATAAGTGAAAAGAAACCATTAATTCTTTCACGTTGTCAGTCAATATCTGCTTCATAATTTTGTGTAAGAGCAATTGCTTCACCAAATGATATTTTGTTTTTCTCAGCATATTCAGATATTCTCTGTAGCGTTGCATCTCCAATCTTTCTTGATGGTTTATTAATTACTCTTCTAATCGATATTTCATCATATGGGTTAACAACTAATTTAAGATATGCTAATATATCTTTTACTTCTAAACGTTGATAGAATTTTATACCACCATAAATGTAGTAAGGGATACTATTATTTATTAGTTCAGTTTCTATATTTCTTGATAAGAAGTTAGACCTATATAAAATAGCTATCTCTTTATAAGAAACACCTTTTTTAATTAAGTCTTTTATTTCACTGCATACAAACATTGATTCTTCATAAGAAGACGTTCCATTGAAATAAATAACATCTTCTCCATATCCGTTGTCAGTTACTAATTCTTTTTTAATTCTTTCTCTATTTTTACTAATCAAAGAATTGGAAGCATTAAGTATTTTCTTAGTTGAACGATAGTTCTTATTTAAAACAACTTTTTTTGTTTCAGGGAAGTTTCTAAGAAAATCATTAAATATGTATGGATAAGCTCCACGTCATGTATAGATTGTTTGGTCTTGGTCTCCAACCACAAAAACATTATGTTTATCATTAATAAGCATGCTAAGAATTTCAAATTGTATTTTGTTTGTATCTTGGAACTCATCAACGAGAATATACTCAAACCTATTTTGTCATTTCTCTCTGATTTCTTTGCTTTCTATCAAGATCTTTCTTGTTAAAACAAGAAGGTCATCGTAGTCAAGAAGATTGTCATGTATTTTCTTACTTTCATAACGTTCATAAACAAACTTAACAATAGTTAATTCTCTATGTTCAAATATGCCTAGCTCTTTTGCTTTATCAATGGAAATTATATTTTTAATATCAATGTCTAAACTCTTGACTTTAGAAATATGTCCGAGCAATTTTTTTGGTTTTATATCAAGTGAACTAATACCACCAGCTTTGCATATTTCTTTTAATAATAACAATTGGTCCTCATCATCAATAATTGTAAAGTCAGACTTTCTATTTAGAAATGGTATTTCTTCTTTTAAAAATCTTAAACAAGTGGAGTGATAAGTGCCAATTCAATTAAAATAAGTTGATGAAACCATATTTGCAATACGGTTTTTCATTTCTTGCGCAGCTTTATTAGTAAAAGTAATAGAAAGAATCTTATCTTGTCTAATATGTAGTTCTTCATATAAGTAAACTATTCTTGTAGTTAGAACTTTTGTTTTTCCTGAACCAGCACCAGCAACAACTAAAACTGGACCAAGTGGTGCTGTAACTGCTTCGTGTTGTTCATTATTTAAACCTGTTAAATCCATATTAAGCTATATTCTCCCCTGGCAACCCATAATTAATTTTAGATTTATTAATTATTGGAGATATTGTTGTTGTAGCTTTATCAACTAATTTAATAAGTACTATGTTGCTAAATTTATCTATGATAGATTGTTTCTTGCTTGTTAGACATACGTTAATAATTATTCCAAACAAAAGAACAAATGTAGCAACATATAGAATATGAAATATGGTAGTACCGAATAAATATGAATCATCATTACCAGAAAGCTTCAAAAGATTAACTATGAATTTGTGGGCAGTGCCAGAACTCATTGCACAAAGAGTTATGCCTAACGAAACATTTACAATAACCAATATAATTCAAATGAATAGTTCTCTTCTGATTAAACATATTAGCATATTTTTAGTAGGTATAGTTTTATATAGTTTAAGTTTAAGTAACCAATTACCAACTGTGAAACATTTTCATAAATAGTTGGGCATCAAAATAAAATAAAAAGAAAATATCAATAAAGCAATTATCGATATTAGAAAATATCTTCATGTTTGTACTAGCGAAAATGCATTTTTAAGACCAGCACTATCAGATGAAATAATCCATATTGATAATCCTGCAACTATTGATAGAACAACTATATAATCAATTACACGAGCAAATAATTTATGTGTTGCTTTTGCTAAGAAATATCTACTTGTATCTGCAGGAACATTATTACTTACCATAAAAAATAATTTTTGAAAGACTTTCTATATCTTTTCAAGAGAAATTAAATTTCTTTAGGATTTTCTTAGTGTCCTCAGTAATAAGTACTGAGTTTTTAGATGTTATCAATTTATTTTGTTTTCAATTTGGAAGATTCTTAGAAATTCAAGATTTTGATTTATTGATTGCAATATTACGTGATGCTGTTCCTTTATAAGCAGCGAAGATATGAACAAGAAACATAATGATCGCATTGTAAATTACAAAGAACTGAAGAGTGTCGTACCAACGTTGCAATTCATGATTGGTAGCAATACCATACTTAGCATTTGTTTCATCGATTATCTCAAAGATATCATACAAATTGTATGAAACATTTTTTGGTTCTACAAAAGATAATAGGTTTGAATTAAAATAGTAACATGTTTTAAATGATGTAAATAGTAAATATAAAAGTTCAACAAAATTTTGATTTTTAAGTTTTGTTCTGCAATCATGAAATATTTTCGATAGAAATATTTTGTCTTTATAACCAGGGAATAAACAAAATATTAAGTCAGGATCATCAAAGTTATATACCTTGCTTTCAACATTGGATTTTAATAATTCCACAGCCATCATATCAGGTTTTACTGATGATAATATTTTCATTGCAGCATCAGCGAATTCTTCTTTAATTTTTGTCTTTTCATCAACAAAGAATATGTAATCAGAATCATAATTGATATCTAGTAAATAGACAGCTATTCCACTGTAAGATGATAAACAAAAATACTCAAATTCTTTAAATACAGAAAAGTCAATTGTAGAAATATAATCGGCTACTTCTTTTTCGCAACCATCATTTACGACAGTTAGTCTAAAGTCTTTATTTGTTTGGTTTAGAATACATTTTAAACTGTTAATAAAATCATCATTAATTTTATTACTACATTTAAAAATTATGTTCAATAAAGAAGACATTAATTTTTCACCTTCTTTTCTGGAGAAGGAGTATCTTTTTTGTCGTCTTCGGTTTTGAAAATATCATCCATGCCTGGAACGCTCTTCATTAAATCTTTAAGTTTGCTTTCAATATCCTTAAGACCTTCAAAACCAGCACCTAGATGTGTTTTCATTTTTTCAGCTTCATCTCCCATTTCTGCTGAAAATTTAATCATCTCTGCAATATATTGCGGGAAGGTTACATGAGTTGCACCTTGTCCTACTAGCAAATCATATTGTTTCTTTAGTTTGTTATATGTTTCGTCTTCTAACAACAATTCCAATTTAACTAATGCCATACTTATTTATTATATATACTATAATATTTATAAATATTGTAGTAGCATTTTTTAGGGATAATTATGATTGATATAAAGTTGCTTAGAAATAACTGAGAAAAAACAATAGCGAACATACAGCTTCGAAATAAAGAATTTCCAGCCCTTGAGAAATTCAAAGAAATCGATAAAATTTGGAGAGAGAACGCTACAAAAGTACAAGAACTAAATACTCGTAAAAACGAGTTATCAGTTAAGGTTGGTGAATTAATTAAGGCAAAAGCATCTGCTGATGAAATTTCAAAGGTTAAAGATGAAGTTTTAAACATTAAGAATGAAATTGATGCTATTCAAGAAAAAACAAACGATCTTGAAACACAATTAAAGATGGTTATGTTTTCTATTCCTAATATTTTAGATGACTCACATAACGTTATGGGTGAGAAAAATTTGGGAGTACCAAGTGGTAAAGATGAAAACGATAACATTGAAGTTGTTAAATCACTTTCTCCTACTAAATTTGATTTTGAACCTCTTCCTCACTGAGATCTTGGTGTTAAATTAAACTTATTAGATTTCGAAAGAGGAAGAAAGATAAGTGGAGAAAGAATGTATGTCTTAACTGGTGACGGTGCAAGACTTATGAGAGCTTTACGAAACTTCACTTTAGACTTACATATTAATGAAGCTGGTTATACTGAAGTATTACCACCTATCATCATGAATAAAGAACCATTATTCGGTCTAGGAAAATTGCCTCTTTTCGAAGATGATATGTATCAAACAATTGAACACCAATTCTTAGCTGGTACTGAAGAGCACCCACTAACAGCAATGTATATGGATGAAGTTTTAAATGTAAGTGACTTGCCTTTAAAACTTACAAGTAGTTCAACAAGTTATAGAAAAGAAGCTGGTAGTGGCGGTAAAGATACAAAAGGAATACTTCGTGTTCACCAATTCTACAATACAGAAATGGTAAACATTTCAACACCAGAACAAAGCTGAGATTTACTTGGTGAAATGACAAAAGAAGCAGAGAAAGTTTTAAAGATTCTAAACATTCCATACAGAATAATTAAACTTTGTGGTGGGGATATCGGTGATGCCGCTAGTACAACTTACGATTTAGAAGTATGAATGCCAAGTTCTAACAGTTATAGAGAAATAAGCAGTTGTAGTAACGTTCTTGACTATCAAGCTCGTGGACTAAGTATTAAATACTTTAATCCTGCAACAAAAAAGAATGAATTTGCGCACACATTAAATGGTACAGGTACAAGTTTAAACAGATTGTGAATTGCTATTGTTGAAAACTTCCAACAAAAAGATGGTTCAATCATAATACCTACTGCATTAAGACCTTACCTTCAAGGACAAGAAACAATTACAAAGAAATAAATCATGGGTACTGGTAAAATAATAATTGTTGAAGGTCCAGATGGTTCAGGTAAAGGAACAATCATCGAGAAAATAGTATCTAAATATAAGACTGTTGTAAATTATAAATTTCCATGTAATACTTCAAAACATGAATCGCGTAAGGAAATCATTGAGAAAGCAAATGCTGGTACAAGACAAAAGGATTTAATTCCTCTTTTTGTTCAAAACTTTCTAGATGTATTACCGGACATTAAAAAAGACCACGATGATGGTAAGACCGTTATAATTGATCGAATGTATGTTTCCACAACAGTCTATGGAATAGAAGACATTATGAAAGATGGAGCAACGGAAGAAGAAATAAAAGAAAGAAAGTCTTATATTTCTAATCTATTGTCACCATTAAGCAGCTTTAAGCCCGACCTTTTAATCATTACTCAAGTTAATGCTCAATCAGCCCACAACCGTATTACACAAAGAAGTAGTACTACAACAAATGTTGATGAAAAAGAAAACAGTTTAGACGGGGATATTGCTAAGAAGGAAAGAATAAATAAATTATATTTAGACTATGCAATTGAGCATAAAGCAAAAGGCGAGAACATCGCCATCATAGATTCAAATTTGCCAATTAATGAAATGATTGCAAATGTAGAAGAGGCATTAAAAGAATGAATACTTTAGATATTAAAAAACATCCACACTCTATTTTAGTAGTTGAAACTAAATTTTCAAATCCAGACACATTTATTGATAACTATATTAAATCGATATTTGGCAATGATGAAAAACTATCGAAAAAAATAGATACAAAAAGTTATTACGATTTAATAGAAATCGATGGATACAAAACAACTATAAAAAAAGAAGATATTCAAAACATTATTAATGTTTTTTCTAAAGCTGCTCTTGAACCATTTGGTGCTAAGTTTTATGTAATAAAAGGAATTGAAAACTGTACTCACCAAGCGATTAATTCATTATTAATTTTCTTAGAAGAACCCACACCTAATACATACGCTATTTTTACAACACGTTCATTGAATCTTGTATTGCCAACAATCAGATCACGTTGTCAGAAAGTTATTTTAAAACCTGAGCTTTCAAATATAGATAATGAATTATCAGAATACAAATTGTCTAGCGATGAAATGGACGTTGCTAAGAAATTATTCTTCTCGACTAATGATGCAATTAGTTCTATCAAAAGCAATCAATTTAAGAAACTTTATGACCTTGCAAATTCAATTGTTAAAGAAAATAAAAGTCTATCAAGAATTAGCAAAAATAGCGGTGAATTTAAGAAACTTGATTACAAGAATATATCTTTATTACTTGAGATTTTATTTATAATGAGACCAGATAAATCAGTATTCCTAACTTTGGCCAACGATATACATCATAATCCAACAAAGATCCTTGTTTTTAATAAAATAGTTAGTGAATTATTAGTTTAATATTATTGTCTAATAATCTCTAATTGTAAAAGTAATTCTTTAAGTGTAGAAATAGCAGATTCTTCATCTTCTCCTTCTGTGGTTAATTCAAATTTTGCTTCAGCATTAATTCCTAAGGCCATCAAATTAATGATTGACTTCGCATCAGCAGTCTTACCTTCATAACAAAAAGTTATATTACTTTTAAATTTTTCTGCAGTGGCAGTTACACTAGAAGCAGCCTTTGTTGTCATTGAAGTATTTGTAACCAATCTTGCTTTAAATGACTTCATATTTATATTTTACACTTAAGTTTAAAAGCATTTAATGAATTTTCATAAACTTGCTTTGCAAATTCATCTTTTTCAATATTAAGGGTGGCTGCACACTCAGCCAATGTATCAAGGACATATATTGGTTTATTTGAATCTGGTTTATGAGAGGTTGGTGTTAGTCATGGCGCATCTGTTTCAAGAATTACTTTATTTATTGGTGTAGATTTAAGAGCATTGTGAAGTCTGCTTTCTTTTCCTTCTCATGTTATTTTTCCGCCAAAGGCTAATCAATAACCAGCATCTGTATATTTTTTAGCAAATTCTGGAGTTGAATCAAAACAGTGAATAATAACATTAATGTTATGAGGAATATTTTTTGTGAGTATTTCATATGCATCATCATGAGCATCTCTAATATGCATAACTAAAGGCAAATCATATTTAATCGCCAATGCTATATGCTTTAGAAGGAATGCTTTTTGCACTTCAGCGTCAAATGGTTTATGATAGTAGTCTAATCCTGTTTCACCAATAGCTATGATTTTGTTTTGTTGTTTGTCTTTAAGTAATTCCTCAATTCTTTCCATGTCATTGCTTGCTGCTTCAACAACATCGCAAGGATGAATACCAACAGTTGCATAAACGTTTTCATACTTCTTTGCTTGTTCTACGGCAACATAAGAAGAGTTAGCACATGTTCCTACATCATTGATAAGTAAAAGAGCATCAGCACATTCCTGTACAATTTCTTTTTCCTTATCGAGCAAAGGAGAATAATTTAAATGGGCGTGAGTGTCAAAATATTTCATATTATTTACCTATACAGAACTTTGAAAATAGTTCAGTAATAAAGTCATATGAATTATTTTCACCTGTAATAATAGTTAGTTGTAATAAAGCATCATGAAGAAGTTTAAGTGTTAGATCAATTGGATGCTTATCTACGATAATTTGCTTAACATCTTTGAGTTTTTCATTTATATTTTCAAGCATTAATACATCTTGGTTTGATTGAAGTATTGCATCATTAAATTCGTCAAAATTAATTTTCTTAAATTTATTTGCAATAGTTTTTTCAAGAACAGATATGTCATTATTTTTTGTACTTATACTTATGCTTTGAGGCAATAATGTAACTTGCTTTAAATCAGATTTATTTGCAACAATGATATGGTTTTTATTTTTAATTGTTTTGATAATTTCATTATCTTCAGCAGTAATAGGTTTTGAACTATCATAAACAAAGATAACTAAGTTAGCTTCTTCAATTGCATGTTTAGTTTTATCGATTCCCATCTTTTCAATTTCATTTTTAGAATTTCTAATTCCCGCTGTATCAAATAACATTAATGACATACCATTAATGTCTATAGTTTCTTCAACAATATCTCTAGTTGTTCCACTTACCTTAGAAACTATTGCTTTGTTCTTTTTAATTAAACAATTGAGTAATGATGATTTACCTACATTTGGTTTACCAACTATAGCAATAACCGGTTTCTTAGAGTTAACCAAAATTGTTTTAGAATCAGAAATTATTTTTGTTGCTTCATTAATACATTTATCTAATGTAGATAAGAATTCTTTTTTACCAATTGTAGGAACGTCATCATATTCAGGGTAATCTATATTTACTTCTACTTGCCCTACTAGTGTGAATATTTGTTCTTTAAGTTCACCTAGTTTTTCTAATGTCTTTCCATTCATTCCATGGTTGGCGTGTTTTATTGCTAAATCACTACTTGCATTAATAAGGTTGTTAATAGATTTAGCGTGATGAATATTTATCTTCTTATTCATAAAAGCTCTTTGTGAAAATTCACCAGCTTTTGCTAAACGACAACCATTTTTAATAAGTAGTTTAATTATTTTTTGAGCAATATATACACCACCATGACAGTTAATCTCGATTACATCTTCACCAGTAAATGTCTTGGGGGCAACAAACTTATTGATTAAAACATCATCAATTGATTGGCCGTCTTCAATAATATTTGTCCTTTGTATGGTGAAACCTACTTTAGTAATCTTATTTTTAGATATCTTATTAACTATTGCGTATGAATCATTACCACTAACTCGAATAATGTGTATGGCACAGTTCATTAATGGCGTTGCGAGAGCTACAATTGTATCCATACGCTAATTATAAATAATTATATAAATTGTTAGTTAATATTTAGGTTGTTTTATATAGTTAGAAATTATGAATAATTTGTTAGGGCAGCGCTTTTCATTGTGGGCCTAGCCCTGGATCGTCTTGTAAAAGAGTTAATAAACTTTGTGCGGGATAAATGCCGTTATTATTTATGTATACTGTGTTGTTTTGAAAGCTTGATCCACAACCATAAAATGCATCACCAGAAATATTATTTGGTTGCTCATCAAAATTAAAACTAATTGAATGGATTTTAGTCATATTAAAGCATCCGCTGCCTAATGTAATATCCACGGAACCTAGAAATTCTATAGATGTTATTTGATGAATGCCTGAAAAAGCATAAGCGCCTATTGACGTAACTGACGCAGGAATTATTAAGTCTTCTGACAATAGAGGCAAATCCTTAAAAGCATTGTCGCCAATAGTTGTTATGGTGCCTTGAATTGAAAGATTGCCAAATGCCAGACCGCCTGCTACTTGCTCATCGCTCGACTTACTATAGTTAAATTCTTCTGTGTTATCCAATAAAATCTTCGCACCACCAACATTGTTTGCCAACTTATATTTTCCTTTCCCATTGCAAGTTAACTCTTTCGCATAGAAATTATTAAATGCATAACCACCACCAATAGTTGTTACTGAATCTGGAATTACAAATTCATTAAAATTTCCGCCATAAAAGGCTTCATCATCAATTGTTTCAACCGTTTCAGGTAGAATTAAATTACCACAAATACGGTCAAAATCATCTGAATCCTTACCCTGGAATTCTCAACCAGCTATCTCTGTTACTCCGCTAGGAATTGTAACATTGCCATAGCATATACCGCCGGCAACCTGATCATCACTTGACTTTGAATAGTCATAATCAGTTGCACTATCGCTCAATAAAAACGTTGCACCTTCTCCGACGTTTTCTGCTAAACTGAAGTGGAGATTGTCACCAACATCAATGTTGCTAAATAAAGCAGACTTAAATGCATCTTCCCCGATGTTTTCAAGACTAGAAGGAATATTAAATGGAGAACATATAAGTGAGTCCACGAACGCCTTTTCGCCTATAGTCGTAAGTGAAGAAGCCGCTCCAAAATCAATATTATTTATTGAAGTGCAATTTTTAAATGCATTTTCGCCGATTTCTGCTACATTATTTGAAAGCGTCACATTGCGTATCAATGTAGGAGCGAATCCACTGGCGAAAATACCTGCGGGTATTACTGTTAGTCCGTCGCCAAATGTCGCGTTTTTCGAAGCAATTCCACCAAAGGCTCCTTCGCTAGAATTTGAAAGGACAGTTTCTAAAGTATCGGGGAGCAGCAGGTCATTCTTTACGTTTAGTAAATTGAAAAATGCTTTGGATTTTACTGTTTTCAGCCCTTCATGAAGAATTAATTCTTGTATCCTAGAACAAGAATTGAATGCTCTTTGACCGACTTCTGTCACGTTTCCCGGGATTTCAAGTGTGCCGGATAAAAAATTTAAATTATTAAACGCTTCATCTCCAATTTTTGTCACACCTGTATCGGGAATTGTGAGTTGACCAAACGCTATGCCGCCAACCACTTGGTTCGCACTTGTATCCTCATAATCATATAGACCTCCGTTGCTGCTATCTAGCAAAATAGTTGCGCCTTCGCCAACATTTGTTGCCAATTTAAAGTTGGGATTGCCATTTAACTCAACTTCATCTAAATTTACTTCATTGAATGCACCAGCACCAATCGCTGTTACGCTGGTCGGAATAGATAGAGTTCCCGATAAGCTGAGGCACTGAGCGAATGCTCCATCACCTATTGTTGAAAGTGATGAAGTAGAAAGAAATTTAACCGAAGAAATATTTAGTCTCGCAAAGGCGTCTTCTACTATAGCTGTCACATTTGCGGGAATTTCAATATCGCCAAACGCTATGCCGCCAACAACTTGCTCTTCACTTGGTATAGAAAAATTGTACACACCGTTGCTGCTGGCATTTAATAAAACTTTAGCGTCGGGCCCGAGATTATTTGCCCATACGAATTTGGAATTTACATTTAAATCCACGTCATCGAAGTTTGTGTTACAGAATGCACCAGTGCCAATAGTTGTAACGCTGGTCGGGATAGATAGAGTCCCTGATAAACCTCAGCAATTTGCAAAAGCATAGTCACCTATTGTATTGAGTGATTCAGGAAATGCAATAGAAGTAATACCTGTTATATACCGAAATGCATCTTCTGTTATTTCGGTCACGCCCTCCGGAATTATATAATCCCCCATTACCGGAACGTCTGTGGCGAATTGGTATCTTATGCCTGGGCCATTATAGTCAATCAACGAAGGATCAGCCCCATAATTCATTAGCCCCTTCGCACCACCGATATTAGTTGCAAGTTGAAATGAAGTGCTCTGAGGAGACAATTCAATATTTGTGAACGGAGTACCGGTAAATGTTCCTTCAGTTTGCGTATGCTCAAGGCTAGCTGGCAAATACAAACATCCATCAAGATTCGGGCAAACGGCAAATGCCCTATCGTAAATTTTTCTAACATTGTTGCCTACCGATAAATCGCCAGTCAATAGTTCTGATCGATAAAAACATTCTTTAGCAATACATACAACTTTATAAATATCGCCAGCTTCATTCTTGACTTCATCAGGAATAACCAAGTTATCGGCTGCATACTCATTATTTCCTACATATGTTATTTCCTTAGAGTCTTCATCAATGAAATAATATAATGAACCCGATTTATAACCATCTCAGCCAGAACCATCAATGGCTTTAGCTTCTTGAGGTGAATATGGTTTACAAGTAATATTTTCAATTGCTAAGGTGTGGCCTTTAGCATCCTTAGCAACAATACCAGTTAGGATGATGATGCTACCACTTTCATTATTGTTGGTAATTAATAATTCAGAGTCATTTTCACCTTCTATAGTAAAGACGATTGAATCATGAGGGGTATACTCTCATTCAATATCGCCATATACCTCTTCTTGTGTCACTTTAATTGACAAAAAAGAACCATGCTTAAGAACATTTTTTTGTTCTGATGTAGGATTGATTATTTCATATGATAAATTTTCTACATTACCGCCATTCTTTTTACATTGTGTAAGTGGTATTAAAGTGGCAGCAGCTGCAATTCCACATACAGCTAAACCTAGTAGTGAGAAGTATATTATTTTTTTCTTTTTATTCATATAAATTTTATATTTTTAAATATTAAATGAATTTAACTTTTTAAGTACTATTTATAGTAAGGTTTTAATGCTAAAAAAGTGGATTTGTATGTTTATATATTTATATATAATTAAAGTATGTATTACTCAGCAGGAAATTATGAAGCATTCGCTAAACCTAAAAAAATAGAAGGAGCAAATAAAGTTAAAGCTCACATTATCGGTGGAGGGTTAGCCGGTTTAGCAACTGCTGCATTTTTAATAAGAGACGGACAAGTTCCTGGTAAAAACATTAAAATATATGAAGCTTCAAAAATTCTTGGTGGCGCTTGTGATGGAATTGAAGATCCAATTAAGAAATTTATTTTTAGAGGTGGAAGAGAAATGGAAAACCACTTTGAATGTTTATGAGATTTATATAGAAGTATTCCATCATTAAGAATTAAAGATGCTAGTGTTTTAGACGAATTTTATTGATTAAATAAAGAGGATCCAAATTCGTCTTTAATGCGCGCAACAAAAAATAGAGGAAGTGAACCAGCATATGATGGAAAAGACTACGGTTTAAGCAAAAAGAATATTAAAGAACTTATCTGACTTGCAATGGCAAGTGAAGATTTACTTGAAGACAAGAAAATTGAAGATTTTTTAAGTCAAGATTTCTTCAAAACTAATTTCTGAATGTTTTGGAGAACAATGTTTGCATTCGAAGAATGACATAGTGCTCTAGAAATGAAGAGATATGTATTGCGTTTTATACACCATATTGGTGGTATTCATGATTTCTCAGTTTTAAAGTTTACACGTTATAACCAATACGAATCCTTAATCCAACCATTAGTTGCGTGACTTAAAGGACATGGAGTGCAATATGTTTATGATGCTAAAGCAACTAATGTTATTTTTAAGATTACAGACTCGCAAAAAACAGCTAAGTCTCTTGAATTAATTCTAAAGGGTAAGAAAACATCAATCGACTTAAATGGTGATTTAATTTTCATAACAAATGGTAGTTGTACTGAAAACTCATCATTAGGAGACCACTCACACCCAGCTATTCTTAATGATAGTCCAGTTGCTCCTAGCTGAGATATGTGAAAAAACATTGCAAAGCAGTCATCTGAATTTGGCTGTCCTGAAAAGTTCTGTTCACATATTCCTGAAACTAAATGAGAATCAGCATCTGTATATGTTAGAAATCCTGCTGTAATTAAAAGAATTAAAGAAATAACAAAAAGAGACCCTCTTTCAGGACGTGTTGTTTCTGGTGGAATAAGTACAGTTAGGGATTCTAGTTGATTAATGAGCTGGTGTTGTAATAGACAACCACAATTCCAAAAACAACCAGCAGGAACTTTGATGGTTTGGCTATATGGTTTATTCACTGATGCTAAGGGTGATTACACTCATAAATCAATTCAAGAGTCTACAGGACAAGAAATTGCTAAAGAATGATTATACCACATTGGTTTCTCAGAAAAAGAGATCGAAGAATATTCTAAAGAAGAGTCAGTACATGTAATCCCATGTATGATGCCTTATATTACTGCCTTCTTTATGCCACGAAAGAAAACTGACCGTCCTTTAGTTGTTCCAAATGGTTCAACTAACTTCGCTTTTATTGGTCAATTTGCTGAAACACCAAGAGACTGTATATTCACTACAGAATATTCTGTACGAACAGCAATGGAAGCTACATATAAATTACTTAATGTGGATAGAGGAATTCCAGAAGTATTCGGTTCATGTTATGATGCTAGATGAATATTGAATTCATTTACTGTTTTAACAAATGGTAAAGGATTGGACAAACTACCTTTAATTGGAAAAATTGTAGCCAAGAAAGTGATAAAACACAACAATAAAAACATGATTGGCGAATTAGCAAAAGAGTTCGGTATTTCTAAGTAAATCCATCTATTTTATTTGACCTAAAATCACTGTAATTTTTACCCGTAAATTCTGAGCAGTTTTTCCCACTATTTTTGAGCTTTATTTATAATAAATATATGAAGAAAATTAACCTCAAAAAACTATGAATTGTGCTTGCTCCAATCATTGCAATTCCTGCTATAACTACACCAATAGTTTTGAGCGCTCAACACACATCAAACACTATAACTAACTCTCCTAGTTCTGTTGCTAATTTTTACAAAACATTACACAACGATGGTGCTACAAGTTGAGATGCATTAATGTCTCTTGAAACACAATTAGAACAACAACAAACTGCTAATTATGCTGCTGCCAATCCAACATGAACTCCTGCACAAATTGCTGCCCAAGTTTCTCTTGATGATGCTGATTTCTACAACATTTGATATAGACCAACTTCTTCTGATGACAGCGATAAAGATGCTTGCTATAACTACTTAATGCAATATTCTAATTCTATTGGAATAAGCTTGATTTCATGAGAATATATTGAAGCTAGTGAAGACACTATTATCGATCAAATTACTTCTTCTAATCCTAAGATTAATAGAGATGATATCAAAAATACTTTTGATTCATTAATTTCTCAAGGAATTGCTAACAATACTAACCCTGCAACATTCTATAATGATGCTGTTGCACAAATTTTAGCTGCTTCAACTGATAAAAATGCTCAAAAAGCATACCTTAGTTTAATGGCTAGCAAATTCATGGCTGGAAACTTCGCTGCTGGTTCTGATGAAAATATGGCTGACCCTGCTGTTGAATCATATATAGAATCAGGAACTACTGATTTCCATTTAACTCCATTAACTTTTGATGTATTAGATGCTAATGTTGAAAGCAAATTCTTCACATATACATCTAATGATCAAATTAATCCAACTGTTTCAGGAATAGATGATATCCCATTCCTTAAAGATGCTGGTATTTCTATTTTCCAAACTAGGGCTTACCCAATTAAGAAGAGCGTGTTAGATTACAGAACTATTTTAACTGATGGTAACACAAGCACTAATACTATGCAATTAGAATTCATTTTAGAAGATTCTCATGGTAATAAACTTACAACTGATAAAATGGATTATAAATTCGCATATACTGATGCACAATGTGACTATATAATCTCTCGTTTCAAAAACGATTACCTTCCAGGTGGATTCGGCGGAAGAGAAATGGTTAACACTAAGTACAACAACTTAATGTACGATAAGAAAACAAACCAATATGTTCCTTTCAATGCATCTGATCTAAGTCAAAAAGATACATGATATGCAACATATGGTAATGCAGCCAATTTCAACTATGCAGTTGGAGATGAACTTCCCGATGAAATAACTAGCCACATATGTCAAGTTACTGGAAACGGACTTTTCGTTGGAGTTGATGACGGATGTCCATTAAATGATGTTTCTGTTAGTAACGCTGATTATATGACTAACAACAGTCTTCCTGCTGGACGTATCGTTGCTAAAGTTAGTGTAATCAACATCTCTATAGACAACCCATACGTTGATTTAGATATGTATTGAAAAACAAACTCTGGTAAAGAATACTTACTACAATATGACCAAATTCTTTCAATTTATGGTTCAGGACCAGAAAAATGTGATCACAACAGATTCTCTTTATACTGAGATAAAGATACATTAGCTGATTTAAATCTAGCATCAACTATTGCATACTGTCCAGTTGTAAACGACGGTGTTCAGATGGTTCAAAAATTCTCTAAGACTGAAACTATCAATGACATTAACAATTATTCTGCATGAACATATGGTTATGCCTCTGTAGAAGCAACACTAAGTGCTGCTTATGCAACAATCTCAGCTGCCGAGTTAATCAGTGCTGCATTCTGTTATGCTTCAATGAATATTGCTGAAGGAGTAATTCTAACTGCAATGGGTGCTTCTGATGCTGCAAACTCAGTTATCGCTGCTATTACTTCATACCACTCATATAAAGATGCTATTGAATCACAAAATGATGTTGAAGCAATATTAAAGATTAAAGACTTAGCTGATAACACAAGCTTATTAAGTGATATGGCAAATCTACAAGACGATATTAATAGATTCAACAACCCAACTACTTTCGCTGGATTCGTTCAATCAGCTGAAGCAATAATAACTGATGCACAAAATTTCGATAATTCATCATACAGTGATAAATTCATCGCTACTGTAAATGAAATTGGAAGACTTTCTGGAGCAAAATCTGATATTATTGATAAGAGTTTATATACAGATTTAACTTGTAAGTGAATGATCATCACTCTAGCAACAACTACTTTCGCAGCATTCTCATCTTTCGCATTAATCATGGCTGTTAATGGCTTATTGAAAAACTTAGTTCAAGATGGTGGAGAAACTGCTCTTGCAATAGCAACAAGAGAATGTGATGATGCTTGTATGCACTGTATTAATATGATGGGAGACTTATGAGCAGACGGAGATGATTTTCAACAATCTATTATAATAGCCGCTGGCAAAACAGCTGACCAAGTCCGTGCTGAAGCAGTCGCTAAAGTTAGAAACTTAAAATCTTGAATTAGCCGTGCTGAAACTTTAGACTCATTCTCTATAAATGATTTGTCTGTTGCCTCAATTATAGTTTCAGTAGTACAAGCAGGAGTTGCAATTGGATGACACTACTTACAACAAAGTCTAAGTGACCGTGTCCTAGCTGACCTAAAATTGATATAATCAATTAACACTCTATAAAATCTGGTGTAGAAAGTTGAAAAACTTTTTCACCAGTTTTATGTTATAAATCTATAATTAGAATATGGATAAAATAAATTTTAAAGACTCACAAACATATAAAAACCTAGAAAAATCATTTGAGGGAGAAGCTGCTGCAAGAGTAAGATATGGCTTCTTTAGTTCACAAGCAAAAAAAGACGGATTAGTACACATATCTAACGTATTTGCAGAATCTTCTGACAATGAAAAAGAACACGCAGAAATATGGTTTAAATTACTATATGGTGGAACAGTTCCTTCTACTAATGAATGTTTAGACATTGCTATAGCAAATGAAAAACATGAATGAAGTGAAATGTATGCTGAATTTGCAAAAGTTGCAAGAGAAGAAGCAAAGAAATATGGTGATGAAAAATTTGAAGCAATTGCCAAGTTATTCGATGGAGTTGGTAATGTTGAAAAGTTTCATGAATCTCGATACACAGATTTAAAAAACGAAGTACTTGCTGGTAAGACTTTTACTGACGAAGAAGAAGTTTACTGATGATGCATGAACTGTGGAACATTTGTTAAAGGAAAAACAGCACCAAAGTTATGTCCTGTTTGTTCGCACCCTCAAGCTTATTTCATTAGAAAAACTGTTAAAATCTGCGACTAAACGATTTTTTTGATGTGTCTTTCAGCATCTCTAATCTTAATGTCATTTCGTTTATCTGCAGCTTTCTTATGCTTAGATAAAGCGATCTCTATTTTTACCATTCCGTTTTGTAGATAAACTTTAGTAGGAACAAGTGTTAGCTTTTCTTTTTTCATCTTATATTCTATCTTTTGTATTTCATGTTTATGTAATAGAAGTTTTCTCTTTCTTGTAGTTTCAAGAACTTGCATTCTATTATCTTGTTCGAATGGGGCTACATACATGTTAACTAGGAAAGCTTCTCCATCCTTTATAATAGCAAATGATTCATCAATAGTTGCATTAGCTTTTGTTATGGACTTAACTTCTGTCCCTTTCAATGAGATACCACATTCGTAACTTTCAATTGATGAATAATTTAATCCAAATTTTTTATTTAAAAAAAGAATATGCATATACCTATAATTATATTTTTCTAGAATTATCTGTTACCAAGAAACTCCACTAATTCAAATTCAATCTTTCTTAAAGCTTTAGACGCACTAATAACTTTAACCTTAATTTTTGTGCCTAGACTAAATTTCTTACCTGTGTTTCTACCTGTAAGTTCACAAGTCTTAGGATCAAAATTAAAGAAGTCAATCTTAAGATTTGAAAGTTTAATTAATCCTTCTACTGTATTTTCAATTTGTACAAAAATACCAAAATTAGTAACAGATGTTACAAATCCATTAAACACTTCATTTAAGTGTTTAGACATATATTCAGCAAACTTCATATCATTAACATCTCTTTCACATTTTACAGCAACTAGTTCATTAGCTGAAGAAGTTTGGCAATCTTCATCAAGTTCATTATTGAACTTATTAATAAGTTGATCGCTAGTATTTGCTTTTTCAAATTCATTCATCCAGAATATTCGGTGAACCATTAAATCTGGATAACGACGAATAGGAGAAGTAAAATGTGTATAGTTCTTACTCGCCAAACCAAAGTGACCTATATTGTTAACATCATATTCAGCTTTTGCCATTGTTCTTAATAAAAGCATATTAACAAGATCAAGGTTTTTATTGTCTTGATTAGCAGCCAATCATTTTGAAACATCAATTGGTTGAATATCTTTAAGATCAGTTGTTATTTTAAAACCAAGCTTCTTAGCTTCAATGGCAAAAAGTTGTAATCTCTCATCGGATGGTTTGTCATGCACACGATAAACAAATGGTCATCCTTTCTTATCTGCATAAATAGTAACAGCTTCATTAGCGGCAACCATGAAGTCTTCAATCATTTTCTGCGCTTCACCACTTGTTCTTTTTCTTATTTCAGTTGGAATACCCTTTTCATCAACAATAATCTGCGGTTCAGGTATTTCAAATTGAATATAACCTCTCTTAGCTTTGCTCTTAGTAAGAATGGCGTGTAATTCGGCGCCAATATCTAATACTTCTTTCACTTCATCTGAATCTTTTTCTAATGTACTCTTACCAGAAAAATATTCATTAACCTCATCATAACTATATCTTCGGTGAGAATTAACTATTGAAGGAAAGACTTTTATATCTTTGATCTCACCATTATTATTAATAATCATATCACATGTTAAACAAAGACGGTCAACATTAGGATTGATGCTACAAATGTCATTAGATAAGATGTGTGGGATCATCGGTATAACACGGTCAACTAAATATATTGAGCATCCACGTTTTAATGCAGCCTTATCTAATACACTATCGTATTTAACATAATGTGATACATCAGCTATAGAAACAGATAATAAATAGTCATCTCCTTCTTTCCTAACATAGATAGCATCATCAAAATCTTTAGACGTAGCTGGATCAATTGTGATGATTGGTAGATTCGTTAAGTCGTGACGAATCTCTCTTTGGTGTTCGTCTATTTCAATTTTAATGTTGTTAGCATAATCATTGACATCCTGGTCGAACTCAGGTTCTACACCATTGTCCAACACTAATGAAAGTATATCTACACCAATATCTGTTTTAAAACCGATTACTCTACTAACTGTAGCATATGCTTTATTGCCTTCGAATTTTCCAACTTGTAATAAAAGAACACTGCCACTAACTAAATCTGTTGTTGAGTCAAGAACAAATTCTAAAAAAACTTTACTATCTTCAGGAGTTAATTTATAACCACTTTCTGTTGTCTCATACGTACAGACAAAGAAGTTTTTATTTCTTGAAACAACACTTGTAACAATGGCATCAAGTAAGTCTTTCTTATCTTGCTTCTTTAGAACAGAGAACTCAACCTTATCTCCAGAAAGACTTCCATTAGTATTTGTTCTATAAACATAGTACTTAGATTTCTTTTCATTTTCTAATGTAATAAATCCAGAACCACTAGTTGTAATGGCGATTGTTCCTTGTTGAGGAGGAATAGAAGTATCTACCTCATCAGTACTTTGTTGTATACCCATAACTAATTTATTTGTTTTGGTTAGTCTAAGGCTACCTTCTTTTAGAAGAGAATCTATATCTGTATAGATATCTTTCTTATTAAAAGGTTGGGCAATTCTCTTCTGGATTAGTTTTTGTGCTACAATTGCGTGGGGAATGGGTTTGCCTTCTTCTTTGCTTATAAGCTCTAATATGTGCTTTTTGAAATCAGTATGTCCCATATTAATAAATGAAGACGTAGACCATTGAAAGTAGAAGGGCAGTTATAAGTAAGAAGAACATAACCATTTGCAGAACCTTAACTAATCCTCTATCTTTTGTCTTTTTGAAAAGTTCTAGGTCTTGTCCTGAGATAGCGGTTAAACCTGTTGTTGAACCTGAACCTGAAAGCATCAAGCCAATAACAATGGCAACGATAGCGATAATAATAAGAGCAATAATAATTGGATTATCCATAGTTTAATTATACAGCATGACTATTTGTCTTGCTCCTCCTTCTTTGCACCACCGTTAGTTGTTTCATCAAGTCTGTCTCCAGCAACGTCATCTTGTCCACCCTTAACTTCAACAACAGACTTAAGAACTTTAGCTTCATCAAAAGAAGTAACTAATACATCATTATTAATAAGAGATTTGCTATTTTTAAGGTTTGTGATGCTATCGAATGCTGCTTTACCACTTTCAATATCTTTAATGACTGGGTGGTTTTCTGCAACAGTCATTACCTCTATTACTGATCCTGGAAGAACAGCAGATAATGTAGCTCTAATTTCATTTTGGAAGTTAGGAACGAAGATACGGTGGAATGAGGTAACTGAACCAATGGCCACGTTTTTCTTTAATTGTGTGAAGTTCTTATCAGCTTCTTCAACATAAATGTTTAATGGAGAACGTTGTTCTAGTGAACGTAATGAAACACCTTCTCTAACCTTAGTCATCTTATCAATGTGGTTTGTTCAGTTGTAGTCTAAATTTTGAATAATAATATCTTTCAAAATTCTTGCTGCTTGATCTTGTCCTAATTTACTAATACGTTTATCAATACTGATCTTAATAATTTCAGTAATGATTTCTGTTGCTTCTTCTAAGTTTTTGTTATTGAAAATATTAGGAGCAATAATATTAGCATTTAATATTCGCATATTAATAGCTTGGGCAATCTTTTCCTTTTCAATAAAGATGTTATCTTGTTTATTAATAAAAGATTCAGCCATGCTACGAGCTAAATGTCTTGCCATGTTAGAGATAAGTTTAATATTATCAGAAGTTAATAAGATTTGATCACGTTGTTTATAAATCAATTCTCTTTGACTTGATAAAACTGAATCGTAATCGATTAGGTTCTTACGTGTATCAAAGTTTAATCCTTCAACCTTCTTTTGAGTTGAGTTTAATAATCGAGTAAAGAATCATGAATCGTAGTAGTCATTGTCAATAACGTCATTAGACTTATCAAGCTTTTCAGTAGCGAAACGTTTAAACAATGTATCTTGTAAAGATATAAAGAATCTTGTAATTCCAGGGTCGCCTTGACGTCCTGAACGTCCTCTTAACTGGTTATCAACACGTCTTGATTCTGAACGGTCTGTACCAATAACATATAATCCACCAAGTTCTCTAACACCTTCGCCTAATTTAATATCGGTTCCACGTCCAGCCATGTTAGTTGAAATAGTTATGGAGTTTATTTGTCCCGCTCCTTTAACTATTTCTGCTTCACGTGCGTGGTTCTTAGCGTTCAATAGTTCAAAGTTTAGTCCTTTGTTTCTTAAGAACTTACATAGTTCTTCTGAATCTTCAACTGAACCAGTTCCAACTAGAATTGGTTGACCTGTTGACTTATGAACTTTTTCTATTTCTGCACAAACGTGTACTCATTTAGATAATTTATTAGCAAATACGTAGTCATTTAAGTCTTTACGAATAACTGGTTTGTTTGTTGGAACCTTAACAACAACCATGTTATAAATTTTCATGAATTCTTCTGACTCTGTGTATGCTGTACCAGAGGCTCCAGCTAATTTCTTATACAATCTAAAGAATGATTGGTATGTAATTGTGGCAACAATAATATTCTCTGGTTCGATTTGAACATATTCTTTAGCTTGGATCGCTTGTTGTAATCCAGCATTATAACTTCTTCCTTCAAGAATACGTCCAGTAAACTGGTCAATCAAAACGATCTTATCTTCTCTAACGATATATTCAACTTGTGCTTCAAATACGAAGTTAGCCATTAAAGCATTTTTAATTTTGTGATATAGTTCTGAGTTCTCAATAGAGAATAAATTCTCTAACTTAAAGAAGACTTGAGCTTTACCAATACCAGAATCAGTTAGAGTAATAGAATTAGACTCAGCATCAATCTTATAGTCATCACCAACTAGTTTCTTAACAAATCTATCTGCTTCAACGTATTGTGTTACATCACGTTTTGGTTGACCAGAGATAATAAGTGGTGTTCTAGCTTCATCGATTAGAATTGAGTCTCCTTCATCACATATTGCAAACATTAAAGTACGGATAACTTTATCTTCATGTCTACGCACCATGTTATCACGAAGGTAATCAAAACCTAATTCAGAGTTTGTGGTATAAGTTATATCACAGTTAAACATTTTTCTCTTTTGGTCTGGTGAGAATGTTGAAAGGTTATAACCAACAGTAATGCCTAATGGGTTTAAACATTCTGCACAAAACTTAGCATCACGTTGTACCAAGTATTCATTAACTGTAACGATATGTACACCTTTTTTCAATAGTGCATCCAAGTACGCTGCAATTACACAGACTAATGTTTTTCCTTCTCCAGTATATAACTCAGCGAAGTCTCCGAAGTGAATTACAGCTGCACCCATTATCTGTACATCATATGCAAACATTTTGTGTACACGTCAAACTGTTTCACGTGCAGCAGCAAATGCTTCAGGCATAATATCGTCTAATGATTCACCACTAGCGATACGTGCAATGAAAACATTTGTCATATTAGACAAATCTTTATTGGATAGCTTACGATATTTATCCTTAAAAGTGTTGCATGATTTTGCAACCTGTTTTGCACGTTTTAAAACTCTTTTGCTCGGAGAAAGAAAATTAGCCTTTGATAGATTCCTATGAGTCATTATATTAAATATTATATAAATATATATTTATAAATATCTATTCAGGATATGCATTCTCTGCGGGTGTGAAACTAGGACAGTATGAAGTTGGAATGTCAAATTGATTACCCATGGGTGATTCAGTAACACCAAAATCAATGGTGAAATGATCACTACCACCAGTGAAATAATAGTCTTTAATTGCCTTAAAACCATTATTTCACGTAAATTCAAAAGCTTCAGAAGGATCAGTGGTGGAATGCATTTTGAAGTAAACCGTCATATCGTAATAATTTAAAGTATATTGTTCATTTAACCATTGTCCTACTGGATACTGTATGTATATTAATGACAATTCTCCTGTGCTCTTGTTCTGTCCTTTTGCCCCGAAACCAGATTCAGAATTATTTGTAAGGATGTTATATGTATCAAAGCTTATACTATCAACCTGGGTTTTTATGGAATAGTAAGCTAAAGCGAAAGAACTTTCTTTATTTGCTGCGTCAACAAAAAAATAACTGTTTAAAATATTTTTACTTTCAGTGTAGTCTCCTCCATCATACACTAGTGCGTCGACAGGTGATGGCTCGTATGTAGCATTAGCGGCAACATATTCGTCCGCATTCATATCTTTGGAAATATCATAGTCAACAATAATACCATTACCGCCACTAGATGACTTAGAACATGATGTTAATTGAGTGGCAACAAGCAAAGCAACACCAGCAACCGATAGAACTGCTATAATTGGTAATTTTTTAAAAGATTTCATATATTGTTTATAAGAGAAATGTACATGTTTTGCTCATATTTTTAAATAGCAAACATATTTAGTAAACTAAAAATTATTCATGGCTTAATGGATAAAATATCTATACAAGGTTATTCATGCTCCACTGGATGAAAGTTTGGGAAGTATGATAGAGAAATTTTAATTGGACCACCGGCAACTGAACTAGCACCAAAATCAACGGCAAAATAATCGTTTTCTGTAGAATAAGAATAATCTTTAACTTTTGCGTAACCCAAATTTGATGCTAATCCAGCAGCTTCAGAAGGATCAGGTGAAGAGCGTACAGAGAAGTACGTTGCTATGTTATAACCTTTTTTAGTTCCTTCTCCATCAAATCATTCTTCTGTGCTATGCTGTATGTAAAATATGAATCAGGTCTTATTGTCTTCATCGTGCGCTTTTACCCCATAACCAGATTCAGAATTATTTGTAAGAATGTTATATGTATCTCAATCATCGCTTACAGCAGCACCTTTTATAGCGTAATAGGACAAGGCGGAAGTGGTTTTTTTATTAGCTCCATTACCAAAGAGATAATTAGCTAAATAATTTTTACTTTCAGCATATGTGTGCTCAGCACTAAAGTCTGGGACACTATCGGGTGATGGTTCATGTTCAGCATAGGCAGCAAGATATTCTGACAGGTCCATATCTTTGGAAACATCATAGTCAACAACGAAACCATTACCACCACCAGCAGATGACTTGGAACATGACATTAATTGAGCGGCAGCAATTGAACAAACAACGGCAACTGAAATGACTGTTATAATCGGTATTTTTTTAAATAATTTCATATATTTGTTTTATAAGTAAAATGTGCTTATTTTATTCGAATTTCCTAATACCAAAGCACATTTAGTAAACTAAAAAAGAGAAAGATTATAATATATTTGTAAGCAGCTAATCGATGCATGTAAATGTATAGGAAAGTCCATGCTTGCATAGACTGTGATGTCTATAGTGTCTTTACTGGATAATAATTAATAAAACCAGGTATTAGTAAACTCTAATAACGACCACGAATGTTCTAAGGTTATAAGAGATTATAACTATGAACACTAGTGATAAAGTGCAACAGAAACGAGTTAATAAGAAATTATTAAATGAAACGGGTAAACTCTAAAGGCAAGAAACCCAAAATAAAGGTAGGGGAACGAGTTGGGTAGAAACGAATATAACCAACTCGCAGGAAACTGAGATAAATGATTAGCATCTAGCAATAGATACAGAACATGGCTTATCGCTTACAAAAAGTTAAGAGACGGAAAATAATTATTCCGTCTTTTTTTATTCTTAAATAATGTGATTTTAATTGCTAACTATGTTGGTCTATTTATCAAAAAATCATTTATTTGTATTAAATTTGACACCTAAATTTCGCAACTAACTTTAGTTCTTTTTAAAAAATAGTCATTTCTTTGCAAAATTACATAATAAATAAATGAAGAAACACAAAAAAATATATTTATCTATCCTTACTTTATTCGCTTGTGCAGGTATTGTTGTCGCTACCGTAGTTCCTCTTACACAATGCAAAAGCAAAAATACCGAAACTCAAATAGGCACTATTCAAGGACCAGCAACAGTTGCATATGGTGCTGAGGTTGAATACTCTGTTACTATAAAAAATAGCAAGGGAGATGCTACTATCTCCGCTCTACAATATCAAGCTGAAGAGCTATATGAAGATGTTGAAATTGATCAGACAACTGTAAGTGTTGTAAATAATGTTGCTACATTTAGCCTCCGCAACATTAACACTACTTCAATTACAGAAACATTAACCATTAAAATATCAAATAATGGGAAATATGCTACTAAAGAAATAATATTTGAAGCTGAAGAACCAGATTTATTTGGTTATCATGCAAATGGAACCAATTGGGATGGTTTTGAACAAGGAGGATTAATTGAAGGAGAAAATTACATCGTTGATTGAGTCAACCATGTGGTAACTTATTGTGATACGCTAATAGTTAATGAACTAGGCGTTGGACATGTGTGAGAATATGGAGCGACAGACCTTGTTATCCCATCAACTGTTTTGATTGATGGTATTTATTTTACGGTTGAACTAGGAGCTGGATGTTTTACAGGAATACCTATAGCGTTTAATGCTATGGGGGGAGAACCAATATATGCGCCCTATTTTTTATCAGGTTCAATTACTATAAGTGAGGGTATTAAAACCATACCTGCAGCTTCTTTTAGCGGATATGATATGATTGCAATCGCGAATGAAGAAACCGACCTAGATCTGCCACTTGTTACTTCTATAACTTTCCCCACAACAATTACTTCAGTTGAAGCAAATGCACTCTTTTATTCTGATTCATTGGAATATGTTGATAAAAATAGTAACATTGCATATTTAAATTCAATTGACGGTAAATATTATGCCCTAGGCTGTCCATCGGAGGAGGTACCAGAAGATCAGCTAGACCCACTCCCCGATCTGCCTCAACCTACGTTGCAATTTAATGCCAACACAGTGGGAATTGCGGATGAGTTTTTCGGACTATATGGTAATACAGCTAGTATTACAGAAATAATCATTCCGAATGGATGTCGTTTCATAGGAAATGCGAGCTTTAAAGCCGGCAGTTCGCTAAACACAGTTAATTTTCCTAATTCCTTGCATTCAATTGGCAGCGAAGCTTTCCGAAATACAAGCTTGTTGACAAGCATAGATTTTAATGCAGGTTTAGAATCAATAGGTTCGGAAGCTTTTGCGGACTCAGGCTTGCAATGCGTTTCAATACCGAACAGCGTTACCGAATTGGGGAGGTCGTGTTTTGAAAACTGCTCTGCTTTAACCACAGCCACTATTGGCTCTAGCGTCACCAAACTTGAGGCGAATCTATTTTCTGGTTGTTCCACTTTAAATGCTATCACTTGTGTTGGATTAATAACTGAAATTGATGAGGACGTTTTTGACAATACACCATATATATCAACATATGACAAGGGTCTGTGCTGGCTCGCATGTGGAAATGATACATATTGGTTAATCAAAGGAGACACAGATTATGGTGGAGGCAATTCTATTGAATATGATGGCAAAAATACAGTGGGTTTTGCATCTAAGTGTTTTAACAATTGTACGTGATTAACTAACATAGTCGTTCCTAATACCATTACAAAGATACCATTACAATGTTTTTATCGTTGCTCTGCAGTTGCATCAATTGATTTAGGTGATAACATAATTGATATCGAAGAGAAAGGTTTTACTGATGTCACGGCTTCAATTACTAATGTAGTCGAAAATCTCGGTCTTTTATATCTTGTTTCTGGCGGGCGTTACTTCTTAATGAACCCTGTTGGCGCAAAGGCTGACGTAAATAGTGTCGACCTACATGATGACACATACGAAATAACGGCTCAGTCTTTGTCGGAAACTCATATAACAAATGTCTATTTCCCAGAAAATTTGAAAATAATTTCGCAAGCCGCCTTTAGAGGGTGTCATGAACTTGAGAGTGTTACCTTTCCAGAAACATTATCAAAAATTTCAACGGCTTCCTTTCAGGGTTGCGAAAAATTATTGGATGTTGATTTAATTAATTTTAAGGGTGAAATTGAAGCAGAAGCATTACAAACGGATTCCGTTAACGCCTATACTGACCATGCTTTTAAGTTGTATGTTAGCGATGAAATTGAATTCAGCCTCATAATTCCTCAAATTTTTGCAACTGACAAATATACAGTTATACCATTTTTCCCGACCATGGGAGAGGTATATTCTCCACATGGACAAGAAGATCACAAACTAACTTCGTTTCTTTCAACATTAAACTCTGTTGAGGACGCAGACTGAGAATGGTCTACAGTGCCAACCCCATAAATTATTTGCTTGCTTTACTTTGGCGGTTTCAATATCTAAAAAAGATTAATAAGTGTTTAAGCACCTACAACAATTCATCCTTGTGGAAGACCGGCATCAGTTTGTAATTTATACAACAATGCTTGATCACCTGTATGTAAAACCCCTACTGGAGCTAATCCTAAAAATGAATCTGACATAACAGTTATTTCGCTTACATCGTCATCATTTCAGTAAATTTCATTAATATTACCACACTCGAAAAAAGCTGTTGCCTGTACTTCTGTAACAGAGGTAGGTATAGTTACAACTTTCAACCCAGAACAATCTTCAAAAGCTCTTTCCCCAATTGTCTCAACATTATTAGGAACTGATACTCACTGTAAATTTCTACATCTATGAAACGCGTTTGAAGGCAATGCTGTTCATTCGTTCCCTAAAAAAATAACACTTGAAAGTTGACAATTGTTAAAACATTGAGTGGCCATTGATGTAACACTTTCTGGTATAACTAAATCTCCAATAGCAAGACTTCCAATTGCTGCTGTTTCATAATTAAAACTAGCCGCACTATAATTCATTAAGACTTGTGCGTTCCCTACGTCTTGTTGTGGTGCTAATTTATAAGTCGTGTTAGCAGGGTCAACAGTAATGTTTGTTAAACTGAAACAATCAGCAAAAACATCATCGCCTATGTTGGTTAGAGAAGCGGGAATGTTGATTGTCCCGCTTATACTAGTTGTGTCAAACGCTCCCATACCTATTGTTTGTATGTTACTAGGAAGTGACAAAGTTCCGGTTATGCCAGTACATTCCATAAATGCGTAATTGCCAATTGTTAAAAGTGAATCAGGGAAGTTTACTTTTGTAAGTCCGGCACATCCTTCAAAACGTCGCTCACTAATCTCTGTAACACCGCTAGGTGCTGTGAGTTCGCCAACAGCTAAGCAACCTATGGAGAATTCACCATGAGCATAATCAAAAGAAGGACCATCTGCAGTTTTTACTAATACTTTAGCATTTCCACAGTTATTAGCGAATGAAAAATAATTTCCTTCTATTGTGATATCTGTCATTTTGCAACCTAAAAATGCCTTATCCCCAATATCAGTAAGTGATGCAGGAAGATTTATGGTCCCTGTTATTCCAGCACAGTTCATAAATGCCCCATACCCTATAGAAGTAATATTATTTTGAAATGTAATAGTTCCTTTTAGACATTCACCTGTATCAGCAAAAATGTTATTTTTAAGAGATGTGAAACTAAATACATTTCCGTCAGGATCTACAACGTGTGACGGAAAAACTAAATTTGTTGCACTAAACCCGTCAAGTCCTTGTATAGTGGCTGTCCCATCTCCAGGGAATATCATATGTAAAGCTCCTGCTGTTCTTCCCTTTCAATCTGTACCATCAGTTTTACCAGTATAGTCAGTAGTTACTTTACTATTACATGATGTAGTAATAAATGGGATTGATGTGATGCAAACCATTGATGAAAATAGTAGCATGAATTTTGTTTTCTTAAGCATAAAATTATTATACAATGTAATCATAGATTAAGGTTGTGTTTAACTCAACTAGTTTGCATCAATAAACAATAAGTTCTAATTATAACGATTGCATCATTTATACTAAGAGTATGCCTGAATTACCAGAAGTCCAAACAATTATCAATACACTCTCATCAAAAGGTTTAATCGGCAAAGAGATTAAATCTATTGATGTTTTTGTCCCAAAGATAATTAAGAATACAAATCCCGCTGGGTTAAACACTTTTTTAAAGGGAGAAGTGTTTAAAAAGATAGAAAGAATAGGTAAATATATTGTCATGCACTTTTCTCATGACAAAATACTTCTTATACACTTAAGAATGGAAGGTAAATTATTTTATATTGTAAATACAGAAGAAAGCGACAAAAAGCACTTAAGAATAAAAATTAATCTCTCAGATGGTTGTTCGCTTTTATATTACGATTCTCGTATGTTTGGTACCTTCCATATTTATAAAGAAAATGACTATCGAAAGTCAAAAGAAATTTCTAAAATTGCAATTGACCCTTTATCTAAAGAATTTACATATATTTTTCTGAAAAATAAGATACATAGTAAAAATACTCCTATTAAGTCATTATTATTAGATCAATCTAATGTCAGTGGCATAGGTAATATCTATGCAGATGAGATACTATATAAAGCAGGTGTTTCTCCATATGAAAAGGGAAAGAATGTCACCGATGAACAGATAAAATTAATCGTTAAATATTCTAAGGACATTCTTACTAAAGCCATTTCTCTAGGAGGAACGACAATTTTCTCATATAAATCCGATAAAAATACCTCTGGGCATTACCAGGGCAAATTACAGGTACACGGCCGAGAAGGAGAGCCTTGTTTTAAATGCAAAACAAAAATAGTAAAAGTGTTTATAAATGGTCGTGGCACTTACTACTGCCCGAAATGTCAAAAACTTAGCAAGAAATAGAAACTGACAAAATACGTCGGTTTCCCCTTCTCCATAATGAAAACTGTTATTAAATTTTTTGTCGTTTTTTACAATTTTCAAAACAAAATTTGAAATGATTTTTTATGTGATTTTTTGAATATTTATAATAAGATTATTGATTCGAAACTTCTGCCATGCTACAAAAATATTTTAAAGTTCATAAACAATATAATTTCGCATTATCACAGAACTTTATAGACGATCACTATCGTCTTGTTATCGGAACAGAATCAGTTAATTTTTACAAAGCTCTTTACAGTGCTTCTCTAGGCAAGCAGTATTCTCGTAAACTATGTACATTCTTAACTGCCAATGAAATAGACTCAGATGCATTTAAAACCATCAGAGAAAAACTAGAGGGTATAAACCTTTTGAGAACATTTATTTATCAAAAGGAAGGAACTAACGATCTTGTTTATCAATTTATCGTTATTCCACCTCTAAGCTATGGAGCTTTCATTAAGAACGAAGCATTTAGAGAATTGTTATTAAAGAAAGCTTCATCTGATGATATTGAACGTTTTGAATATGACTATTCAATAAATGATGAAATTCCTGATGGTGCTGTTGAAGTTACAACTAAATTTGAAAAAGCATTTTCAAATATTGAAGGCATGCAGAGTGCTCTAAAAGCAAATGTTACAAGAATATGTAACAATATAGTTAAAGCATGCGAGGGTTATATTCTAAGTATTGATACTGAGTCTAAATCTGTTATTGAAGAATTCTACAGATGTTACGACCTTTCTACTAAAGAAATAACACGTTGTGTAAAAGAATCAATAATTGAAATAGCTCCTAATTCATTTGCTGTAGATCCAGAAATTATTAGAATTAAACTTCAACAACTTGTTAATAGCGATGATAATTCTAGCATTGTAATTAATGCTCGTCTTAACAGAAACACAAAAATATTCACAATGAGATCAAATGTTAATGACGAAGTAACACAAAAAGTATTTAAAGATTACATTAACTTAAATACTGAACAATACCTTCGTTCATTAACATCTGAGAAATTAGATGAAGTCCAAATTGCTGCTATTAAAAAATTCCGTGAGAAATTTTTTATTAGTGATCCAATTATCAATTTCATGCTTGACTATACTTATTTCAAGACACAAAAGATAAATATTAAATATTTAGAGAAGTTTGCTGCAAGTATAAATGCTCTAGGAATTAGAACATTATCTGAAGCATATGACTATATCATTTTCCAAACTTCAACTCAGAATAATAAAACAGAAAATGTTTTAGAGGACTGAAAATAGTTTATGGAAAAGTTAGATATTGAGAATGCTTCTAAAGAAACAATATTGTCACTTCCTCAATTTTCTTCTCTAAATATAACTGATGAAGAATTTAGACATTTTCATGCATTACTTGTTAGAATTTATAAAGAAGATGAAGAATGCAAAAATTCAAAAGAATCTGGTTGCCCATTGGACCTTTGTTTACACAGTAAGTTAGTGAGAAATTCACAAGGTAAACTTATTGTCGTTCAGGTTGATTGTCCTAAAGCAAAAGATGGCAAAGCACTAAATTCTAATTATATAATGAAGCCTTCATCTGAGGTTTTACTAAAATACAGAATTGATACCAAAACCTTCCCTAATGATAAATTTGGTATTTCCAAGGCCCTTAACGGTAAATCTACTGGTGATTTATTAAGTGAATTAAATAAACAGTTGAATGGTGGTAATTTACAATTACAAGGTCTCTACGTTTATGGGCCTGTTGGTGTTGGAAAAACATCTATTATGGCTGCTTTCGCTAATGAATTAGCGATTGCTGGAAAAAAAGTTGCATTTGTAAATGTTCAATCAGTCTATAACAAGATTAAAGAACAATATGATGATCCACATGGCAAAAGAAATTACAACGATTTAATGAAAAATGCAGACATTTTAATTCTCGATGATTTTGGTGCTTCTCTAACTTCTCATCTTTACATTGATATCCTTTTCAATGTACTCGATGAAAGAGCTGGAGCACCTGATAAATATACTTACTTCACTTCTAATTTATCTTTAGATCATTTATCAAACTCTTTAATGCGTGTACCTAAGGTTCTTAAAGAAGATGTTATCAGATTTATGGAAAGAGTTAGACAGCCTGTTAATAATAAAGAGACTGATATTGCTGGTGAAAATCTTAGATATAAAAAATCTTAAGATTATACTTATAATATATATACAAATAGTTATTAGTTATGATCGTCCAACAGAGAAGAGTAAGTAAATCAAGAAAAGGAATGAGACGTTCTCACCACGCTTTAGTTGAACCTATTGTTGGTACATGTCCAAATTGTGGAAAGCCTATTAAATCACACCGTGTATGTAAGGCTTGTGGCTACTACAATAAGAAAAAAGTAGTTGAAGTTAAATAATGGCTCAGACAAAAAAAATTAAAGTTGAGGAGTTCGAGAACTTAGATTTTTTAGAAAAAGTATCTGAGAACAATACTGGTGAAAAAGTTAAAGTTCACAATAAAGTTGTTTGAATTAGAAACATAATCATTATTGAAACACTTTGCGTTGGCATCTTCTTTGGTGTAATTCTTTCAGTAGTCCTTGAGTGACTTGGAACAAGATAATATGAAAATTTTACTATTAAAAGAAAATAAAAATGAATACCGTGTAGGTCTAACTCCAGATGATGTTAAACATTTGATTAAAGATGGACACCATGTTGATGTTGAAAAAGGTGCAGGAAATGTGGCCGGATATCTTGATGGAGAATACACTGAAGCTGGAGCAATAATCGTTTCTTCTTCTAAGAAGGTTGTTCACGGAGCTGATGTTATTATCAAACTTAGTGAGCTTTCAAAAGATATTATTTTAGCTATGAACAAAAAGCAACTTTTAATCTCACAAGTTTGTCTTGCTAATAATCCTGCTTTCTTAAGAAAATTATTGTTTAGACAAATAACTTGCATTGATCTTAATTGTGTTAATGATGATGGAGAGTATGTGTTCGCCATTCCATCTGAACAAATTAAAGGAAGATTTGCAGCATTATCTGGAAGTTATTTCCTATCTAAAACATTACCTGGTGGAATGGGAGTTTCTTTCACACCAATTAATAACTCAAAAACTAAAGCTTTATTCGTTGTACTTAACTGTTCATATGCCGGTTATGAAGCAGCAAGAACAATTCTAGCATTAGGAGCTGATTTAACAATTCTTGAAAATGATGAAAAGGTTATAAAAGATTTACTTCACGATGAAAAATTTAAAGCACTTGCTGCATTATATAAATCTGAATTCAAAGTGGCTAAGGCAGGATTTGAAGTATTAGAAAAAATAATGCCGATGACAAGTGTTTTCATCAATACAAATCAACTTCCTGGTTCTAAATCTAACAAGCGTATCACTGGTAAAATGATAGACAGCATGCCTAAGGGCGCTATATACATAGATGTTTGTACAGACCAAGGTTTTGGAAGTGAAACAATTAAGAAACCAACATCTATTGAAAAGCCTGTAGGAAAGTTTTCTCACCAATTCCAAATTGCTTTAGACAATGTTCCTAGTCTATACAATAAGACTTTATCTGAATCAGTAAGTTCTTTAGTTACATCTGAGTTACTTAAACACCACAAAGACATAGAAAAGTCTTTACTATGAACTGGAATTCAAACAAAAGAGGGAAAAGTTGTAAACAAAACTATTGCTGATTCACTAAATGTTAAGTTAGGTTAAGCTGACTGAACTTTTTTAATAATTTCTTATCCATTTCACTGCTTTTCTATATAATAGAAATATGAAGGTTATTCTTACTAAAGCTGTTCCAAATTTAGGCAAAATGCACGCAGTTTGTGATGTTGCAGATGGATACGCTAAGAATTACTTAATAAAAAATAATTTAGCAGTTCAATATACTGAAGAATCTAAGCATATTCTTTCAAGCAATTTGGATGTTTTAGCAAAAGCAGAAGAAGAAAAAGTAAAAAAAGCTAAAGAATTAAAGAGAAAAATAGATGATACTACCCTTAATTTTTCACTTAGAGGTAATGGAAAAAATTTCTTTGGTTCTATCACTCTTAACACCATTATTTTAGAACTAGAAAAGCGTGGTATCATCGTAGAAAAGAAAATGTTTCTTACAAAAGAAGATAAATTAAGCATTGGAACCACAACAATATCATTAAAAATATATAATGATATTGTCGCAACACTTAACATAA
>JAISKD010000006.1 GCA_031261065.1 Mycoplasmataceae bacterium
TAAGTAACAGAATAAAACTAGTAACAATATTGTCTGGTGCATTAGTGGTATTGGCTCCAACGCTAACACTAACTTCATGTGCTAAAGCACACCAATATTTTTTACCAATATATGTAAGTGGAGATGGTGGAACTTCAACATTTGCCGATGTTTTGTCAGATGCCCACACACCTGAAATGGGTTACATCGATCAACAAGAAATGTTAACTACTGGTGATGGTAGTGGAAGTTGTGGAGAAGTTATTACTCCAAATGTTGCCGCACAAAAATATGCAAATAACTATATTCCTGTGCAAACCATTTATCAAAATAGCGGAAGCGCTGCAGATGCTTATGGGTATTATGCTCCACAAGATGTTACAAAGATTGCAGCCGGCGATACTACTTTAGACTCTATTCCTGAACAGCATTGGAAATGAAGAGACTACAATGATACACAATCAAATTGGGTTAACACTACTGATCTAAATAATATTTACTCAATGCAGAATATTAACCAAGTTAATTTATCTGGTGCGATTACATCTGCTGGTATATCAATTGGTCAAACATATGAACTATTATGAAAATATTTAGCGCAAGATGGTATCCTTTTTAATTCATCATCTGCATCTGGCAGAGATGACTGATTTAATACTTTGAATCTATCAACAGATGGCGCTGATAATGACCATTTAGCACAATTCTACCAATTCTTATTTTCTCTTAATAATGTTTTAAGAAATGGAAAATCAGCTGTATATTTTGATACTTCAAATTCTAACTTCCAATTTGGTTCATCAACATTTGGTCCTGGTCCACTAATCGACGGAATAAGCGATTACACTGGACCTAATACCGACGGATCAAAGTATATTAATGCCGAAGGAAAGTATGCACAAATTAATAGTGAATCTAATGGCGTTAGTGATATTGCATCAAGTGGTGTCAACTTATTAACATCTACTAACCACGCTGATGGAACGTTTAGTTATGGAAAAATAACTGATGGTTCTTGAAATTCTCCTTACATTGCTGGTGCAGAAACAGCAACAGATTCTGGAATATACAAAATTACTTCAATCCACTCTGTTCCTGTTTTAATTAAACCAGGACAAGCATCATACAGATTCTATGATTCTATTCACCAACAAACATTTATTCCAGATGATTGATATGTAAAATCAGCCGACACTGTTAAAAAACAAGTTGTTGATTCTAATGCTTGAAAAAATATAAACAAACTTGTACCTAATTGATCTGCTAGCTCTGCTTCATACTCTATTGGTACAAAAGTTACTCAATCTAATACCAATAGCATAACATCAGCGGCCGGCACAATTCAGGCAGCATGACCTAAATTTGGTCAAACATATGACATTAAGGACATTGTTCACTCGACAAAAGAAACAACAAAAACTATACCTGCAACAATAGAGTATGGAATACCTTCAATGTACACTAACTGAAGTGAAGGATTAGGCAATGATGCTGCATATAATGATATAGATGCAAATGACTTCATAGGTTTTGCTAGCTATTCTATATATACTCCTGCTTATAAAGATGGAGATGGCAAAACTCAATACGATTATGCTCATCAAATTCCTGTTTTCCATGGTTTGTCAAGCATTTATCCAGTATTAGCACTCTTTAACGTTGATAAAGATACAGGAAATTTTTCATTTGACGAATCTTTATTAGGAACAGACCAAACATCAGATAATAAATTCCCTTATTCACCAAATGTAACATTCGATTCAAATGAAAATGCTTTAACTGCTACAGCTTATGTTGACCCATATAAGGTACAAATTAAGTTTATGAAAGACTTTGTATCATACTTTGGCAAAATGATCATGCCTAAAACAGCTCCAGCTGCTCCTAAAGACAATGATGAATGCCTTTCAAGATTATACTTCTCTTATTTATTGGGAGACTTTAGTGATAATTCACCAGCAGGCTTCAATATTGACAACCGTTTTGAAAATATTTAATAATGGAAAATATTAAGTTATCGACTGACTGACAAAAGTTTTTAGATATCGAGAAAGAAAAGCCATATTTTAAAACCCTTATAAGCAATGTAAATACATCATATCAAAATGGTCAAGTTTTCCCAGATAAAAACGATATATTTAAGAGCCTAAATTACTTTAATATAAAAGACCTTAAAGTTGTAATTCTTGGACAAGATCCATACCCTACACCGGGCAGGGCACATGGCCTAGCATTTAGTTTTGGAAATAATGAAAAACCAAGAGACTCACTCAAGAACATATTTGCTGAATTGAGCGATGATCTGGGGATAAAAAGAACTAATTCAGATTTATCAGATTGAGCTAAGCAAGGTGTCTTACTTTTAAATTGCAGTTTAACGATTGATATAAACAATAAATTATCCCATCGTTCTGCAAATTTTGGATGAGTAACTTTCATCAACAATTTAATCTCCTATGTTAATAGAAATGTAAATACGATATTTGTTTTGTGGGGAAACGATGCCAAAAAGAAGAAAGAACTTATTGACGAAAAGAAGCAAATAATAATTGAATCTGGACACCCCTCAAACATGGGCGGCTCATATCTAAGAGGTTTTAAAAATACCAAACCATTCAGCAAAATAAACGAATATCTACGTGCACAAAACAAAAAAGAAATTATTTGGTAATATATAAAATATTTTGTAAATATATATAATGTTTATTTAATTACATAATAAATATAAGTAATACATATGGAATTTGGTAAGTTGATGAAAGTGCTAGGAGCAGTCACAGCGGGTTGTGGAGCAACCGCTGGTATTGTTTGTGGTATTGTCTATCACCCAGCCGGTGGTATTGTGATTCATGGAGAAAGTGATGCTACTGTACAAAATGAAACAGCAGGTGCTTTATCATACACTGCAAAGTATGCTGGTTCTGGTAAAAATGTAACTAATGGAATTTGGGACGCTGAAGATTTACCAGCAGCTCTTGACTGAAATCCTACCACAGCGGTAATTAGTTGAGTTGCCAATTCCATGCATGGCGATTATGTTTTTAAACTACTATGTTCTGATGGAACATTCTTTGGTGACCTAACTGTCCATTTACATATGAAATCTTCTGTGATGCACATCACTGGAAACTCCGTTAATAACGGTCACTCAAGTACAACTATTGGTAGCACAGCATATAGGGCACAGTATAACGATGGTACAGAAGTAGAAAATGGTAAATGGAGTTCTCCATCTGATTTACCAGCAGGTGTATATCTTACTCCTGGAACTGGTCAGTACGAAAATGAAGAATTCCTAAAATGGAACTACGGCAGTCAAATTACTCCTGTTGGAACATACAACATTGAATTAGATGCAACTGATGGTGATCTATATGCCACAAAAGATACAGTGCTAAATATCGCACCAGAATCAATGAGTGTTCATATTACAGCAAGTCTATATACGAGCGACGATGATTTTTCAACAAAATTTGACGTTCTGTACAACGATGGTGTAACCATTCCTAATAATTTATCATGAACAGTAACTGACAATGGTACACTCAACACAAACATTCATGTTGTTTATAAAATGGACCCAGTCACTTCAACAAACAGATATTTTCTTGAATGAGCAAAAGAAACCCTTACTATAAATACCCCACATACATTGGTGTTGACTGCTCATGACAATAGTTATATTATCGCCGATGCCGTAGCAACGACAGTTGTAAATGTCTATGCAAGCGACATACTTATTGATGGAGATAACCAATCTGCACCTGTTGGTACTACCGGTGGTTTAAGATATACTGCTTGTTGAGATGACGGTGAACCAGTACCGGCCAGTCCTGGAGGTACCACTTGATCACAAAAGGACCCTTTTGAAGAAAAAAATAGTGGCGCTACACTTCCAATTTCACTTGCTAGTAGTGATGCAACAGTTGATGGTGTGGTAACAACTCAATTAGTTGTAACATGACCAGCAACATTCACTGTTGGCGAATATGTTGGTGCGATTCAATTGAATGTCACTTCTGCTGGTCCATTTATGACGGTTAAAACAATACACATCTCTATAACTGCCAATTCATTGAATGTTACTGGACCAACAGCTCCCGCTTGTGGATGAACAAATGGAGGAAATTTCCAATATACTGCTCACTATGATTCTACAACGATTGCTCCTTGAAATCCAACATGATCTGTTTTTGCAACAACGTCGAAAGATAAATTACCAAGTGGTGTGGGTATTACTTCCACTGGTTTATTAACATGTGACCCGCACACAGCTGTTGGCTCATATAATTTATCAATACGTTGTGTCGATAAATATAACACACCTTATACAAATTTTGCAATAGTTCTAAACATCCACCATGATTCCATCACTATAAGTGGTGACGCCACTATATGATTTAGAAATAGAACAGCAAGTACATGAAGTACAGTATATGCAGCAAAGTATGAAGATGGAACGCCAATAGCGTCCAAAAACTTAGTGTGATCAGTAGTTGCACAAAGTGGTTCGAAAGTTCCTGCCGGTGTAACATTCTCTTCAGCTACAGGTAAGTTCTCAGCAACAAATAATACAGCTGTGGGAACTTATAACATTCTTTTGAAATGTCATGATACTTCTGACCCACAATGTGATGGACAGTTCGCTATAGTCATTAAGATTATGCACACAAGTCTAGTTATAAATAGAACATCACTTATTCACGGATGAGCAGGTAGTCATAGTGGAACATGAAGCGATAACTGAGGTGGAACAGCTAAATATATTGCTAGGGTATATTATGAAGATGGAACTAGTGCTGACGCAGCAGCACACTGATCTTTAGCCAATACTCCTCGTACAGCAGGAATGAACGTTGAAGATGATGGTACTATATGATGAGATGCGATTGACTGAGGTGTAACATCTTATTATTTCGCAGTCACCACTTTAGTGAATGATGAATTTGGAACAATTACTTCTGGTTCTGATCCATATCTCATGACATTCATGGTTGATGCTAAACCTGCATGAATTGACAATGGCGGTACTTTCAGTGTTAAAGCATTTAATGTTTCCGGTCAACCAGTTATTAGCTGTGACCCTGCTAACAACTACGATATAGCTATTGGTGATACTGCTAACAACCAATTAAAACTTATATTATCATATAAACCTACAAGTTCATCTAGCGATGTGTACGGTACAACTGGTCAAATGATCAACATCATAAGTCAAGGTGGATGAATTGCACCATACAACACCGCCAATACAGATGGTGCTAACCCACAAAAACTTAACTTTACTACTGGTACATGAGGAACATACAGTAACGTTTGTGAATCTTGAGTTATTGTTCAACCAGCAGGAAAAAGTCAATATCAAACAAAGATATATTTCCATAACACAAGATATCAATAAGACATTTATCTAACAAATAAGAGACAAATCAGCAATTCTTTATATTTTTTTATGTTTATAAAACATATGTATGACTGATAATGAACTAATATATTTGTATAAAACAGAGTGTTTGAATGGTGCAAAAGACATAATTTTAAACAAACACTTACATAACCTAACACTTAACACAACAAGGAAAGTACGCAAAAACTTTTCAACATTGTATGATCTTGAAACTCAAGACTTCAATGGAGTGGTGTATATGTCTTTGGTTAATACGGCAAAAAACTTTAACCTAAAGCAGTGTAAATACAACTTTCAACAAGCAATGAATGTCAAAGCCTACACTGACTCCGCAAATTACGCTAAAAAAGTATTGTGTATGAACAGCGATGCACTAAATTATTCTAGTTCGTATGATGAAAACGAAAGAAGATTGGAAATTTCATCATACATATCAGCTGTTGAAGAAGAGGAACAGGAAGATAATAGAGTGAATTTACTTAATTCTTACTTAGCGAATGAAAAGAATATTGTTAAGAAAATAATAGAGTACAAGTCAAAGGGTCTTAGAAATTCACAAATTTCGGAGATTACTGGATATTCTTCTAAACAGATTTCAAATTTGTTTTATAATTTCGTACAAAAATTCAGAATGAAATACGACATTCAATGCTAAGCATAAGCAGATAACTCGCTCATAACTTTGTTACATAATATAGTTATGAGTAACTTTCACGTAAGAAACGTCAGTTAAACATGAAGATTGGGACGTAGCCAAGCGGTAAGGCTCCAGATTCTGAATCTGGCATGCGATGGTTCGAATCCACCCGTCCCAGCCATTATATTAAAACAATTCTAATACTGAAAATAGCAACCGAACAGGCTGCTATTTTTTAATGTCGACATAAGTGATTTCGTCACTTTTCTTTTTCTTGACAAGTTCAGTAAGCTTACTATCATATTTTTTCATAAGCTGGTCATCATTACTAATCTTATTGACAATATTAACATTATTGCCTGAACGAACCATGAAATAATTAAATAAGCTGTTCGAAGAGAAGAATGTAATTGCTACCACAACAATTAATATAGCAATACGACACAACCATATTCATTGTACACCAATATTACATGGTATCAATCCTGTAAATATTAATGTAGTCATGGATACTGAAACAGCTATCATAAATGGAAACATATCACATCCTGCTTTTTTAAATATTAGTAATATGATAGGTAGTAGAATAGAAAATGCAAAAATACCAATAACTACATATACGATATTTAAATTTAAAAAGGCAGCACCTGTGTTATTAGTTATCTTAAGAAATTTATTAAGATAAGCATCTTTAAATTCAGCAACTGAACCATATTGCGAAGATAATATATTGCTATATGGTTCTGTTGTCCATAGATAATTGGCTGTGCTATCTGTAACCTTGCCAGATCATAGTGTTCCATATTGCGGAGTCAGTCAATGCAAATTAAATACATTGACATCTCCTAAGAACATTAACACAAAAAGGAAAGCAAGCAGTATAACTATTGATGATAAAAATATTAATCACTTAGGTGTTCTCATCTTCTTATACTTTTATCTCAATTCCAGGGATTGAGATACAGATGAATACAAAATATAATAAAGAAGCAATTACTAATGATGATATCATTATGATGTTAAAAAGCTTTGTATCACGTTTCTTAAAAAAGATACGTTGTAATCCAATAATTATAAAAGAAACTATAGCTGCACATAGTGATACTGTAACCAATAATGGTACATCATCACCTGGTGAAGAATAGAAAGGTTTACCACTTGTATAGCTTATCTCGATTATAGCTAGCAATATACAGTCAAACAATGATGAACCTACAATATCACTTATTCCACCACGTATATTTCCAATCTTAAATAATGTAAACATTGACACTACTTCTGGTGCTGATGTAATGATTGCTAGGAATATACTTCCGCCCGTTGCTCTTGAATCATTAAAGATGTGATCAATCATTACATCACAAGGATAAGTTACTAATCATGCGGTCACTGAAACCATAGCTCCTAATAATATAAAAGAAAATACAAGCATCTTAGGACCAAGTCCTTCTATCTTTCTAAGTAACTTCCCTAATCCGTGTTTACCATGTATTTTGTTTGGTACAAGTAGTACACCTTCTGGAGCGGTCTTACCCATGCTATAGCAGTTGTACCCGTAAAACAAAATACAAACAATGGAGATTACAGAGAAAGATCATAGTGCTGCTTCACTCTTAGAAAATACTGATAGTAGATAAAGAGCATACAACACTACAAGTGTACCAAAATTAATTAACTCAACTTTAGTTGTCTTAGCTGCTTTAAATGACTTATAGAAAAGTAAAGTAATTATTCCTAATGCTGCTGTGTGTAAAAGTAATCCACCATACACATCTCCCATCACAGCAGATGGACCCATGTCTTTATCAAAAGCAGCAATAAAACAAATAATAATCTCAGGAATAGAAGTGACAATCGCTAGCATAACTCCTGCAATTAGTGGCCCACCAATATTTACTTTCTTTTGTAGAACATCAACAACGTGAGCAATTAAAACTGAACTGACCAAAATAGCAAAAAATAAAACAATAAATAATATAATGGAAACCGGCAAACCCATATTATTATTTTATAATAATAAACTCCTTTAATTTTTAATAAGCATATACATCAAAATTTAGGCATGTATTATAATACGAGTATGAATATTTTGTTTATAGGTGATATCTTTGGAAAGCCTGGAAGAACAGCAATAGCAAAAGAACTTCCATCTGTAGTTAAAGACAATAATATAGATTTAGTTATTGCTAATGCTGAAAATACTACCCATGGTAAATCTATAACAGTAGAACACTATAAACAACTTAAGGATGCTGGTGTTAATCTATTTACACTTGGTAACCATACATGGAATATAGATGAAATCTATGAAGTGTTAAAGAACAAGGATGTTGTTAGACCGCTTAATGTATCTAGTAAATTTCTTAAAGAATCAACATCTGGTAATGGAACAATTGTTGTTGATCATAATGGTGTAAAAATTAGATTAACAAATTTACTAGGTCAAGCAATCCCAATGCATGGATTGCAAACTAATCCATTCCTTGTACTTGACAGACTTACTGAGATTGATAAATCTGATATCCATATTGTTGATTTCCATGCTGAAACAACATCAGAGAAAAATGCTCTGATGCTTGCATTCAAGGGGAAGGTTTCAGCAATATTGGGTACACATACCCATGTACAAACAGCAGATGAAAAACTTGATGGTGGTACATTATATATTACTGATGTAGGTATGACTGGCCCAGCAAATGGAATTATTGGTGCTGAGCCATCTACACTTATTGATATGTTTTTTGAAAGAAGAGATAGATTTAAATTAAGTGTAGCTCCAGGTAAATATCAGTTTTGTGCTGTAGTATTGTCGTTTGACGACAATAACAAACCAATAGGTATAAAAAGAATCTATAATATAGAAAAATAGGGACATAGTTCAACGGCAGAATAGCGGTCTCCAAAACCTTAGATGTGGGTTCGATTCCTACTGTCCCTGCCATTATTTTTTAAAAATTAACTGAGATATTTTTGTAGAAAGTTAAGTCGGTTTAATCATTAAACATTAATCTATAACATAAATATGCCGATAGTAAGCAAGCCTAAAGTAAAAAATACATGACTCGAGATTCCTGCGAGGTGTTTTGGCGAGACTAATTCAAATATTGAATCTATATACATACTTATAGTGAATCCGGCAACTAACAAATATTTATATTTTCATATACCTCCACAAAAAATGAGAACTGATGACTTAACAGAGAAGAGGAACAATAGAAATGGCAGAATAGGATATTCGATCCATATGTGTCTAGATAAAGAAAGTAAGGATTATTTATGCGATGTTGAAAATAAATCAAAATCGTTTTCCTTTGGAAGATACTTAGTAGAAGAAGGTGTTCTGACACAAGGGATTGTACCGCCCAAAAAGCAAAAAAACGGTGCCAATATTCCTTGAAATCACACCCACGTGGAGCCAAGCCCGAATCTTACGCTAAACGAAACCAAATGATTGACAAGAACGACAAAAGTGTACAGCAGGGACCC
>JAISKD010000012.1 GCA_031261065.1 Mycoplasmataceae bacterium
TAATTGTATTGAAACGCATCTTGACCAACAATGTTTAAGCCATGTGGCAACGTGATGACCGTAAAACTGCCGCAGCCATAAAAGCATCCCATTCCGAACGTTGTCACACTGTCGCTATCGTTCTTCGGAATTTGTTTAAGAGAATCGCAACCGTGGAATGCTCATACACCAAATTCAGTACATGTATCAGGAAGCAATGCAGATTCTAGCATTGTGTTGCCATCAAAGCAATAATCAGGAATATTTGATATGCTTGTGTTTTTAAGATCGATATTTTTGAGATAGATGCAATTCGAAAAAGCGCGGTCTCCAATGGTAGTAAGAGAACCGGGGATGGTTATTTTTTTGATAGCTGTCAAACTAAAACATGAATTTCCAATTTGTATTAAATTAGTTGGTAATACAACAGTTTCCAAACTTGTACAATAACTAAACAAACTTTCAGGCAATGTGGTTCCACATGATGAAAGATCAACACTTTTTAATCCCGTTCCCATAAAACATTCCTCATCAAGAGAAATATTATTTAATGGCGGCATCGATGAAAGATTAGAACAATTCTGGAAAGTCCGGTATCCAATAGAGTTTATTGAGCCAAAAGAAATTATGGATGATAAGTTGGCACACTGTGAAAAAGAACTCGCTGATATCGTAGAAAGAGATGGTAATCCTGAAAAGTTAACTGATAAAATTCCAGAACATTCATAAAATGCCTCTTCAGCAATAGCCGTTAGTCCAGTCTCATTTTGGAAAGACAAATTTCCAAATGCAATTCTCCCTACTGCTACACTTGCATTTGTAAAATGAGTTGTAGAAATTGGTACTAAAACAAAACCACTGCCCAAACTTAACAAATGGAAATATGAGTTGTCGGTAATTATGCACTCAGCCAATGGACAACTGGCAAAGCAATTGTAAGGCATAGTTGCTAGATTTTTAGATAATGTTATAGAAGTAAGAGAATGTGATTGGGAAAATGTGCCAGTTATATTAGTTATGTTGTCATGAGTTATTAAAGATTTGATTCCAGTGTATCCAAACCCTTTTATAGATGTTAATTCTGGATTAGTTGGAAAATCAACCGTCCCGTAGGCGCATTCTCCTTTAGCTACGGTGGTATCTGTTCACACATCAACAGTTTTATCTACCAATGCTCCACCATTAGCTCCTAAGTGAAAAATTTTGAAATCAGAGTTTTCTTCGCTACATGTTATACTATCGAAGGTGGCGAATTCAAAAGACATTTCACCGATGCTTGAGACACTGGCTGCTATATTAAAATTTTCAATATGTGTATTTTGGAAAATTTTGTCACCTGTAATGTTTATAAGACTATCTTCGCCAGTTATTACACGCAAATTGGAGCAATTGCTAAACAAATAATCATTCGATAATGATGTTATGTGCGTTAAATTAACACTCGTTATACCTGCACAATCATGAAAAGATGGAATACCAGATATTAAACTGATATCTTCAAATGAAATATCTCCATAAGCTAAGCAACCCAAAATGCTAAGAGTCTGGTCCCCTTTCTGCACAACTATTCCTCCAGAACCAAGTTCTTTAATCTCAAGCTCTTCATTTGCGGGGTCAATAGTAACTTTTTCTATTGGGCATCCAGCGAAGGCATACGATTGAATGGTCGCTACTGTAGATGGCAAATCAACACTTTTAATGTTGCAATTTTGAAAACAATTTTCTTTTATCCCTCATGCACCATCAGGAATTTGTAAATGAGTACCCCATTCCTCACGATATGGTTCATCAAAACCAATAACTAATCCCTCGGCAATCTTTAAATGCTCAGCAGGTATAACCGGATCAACTGGTTTGGTAGTTTTGCCATGGCATAAAACCAATGGTAAAGTAACAGCCATCGCTGTTGCTACTACACAAGTTGATAGTAGAATAAGTTTTAATTTCTTTGAGTATTTCTTCATATTTTTAGTATAAACTATAAACTAGTTTAAAAAAATATTTATAATTTATACATTAAATCAACATAATATTTCTATGAGCAATATACAAACAAATTCAACAAACTACAAAATAATAATCATCATTCTTTCATTTCTTGCATGACTTCCAGGTCTAATATGCTGTGCAGTATTAAAAAATAATCTTACAACTGAAGACTATAAAGTTTCTAGACTTACAGTAGTCATAATCGGTTTCATCTGTTTCATTTTACCAGGAATCGTTGCATTACTTGTTTTACCAAGCAAGAAATAATTAAGCGATAACAATAAACAACGGTGTCTCCATATTAGAGACACCGTTTTTTAGTCATGTACTTGTACTCACTAACAAATATATGATATAATCAATATATAAGTTATTACGGGTGTAGTTCAACGGTAAAACTTCGGTCTTCAAAACCGACTTTGTGGGTTCGATTCCTGCCACCCGTGCCATTAGATTACACCCAAAAAGTGGAGTGCTCCAGATACAAAATGAAGCACGCACCTTGGGTTTTAAAAGAAGAAATAGTATTAAAATAAGAAGTCATCGTTTCTTAAATACACTATAAATAAAATTAATTTCAATTTTTGAAAACAAAGAAATACATGCACTAGTATATTAAGACTATATACCAGTGTGTGTATTATCAACACGTTTATAAAGGTATGAAGAAAAATAACTTCGATAATTTTGATGCACTTAAATTTATGATATTTTTTGTTTAATTTTAGTTAATAGCTGTACAGCCTATTGAGGATATTCAGTCTAGAATAAGTTGTTTTTATTAAAATTCAACAGTTCTTTTAAACCTTAACCATGTTGCTAAAAATAAATAAAAAAGAAGTTTTCATATTATAACTAATTTGAAATATGAAAAAAACTAAATTTATTCTCCCATTAATATTTATAACACCTGCTCTCGCTTCTGTTCCTATGTTATTACAAACAAGTTGTAGTGAAAACAAAGAAGAAGAGGCACTCGAAATTAGCTTTGATGATATACCGGCCAATTGTATTGTTGAAAGTGGTACTCCTGTTTATTACAAACATGGGAACTCAATCCCAGATGCCAACCCTCTTTTAGACTTGCGTGCTTATGCTGAATACAAGGAATATGAAGGTTCCCATTTCTCTATCGCTAAAGATGAAACATTAAGTTTAGGACTATTAATTGGTTTTGACCAGAATGTTACTCTTGTAAGCGGAACATTTGATATTAATGATGCAACCGCTAATAGTGTTAACGGAATCATTGTAGGGTCTACTACAGACCCGGTAGAAGGTACAAAATATTCTGGTCATTTAACTATTGGGCAAAATGTTTATTTTTCAATTAACGCAACTAATTCAGCGAATGGGATTACTATTATAGGTAATTGCAGTTCTGAAGCATCTGTTGTTAATCATGGTGTTTTTAACATATCTTCTGTAGAAGGTGATGCATTGGGTATTCTAATTGATGGTGATTCGAATATCACTTCGGGTTGTAATTTTGAAAATACTGGTATATTATCAATAAAGGAAAGTAGTGAGGGTGGTCTTGCAGTAGGGGTACATCTTGGTGAAACACATCAACGAAAAATAAAAATTACTGGTTATATTGGCGTCGACTGTGCAGACGGAACAGCTTATGGAGTAACCACAGACGATCTTGATGGTTCGGACGTTCAACTTGGCGCGATATGCGAAACTAATGCAACCGACGCTATTGCCTATGCATTGGGTCGTATATGCCAAAAAGAAGGCACGAAACACGTAACCAATATTACATATAATGGTATCGCCGCAATTAATGCTTCGGAAATGGCAGTTGCTATTGATTTTAAAGCAGGAATTGACAATAGTAAGTGTACTATCAACTTAGCCGGAGACACATTAATCTCGGGGGATATCACGTCAACGATCGCTAATTACGGCGGTGACGGACGTTGAGGGGAAAATAGTATACTCAAGGGCGAACCGAAATTTTACTCAAGCAAAAATGAATCTGGTTCGAGTTGAACAAAGCTTACTATCAATAATGGAGCACATCAAAAATATTATTACAATAATGACCTAATTAAATCAACATCACCAAATACAGGTAAAGGTGACACGACATTAGAACAAACTAAATTGCAACCACAAGATAATCCTCTTTTTGTTTACACCTTACAAAGTGGAGCGGGTAAAGATAATTATAACAGTGCCATCCACAAAGCCTTAAACAACTATAAAGGTAAATTAAGTAATGATTGTATCGGTAAGGGATGAATTCAAGGATTACTTAATTCATTTTAATGAATGTAATAAAAGAAATGCAAGCTATATATTAAAGGACATGTATACCAGTGTATGCATTATCGAACACGTTACTTACGTGTGAAGAAAATAACTTCAATGATTTTGTGATACTAAGATCTATGGTATTTTTTGTTGAATTTAAATAAATAGCTGCATAGTCCATTGCTGATATTTATTTTAAAATCAGTTATTTTCATTAAAATTCAACAATTCTTTTAAACTTTAACTATGTTACTAAAAATAAATAAAAAAAGAGGTTTTCCTATTATAACTAATTTGAAATATGAAAAAAACAAAATTTATTCTCCCATTATTATTTATAACACCTGCTGTTGCTTCTGTTCCTATGTTATTACAAACAAGCTGTAGTGAAAATAAAGAAGAAGCTCCACTTGAAATTAGCTTTGACGATATACCGGCCAGCTGTATTGTTGAATCTGGTACTCCTGTCTATTACAAACACGGGGAATCAAACTCAGGTTTCAACTCTCTTTTAGACTTGCGTGCTTATGCCGAATACAAGCAATATGAAGGTTCGCATTTTTCTATTGCTAAAGATGAATCATTAAGTTTAGGGTTATTAATTGATTTTGACCAGAATGTTACTCTTGTAAGTGGATCATTTGATATTAATAACACAACCACTGGTAGTGCTGTCGGAATTGCTGTAGGGTCTACTACGAATCCAGCAGAAGGCACAGAATATTCTGGTCATTTAACTATTGAGCAAAATGTTTATTTTTCAATTAATGTAACTTATTCAGAAGGTGCAGTATATGGGGTATATATTAAAGGTGATTGCAATTCCGAGGCATCTGTTGTTAATCACGGTGTTTTTAACATATCTTCTTCAGGATTAATTGCAACGGGCGTTTACTTTGGAGGTAGTGCATCAACCACTACGGGTTGTAATTTTGAAAATACTGGTATATTGTCAATAAAAAGCAGTAGAGCGAGTGGCTATGCCTATGGAGTATGGCTTGGTGTAACACATTCGCGAATAGTTAAAATTAACGGCTACATTGGTATTGAAGCAGCCAGTGAAGGAAGTAATGTTACCGCGGTGAATAGTGGTGAAATTTATGGTTCAGACATTCAACTTGGAGCGATATGTGAAATTAATGTATCTCAAGGTACATGCTTTTCGCTGGGTGACCTATATCAAGAAGAAAGCACTCAACAAGGGCCTAGCATTGCATATAACTGTATCACCGCAATTAATGGCAGTTTAGCTGGTATTTTGTCCATCGGAGATGTTAAGGGTAATAGTAATGCCATTATTAGTTTAGCTGGAGATGCATTAACTGTGGGTAGCACAGGCACAATGGCGGTGGTTAGCAGTGATTGAAATGCAGAGGACAGTATACTCGAGGGTGTACCAAAATTTTACTCTAATAAAGATGACGCTGTTTCAAACTGAACAAAAGCTACTACTGACAATAATGGAGCAAATCAAAAATATTATTACAATACTTCCCTAATTGATTCATCATCAGGAAGTACAGGTATAGGCGATACAACATTAGATGCGAATAAATTAGAACCGCAAGATAATCCTCTTTTTGCTTACACTTTACAAAGTGGATTGGGTAAAAACAATTACAACAGTGCCATCAAAAAAGCCTTAAACGACTATAAAGGTAAATTAAGTAATGATTGTATCGGTAAGGGATGAATTTCAGATTTAATTAAATTAATTTAATGAATGTAACATTGTTTGTGTGTAGACGCACAAACATCTTCAGAAATACATATAATTTAAATATATGCTAAAGAATTGGTACAAGGTTTATAGAAATTCATTGTACAATGTAGCGCACAGACCATATGCATATCTTTTTGCAGGAGTATATTTAGTAATTTGTTTATTAGTATTTATTATTTTACCAACTGCAATAAAACAAATTGACTACGGTATGATAATAAGTGGTTCTCTAACTACACTAGTTCCATTATCTTGTTTCTATTCATCTATGATGGCTGAAAATAATGCTAATGTAGATGAGAGAACATATATTTTATCAAGACCAGTTAGTAGAAATGCATATATGCTAGGTAAATTATTATCATCATTAACTATTACATTCATGTTATTCGTCCTTGTAATGATCCTATGTGTTCTAGGATGAATAATAGCTGGTCCAGATGGACGATCTATGACACCGCTAGACAGCAATGCTGTTACAACTGACACACTTGATGCTAAACGTTTAGCTTTTCTTTTAATCGGTCTTTTACTTTCAATAAGTGCAGGTTCAGTAATGGGTACATGCTATAAATACTATTTAAAAGAAAAGCTAACTTCAATTCTGATGTTATTATTTACAATCATTATTTATATTGTTGCCCAAACAGCATTAGGATCTCATTTTTCTGTAACAGGTTTATATGATATTACTGCACTATATATGCCTTTACTAATTCTTTTACCAATATCTGTAGTTGGCACAATTGGAGGGTTTGTTTTAACTAATAAGGCAAATGTAAGGGTATAGTGATATGGCAAATGGTATAGTAGCAACAAACCTGAATATGCAGGTAGGAGAAAAGAAGTTATTAGATAATGTATCTTTTACCGTACCTTCTGGAAGTATTACTGTTTTTATTGGAGCATCAGGTGCTGGTAAAACCACAACAATAAAATCAGTAATGAATCTTTATATGCTTAATAGTGGAGATATTAAAGTGTGTGATCTAGATTATAAAGATTCAGGACTTCATTATAAATTAGGATACGTTCCTGAAAAAGAGAACTTCCCAAAAATGTCAGCCTGAAACTTTCTATTCCAAATGTCAGAATTCTATGATATAGAAAGAGAACAAATAAGTAAGAGAATTCAACATTATGCTGATGTACTTAATATTGGTGATAAACTAAACATTTCCTTACCCGCTATGTCTTCGGGTCAAAGAAAAAGAGTAATGATTATTCAATCCCTTATTAATGATCCTGATGTCTTAGTAATGGATGAACCTACTGAAAATCTTGACCCAGATAACAGAGAAGTCTTCTATAAGATTATGGAAGAGCTTAAAAAAGAAGGTAAGACAATATTTGTGTCAACACATAACCTCGCTGAATTTGAAGCATATGCTACTTACTGTGTAATTATTGCGGAAGGTAAAATTCAGCATGAAGGTCCTGTTACTAAAAAAGAAGGACTAAGAAAGATATATGATAAGTACCGTCCTAAATTAGCAATTGAAATGAGCGGTAAAATCTTATATAAAGATTAAACTATAATTTCTTGATTAAAGCAATTAATTTACTTGCTATTATATCATGACCCAAGTGTGTAGGATGTTCATCATCAATAAAATACTTAGCTTTTAATTGAGGATCTCTTGGGTCAAGTTCAGGAACTGTAAATAAATTAATTACTGGTATATCATGTTTACCACAAACATTGATAATGGCATTTACATAGTCACTCATTGTACCACTTGCCTTTTTCTTATTTTCTCCAAACTTACTATCTTGGTTTATATTCTTAGTTGGTGTAATAAAAATAAACTTAGCTTTTGGACATTGTGTATGAAGTTTCTTAATTAGAACTTCTAGAGCGCCATAAAATGTTCAAGCTGTTTTATCTCCTATTTTTCCTAATGGTGCATCTCCGTGGTCAAAATCATTTGTACCACCATACACAATAACTAAATTGGATGCTTTATCTAAATCACCAACACGTGATATATAATCCTTATCTTTATAAGGATAAGAAATTGTTGGTGATTTTTGTTTAGCAATCCTCGTTCCTCATAAACCAGCATTTATAAATTTTTTAGGTTTAAATTCATTATTTACAGATGTAACATAATAATTGAATTGTGTGATACTATCACCTAGGTAACAAATAACTTTATTTTTTAATTCCATAATGATCTATTTAATTTTAGTATATTATATGAAGTTTAGAAAAACGATTTATAAGAGTATAGTTTTTTGATACTAACTTTTTCTGAACTTTATATGTTTTATGCTTATAACAAATATATGGGACAGTATGATTTTCCGGTAGACTTGGTATATCTATGATGCGATGGCAGCGACCAAAGTTTTTTTAAGAGAAAAAATGCATGTATAAATAAGAATAAATTTAAAGATTCTTCAGATGTGTTAACAGAAGAAAATGGTCTAAACCACATCATGCAAATGGACGAACTTAAATATTCATTACGTGGTGTTGATAAATATCTCCCATGAATAAATCATATTTACATAATTGTCGACGGCCAGATACCGCCTTTTATAAATTTAGATAATCCTAAAATTTCTTTAGTGGATGTAAAAGAGCTTGCCTTTAAAAATGAAAAAGATTTGTTTAATACAAATGCCATTGAAGCTCTTATATATAAAATCAAAGGTTTATCAGAACATTTTTTAAGAGCTAGTGATGATTACTTTGTTAATAAAAGTTTAGATAAATCATATTTTTTCACTGCTGAAGGAAAACCAATAGTTTACCTTAAAAAATACAGTGGTATTAAACACCATTTTCATTTGCAAGTTTTTAATGCCTATGCTGAAATTTTTAAGGAATATAATCCAAAGAACTATTGAGGTATAACTCATTGCATGGATCCAAATGTAATTAGCGATTTTAAGTCTATGGAAAATAGTCAATGAAAAAACTTACTATTCTATACACAAACTTCTCCTTTGCGTTCTAATTACAATCTTCAACATTTATTTGCGAATCTTTATTCATATAGAAACGGAAATACTATTATACATAAGCTTTCTAAACATGAAAGCTTATCTATGAATGCATACACTACTTCAAAGTCCCTTTGGAAAATAAAGAAATTTAACCCAAACTTGTATGCTATAAATGCAAGAGCTAAAGATACAAATAAAGATAAGGCTAAGGTTAAAGCTTTCCTAGATAAAAAATATCCCGATATTAGTCAATACGAGAAATAATTAAGACCTATTTCTATGATAATACCTCGTTATATTTCATATAAATACTTCTACTTCTAAAAAACTATAATATTTATATGAGTAAGATATCTACTTCAGATTTAAGAAACAAATGAATTAAATTCTTTGAATCAAAAGGTCACTATTTTATTCCACCTAAATCTTTAATTCCAGTAAATGACCCATCTTTACTATGAATTAATTCAGGTGTAGCAACACTTAAAGATTATTTTACTGGTGTTAAAAATCCACCAAGTAAAAGAATCGTTAACTGTCAAAAATCAATTAGAACTAATGATATAGAAAATGTTGGTGTAACAGCTAGACACCACACTTTCTTTGAAATGTTAGGAAACTTCTCAATTGGTGATTACTTCAAAGAAGAAGCTATTGAATTTGGATGAGAATTCTTAACAAAGGAATTAAACATCTCAAAAGATTTACTATATATTACTGTTTTTGCTGATGATGAAATCGCTTATAACAAATGAGTTTCATTAGGATTAAATGAAAAACATTTAATTAAATGTGGACGTGATCGTAACTTTTGAGATGTTGGTCAAGGACCATGTGGTCCTTGTACAGAAATACACTATGACCGTGGTATTAAATATGATAAGAATGGTTTAGGTGAAAAACTATTCTTTGAAGATATTGAAAATGACAGATATGTTGAAATTTGAAATATCGTTTTCAGTCAATACAATAATGACGGACACAACAATTATTCTGAACTTGCCAGAAAGAATATTGATACTGGAGCTAGCCTTGAAAGAATAACATGTGCTCTACAAGGTGTGCCTACAAATTATGATACAGACACATTCCAAGGCATTATTAAGAAGATTGAAACATTATCTACATGCAAGTATGATATGGATGCATACTTTACAGATGACTATGTTCAAAAAGGATACAATAAAGCATTCAAAATTATAGCAGACCATATCAGATCAGCTACATTTGCTATTGGTGACGGTGCACAACCTTCTAATAAAGATAGAGGAAGTGTTATTAGAAGGTTGATCAGACGTTCAATCGTTGTGGCTAGAAAAATAAACATCGAAAAACCATTCTTAGGTGAAGTTGCTAAAGCAGTTGTAGAAGTTATGAAAGACTTCTATCCTGAATTAGTAACTTACCAAAGTCAAATAATTGAGACATTAGAAAAAGAAGAAAAATTATTTGGTCAAACATTATCAAAAGGATATAAGTTATTTGCTGATACAATTGCTAAGTCAAATAAATTAGATCCTGAAACAGTATTTAAATTATCAGATACATACGGTTTCCCTTTTGAAGTTATTAAAGAACTATCGATTGAAAAAAATATTGAAATTGATGAAGATAAGTTTAATGAAATGGTTATAAAACACCAAAATATTTCTCGTGCTAATCTTGAAATTAAAGGAATGGCAGTGCAATCAACTGGTCTTCTTAATTTCAAAGATGATGCAGAATTCATTTATGGACAATATGAGTTAAATGATTCTAATCTAATCGGAATATTTGATGAGAAATTTGAACCATTACAACAATCTTCATCTGCTTGTTGATTAGTTTTTGATAAGACCATATTCTATGCAACATCAGGTGGACAAATCCATGATATTGGAACTATTTCTAAAGAAAATGATGCATTCGAAGTTACAGATGTTATTAAAGGTCCTAATGGTCAACACTTTATTTTTGTTGATCTTGATGGAATCAATATCAAACTCCATGATAAATTCAATCAAAAGGTAGATAAGAAATACCGTGAGGCTGTTAGTAAGAATCACTCAGTAGAGCATTTATTAGAACATGTGCTTAATAAATATATTTCTTCTAACATCAAACAAGAAGGTGCATTTAAATCTCCAGATAAAATGACTTTCGATTTCTTATATCCAACAAAACTAACCGATGAACAAATTCAGCTTGTTGAAGACAAAGTAAATGAATTGATAGCATCTAATTGCGAAGTTGAAACAGACCTTGTAACATATGACGAAGCAAAGGAAAGAAATGCTGTTGGACACTTCGCAGAAGTATATGCTAAGGTTAAGGGTAAGCTTCGTCTTGTTAAGATGGGTGGACTACAAGAAATATGTGGAGGAACACATGTTTCACATTTAGGAGATATTGAAAACTTCTTAATTACAAAAGTAACAACTAAAGGTAGTGGTGCTTGAAGAATTGAAGCAATCACTTCTAAAGAAACTATTGATTGTTATATCGATAGTGAATTAGAAGCATTACAAACTAAAATCACTAAATTAGTTAATGAACTTATCGAATTAAAAATTGAAGATAAGGAATTCAGTGAACTTGCTACTGAAATATCATATAAGATTAGTCAGAAAAATCTTAAGCATGTACAACGTACATTCAATACTTTAAACGAAATCTATATTAAGTTAATAACTAAATATGAAAAGACAAAAGCTGAGACAGATATGGCTAATATCAAAACAACAGCTCGTGAGATTTCTAATTCTGGTAATATTGAATATCAAGTATACCATGATCAAAACATTAAAAATATAATTAATGCTTTTAATGATTTGGTTAATCAATACCAAGACCATGCATTCGTTGGTATTAATGTTATTGGTGGAAAAATCCAATACGTAATATGTTCAGATAAAAATAAGAAAATAGATGCACAAGCAATCATTAGCAAAATAAATAAAGTAAGTAACGGTACTGGTGGTGGAAAACCAGATTTTGCTCAAGGTGGAAGTGTAAATCTTGATAAAATTGACGATATTTTAAGTTTACTTAATAAAGAATAAATTAGCACTCAGTGTGTTTGTTTGCTAATTTATAAAAAAAACACTATACTATAACTAAAGGGTTATGGAAAGAGCATTATTATTAACCAGAGGAATTGTTGTATTCCCTGGAGCAAAAACAGAGATAGAAGTTGGCAGGACTAAATCAGTCAACTCTATTAAACTAGCATTAAAAGACAAGAAGATTATAATTTGTTCTCAAATTTCTCCGGATATTGAAGACCCGAAAAAAGAACAAATTTTTGAAGTAGGTACATTATGTTCAATTGTTTCGTCAAAGGAATTAGAAGACGGAGATATCAATGTTGTAGTTAAGGGTGTTAAACGTGTAAAGGTTAACGACTTAATTGAACATAACCATACTTTAACATGTGATTACACTGAATTAAAGGAAACAAATATTACAAGCAAAGAAAATACTCAAAAGATTAAAGATATTTATTCTTTAGTAAAAGAATCTGTAACTGAAATGTCAAAAGAAGAACAAGATGGACTTAAAGGTTTATTTTTAGGAACACCTAGCGCTAGTAAGATAACTGACTACGTTGCAGCTAGTATTACAACTATCGATCTTAAAACTAAACAATCTATTCTTGAAGAAACAGACGTAACTAAAAGATTAGAAAAAGTTGCATCTATTATGATTTCTCCAATGGACAAACAGAAAATAGACAACGATATAAGTAAGAAAATAAATGAAACTCTTTCTAAACAACAAAAAGAATTCTATTTAAGAGAGAAAATGAAAGCCGTTAAGAGCGAGCTTGGTCAAATTTCTCCTAAAGACAACGATGTTGCTGCTCTTAGAAAAAGAGCTGAAGAAGAGCCATATCCAAAGGAAATCAAAGCAAGAGTTTTAGAAGAGATTGAAAAGATGGAAGGTGCTCATCCACAAGAAGCAGCTGTTTCTCGTTCTCATATTGAATGATTACTTGACCTTCCATACTGACAAGAATCTAAAGATAATAACTCAATCGTTAATGTTGAGAAAGTTTTAAATGACTCTCACTTTGGTCTTGACAAAGTAAAAGAAAGAATTGTTGAATATCTAGCAGTTAGATCGAGAAATCCAAAAGCTAAGTCACCAATTATGTGTTTAGTAGGACCACCTGGTGTTGGTAAATCATCATTAGCAAAATCAATCGCTGAAGCATTAAACAAAGAATTTGTTAAAATTTCTTTAGGTGGTGTTCATGATGAATCCGAATTAAGAGGACACAGAAAAACTTATGTTGGTGCTATGCCAGGACGTATTATTAAAGGAATGAAAAAAGCTGGTGTAATTAATCCGCTAATTCTTCTTGATGAAATAGATAAAATGGCTAGCGATCAAAAAGGTGACCCAGCTTCTGCTATGTTAGAAATACTTGATCCAGAGCAAAACGCAATGTTCAACGATAACTATATTGAGGAAAATTACGATTTGTCAAATGTACTATTCGTATGTACTGCTAACTACCCAAATAATATTCCATATGCGTTATATGACCGTCTTGAAATTATTGATATCTCTTCTTATACAGAAATAGAAAAACTAAACATTGCTAAAAAACACATTATTCCTAGAGTTTTAAAAAATTCATCTATCCTTGAAGGAGAAATGACTTTTGAAGATGATGCAATTTTATCTATCATCCAACATTATTCTCGTGAAGCAGGAGTTCGTGAACTAGACAGACTTATCCAAAAGATAGTTAGAAAATATATTGTTCAAGAACAACGTGGCACTGTTAAGAACGTTGTTATAACTCCAGCCAACGTTAAAGACTATTTAGGAAAAATAATCTACGATCACACAATTAAAGATAAATTCCCTGTACCTGGTGTAGTTAACGGAATGGCTGTAACATCTGTTGGTGGAGAATTATTACCAATTGAAGTTTCTGTAATGAAAGGTAAGGGAAAGATTGTTATTACCGGTAATCTTGAAAAGACAATGAACGAATCAGCACAAGTTGCTTTAGGTTATGTTCGTGCTCATTCAAAAGAATTTGGCATTAACGAAATAAACTGAGACAAAACAGACATTCATATTCATGCCCCTGCCGGAGGAATTCCAAAAGATGGCCCATCTGCTGGTGTAACTTTAACAACAGCTATTATTAGTGCACTTACTAACAAAGTAATTCCTAATAACATAGCTATGACTGGTGAAATAACACTTCGTGGAAAAGTCGGAATCATTGGTGGAGTTAAAGAAAAATCAATGGGAGCATTCAGAGCTGGTGTTACTGAAATATTCATTCCTAAGGATGATGAAAGATATTTAGAAGAAATACCAAAAGAAATATATGAGAACATTGAATTCCATTTAATTGACAACTATTCTGAGATATTTGAGTCAATTTTTAATAGATAAATAGGGGACAAATAGGGGACAAAGTACTAACCTATATAAATATAATATGAATATGTATAATGGGCAGCAAAGTATTTTCGATGAAATAAACCAAAAAGCAGACATAGTTAGTATTATTGGCTCATATATAAAACTAGAGCATAAGGGTGCTAATTATGTTGGTATTTGTCCTTTTCACCAGGACACTTCTCCGTCGTTATCCGTTTCACCGCAAAAAAAGGTATGAAAATGTTTTGCATGTGGTGAAGCTGGCAGCACTATAAATTTTGTGGAAAAATTTAAGAAAATAAGTTTTATTGAGGCGGCAATATTGGTTGGAGAACAGTGCGGAGTTAATGTTGAGAGTTTGTTAAAAAAAGCTAATGCTACAGCACTCAATCCAAAAGTTAAAAGATTATTAAATGCTAATGCACTTGCATCTGAGTTTTATGAAGGTTTTTTATACAACCCAGAAAATGCTCATTATCTAGATTATTTGCACAATAGAGGCTTAGATGATAATACCATAAAATATTTCAACATTGGTTATGCTCAAAATAAATATGATATGATTTTTAACATCTTAACAAATAAAGATGAAATGCTTGGAAAAAAAGATGAGAATAGTGTTTGAAATGAACAAGAGTTAAAAGAGGTTGGCTTAATAACAATAAAGGAAAGTGGAAAAATATATGATTTCTTTCAAGATAGGATCACTTTTCCTATTAAAGATGCTAGCGGATATATTGTTGGTTTCAGCGGAAGAACTATTAAACCACATGAAGAACCTAAATATTTAAATACTGGTTCAACATCAGTTTTTGAGAAATCAAATACTTTTTACAATTTCAACAATGCTAAAACTCAAAAAATTGATAAATTAATTATCTGTGAAGGCTTCATGGATGTTATCGGATTTTATCGTGCCGGAATATACAATGCGGTTGCCACCATGGGAACATCACTTACCGACAAACACATCGCATTACTACGTACATTAACTGGACTACACACAATAATTCTTGCTTTCGACAATGATAAAGCTGGTGAATTAGCAACGATTGCTAATGGAAATAAATTAGTTGAAAATAAATTCAATGTAAGCGTTGTTGGATCAGTTAATGGTATTAAGGATATCGATGAATTAATGACAAAAAATGGTAAGGAATCAGTAGAAAATGTTCTATCAGAAAGAGTAGATTTCATTTCATGACAAATAAATAAAGCTTTTGAAATTAAAAAACCACTTGACGACACACTAAAACATGTTAATGACTTAGTTAGTTATATTGCAAAATTTGGCGACAAAAGTTTAAAAACATTACACCTTAAACTTTTATCAGAAAAATCTGGATTGGAATATGAAGATATACTCGAAAAATATAGTGAGAAAACACCTCACAATAGTAAACTAGCCTACAAAAAAGTGCCCATTTCAGAATATACATGTTATGGGCCAGATGAATGAGGCGATACGGAAATAACAGAGGAGGTAGTGGGTTATAGATATGTACCAATTTCCAAAGTAAGTAAGAAAGAGCAGTATCTCAAAAATATTAAAAAGACAAGACAGTATCTAGAAAATGCTAAAAAATTGTATGCAACGTTGTTAGCGATATGTGTAATAGAAAATAAGTATATTGAGAAAGTTTATAGAGATATCGGACTACTACGTAAAAAAGTTGATAACGAAACGATAGCTATATATGATTTCATCATAAGCCGCATCAGAAATAGGAAATTATATGCAAATGAAGTTGTTAATGAGGAAATTGTTTATGACATACTCGAAAATGAAACAGAGAAGTTAACAGAATTTAAGAGATTAATGAGTGTTAATGCTAGTTTGAAATCCTTAGATAATAAAGATTTAGAATTAAGAGCTGAAGATAAGATAGATGAACTTAATAAAAATATAGTAAAATATGTAAACGCATCGAAACATGGAAAATAGACATAAAATAAACTTATGAAGTTAATAGTGGGTCTAGGTAATTATCCTGCAGAGTATAATGGAACAAGACATAACGCCGGATTCTCAGCAATTGACATTGTTGCTGCAAAAAAATCAATTGATTTAGATAAAAATAAATTTAATGGAATATACGCTAAGGTTGGTGACGATTTAATTATTGCCAAGCCTTATACTTATATGAACTTATCGGGAAAATTTATACAACCACTTTGCCAGTTTTTTAAAATATCACCAGAAGATGTTTTAGTAATTTGTGATGACCTTGAAACTGAACCAGGAAAAATAAGAATTAGAAAGAATGGATCTTCTGGCGGACAGAATGGGTTAAACAGTATCATTTCTGAAATGGGTACACAAGATTTTAAACGTATACGAATAGGAATTGGAAGACCAGCAGATCATTTTATTCCAATAAGCGATTATGTAACAGGCAAACCCAATAATGAAGAAGATATTAAGAAACTAAATAGCGGGATTGAAAAAGCCGCAAATGCAATAATTGATTACATAGACGGCGAACCTTTTGAAAAAATAATGAGCAAATATAATTAATTGTTTAGAAAAATGGTGCTGGAGAAGGGACTTGAACCCATAAGTTATTGCTAACGGTAGATTTTGAGTCTACTTCGTCTACCAGTTTCGACACTCCAGCCTTAATTTATAATTATATTATATAGTTATGAGTGAAACCATTGTTGACGGATATTTAATAAATAAATCAGATTTTAACTTATTCGATGAAATTATTACTTTTATTAGTAAGGATGGAAGAAAATATGCAGCTATGTCACTTGGAAGTCGAAAGATTGAGTCGTCAAATGGTAGAAATCTTTTTCTAGGAAATTTAGATAGTTTTGAAATTTTTGAAGCAAGATCACGCGATAAGGTAAGTAGATTAAAAAAAGCTAATGTCATTGAAGCTGTTGAATGAAATTTAGGAATGAAGGTTCCATTTCTATTATTGAACGAACTGATTTACAAAAGTGAGAAAACCACCAAGAAACATTATGATTTTTATGCCACATACTTGAAAGAAATAATTTCTGAAAAAGAATCTGAAGATTACATAGTAATGTTGATGCTTAGAGATTATTGCAAATTGTCCGGTTTGAATTTAGAAGTGAATAAATGTGTAGAATGTTCCTCAAATACACTCAAAACTATTTCATTTGCAAAGCATGGCATGCTATGCAATGCATGTGCCAAAAAACAAAAAGAGAACTACGGATTATTTTTCTCAAAAACAATATTTTATTTGTTCAATGATAATTCAGAAGAATTGCAGAAATATAAAGATGAGTATCGTAATGTAATTAAAGCATTAACGAAATACATTGAGAACAATTCTGGCTTAAAAATATATTCTCTAAATGAATATTAAGTTATTTTTGAGTAATACTAATTTCCTGATTTAGAAATTTCTTTCATGATCTGTGCTTTCTGTGTTTCATAATCTTTTTTAGTTATTACTCCTGCTTTATATAAATCCATGGCATCAAGTAAAAGTTCTTTGAGTTCAACAGGTGAACGATTCTGTATTATGTTGTTGGTTGTATTATGATTAATGTTTACGGTTTTCGCGTTATTAGTTAGCTTATTTATTTTAGCAAGATATTTCTCAAGGTATGTTAATAAAACATCTAGGCATTTAACTCTTTCTCTTTCTGCAACTGGACTAGCATTTTCTGGATGAAAGAAACCATTTTTAACACGTAAAACCGAAGTTCTGAGATCATCAACTTCAGAAATTTCAATTCTGAAAACAACAAGCGGGCCCAAAAAAATAGTTTTAGCAGTAATTTGAAATACAGATTCACTAATTTGCTTAACTTTTTTAAATGGCGATGGCATCTCATCGGCAAATGCTTCTAATGCTTCATACACATACTTTGCCGTTGCATTAATAATCATATAAAATTTATTCTAAAAGATATTAAGCAAATTTCTTTCTCTTGCTTGCAAATTTCTTAGCTTCTTTAGATTTCTCTACAGCTCTCATTCCGGGACGAAGGTAGTACTCGTGTCTCTTCATTGAACGTCTTGTTTCAGAAGTTATTCTACCAAATTTCTTAATTGCATCATTGACGTTGTCGTCTTTAACTATTATTTTTGACATATATTCACCTTCTTCCTTATATATAAATTATAAGCATAACTTTATAAATATGTTCATTTGTTATTTACAAAGTTATCTTACTTATATAAAGATTACTCTTTGAGGTTATTTTTAGCAACAATGTTGTCAAATCGTTTCTCAAGACCATCAAATCTTGAGGTCAGATTTGACACAGATGATTTTATATCAAGAACTATCTCTCTTAGTGAAGGTTGTTTAGTTTTATTTCTAATAACACCTCGTCCTTTGCTTTCAGTCATAATCTCTTTCACTTTTATTATAAGACCATTTATTTCTGGCCTTTCCTCACA